>PLZU01000015.1 GCA_003152275.1 Actinomycetota bacterium
CGGTCTTCTCGTCCTTCATCGGATAGATCCAGGTGCCACCGATCTGCCCGTACTTGGCCGAGATCTTCAGCGGCCAGGGGCCGATCGTGTGGATCAGGCGGTCGAGCGGCTTGGGGACCTTCCAGACCTCCTTGACGCCGAGCTCCCACACCTGTGGCTCACGGTTGGCGGCGAGGTCGAACTCCTTGATCGCGGCGCCGGTGATGTGCCCCCAGCAGCCCTCGGCGAGCACGGTGGCTTGCGCCTTGATGTCCGTCCCCGGCTCGAAGTTGCCGAGCGGCTCGCCGTCCTTGCCGCGGCCCTTGTCCCCGGAGCGCACGCCCACGACGCGGCCCTGCTCGACGATCATCTGGGTGGCGGCGGTCTCGGTGAGGATGTAGGCGCCGGCCTCCTCGGCCTGGCGCTGCTGGAAGCGGGCCATCGCGGAGACCGAGATGACCTCGTTGCCGTGGTTCCTGAACGGCGGCGGGGGCGGGATCCGGAGCTTGATCTTGGAGGTCGGCGTCATGTAGACCGCCTCCTTGAGCACCTCGCCGTAGGCGAAGCCCTCCTTGCGCCAGTCCTCGCGGGTCATCTCCGGGAAGAGCTCCTGGAGAGGGCCCGGGCGCATGACCGCGCCCGAGAGGTTGTGACCGCCGCACGTCTTGGCCTTCTCGATCACCGCAACCGGGACTTCGCCCAGACGCTCCATCGTCTCGGGGTCGTCGGCGAGCAGCTGCAGCAGCCGGTTCGCGCACGCCAGGCCGGCTGTGCCGCCGCCGACGATTGCGACGCCCACCTCGATCAGCTCGTCCTCGGGGTCCAGCCCCCGCTTGATGAACTCGGCGCGCGAGTCCACGGGGGGCGGGAAGGCGGCGGGTACGACCCTCCCGTTCGATGAGCCGTTCTCAGCGGACATGATCTGCCCTCCCTGTAGACGTCGGAGCGACGGAGCCGGCTGCGGCGGCGCCCGTCATCGTCAGCTGCCCTTCTTGGCCTTCACAGCCTCTGTGAGCTTGGGCAGGATCTTGTTCAGGTCTCCCACCACGCCAAGGTCTGAGAACTCGAAGATCGGCGCGTTCGCGTCCTTGTTGATCGCGACGATGTTCTCGGAGCTCTGCATCCCGACCTTGTGCTGGATCGCGCCTGAGATGCCGAGCGCGACGTAGAGCTTTGGCGACACGACCTTGCCCGTCTGCCCGATCTGCGCCGAGTACGGGTACCAGCCCGCGTCGACGACAGCGCGCGTCGCGCCGACGGCACCGCCGAGCGCGCGGGCGAGCTCTTCGGCGAGCGTGAAGTTCTCTGGCGCGCCAAGGCCACGACCGCCTGCGACGATCACGTCGGCGTCCTCGATCGACGGGCCGCTCGATTGCTCCTGCTCGCGATCGACGACTTTTGCGCTGCGCGAATGTTCTTCGTAGTCGGCCGAGACGTCCACGATCTCCGCCTGACCGGTCTCCTTCGGTGTGGCGTCGAACGAGCCCGCCCGGAAGAGCCCAAGCCTCGGGGTCGCCTTCCAGCCCACGTCGATGAGAACCGAATCCTGCAGCGCCGGACGCTTGCCGACGAGCGTGCCGTCGCGCGACTCGACGTCGATGAGATCCCAGTTGAGCCCGGCGTCGAGGCGGGCCGCGAGCCCGGCAGCGATATCGGCGGCGAGCACCGAGTTCGCAAACAGCACGGTGTCGTAGCCGCCGTCCTCGACGATCTTTGCGAGCACGTCGACTCGAGGCTGCGGGAGCGGCGGCTCGAGGGAATCGTCCTCCGCGATGTGCACTTTCGCTGCGCCGTAGCGCGCCGCCGCGGGCGCGAGCGCCTTCACGCCGCCGCCGATGAGCACGGCAGAGACGTCGCCGAGCGTTGCGGCCTTCGCCAGCACGCCGAGCGAGCCTGTCTGCAGCTCGTTTCCGTGATGCTCGACGAAAACGAGGACGCTCATACGAGCCGCTTCTCCGCGAGGAAATCGAAGATCTGCTGCGCCGCGCTGCCGTCGTCCTCGATCTTGCGCGCGTCTCCCCGCGACGGCGGCTCTCCGAGCGCGAGCACCTCCGTCTTCGAGCCCGCCTCTCCCGCCTCGCCGGCGTCGACGCCGATGTCGGCGAGCGACAACGTCTCGAAGGGCTTCTTCTTCGCGCCCATGATTCCCTTCAAGGAGGGATACCGCGGCTCATTGATCGCGTCGCTCACCGCGATCACCGCAGGCAACGGCGCCTCGATCACGTCGTAGCCGAACTCGGTCTGGCGCTTCACGCGGAGCGAGCCGTCCTGCAGCGTCAGCTCGGTGACCTGCGAGACGACCGGGCGGTGCAGCCGTTCCGCGACTGCCGCCCAGAGGACTGCGCCGTCGCCGTCCGACGCCTGCTGGCCGAAGAGCACGAGGTCGGCGCTCTCGCGCTCGAGCGCCTTCGCGAGCGCCTTGCTCGTCGCGACGAGGTCGGAGCCCACCGCCCCGTCGTCGCTGACGAGCACGGCGCGGTCGGCACCCATCGCGAGCGCCTTGCGCAACGAGTCGGCAGCCTTGGCCGGTCCGAGCGAAACGACCACGACCTCCGTATCCGACTCGCCCTTCAGACGCAGCGCCTCTTCGACGGCATTCGCGTCGAAATGGTTGAGCGCGCCCTCGCCCGAGCGGTCGAGCCGCTTCGAGGCCGGATCCAGCCGCGATTGGCCTTCCGGGACGTGCTTCACGCAGACGGCGATCTTCATGCCGCGCGCGATGGTATCGACAAAAGCGGTGTCGAGCAGATCCGCTCTACATGCGCTGCCGCAAGGCCAGCACGTCCGCCACGAACACCTTGCTGACCTTGTACGGCCCGGTCGCCCTCACTGATCGCTCGCCCTGATACCACGCCGCGAGCGCGAGATGCTCATCCCCGTTGAAGGCGTGGAGCAGATGGTTCAGGTATGCGAGCCCGATATGCACGTTGCCGTCGGCGTCGTGCGCGACTGAATGTCCGATCAGCACGGTCTCGACGTAGTCCCACGTCGAGGGCAAGATCTGCATGACGCCCTGCGCGCCGACGGAAGAGACGACCTCGTTGTTGTATCCGGACTCCATCCAGGCAAGCGCTCTCGCGAGGCTCGCGTCGATGCCGTAGTGGGCCGCCCAGCGATCGAGCGAGCCACGCACCGTGCCCGCGTTCGTCGCGGACACCGCCGTCGGGGCGCTCTGCACGCTCGCAGGCAGGCGAAGCTTCACGCCGATCAGCAGCGGGTCAGCCGGATCGAGCTTGTTCAGCTGCGCAATCCTCGACAGCGTCGTTCCGTGCTTGCGCGCAATCGCCGTCAGGGAGTCGCCGGGCTTCACGACATAGCGGCTCACGGTCGTCACGCGTACCGCCCTGACCGGCACGCGCGTCTGGAGCCCGAGCGCGGCGAACGAGGCGGGACCGGCGATGCCGTCGGCGGGCAGATGCATCAGACGCTGGTAGCGGCGTATCCCCGCCACAGTCGGCTGGTCCATGTACGCGTTCACAGGCACGCGCACGCCGTGCTTGTTCAAGAGAAACTGCATGACCGCGACGTCCCATCCGAACTCGCCGCGCGAGAGCGCGCGCGATCCGAAGAGCGGCGTGCCGAGTGGGCCGAGCGCGCGGCGCGTCTTGAGGTCGGCGATCCCGGTCACGCGGAGCCCATGCACGCGCTGGAAGGCGCGAACGGCGGCGACCGTCTTCGGCCCGATGATCGCGTCGATGGGCCCCAGGTAGAGGCCCTGGGCCCGCAGCGCCACCTGGAGCCCTGCGTGCTGGGGATTGAGGGATGCGCCCACCGGCGCGGCTGCCGCCAGACCCGCCGCGAGCGCCCCCGCCAGTATCAGCCGGAAGCGCATGAATCCCTGGATTACCGCACTCGGGCCGGGATTCCTCCTCGAAGAAGCGCCTAGCGGCCGAGGAACTTCGGCGCGCGCTTCTCGGCGAAGGCGGTCAGCCCCTCTTGAGCGTCCGCGCTCGAGAACAGCTCACCGAACTCGTCAGCCTCGGTGTCGAGCGCTCCCGGGGACATGTTGACGAGGCGCTTCGCGAGGGCGAGCGCGAGCGAGCTCTTCCCGGCGAGCTCGTGCGCGGTCTCGACCGCTTTGTCGAGTACCGGATCGGCGATCGCGCTCACGAGGCCGATGCGCAGGGCCTCCTCGGCATCGACAGTGCGCCCGGTGAAGATCAGCTCCTTCGCGACGCCGATCCCGCAGACACGCGCGAGCCGCTGCGTGCCGCCCCAGCCGGGAACGATGCCGAGGTTGATCTCGGGCTGCCCGAGCTTCGCGCGCCTCGAGGCGTAGCGGATGTCACACGCGAGCGCGAGCTCGCAGCCACCGCCGAGCGCGAAGCCGTTGATCGCGGCGATTGTCGGCTTCGCCATCGTTTCGAGCAGCCGGCCGGTCTCGTGACCGAGCCCGCCCCAGCCTTTCGCCGCGTCGGGTTCGAGGCCGCTCATGTACTTGATGTCGGCGCCTGCGACGAACGCCTTCTCCCCCGCACCGGTCAGCACGACCGCTCGCACGCCGTTGTCGATGGAGAGCTCGCGCAGGCGATCGCGCAGATCGGTCAGGGTCTCGACGTTGAGTGCGTTGAGTGCGTCCTGCCGGTCGATCGTGACGACTGCAACTGCGCGGTCGCGCGCAACCTCAACGCTCAAGCAGGTACCGCACCCTTGAGGAAATCGACGATCTCGGTCGTCGTCGCGCCCGGACCGAACACGTCGGCGACGCCCTGCTTGCGCAATTCGTCTGCGTCGTCAGCCGGAATCGTGCCGCCGACGACGACGAGCACGTCCTCAGCGCCGTTCTCACGCAAGAGCGCGAGGATGCGCGGCACGAGCGTCATGTGCGCGCCCGAGAGGATCGAGATGCCGACCGCGTCGGCGTCCTCTTGGATGGCCGTCTCCACGATCTGCTCCGGCGTCTGGTGCAGGCCGGTGTAGATGACCTCCATGCCCGCGTCGCGCAACGCGCGCGCGATGATCTTGGCGCCGCGATCGTGCCCGTCCAAACCGGGCTTCGCGACGACGACTCTGATCGGTCCGGCCATAGCGCGGCCAGTCTAGAACACAGGGGTTTCGCGCCAGGTGCCCCAGACGTCGCGGAGCGCATCGCACATCTCGCCCATGGTCACGTAGAGGCGTGAGGCGTCCATGATCGGTTCCATCAGGTTCGCGTCGCCTTCCGCGACGCGCTTGAGCTCCGCGAGCGCCTGCTCGACCGCCGCAGAGTCCCGGCGTGCGCGCACGGCTTGCACTCGCTCGATCTGCTGGGGTTCGAGCGCCGGGTCGATGCGGAGGATCTCGATCGGCTCCTCCTCGTCGAGCTGGTAGCGGTTGACGCCGACGATGATCCGCTGTTTCGCCTCGACCTCGGACTGATAGCGGTACGACGCCTCCGCGATCTCGCGCTGGAAGAAGTTCTCCTCGATCGCCGGCACGACGCCGCCGAGCTTCTCGATGCGCTCGAAGTATTCGTAGGCCTGCCGCTCGAGCTCGGCGGTCAAGTGCTCGACATAGTACGAGCCGCCAAGCGGGTCGATCGTGTTCACCGCACCGACCTCGTGCGCGATCACCTGCTGCGTCCGCAGCGCAAGCCGAACCGCGTTCTCGGTCGGCAGCGCGAGCGCTTCGTCGAAGCTGTTCGTGTGGAGCGACTGCGTGCCGCCGAGCACCGCTGCGAGTGCCTCGATCGCGGTCCGGATCAGATTGACCTCCGGCTGCTGCGCGGTCAACGAAACACCGGCCGTTTGCGTGTGGAAGCGCATCAACCACGAGCGCGGATTCTTCGCACCGTATTTCTCGCGCAGCTGAGTCGCCCAGATACGACGTGCCGCCCGGTACTTCGCGATCTCCTCGAAAAAGTCGAGGTGCGCATTGAAGAAAAACGAAAGGCGAGGCGCGAAATCGTCGACATCAAGGCCGCGCTCCACGCACGCATCGACGTACGCGAAACCGTCGGCGAGCGTAAACGCGAGCTCCTGCGCGGCGGTCGATCCCGCCTCGCGGATGTGGTACCCGCTGATCGAGACCGGATGCATCAACGGCATCTCCCGCGAGCACCACTCGATCATGTCCACCACCAGCCGCATCGACGGCTTCGGCGGGAAGATCCACTCCTTCTGCGCGATGTACTCCTTNNATCCATTCCTTCTGCGCGATGTACTCCTTGAGGATGTCCGTCTGCACGGTGCCGCGCAGTTCCGAGATCGGCACGCCCTGCTTCTCGCCGACGCACGCGTAGAACGCGAGCAGCATCGCCGCCGGCGCGTTGATCGTCATCGACGTCGACACCTCGCTCAACGGAATCCCTCCGAAGAGCGTCTCCATATCGTCGAGCGAGTCGATCGCGACACCCTCCCGCCCGACCTCGCCCAGCGAGCGCGCGTGATCGCTGTCGTAGCCCATCAGCGTTGGCATATCGAACGCCGTCGAAAGCCCCGTCTGGCCATGCTCGAGCAGATAACGGAAACGCTCGTTCGTCTCCGCCGCCGTCCCGAAGCCTGCGAACTGGCGCATCGTCCACAGCCGCCCCCGGTACATCGACGGGTAGACGCCACGAGTGAACGGATAGACGCCCGGAAAGCCGAGCTCGCGCTCGTAATCGACCGGCACCGTGTCCGGCGAATAGAGCGGCTCGTTCTCGATCCCCGACATCGTCGAAAAGAGCTCGCCCTCACGCTCGGGCTTCGCGTCGTAGAGCTCGCGGCGCCATTCCTCGGTGCCGCCGACGCCGGCCTTCGGGTCCTCGGTCGTGGCCATCGGGCGAAGTGTAAGTGGGCTACCGTTGGTGGTGAGCGCCCGCCTCGTGTTTTCACGGCAGGCAATGGAAGCGCCGTAACACTAAAGCTCTAGTCGAGGCTTAGCCATCGAAGCAGGCCGCACCGCGGCGGGGTCGAACGCATCGTCGTGGTCGTGCCGTACGACGCAAACGTAACCCTATAGGGGGAAAGAACGGAATTCCTACCGGTTTCCTACTCGAAAACGCTCCAGTAGGCCCCCAGAACTAGCCGATTATCAGTGCTAAGGAGTCGCGTGCTCAAACGCACGCGGATGGAAATGGCGAGCTTCCCGAACCTGCGGCTTGGAAAGCGCTCGGCTATAGCCGAGGGTTTTCGCGCTCTCCGCAGTCGACCGCTCGCCATCGCCGCGGCGCTCGCCGTCGTGGCTCTCGCCGCCGTTGCCCTCTCCGAGCTCGCCACTCTCCGGGGCAGTCACGCGGTTTCGCACCACGCAACACCGGCATTCCTGACGAGAGCGCTCGGGGCTATAGAGCCCTCGGCGTCTCTCGTCAGGACTCCGACACCTCACGTCATCGTCTCGATCGGGAACCGGGGCCTGACGGTCGCAGACGCTGCGGGTTCCGTCGGCCTCGCCTCGGCGACGGCGTCGGCCTCGCGGTGGCGCCGGTACGACCACGGCGCCGTTCGCCGCTCGTCCGTCGGCAGCGAAGCGATCCTCTTCGACGACAAGGGCCAGGGCGCCGAGAGCTTCCTCACCGTCGACCGGCACCAGGGCGTCCAGACATGGCGCTGGCGACTCGACACAACATTCACGCCTCGGGTGACGCCGGCCGGCGTCGTCGGCTTCTTCGATGGGCGCAAACTCGCCGCACAGTGGATCCCCGCGATTCAGATCCTCGACGCCAACAAGCACGACGTCACCCCGCGCGGCCTCACGTGGAGCACGGTCCGCGTCGGCAACAGCTGGTGGCTCGAGCTGCGGCTCAACGACCGCAAGCTGCCGTTGCCGTACACCATCGACCCGGCCGTGCTCAGAGCGGGCGGCGCCGGCGCCGTCGCGACGATCACCGGCGCGGGCGTAGGCCTCAACGTCGTCGTCCCCCCCGCCGCTGTCGCGCAGGACCTCCTCTTCCTCCACTTCGCGGAGGCATTCAACGGCGTCCCGGCCTGCCCCGCGGGCTGGAATGTCGCGAACCTCTCTGGCGGCGGAACGTCGGGGGTCGCCACCGCCACACTCGGCGAGATCACGTGTTGGAGGAAGGCGATCGCCACGGATCCGGGCGCGACGGTGGCCCTCACGCGTGCGAGCGGCGTGGCGGCTGCGGCGCTGATCATGTCCTATCGCGGTGTCGACACGAGCCTCGTGTCGACGACCCCGGGCGCGGCGAGCCCGCTCCGTCAGGCCGCAGCCGCCGCGTACAACCCAGGGGCGAACGCAGCGAACACGACGTTCCCAGCCCTCTCCGCCAACACCGCGATCACCAACGAGGAAATCGTCGGGTTCGGCGCTTCCGCATCGGCGAGCACGTGGACGTCACCGGCGGGCGCCTACGTGATCGAGCAGTCGGGGAACGCGGCGGGTATCACCGTCGGCGCCGGCGACGAGAACGTCGCGGCCGCCGGAACCACTGTTGGAGCACAGGTGGTCACGCTGTCCGTGTCCGCGCGCCGCCAAGGCATGACGTTCGGCCTCACAAACGACACCGGCGCGCCGACGAACGGTCTCGAGACGATGTCCGTCTTGAGCGGCAACGCCTACCAGGCGGCCGCCGGCGGCTCGATCTACTACAACGGCAACAACGCCGGCAGCCTGACCCTCTCCGATCCGTTCACCGATGCGCAGTCCGGCCCGTTCTCCGTCAACTACCCGGTGCTGGCCGGCGTCTGGACGCACGCGAACGAGACGCCGACGACTCTGCCCAACTTCACGTCCGGAACGTTCAGTTGGTCGGCCTCGGCTGCGGCGGCGCCGGCCCTCTCGCTGACCGAGACGGACGCGGGCGGCAACACGCTCGCGAACACCGTCACGCTCGTGAACGACACGACCGTCCCCTCCGGCGGCACGATCTCGGTGCCCGCGAACTCGGCCACGCTCAACAACATCGTCATCACGACGGCCAACTTCACCGATGCCGGTGGCTCGGGAATGGCCAGCAACGTCATCACGCGCTCGAACGCCCAAGCCCCCACGATCCCGGGCGTCACCTGCCCCGCGGGCGGCTACAGCGGCGCGACTGTCGTGACGAGCCCGGACACGGTTCCCACGGACGGCATGTGTTACGTCTACACGCTGACTGGCACCGACAACGTCGGCAACGTCGCCCCCGCGGTCACGTCGAGCCCGATCCTCGTTGACACCTCGACCACGGTGTCGTCGGCCACCACCGCGACCTTGGGCGCCAACCTCACGTGGGCGCACACGACTGCGAACAAGAACATGCGCATGCTGGTCGTCGGCCCGAGCGCCGAGTTCGCGACGAACAACTCGTGCCAGGCGACGAACGTCACGTACAACGGGGTGGCGCTGACCTTCATCGCGCAGACGGCGACGACGGCCGGGACCGGCGGTGCGTACGAGTGCGACAGCCTCTGGTATATGGTCGCGCCGCCGGTCGGCACCTTCAACATTGTCGTCACCTATCCGGCGGGCCTCACCAACAAGACAGCAGGCGCGATCGGCCTCTGGAACGTCAAGCAGGCAGCTCCCGATGCGTTCAACTCGAGCTTCCTCGAGGGCGGCGCGACGACGACCAACGTCACGACGCTCGCTGCGAACTCGACCGTGGTCGACGTCTTTGCGAGCGGCCAAGCAGTGGGCAATCTCGCGCCGCTCGCCGGCCAGGTCGCGCGGCTGACACAGGACTCCGGCGCCACCGAGTCGATGGGCATGAGCACGAAGCTCGTCCCGGCCGCCGGCGCGACGACGCTCGGCTGGACGCAGACCGGCATCAACCGGAGCACCCATGTCGTAGCCGCGTTCGCACCGGGCGACGTCACGCCACCGACCGAGTCGGTCACGACGCCCGCGGTCGACCTGACTCCGTACAACGCGACTAGCTTGCCCGCCAACATCGCCGGCTCCTCCGCCGACGCCGGCGGCTCCGGAGTCTCGACCGTGCAGATCGCGATCCAGGACGGCGCCGGCAACTACTGGGGCGGCGCCACCTTCAACCAGGCGTCGATCTTCTACAACGCCACCGGCGGCACAACCGCCGCCTGGACGTACGCCACCGGCACCCTCGTCGGCCAGCTCACCAACGGCCACACCTACACGATCACCGCCAAGGCAACCGACAACATCGGCAACACGAGTACGAGCACGCGCACGTTCGTCTACGACACCACCGCACCGAAGGTTACGAACGTCACCTCGACCAAGGCCGATGGCGCCTATCCGGTGGGGACGTTGATTCCGGTGACGGTTACTTTCAGCGAGAACGTGACGGTGACGGGCAGCCCGACGCTGGCACTGAACTCGGGCGGCACCGCTACCTATAACTCCGGCAGCGGCAGCTCGACGCTGACCTTCAAC
>PLZU01000039.1 GCA_003152275.1 Actinomycetota bacterium
GAGTCCGGCCGCTACCGGCAGCCGCCGAGCGCTGAGGAGCAGGTGCACCTGCTCGGCCGGCTCAGCCAGGTCGAGGGAATGGAGCGCTACCTCCGCCGCGCCTTCCTTGGACAGAAGCAGTTCGCAATCGAGGGCCTCGACGTGATGGTGCNNACCGCGGCCGCCTCAACGTGCTCGCGCACGTCGTGGGGCGTCCGTACGAAGTGATCTTGCGCGAGTTCGAAGGTGAGCGGACGATCGAGGCCGTCGTCGTGAACGAAGAGGGCGGGAGTGGCGATGTGAAGTACCACCTGGGCGCGGAGGGCACGCGCGCGACGCATGCGGGTGAGATTCACGTGACCCTCGCGTCGAATCCGAGCCACCTCGAAGCGGTCGACCCGGTCGTCGAAGGACGAGCGCGCGCCGAGCAGACCGACCGCTCGACCCGGGAGGGCTACCACGACCCGACCGTTGCGCTGCCGATCTTGATCCACGGCGACGCGTCGTTCGCCGGCCAGGGCGAAGTCGCCGAGACCCTCAATCTCGAAGGGCTCGCGGGCTACTCGACCGGCGGGACGCTTCACCTGATTGCGAACAACCAGGTCGGCTTCACGACCGACCCCGACGACGGGCGCTCGACGCGCTACTCGAGCGACCTCGCGAAAGGCTTCGACATCCCGATCATCCACGTGAACGCCGACGATCCCGAGTCCGCGCTTGCCGCCGTCCGACTCGCCCTCGCATACAGACGCCGCTTTGGGCACGACGTCGTCGTCGACCTCGTCGGCTACCGCCGGCACGGCCACAACGAGCAGGACGAGGCCGCGTACACGCAGCCGCTGCTCGCCGCCGCGATCGCGGAGCATCCGACTGTGCGCGAGCTCTATGCGCAGCGGCTTGTCGAGGCGGGCATCGTCACCGCCGAGGAGGCTGATGCGCTCGAGCAGGACGTCCTGGCGCAGCTGAAGACCGCGCACGAAGCGCTGAAGGAGACGTTCGGCTCGACACCGCAACCGACGCCCGACGGTCGCATCCCCGCGTCGACGCTGGATGAGGTCGTGACAGCCGTCGACGCCGACAAGCTGGAGGAGCTGAACGAGCAGCTGCTGCGCGTGCCCGAGTGGTTCTCGCCGCACCCGAAGCTGATGCGGCAGCTCGAGCGCCGTCGCGACCAGCTCGAGGAGGGCGGGATCGACTGGGGCCAGGCTGAAGCGCTCGCGTTCGCAGCACTACTCGTCGACGGAATCCCGATTCGCCTCACGGGCCAGGACACCGAGCGAGGCACCTTCTCGCATCGTCACGCGGTTCTGCACGACGTGAACACCGGCGCGACGTTCACACCGATGCAGCATCTCGACGAAGCGACTGCGTCATTCGAGATCCACAACTCACCGTTGTCCGAGTACGCGTGCCTAGGGTTCGAGTACGGCTATTCGGTTGCTGCGCCGGAAACGCTCGTGCTCTGGGAGGCGCAGTTCGGCGANNGCAGATCATCATCGACCAGTTCATCTCCGCGGGTCTTTCGAAATGGGGCGAGACCTTGCGGCTCACCCTGCTACTTCCGCACGGCTACGAGGGCAACGGGCCGGAGCATTCGAGCGCTCGACTCGAGCGGTTCCTGCAGCTCGCTGCGCAGGAGAACTTCCGCATCGTGAACTGCACGACGTCCGCCCAGTATTTCCACCTGCTACGCAGGCAGGCGCTCGATGTGACGGCACGTCCGCTCGTCGTGATGACGCCGAAGGGGCTGCTGCGGTTGAAGCAGGCGTCGTCGAGCATCGACGACCTCGCCGACGGCGAATTCCAGCAGGTGATCGACGACGCGTCGGCGGATCGTGTGCGCGTGACGCGGCTCGTGCTCTGCCAGGGGAAGATCTATTACGACATCGTCGGACACGAGGATCGGCCGCGCGCGACGAGTGTGGCCGTGGCCCGCATCGAGCAGCTCTATCCGTTTCCGGTCGAGCAGGCAGCGGCGCTCGTTCACGGCTATCCGAACCTACGCGAGGTCGTGTGGGCGCAGGAGGAGCCGCAGAACATGGGCGCCTGGCGGCCGATCCGCCACCGGCTCGAGGAGGCGAAGCCCGAGGGCGTACCGCTCCTCTACGTCGGCCGCCCCTGGCGCGCGAGCCCGAGCGAGGGCTATCCAACGGCGCATCTCCGCGAGCAGGACCGGATCGTCCGTGCGGCGCTCGCGCCGTCGGCGCTCTCCTGGCTCGCGAGCTGACCTCCGCTAGCGTCCGCGACGGGCGCGCTGGAACTGCAGCAGCTTCTTGGCGGCCGTCGGCCCGTGCTTACGGGCCAGCTGCAGCGCGAGCTTGCGCTGCTTCGGCGACATCCGTCGCCAGACGTCGAACATGGCGACCGCGACCCCGATTGGGCCGGGCCGGAATTTGCCGAGGCGTGCCACAAGGGCGATTCTAGTTACCGTCTGACTCGGCGCGACCCTTGATGTGGCCCCAGGCGTGCCCGTGGCCGTTCCCGGGTCCGGTCGTGTCCCCGTTCTCAGTGCCATCGTCCGCGCTCGTCTGGCTCGAATCCAACGGCGTCGTCTGTAGGACGGCGGCGTCGGACGGCGCCGGCGTCGGCGCTGATGCCGGTGCCACGGTGGCCTCGACCGCCTGCGGCGCGTCGTGGCCGTGCTGCTTGTCGTGGCCCAAGGCTCGGCCGTGACCCTTCCCCTTGCGATCGCTCGGTACCGGTGCGAGCTGCGCCGGTGCGATCTGGACGGCGGCGAGGGCTCGCGTCGGCTGCGGCGCCTGCACGGGCGCAGCGACAGCCGGGACGGGTGCCGCAGCCGGTATAGGTGCGGGCGGCGCCGGTGCCTGCACCTGGGGCTGGACGGCCGCGACGGGCCGCAGGGCGGCTCGCGGGATGGTGGTGCGGCGGACCGGCGCGGTCGCGGCCGTCTGCTGGACCTGGATGCGGCCGCTCACGCCGACTACGACGCTGGTGGGCGCCGGCGTGTGGGCGAAGAGGACGGTCCCAGGGGCGCCGATGTGTTGCAGTGGTGGCGCTGGAAGGTCGACGGCGTGAGCCGACGAGCCGTTGCCGCTACTGCGGGCGAAGACTGCGACTCCCCCCACGGCACCCGCGAGCAAAATCCCTGCAAGAAACCGGTCGATACCCCTCATGCTCTCTCCCCCAACTGCCGACATCAACATCACTCGATTGAGGTATCGGCAAGAAGGGCCCGACACTTGAACATCGTCGGAAATGAGAGAAAGAACCGTGGGTAGCTTCAAGGTCAAGCTCGTCATCTACTTCCTGCTGCTATCGCTGCTGCCGATCGCGGCCGCCTTTTGGGGGTTCGCGCAGGTGGCGGGGCAAAGCGAGACGCGGCGGGTCGACGCGCGCCTTCAGACCGGGATGCGGTCGCTGATCGCGTCCTACCAGGAACTGCTCGACGCGGCCCAGCACCAGGCGACGGGGATCGCGAAGACGCCGATCTTCCAAAAGGAGCTCGAAAACCGCGACGGCTCGGGTCTCGCTCGGATGTTCCGCAACGAGCGCAACGTCTCCGTCGAGTCGGTCGACGGCTTCCTCGTCCACAGTCCCCCCATCTTCGCTGCGACTCGACAGGCGGCGGTGCTGACACGCCAGGGGCTCGTCGGCTACGTCACGGTGTCCGTGCCTTTCGACGTGACGCTCGTCGAGGCGCTTCGCCGGCGCAGCGGGCTCGCGCGGGCGGACGCGCTCGTCATCCTGCGGGATGGCAGGATCGTCGCGTCATCGCCCGCGGTCCGCGGCAAGGTGACCGCGCCGGTCGGGCAGATGAAGACCGTCTCCGTCGGCAGCGACCGCTTCCGCACTCTCGTCGCCCCGGCGGTCTCGGACGACCCGAGTGTCCGGTTCGCCGTGTTGAGCCCCCAGACGCTGATCGACGCCGCCAACTCGAGCTCGCGCAACCGTCTTCTGCTCGGGTTGATCGCGTCGCTCGCACTCGTCTCGCTCGTCGCGTACTTCGAAGGCCGCTCGATTGTGCGGACGCTTCGAGGCCTTGCCGAAGCAGCGCACGGGATCGCGCGCGGCAGGCTCTCCGAGCGCGTCCCCGTTCGCGGCCGCGACGAGTTCGCGATGCTCGGGAATGCGTTCAACGACATGGCGAACCAGCTTGAAGCGCGACTTGCCGAGCTCGAAGCCGAGCGCGGCCGCCTCCGTGACGCAATCACCCGATTCGGCGAGGCGCTCGCCGCGACGCACGATGTCAACCAGCAGCTGCGCGTGATCGTCGAGGCTGCAGTCGAAGCTACGGACGCGAGCGGCGCGCGACTCCTTGCAAGCGACGGCACACTCGTCGAGACCGGCGATCCGGATTCGGGGGGCGAGCGTCTCGAGTTCGGCCTCACCGTCGGCCGGACGGCGTTCGGCACGCTCACGGTCGTCGGCAAGGCGTTCGACACCGAGCAGCGGCTCGCGGCAAGCTCGCTCGCCTCCCATGCTGCGATCGCGCTCGAAAACGCGCGGCTGCATCGCATCGTCGAGCGCCAAGCACTCGTCGACGGCCTCACCGGTATCGCGAACCGGCGTCAGTGCGAAGACGCGCTCACCGCCGAGATCGCGCGCTCCGAGCGTCTCGGCTCGACGCTGACCCTCGTGCTCGCCGATCTCGACGACTTCAAAGCGGTCAACGACGTGCACGGGCACGCGGTCGGGGATGACGTCCTCCGCAAGTTCGCACGAGTGCTTCGCTCGACCGTCCGCGACTCCGACCTCGCGGGCCGCTGGGGCGGCGAAGAGTTCCTCCTCCTGCTGCCAGGGGCCGATGCGGCCGGCGGGGCTCAGCTCGCCGATCGCGTCCGCGCAGCCTTCTCGGAGCGCTCGTTCCCAGGCCGTGACAAGGAGAACGTGAGGGTCACCTGCAGCTTCGGTGTGGCCCAGCACCGGCCCGGAGACGACGAGCGAGAGCTCTTCTCCGCCGCCGACCGGGCTCTCTACCGGGCCAAACGCGCAGGAAAGAACCGGGTGGAGCTCGAAGCACCCGTCCGTAGCTTTTAGTAGATTCGGGCGAGATCCACGGCGGTTAACGGGTCCGAAACCGGGTTACACTGCCAACGGAGGAGCACGCCCCCGAGACGGAGGAAAGGTATGCCGGTAGAGACACCGTCGTTATTCGCGCAGGTGATCAGGGATCACCTCGAGTTGAAGGAGCGGAACTCGGACCTCGATCGTCAGATGCCGATCGACCGCTACAAGTCCGCAGATCCCTTCGAGAACCACCCGCTATTCAAGACCGAGGAGCAGGCGCGCCTGGAAGAGACGATGGACGGTGTGGCTCCGGACTTCGTTGCGCACGGCGCCGACGTGAACCTGCCCTGGCCCGGCGAGGAGACCGCAGAGGCCCGCGCACCCGGCACCGCCGTTGCGGCGCCCGCAGGCGGGATCGAGGATTCCGGCTTCTGGGCCGTCGATCGCGCTCGCGACTTCGACTGGGGCGACTGAAGCTTTGGTGTCAGACACCGCGAGCGGTGTCTGACACCGCTTCCCACGCTTCGCTCATGGTGTCAGACACCGCGAGCGGTGTCTGACACCGCTTCCTTAGCTTCGGGCGCGACCTCGCCTCTCTTCGGCTCTTCTCCCTCACTCGGGGGAGGTGGCGCGGCCAAAACCCAGCGATTCTAGGGTCTGGATGGTTGCGCGGCCGATCCCACATCTCCGGTTGATGCCGGGAGACGCATTGCTCCCTGCAGCACCGGAGCTCGTCGAGTCGTATCAGCGACTCGCCGACGTGTTTCACGAGGTGCTTGCGGAGCAGAGCCTCGACGCGCTCCTCGTGCGGATCGCCGACGCGCTCGGCGACCTGATCCCGCACGACACGCTCACGATCTACGAGGCGGACGAAGCGCAGGGCGTCCTGACAGCCGTCTTCGCCCGCGACCAGTACGCGGACCAGATCATGGCGACGCAGATCGGCTTCGACGAAGGCATCACCGGCTGGGCTGCGCGGCGGCGCGAAGCCGCTCATGTGAACCAGGCGCACCTAGACCCGCGAGTGCGCTTCGTGCCGGGCACGCCGAACGATCCCGAGGCGCTCATCGCGATCCCGTTGATCTCGCGCGCCCGGATCAAGGGCGTGCTGAACATCTATCGGATCGGTGAGGACGGTCTCTTCACCGCCGACGAATTCGATCTCGCGAGGCGCTTCGCCGATGCTGCCGCGCTCGCACTCGACAACGCGCAGATTCGCGCGCGCCTCGAGCACCAGGCGCAGACGGACTCGCTCACCGGCCTCTTCAACCACCGGAGCTTCCACGAGCGACTGCTGACAGCGCTTCAGGATGCGAGTCGCACGCATAAGCCGGTCGCGGTCCTGATGCTCGACATCGACGACTTCAAGCGCGTCAACGACGTACACGGTCACGGTGTCGGCGATGAGTTGCTCTGCACGCTCGCCGACACGCTGCGCGCGTGCGTTCGCCCGGAGGACGTCGTGTGCCGGCTCGGCGGCGAGGAGTTCGGTGTGATCATGCGCTCGTGCGATGGGGCCGATGCGGCGACCGTTGCCGAGCGGCTCGTTCAGCGATTGGCGGAGCTCGATGTTCCCGGCATTGGTCCTCTCACCGTCTCGATCGGCCTCTCGCTTGGCCCGGAGCACGCGATGAACCCGCGCGAGCTCACCGCGTGCGCCGAGGCAGCGATGATGACCGCGAAGGCCCGCGGCAAGGACAGAGTCGTTCTTTACGACGAGGTGTCGAGCGAACGCCCGGACGCACCGACGCACGAGCGCGACGTGCGCTCGATCGCGCACATGAAGATGCTGCAGAGTCTGAGTGGCAAGCTCAACCGGCTCAACGACGTGCGTGAGATCGGGGACGAGATCGCCTCCGAGCTTCGCTCTCTGATCGATTACCACAACTGTCGCGTGTTCGTCGTCGACGGCGAGGAGCTCGTCCCGGTGGCGTTCCGCGGCGAGTTCGTCGTCGAGACCGTCTCGCTCCCGCTCGAGCTGCTCCGCACGAAGATCGGCACCGGCATCACGGGGCGCTGCGCCGAGACCGGCGAGTCCTTGCTCATCCACGACGCGGCGAACTGCGAGTTCGGGTCGCGCATTCCGGGGACATCGGTGATCGAGGAGTCACTTGTTGCAGTGCCGCTGCGTTACGGCTCTCGCGTGGTGGGCGTGATCGTCGTCTCGAAGCTCGGTCTGGACCAGTTCGACGAGGACGATGTGCGGCTGCTCGAGGTGCTCGCCGGCCACGCGGCGGTCGCGGTGGAGAACGCGAGCCTCTACGAGTCGGCGCGCCGCGAGGCGGAGAGCGCGACGCAGCTGCTCGAGTTCGGACGCGAGCTCTCCTCGGCGTCGAGCCTCGAGGACATCCTCGAGCGCGTCGTCGAGCTGACCGCGACGCTGATCGATTCCCCGCGCACGTCGGTCTGGATCGAGGACGAGGAGGGCTGGCTCGTTCCTCGCAAGCTTCACGGTCTCAGCGACGAGGAGCGCGCAAAGGTGGAGGAACGCCGCTTTCATGTCACGGAGGCTCGTGGGGATCTCGGATCAGGCTCCGAGCCCTTCGTGCTCCATCCGGACCAGTACGCGCGCCTCGACGACGATCCGCTCGACCCCGACGCCTCCTATGCGATCGCGCCCTTCGCCGTGGGCCGACGGGTCGGCTGCATCATCGCGGCTCTTCCTGGCACCGATTTCGGCGAGCGCGAGCTCCGGCTGCTCGGCGGCCTCGCGCATCAGGCGCAGCTCGCGATCGCGAACGCGAGCAACTACGAGGGGCTGGAGCAGACGTTCGTCTCGACCGTCGAGGCGCTTGCGAACGCCCTTGAGGCCAACGACGAGTACACCTCCATGCATGCGCGCTGGATCACCGACCTCGCGTTGCGCGTCGGTGACGAGCTCGACCTCGACAACCGCGGCCTGAAGCGGCTCGAGCTCGGCGCGCTCCTGCACGACATCGGGAAGATCGGGATTCCGAGCGACATCCTCGCGAAGCCGGGCCGGCTCACGGCCGAGGAGCGTGCGCTGATCGAGACCCATCCGGAGCTCGGAGAGCGGATCATCGCGCCGATCGACCGCCTGCAGGAAGTCCGCACGATCGTCCGCCACTGCCACGAACGCTGGGACGGCCGCGGCTACCCGGACGGGATCTCGGGCGAGGAGGTTCCGCTCGAGTCGAGGATCATCTTCGTCTGCGACGCGTACCACGCGATGACGACCGATCGTCCGTACCGCAAGCGGTTGAGCCATCCCGAGGCGGCGCGCCGCCTGCGCGAGGGTGCCGGCTCGCAGTTCGACGGGCGCGTCGTCGAGGTCGCCCTCGGCGTTCTCGCCGACCTCCGCCGCTAGCAGATCTGGGGTCAGACACCCGCAGGTGTCTGACCCCGCTTTTGACTTTTCAGCCCGCAGCAGCCTCCACCGCGGCACCGCCGGTGAGGTCGTACGCGAGGCGGCGGAACGGCCCGTCCTCGGCGAGCAGGTCGCGCTCAGTGCCGCGCTGAACGATGCGGCCGTGCTCGATGACCACGATCTCGTCCGCGCGGCGGACAGTCGACAGGCGGTGCGCGATGATGATCGACGTCCGGCCGTACAGGAGCTGGTCGAGAGCGCGCTCGATGAGCACCTCGGTAGGGCGGTCGATGTTCGACGTCGCCTCGTCCAGGATGAGGATGCGCGGGTCGGCGAGCAGCGCACGGGCGATCGAGATCAGCTGGCGCTCGCCTGCAGAGAGGCCTGAGCCGCCCTCGCGCACCTCGTGGTTGAGCCCGCCCGAGAGTCGTGCTGCAACGCGGTCGACGCCGACAGCTGCTGCCGCCGCCGCGACCTCCTCGTCGGTCGCGTCCGGTTTCGCGAAGCGGATGTTCGACGCGATCGTGCCGCTGAAGAGGAACGGATCCTGGAGCACGACCCCAAGCTGGCGGCGGTACGAGCGCAGCTTGACTTCGCGCAGATCGACGCCGTCGACGCGGACCGCACCTTGATCGGGGTCGTAAAAGCGGCCGACGAGACGTGCAAGGGTGGACTTGCCGCCCCCGGACTCACCGACGAGCGCGAGACAGCCGCCTGGCGGTACGCGGATCTCGACGCCGTGCAGCACCGGCTCCTTGCCGTACGCGAATACGACCTTGTCGATCTCAAGATCGCCGTCGATCCGCGGCAGCTCATGCGGGTCGCGCCGGTCGCGGATCTCCGGCTCCTCGTCGAGAACGGTGGCGATCTTGACCATCGCGGCCGCGCCCGACTGCAGCTGGCCGTAGACGTCGGAGAGCTCCTGCAACGGCTGGAAGACGAGCTGTAGCAGGTAGAGCGCGGTGATCAGCGTCCCGATCGTGATCGTGTGATGCGTCAGCAGCGAGTTGCCGGTGTAGAGGACGGCGCCGGTCGCGAGCACGCCGAGGAACTCGATCGCCGGGAAGAAGATCGAGAAGATCTTCTGCGTGTAGACGTTCTGCTCGCGGTTTGCCGCGTTCAGCAGGTCGAACTGCGCCTGGAATGTGCGCTCGCGGTTGAACGCCTGCACGACCGCCATGCCGGAGACCGACTCCGCGATTTGCGCCGTGACGGCGGCGATCCGGTTACGCGTCTCGATGAGCGCGACGTGTGAGGTGCGCTGGAACCAACGCGTCAAGACGAGCGCGGGCGGGACCGTCGCGAAGACAACGAGGCCGAGCCGCCAGTCGGCGATCAGGAGGGCGATCACGGCGGCCGGCAGCAGGATCACGTTGGCGACGAGCGTCGGCATGCCCTGGGAGAGGACGTCCGAGACCGCATCGACGTCGCTCGTGAGCCGCGCGATGATCCAGCCCGCCTTCTGCTGCGAGAAGTAGCGGAGCGACAGACCCGTCAGGTGATCGAAGAGGTCGCGGCGGAGTCCGAGCACCATCCGCTGGCCGAGCCCTGCAAGCCCGCGGATGAGCACGGCCTGGAGCACCCAGCCGCACGCCGCCACGATCAGGTAGATGACGACGATCACCGTCAGGTAGTGCTCGTTGCCCGCCGTGATGCCCTTGTCGATCGCGCTACGCACGAGCAACCAGCCTCCCGTCTGCGCGGCTGCGTTACCGGTCGCGACAAGCACGAGCGCAAAGGCCAGCAGCTTCTGCCCTTCGAGGTAGCGCCAGAGCCTTTTCACGCGGCAACCACGCTTTCCGCCGCGCCGCACCAAAGGCGCGACGCGGCGCAAGGGGAAACCTCTCGGTTCCCCCGAGTCCCCCTCCCCGGTTGCCGCGTGAGCATGCTCACGCGGCAACCACCTCGTCACCGAAGAGCGCGGCGAAGGCGCCGCCGGCGTGCAGCAGCTCCGCGGGGGCACCCGACTCGACGATGAGGCCGTCGACGAGCACGACCGCGCGATCGGCGAGCTCGACGGTCGACAGGCGCTGCGTCGCCACGAGCACCGTCTTGCCCTCGAGTGCAGGTCGAAGCCGCTTGACGAGCCGGCGTTCCGTGAGCGTGTCGACCGCAGAAAGCGGATCGTCGAGCACGACAACGCGCGCGCCGGTGACGAGTGCGCGCGCGAGCGCGACGCGCTGGCGCTGGCCCCCGGAGAGATTGATACCGCGCTCTCCAATCAACGTGTCGTAGCCGTCGGGCAACTCCTCTGCGAACGCGTCGACGCCAGCAGCCTCGCAGGCCGCGAGCACGTCGCTCCAGTCCGCGTCTTCGCGGCCCGCCAGGAGGTTCTCGCGCAGCGTCACCGAGAAGAGCACGGGACGTTGTGTCACGAGCGCGACGTCGGAACGCAGCTCGGCGATACGAACCGCGCGCGTGTCGATGTCGCCGATGAGCACGCCTCCACCCGTCGGGTCGTAGAAACGCGACAGCAGGTTGAGAAGCGACGTCTTGCCCGACCCGGTCGGGCCGCACACCGCAACGATCTCACCGGGCTCGATCGTGAGGTCGAGCCCGCGCAGCACGTCTTCCTCACCTCCGTAGGCGAAGTGCACGGCGGCGAAGCGCACGCCGAGAGGTCCCGCGGGCAGGCGCTTGGGGTCCTTCGGCTCCGGGAGTGGCTCGATCCCCTCGAGCCACGCGAAACTGCGACCCGCCGACGCGAGCGCGCGCTGGGCGAGGTTCGTGATCCAGCCGAGCGCCTCGAGCGGCCAGACGAGCTGGAGCAAGAGCGTCTCGAAGAGCACGAACTGGCCGATCGACAGGTGGCCGGCGATCACCTGCCGCCCGCCGAAGAAAACGACGGCCGCGATCGAGAGCGCCGGCAGGTAGTAGAGCCCGGGCAGATGCCGCGCTTCGACACCCGCCTGCTCGAGCACGGTGTCGCGTACCGCCTCCGCCCTGCCGCCGAAGCGGCCGCGCACGTCCTCCTCGCGGCCGAATGCCTGCACCATCTCGATCCCGACGACGGCCTCGTCTGCCGCCTCCGTCACATCTCCCTTGCGCACCTGCACCTTGCGGGAGAGCGGCGAGACGCGCCGCGCGAAGCGGAGCGCGAGCACGGTGATCGGCGGCATCGCGACGGCCGTGTAGAGCGCGAGCCGCGGATTCACGAGCACGAGCACGATCCCGGCCGAGACGATCATCATCAGGCTTTGCATGCCCTGCACGAGACCCCACCCGATGAAGTAGCGGATGGGATAGAGGTCGTTCGTCGCGCGGGAGAGCACCTGACCGGTGGCGTGGCGGTCGTAGAACGCGCGCGGGTAGCGCAGATAGGCGCTGTAGAGGAGCTCGCGCATGCGGGCTTCGATGCGGATGCCGATCCGCGCTGTCGCGTAGCGGCGCGAGAAGTTGACGAGAAAACGAACGATGGCGAGACCGACGATGGCGGCGATGTACGGCCACAGCGGCTTCGTGTGCTTGACGATTGCGTGGTCCACCGCTTGCTGCATGAGCAGCGGAATCGCGATCGAGATCATCGTGTACACGAACGCGAGCGAGAGCCCGACTGCGCCCAGGCGCCACTCTGCTCGCCAGAGCCGGAGCAGCCTGCCGAAGGTCGGCAGCAGGCCGAGATCGGGTGGGTCGACGGGATTCACGTATTCGGGCCAGACGAATGGGCCCGCCGGAGGCGGGCTGAGACGTGCTGCGACGATAGCAATCGCGTTGTGCCGAAAAGCTGTGCGAAAAATCAGCGGCGCGAGCGCGAGCTGACGAAGGCCGCGAGACCCTCGCTGAAGCCTGGTGTCTGCAACGGCGCGTCGTACGACTGCCGCACCTCGGCCACTTCGCGGCGGCGGATTGCACGCTCGCGGTCGAGCAACACGTTCCGCTCGGAGTCGAGGCCTTGGCGCGCGAGGGCGAGCTCCCGCTCGCGTGTTTCGAGCTTCGCTTCGAGACGGCGGAGCTCGTTTTCTCGCTCCTGCCTCGGGTCGTCGCGATCCTCCGGTTCGGATGCGATCGCCTGGAGAGCGTGTGTTCGAGCGTCGACGTCACGTGCGCGAGCCTCGAGCCGATCGCGTTCCTGCTCGAGCTCGATCCGGCGGGCGGCGAGCTCCTTCTCGACGCGACGTGCGTCCTCTGCCCGCTCCTCGAGTTGTGCGCGCTCGGCGTTCGCGAGCTCTCGCTCCGACAGCGATTCGTTCAGCTGTGACTGCGCCTGGGCGAGCTCGGCAGCGAGCTCACCTTCGCGCAGCGCGATCCCCTCGGCCTGGGCGTCGATGTCCGCGGCGCGCGCCTGCAGCTCGCGCTCGCGCGCCTCGAGTGTCTTCGCCCGCTCGAGCGCGGCGCGCTCGCGGGCGATGAGGGCGTCGGTGTCCGCCGTTTCGGGTTTCTCCTGCTTGCGCGGCTTGCCCGTGTCGAGGCGCTTCTGAAGCGCGACGAGCTCTTGCTCGCGGGTGGCGATCGCTTCCGCGCGCTCGCGCAGCGACTGCTTCAGTCGCTCCAGCTCGACGCCGGCGCGCTCCTGCTCGGCGTGCCGCTGCTCCGCGAGTTCGCGTGCGAGCCGAAGCAGCGCCTCCCGGTCGAGGTCGATGCCCGTGTCGTCGGGCGCCGTGCCGCCGTGCCGAGGCGTCCACGAATCGAAGCCTTCCTCCCAGCGGTCTATGCCGGCTCCTTGCCCATGGGCAGGATCAGCCGGAAGCAGGCGCCGTGCGGCTCCGCATCCTCGTACACGAGATCGCCGCCGTGTGCTCGCGCGTACGAGCGGGCGATCGCGAGGCCGAGGCCGGTGCCGGTGCCGCCGCTGGTCGCCCGCGATCCCTCGCTGCGCGTGAAGCGCTCGAACAGGTCTGGCACGAACTCGGGCGGGACGCCGCTTCCATTGTCTTCGACAGTGAGTCGGAAATGACGGTCGGTCTGCTCGGCGTGCACTCGCACCGGTGGTACGCCGTACCTGAAGGCGTTCGTGAGGAGGTTGGTCACGATTCGGTCGAGCGCGTTGGGGTCGACAAGCGCGATCGTGTCCGCAGGCACGTCGATGCGCACCGCGGCGAGATCGGCTGCCGCGAGGTGGACGATGTCTTCAACGTGCGCGCGCACGTCCACCCGCTCCGGCGCGATGTCGACTGCCTCTGCGTCGAGGCGCGAGAGATCGAGCAGCTGCTCGACGAGAGTTGTCATGCGTTGTGTCTGTTGGAGCAGCCCTTTCTGCAGCGATTCCCGCTGCCCGTCGTCGAGGCGGTCGGCGAGGTGGTGCAGGGTGGTGACGAAGCCGTGGATCGAGGTCATCGGAGTACGCAGCTCGTGCGCAGCGAGCGCGATGAAGTTCGTCTTCACTTCGTCGGCGCGCTCGAGAGCCATGCGCGCGTTGTGCTCCGCTTGGAAGAGGCGGACGCGATCGAGGGCGAGGCCGGTGAGCGCGCCGAGCGTTTTGAGCAGTCGCAGCTCCTCGTCGCCGAAGACCGGCGCGTAGGGGGACGTCCAGACGACCATGCTGCTGCCGTCGGTCATCTCGAGGTCGACGACGCGCGCGTCCTCCCACAGTTCGGGCACCGAACCGCCCTCCTCGAGGCTCGTCCGCGTGCTCTCCGGAACGTTCCACGCGGCCACAACGGTGCCGTCGTCGTTGCGAATCGCGATCGCGCGAGCGCCGACGATGCCCGCGGCCGGCTCGAGCACGCGCGAAGCGACCTCCTCCGGCGACTTGGCGAAGGTGAGCAAGCTCGCGAGCGCCTGCTGCGCGCGCGCCTGCTCCGGGGCGCGCCACAAGATGCGCAGCATCCGCGGCGGTGCGAAGCCGAGGAGGAACGCGACGACACTGACCGTGGCGAGGATCCCCGAACCGAGCGACAACCCGGAGTACTGCTTCGTGGTGAACACCGCGAGCAGGAGTGCGAGCGTGAGCAGGCCGGTCGCGAACGCGAGGAATTGCATCCGTCGCCGGGCGACTGTGGGCTGCGCGCGTCCGGCACGCCAGAGGCTCGAGGCAGAGACGATCGAGAGCACTGCCCAGTGGATGAAGAAGAGGGTGACGAACGCCTCGAAGACGCCGCTGCGCCCTTCTCCCTGCTGCGGGATCTTCGGGAGCGCGAACGTCCAGACGACGAGGGTCGCACTCAGCAGGAAGAGCGCGTTTGCGAGCCGCCGGTTCGCTGCGCGGAAGGCGTTCGTGAAGCGGAAGAGGAAGTATGGGAAGACGACGAGGAACGCGATGACGACGCGGCCGATCGCGCGCTCGGGCAGATTGCCCGCGTGATTCGGGATCAGGCTCAGCAGCTCGAGGACGCCGAGCGAGCCGAACGCGATCGCCGCCCACCTGGTCGGCCGGTCGCGCCGCCGTAGCCAGAAGAAGAGCGTGACGACGCCGAGCGCGACGTACGCGACAAGGTTGATGTAGTGAAAGACCTGGACCGCGTTGTGCAAGAGCCGCTCCCCCGAGGGCGGGTACCGTCGGACTGTACGCGCGCCGGAGGCCGGCGTAAATACGGATCAGTTGGTTTTCGCGGACGGGTGCAGGAGCGGCACGAGCGGCTGCCAGCCCGCGCCCAGCACCGCCACGAGGGAGGGAGGCGTGATCAGTCGCGCCTGCAGACCTGCGGGCCGAGGCTCGTGTTCGGCGTAGCCCGCCGCGGTCCAGCGCAGCAGGCGTGCGCCGAGCACGAGCCAGGGATCGCTCTCGAGCAGGATGAACGCGCCGTCGGGTAGCCCGTCGAGCGGTGCGTCATGGTGGAGCTGCTCGCGCGTGGCGGGAGCGACGCGCTCGGCGTGGAGCTGCCCGTCGATCGCGTCCGCTCCGTTCGAGCCGGGATGGAGCTCGCGCCAGATCGCGGCGAGACGGTCGTAGTCCGCGCGGCGGCAGAGCGCGCACGGACGATGGCCGGCTGCGAAGGCGGTCGCTTCATCGAGGAAGAACAGCTCGGTGAAGCGGCCTGGCTGCAGGAGCGGCCGGCGGTGCCACCCCCGGAATTGAAGCCGACACGCGATCCAGCGTTTGCCGTTGTAGCGGCGGCGAATGCAGCCGGTCTCGTCGTGCAGGCAGCCGCGGTTTCCGTAGACGAGGCCGCGCGCGGGATCTGCGACGAGCTCGCCGAGCGGCGTGACCCGGTTTTGCAGCGGCCTGCGAGCGGAGCTCGCGGCGCTGCTCACCACCAGGCGGATGCGATGACGGTCGTGACGTAGCGCTTGGCTGCGGCCGTTGCGAGCAGGCCGATCGTCCACGTTTGCTGCATCCGGTTCGGGCTGCCGGCGAGCGCCGCCGCTCCCGCGCACTCGTACGTGAGCGCTCTCCCCGCCGCGACGTCCGTCGTCCCAGTCACGCGGTAGCAGTAGGCCCCGCCGGCGGTGACGATCACCCAGGGAGCCTTGCGGGTCGGATCGCCGGGCGGGTTCGCTCGGCTTTGAGGCAGCGGTTTGGTCAGCTGGAGCCGGAGGGCGTCACGCGAGTCGGGCGTCCCATCCGGGCAGACGACGAACGCGCTGCCTCCCGAGAAGCAGGGATCCTGGATCTCGTTCCCGAGCAAGCAGCGCCAGGCATCTGTGCGGGGGTCGGCGAGCGAACCGGTGAAGCAGTAGCCCCGTCCTCGCTGGATGACGTGGACGCCGGCGGCCGGCCGACCCGCGCGGAAGGCGATCCAGCGCTCCTGCTTCGTCGCGGCGCCGGCATGGGCGCCGGCGGGGGCCAGCCACATGAGCAGCGCGCCGGCCACAGCCGCGAGCCGCAGCAACGCGTGCCCGATCCTCAGTTCTTCCCGCACCAGCGCGCGGCGAAGGTCCCGCTGTAGGAGAACAGGTGGCCTTCGAAATGCTGCCGCTTGACGGTGACGCTCCCGTGCCAGACGCCGTTGCGCGCAGGGTCGACGCGCGTGAACGTGATCGAGGCACCCGGCTGGATCGCGTAATACTTGCTACCCGTCGCCGGATGGAAGTCGACCTGGACGAACGCGCGGCCGTTCTGGAGCGACGGGCGCCCGATGAGCAACGGCGCACCGCTGGTGTCGACAGTGACCGCGACGTAGGGCGTCGTTGCGAACGCGACGTCGCTACAGGCGACGCGCTTGGGAAAGAGAAAGATCTGGATCTGGTCGAAGGAAATGTCGAGCAGCGCGACGGCGTAGTGCGCGCTGAAGCTCTTGCCGGGCATCACGCCGCCACCGGCCGTCGGCTCGCTCCCTGTTCCCGCCGGCTTCGTGGGCACCGGGGTCTTCGCGTTCGCGGCCGGAGACAGCAGCGCTGCCGCAATCGCCGCGAGCATGAGAAGACGAGCACCTCGCATGCAGCCGATGATCGGCGATTCGCTCGCCCGGTTCAAGGCGTGACCCTCAGCCGACCCAACTCCCGCAGGCGCTGACATCCGCGCGGCGTTCGCCTAGAGTGGGCGCTCCGGCGCCTAATGCCGTCGCCCAGAGCCCGGAGGTTCAAATGAGACCAGGCAGTGCTCTTATGCTCGGCGCCGTATTGATGCTCGCCGCACTGGTGGTCGCGATGCCGACATCGGCCCTCGCCAAGAGCGCGACGGCGAAGGGGAACTCGCAGACGTTCACCGATTCGATCGGTGAGGATCCGGAAGCCCCCGACATCACGACGATCGTCGTCTCGAACAACGACGCCGGGTTGGTCACGTTCAAGATCAACATCAGCAACCGGCCGGCTTTGACGGCGGACATGTCGGTGCTCGTGTTCCTCGACACCGATCAGCAGTCTGCGACGGGCGATCCGCAGTCCGCCGGCGCCGAGTACGCGATCGAGCTCGATCCGGGCTCGGTCACCCTCCTCAAGTGGAACGGCACCGGCTACGACTCGGCGCCGTCGCAGTCGTCGGTCACGTTCGGCTACGACTCCACCGGCGCGACGATCCGGGCGAGCGCCGCGGAGCTCGGGAACACCAAGGCGTTCAACTTCTTCGCGCTCGCCTTCTCGGGGATCACGACCGACGCAATGGGGAACCCTGACTTCTCGAACGCGCACGGCGATTCGGCGCCGGACTCGGGTCACGGCGTCTTCTCGTATCAGGTGCTGACGAAGCTCACCCTGAGTGTCAAGGCGTTCACGACAGGCCCGAAGCCGGCGAAGGCCGGCAAGAAGTTCGTCGCGAGTCTTGCCGCGAACGAGAGCGATACGAGCGGTCCGGTCCAGGCGGGAACGGTCGCCTGTTCGGCGGCGGTGGGCGGCAAGCATCTGTCGGCAACTGCGCATCGCCTTGCGAATGGCGTCGCGACGTGCTCGTGGTTGTTGCCGCGCAACGCGAAGGGGACGCTCCGGGGAAGCGTCTCACTCACGGTCAAGAGGACGACTGTCGTCCGCACCTTCGCCGTCAAGGTGACGTAGCGGCGACGAGCCGATCAGGCGGGCCGGTCGCGCCGCCGGCCCGCTGCCCGCTAGCCGATGAGCTCGCCGCCGAGCGTCCCGCGCAGCGAACCGCTCCTCAGGCCGAGCACGCCGCCTGCGGCTCCCGACCCCGAGACGATGAGGATGCCCTCGAACTGAATTGGGGGCCCGGGCTTCGCGATCTTGATCGTGCCGCTGAGGGAGACGCCGTGCGCGACCGTGTAGCCGGCGAGCGTGAAGGTGCTGCTCGACGGTGAGGTCAGCCGGCCGCCGTAGACGCCGGGCACCGGTGTGTTCGTGCCGGTGAGGCCGTCGATCATCAGCCAGGCCGCCTCGGCTTCCTTCAGCGTGGCCGTCACGATTGCGAGCGTGGCGGCGGGCGACAAAGGATGGAGCGGCCGCGCCGGGAGCATCGGCAGGGCCGGCACGGGCGTCACGAGGGGCTGCGACCGCGGGCACTGGCTTGCGGGAACGCCGCCGGTCATCCAGGTGTGAACGGCCGCCGCAGCGCAGCCGGAGTAGTCCGCCGTGAGGGTGCTGTGGCCGATTCCTGGAACGACGAGCAGTCTCCCCTGGGGGAACCGCGCGACGACCGACACCGCGCCGGCGGTCGGCGTCCTCAGGTCGAAGCCGCCGCTCAAGGCGAGCACGGGCACATTCGGGAGGGGCCCCGACGCGAGCGCGGCGCCGCCGGACGGGCTCGGCCAGCCCAGGCAGAAGTCGGCGTTGCCGAGCTGCGCAGCCCAAGGTCCGAACGGGCCCAACGCGCCGGGTGGGAGAGCCGCGAGCGCGGACTGCTCGAGCGCGACGCGTGCGCCGACGGGCGTGTCGGGGGTCCACGGGAAGGGGCCGTCCCGGCAGACCGTCGCGGCGTAGAGGGCCGCGCTGAGGTCGACCGCCGTCTCCTGGTTGCTTGTGTCGTGCAGGTCGGCGAGCCGTGCGAGCGGCTGTGTGTTGCTCCGGAGCGCGGCTCGGACGACGGCCGGTAGCTCGGCGGCCAGGCCCGGGTTGAGATCGGCGTCGATCACCATCGAGAGGAGCTCGAGTCCGTCGACGCGCACCTGCTTCTTCGTGCCGTTCGTCTCGCCGACCGCGATTCGGAGCGGCTTCGCCGCGAGCCGGTTCGCGAGCGTCGTCACGTCGCCGGCGAAGTTGCCGGTCGCGGCGCGGCAGCGTCCGGCTGCGCAGAACGTCGCGAGCGTTGCCGGCATGGTTTGCAGGACGTTCGCGCTGAACGGATCCGGCAGCTCGGGCGGCAGAACGGAGTCGAGGAGCAGGCGCTCGACGTGGTCCGGATGCGCGAGCGCATACGCCAACGCGAGCTTCGTGCCGTAGGAGACGCCGTAGAGAGCGATCTTGTCGTAGCCGAGCGCCTGCCGAACGGCGTCGAGGTCCTCCGCGTGATCGGCAGTCGAGTAGAAGTCGCGCTGTGCGCCGAGCGCAACCGCGCACGCCGCCGTCGCCGCGCGCTCGGCGTCCGCCGTGTTCGCGCGCTGGAGCGCAGGGCAGTCGAGCAGGCCTGACTTGCCGGTGCCGCGGTCGTCGTAGGCGACGAGCGTGTACCCGGGGAAGAGGTAGCGGTAGAGCGAGACGTTCGCAGCGGTCCCGAGATCGAACACGTGCGCCGAGCCCTGGCCGGGACCGCCGGCGAGGAGGAACACGACGCCGCGGTTGACTCCTATGCTCGGCACGACCTCGACGTGGAGGGTCACCGAACCGGGCACGACACCACTCCGGTCGAGTGGCACGACGACTTGCGAGCAGACCACGCTCATGTCCTTCCCGCACGAGGTCGGCGCGTTCGCCGCAACGCCGGCGAGCCGGTCGAGGCGAAGGCCCGCGTGGAACCGCGCGAGTAGAGACGCCGGGACGCTCGCGGGCAGCGCAATCGCATCGGACCGCGCCGGCAGAAGCAGCAGCACGAGCAGCAACGCCGCCAGCGCCACCGCTGACCGTAACCCCCAGGAAAAGACGCTTCGCACGACCCGCGCGGACGCTAGCGACTTCTGGTCTGCTCCGCTAGGCGCTCGCCGGCGCGGGCTTGCAAAGCGGACGCGGACTGCCCGTACAACGGCAAAAGCTGGGCCGCTCAAACAACCATCCCGTCGGCAAAAACCAATGCGATCTACAGCGTCGCGCTCGCCAAGACCGGGGGACGTCCGGCGCTCACCGCGTTCAACGGCAAGCTCTATGCAAGACCGGGGCCTACCAACCGCGCCAATCGGGCCCGCGAGGACGATCCAGGTCGCGGCCTCCAACCCGGTTTCGATCTCGAGCGCGGTGACGGTGACCGACAACCTGTGGGAGACGAGCGGTGCAAGCGACGGCAAGACCGTGTTTATGTCGGGCAATTGGGACGATGACTTCTCCAGCGACGGCGTCAAGTTCAGCCAGGTGAACCCGTACAAGATGATGCAGGGAGCGCTTCAGAACCCGCCTTCGAACGGTCAGTTCTGCTGCGACCAGGTCGTTCAGTACGCGCCTCAGGTCAACCGGTTCATCTGGCTGCTGCAGAGCTCGCTGGACACCAAGAGCGGCCAGGACGTCGACCGTCTGGCTGTCTCCAGCCCGGCGAGGCTGCAGGGGAGCACCGGGCTGTCGTGGACGTACTGGGACTTCAACCCCAGCGAGATCGGCAAGCCCGGCCTCTGGTTCGACTACCCCGATCTGGCGATCGGCAAGAGCGATCTGATCTGGACGACCAACGTCATCGGCAGCAACGGGTCGGTGATCATGCGCATCCCGCTCAACAAGCTCGCGAGCGGCAAGGGCTTCACCTATCTGCAGAGCGGCACGCTGGCGGGAGGCAGCGTGTACTTCGCTTGGTCGGCGGGACGGACCGGAGATGGCAAGAAGGTCTGGCCGCAGCCGCACATCGAGATCGCGGTGATCAACGCCGCCACCGCCAAGCTCGACCACATGCTTTACATCTGGAACGCCAAGCACGGCTGGGCGTGGCCGGCACTCACCACCAACGCGCGTGGCGAGGTCGGAGTCGCAGCAAACTACGGCGGCGGCAACATCTACGCGTTCCCCTACGTCGGAATCCTCGGCACCAACCTGTTCAAACGCGTAAGCCAGGGCCTGAAAGGCATCAGCAGCGCCGGCGGGCACTACATCACCGTCCGTCCGCATTACCCAGGAGGCAACTGCTTCGACGGTTTCGTCTTCGACGAGTACCCGATCGGCGTGAAGAACAACCCCGTGTACGCGATCTTCGGACACGCAAATCAACTCTGCAACCGTGGATGAACTCTGCAACTTCTCTTTTCGCGGCTCCGAAGCCCGGCTGACCAGGACACGGCGGCACAGCGGTCGCGGCATTGCGAAGGAGTGGACGGAACTTGGCGTTGCGCAAACCAGGTCGTCGCCAGCGAGCCGCTAAGTCTGGAGTGAGGGTCGCAACTCGGCGACGATCAGGGAAGATCACGCTCGCACGGACGAGCGACATCCGGTTCGAGAAGGCAATTAGCGGCCGGGAACGTGCGCGGGTTTACGAGCTCGCGTTCGCTCAGGCGGGTGCGTCGGTGAAGACCCAGCGGGCGATCGGGCGTGGTGTTCGTGTGGTGAGGTTGGCCAGCCAGATTGTTTCGATGCCGCTCTTGAGCAGGCGGCAGGGTCTTCCCTGGCCGGGCGGCGGACAGTCGACGCGGCTGCTGGTGATCTGTCGCGACGCCCAAGTCACCCGGTTCGATGTCGCGTCGATCGCGCCGCTCTGCTCGACCGGAGCGGCAAAGCGGGCAAGTGCGTGCACCCGACCGGACAGGTCGGCGAGTACAAGCTCGGTCGCCCCGCTGGCTTCGGCAGTCTCGGTCACGATACGGTCGCCGATCAGGCGGAGTGCCGGGCCCGCCAGCGGGAGGGCGACCCTGAGCTTGAGCCGGTGGAGGGCTGCCGTGTCGGGCGTCCGCCAGGCGAGCGTGACGCGCCCGTCGCTGGTGGGGCCGAGCAGGAGCGCGAGCTTGCCGTCGGCCTGGACGTCGAAGGCGAGGATCGGCTGCCCGGGCGGCGCTTCGGCCCGGTAGGCGAGCCGGTGCGTGCGCAGGTCGAGCACGTCGACGGCGCTTCCGCTCCGCCAGGCGAGATAGCTGCCGCCGAGTGAGACATCGCAGCAGGACACGCCGTGACGCACGAACAGTAGGCGGGAACCCTCGCGGACGATTACCGTCTCACCGGAGCCGTCGCAGCGAAGCTCGAGCAAGGCAACCAGCGCTCCGGAGACGGCGAGGCGTCTGCCCGGGCCACCGGCCACACACCGCTCCGGCACACCTAGGGGCCGCAGCGACCCTCGCGGCGGGCCGGCCAATGTCTGTGTTTCGACCGGGCAGACAACGCCGGGCTGGCCCGGGCAGCCGTCGTAGCTGCGCGAGAACGCAACCAGCGTCGCCGCCCCCGCGAGCGGGCCTGCAAACCAGCTCGTCGCGCTCTGCCAGAGAGGCGATGAATCAGGCCAAGCACGGAGCACGCTCAGCGTGTCTTGCTGCTCGCCCCAGACGACACGACCACCTGCGAGCGCCGGGCCCGCGACAAGCAGACGCGGCGGCGGCGAAGGAGCCGACAGCAAGGAACCTGCCGCGAGTAGCGATGCGAGCAAACCGACCATCTACCCTTTGTACGTCGCCGGAGCAGGTTCTGTCACACATATCCGGTTTTCCAGGTCAGGCCTCGGGACATGTCCGGCGTGCGTCGAGGTCGCGGTGCTTGCACCAACCGCAGCCGCGACCGACATGCGCGGGCGCGGCTCAACAACTGCTCGCCGGCAGCAGACGAACCGATCGAAGCCGGATTTCGATCGGGAGTGGAGGGAACTTGGCGTTGCGCAAACCAGGTCGTCTCCGTGCCGCTTGACCTCGCCGCGTGGTCGGGTTCTGGATGGCGGAGCGTGCCGTAGCCCCGCCACCCTGCAGCGCCTCACGCGTTGCCGCGGCGAACTTCTGAACCTTTCTTGGGAGATCCGCAATAGCGCGACACGGCTCGCCGCCTGGGCCATGTTGAATCAGCACATGGCGAGGCCGAAGAAGCGTCGAAAGAACCGTGCGCGTGGAAGCGCCTCATCACCGGTAGGGGAACCGGTCGATCGGCGCCGTACTGTCGTGGTCGAGGCGCTCGGGATGGGCGACGAGGTATTCGACGAGCCTCACCTCATGGTGGTCATCGAGCCAGTGCGCCTCGAATCAGGCGACGACCTCTACGTCCATCCGCCGTTCGTTGTTCCGTTCTATCTCCTCAAGGCGAAGAAGCTCCGTGACAAGGCGGAGCCGCGCCGGCTCTCCGCCCTCCGCAAGCCCGTGCGAACCGACGACGGCACGTACCGACCGAGCAGCCCATTGCAGGTTCTCGACGCTCTCGAAGACCTCTCGCTCGCCGTCATCCTCTCCCTCGCGGCGATCGAGGCGAAGGCGAATGACATGATCGGCCGGCTGCCCGACGATGCGATGGTCGAGATTCCGACGAGGGTCGGCGGCAAGACGGTCGCGGTCATGCGAGACAAGGGCGCAATGGACTGGCTGTCGCTGGCTGACAAGATCTCCTGCGCCGCGCCGCTGCTGCACGGGACTCCGTCGATCAAAAGCACCGTCGCCTGGCAGAAGTACAAGCGGCTGTCGCGCCTCCGCAATGCACTCGTGCATCCGAGGCGCGAAGCGATCAACGATCCGCTGAAGCCCAGCGTATTTGGCCGACTCCTGACCGGGGCTGGCTCACGGGCGCCTGAGGACGCCGCCGAGGTTATCGAGGCGATGGATCCGGGCTGGTTGCCGAAGGAGGCGCGGGCGGAGCTCGGTCTCTAGCCTGCCTCACGCAGAGATCCGGGGTCAGACCCCCGGACGTGGCTGTTTCCGCCGCCGCGCCCGACATGCGCGGGCGCGGCTCGTGGCGTCACGCTTCCGAGCAGCGAGCCGGTGTCCGCCGGCTCGCAAACGAGCGAGCGGAAAGCACAGCGCGTAGCACGCGCGCGCAGCGCGCCTGCTAGCGCGAAGCGGGCGAAGGGAGAAGAAACATGGAGCGTGCCGGGATCGAACCGGCGACCTCCGGCTTGCAAAGCCGCTAACGGGGCGGCGACAGGCGAGAACGATCGACGACAAACGACCCTTGATCCCGCATGGTTACAGGGATTGCGGCTCGTTAGACCGCATGGTTACACGGGTGCCGTCGAGCACGTCGGCGAGCCGTTGTGGCGTGGAAGTGGCGTGACGCGGCCAAATCATCAGTGCGACCTCTCGCGCTTCCTCGAGCCCGAGCCGCTCGATCCAGAAGCGGCGGTACGGCGCTGTCGGTAGCGGCGCAGCCGTGCAGCGGCAGGAGCGGCAGTGTGGCTTCGTGCCGCGCCGCCGGTGTTCGTACTCGTTGCGCTCGCTGAGGCCGAACGTGACGCCGCACTCGCCGCAACGGACGTCTTTCATCGCAGGCTCGGCGCGTCCCGGTGCGGCGTCGTGCCACGGATCGCGCTAGCCGCGCCCCGGGGCCCAATCGCCGGAATTCCTCGCAACGTGAACGCGTCGGCCGGGTCGACGATCCAGCCGGCCTTCACCGCCTTCACCTGCCGGTCGTCTTTGGCGCGCTCGCGCTCATGCTTCGACCAAACCTGTCGGGCGGAATGGCCGCGAGCGAACGTCGCCACATTCCCGAGTATGCCGAATCCCAACTGATCCGGTTGACTTTCGTAGAAGAGCCCGAAGCCCTCGCGTCCCTGGGGAGTTGAGGGCTCCGGGGTAGTTGCTTAGGCGTTGAGCCGCTTCGCTTGCGTGTTGACGAGCTCCGTCAACTCTGCCAACTCGTCGGCGTCCTTCTTGAGATGGTCGAGCTGCACGTCGTCTAGCTCTGAGAGGAGGAAGTCGGCCCCCGTAGTCACCGCCGGGAGCGCGTGCGGCGAGATGCCGTTGTTGATCTTGCGAACGGACTCGACGATCCGCCGCAGTTCGGCCGCGGCCTCCGTCAGATGGCGGACCGCTTCTTGAACGTGAATCCTGGCGGCTTCCGCGTCGTCGCGGATGAGCCCGTACAGGTGCGGCTCCTCCCTCATCGTGGCCGCACGGTCTTTGGTGTCAGTGGTCATCACGCCTCCTTGCGTCGAGTTAGGCATAGAGGGATTGGTCGAGGCCGTGGAAACGGGTCATCCGCGCTTTCCACTTTCGATCCTCGAGCACGCTGTCGGTGGTGAGGCCTGCCGCGATCGCTTGTAGATCCTCATGCGCGAGCAGTGTGATGTCCACGACCGAGTCGAGCATGAAGTGAATGTCTTTGCGGAGGTCGTCTGTCCAGGTGATGAGACGGCCGACGTCGGCGTAGGTGACCACCCGTTTAGCCTCAGGGATCGGGAAGCTCCGATTCACCCCGGGGTCATTTGCGCCGCCTTCCTCGGTGGCGAGCTCCTTGAGTCTCCTCGCGATCGGAGCGATGAGGAACTCGTCGACGGCGTGGAGCGCCCGACCGACCTCTCTGAGCGTCTCCTCTGACGGTGGAATGTCGTCTTCGATCTCGTAGCCGGCGGCCCACGCCTGGATGAAGTCGGCGGGCAGCATCTCCGAGATGAAGCGTTCCTGCGGGTCTGCGGTCTTCGCGGTCATAGCCGCCACTCCTATCCGCGTAAAGCCCTCCGGGCACGACGATACGAGCGCCGGCCCGAAGGGCCTACGCAGTCTGTCAGGGCATCCAGAGGATGAGTGCTCGTATCACTCATGGGCCCGACCCTACACCCGATCCAGGCCGGCCGCTAGGGGCAGTCTGACCCCCGTCATCGCCGAGAGAGGCCGCTAGCCGCGTCAGACATCAGATGCGCCTTCGAACTCGAAGTCGAGGACGCGTAGGAATGCCTCGCCCCATTCTGTACCGCGCTCGTCGATCAGCCTGGCGACATATCGCTCGAACTCCGAATGCGAGAAGCCGCAACAAAATGCTCGAACCTCGGCCTCTTGCTCAAACACGAGCACGATCGCCGGTACGAACGGCCCCACGCTGATCGTCTGGCCTGCCTCGGTGTCGACGATCTTCAATTCATCCCCAGCAGCGGTGTCCCGCGCAGGTAGGACCTGTTGAGGTTCTTGGCGATGATCGTGGTGAACTCCTGCATCCCGTTCGAGCCAACCAGGGTGCCAACGTGGAGGTTGATAACTGGCGCGCCACCGCTGCCGCCAGTGGTTGAGCTTCCGCCGTATCCGCCGCCGAACCCGGATCCGAGCGAGCCAGACGGGGCGCTGAGACCGCCAGGAAGCGACACAGACCCAGCGCCACTGCCGCCCATCGCCTTACTCACGTTCCAGAACGCCGATGTCGTAGCAGCCACGGCAGCCTGGAGTTGCGTGAGGAGTCCGTTCCCGCCCAGATCGGCGAGAGGGGCGAGCGAAATCCCGAACGGGCCGAGCAGCTTATTCAACGCATCCATCGACCCGGCACCCGTGCCGACGTTCGCGGACAGAGTCTGGATCTGGGTATCGAGGTTCCACTGCGCCTTCGCATATGCGGCATCGGCGGCTGCGCGTTCCGCGGTCGCCTTCGTCGCCAGGTCGTTCTCGGTGATCGCCCGCTGCGCTGCCGCGATCGCCACCGGATCAGCAGCGGTGATCGCCGTCGCCAGCGCGTCCTGCAAAGACTGCTTCGTGTCCTGCGACTGCATCTGCGCGAGCAGCGCCTCCGACGGTGTCTGTAGGCCGCCCTGCGAATACTGTTGGCCGAGCGCAGCATCCGCCGCTGTCTGGATCGAACCGATGATCGTCTGTAGGTGCGCCTGAGCGGTTGTCGCGATCGACTGCAGCGACTGGACGATGCTGTCCTGCGTCGAAGTGATCGTCCCCCGGATCTTCGCCAGAGCGGTCTTGTAGGCGGCCTGCGCCTTCCCCGTGCTCGCAGCCATCTTCGCGCGAAGCTGCGACGCCTCCGACGAATACGCACCCAGGAGCGTCTGCTGGTCGGCGAGGATCACGGCCACAGGCTGCCCGGCCGCCTGATCCAACTTGAGCGCCTGCTCCGGACCAGTCGCCCCAGCCTCGATCTTCGCGATCGTCGCCTGCGCCACCTTCAAATGCAACGCCGCAAGCATCTTCTGGAACGTCGCACCGGCCTTCGTGATCTCGTTCGCCACAGACGCAGCCTTCGCATCCTGGCCGTGCGCCTTCAACAGCTTCTCTTCCTGCGACTCAAGCGCGGTAACGGTGTCGAAGTGCTGTTGGGTGATGTCGTCCGTGAACGCCTGCTGCGCGAGCCTGATGTGGGCTTCGAGCGCCTGCGGGATCTTGTACGCCGGCGCCTTCTTCGCCTTCGACGCTGTCGTCGCCCCATAACTCACCGGCAGCGTCCCGACGCCAGGCTGTAGCCAGTTCCCGTACTGAGCGACAGCCGCCTGCCCGTACTTTTCTGTCCACGCACCGAACCCTTGCGAGTGATAGACCGACATCGCCTCGGCCGCGTTCTGCTGCGGGTTCAACATCGACGATTTCGAGTAGCCGTGCGATGAGTTGATCTGGAAGAGGCCGTAGTCGCGGGTCCCGTTCGGGTTCACGCCGCTGATCGCTCCTGCAGCACCGCCCGACTCGCCCATGTACGCGATGTTCGCGAGGATGGCGGCGAGCTGCGGAGACGCGCCAGCATTCACGAGGAGGCCAGCCATCTGCGCCTGCGAGAAATGGCCACCCGTCGTCGCCCCGGTAGTGCCAACTGCGGAGCCGCCGGTCGTGTCGTGAGTCCCCGTATTCGTTCCGCCGCCGACGTTCGCAGGGATCAGGTTGCGGCCCTTGATCGAACCGACAAACGCGTTAGCCCACGACGTACCCGCGTTCGCGCCACCGGACTTCCATGCCCCAGTGATCGCGTCCACGTTCTTGCTCATGTCCGACTGGATCCCGGCAAGACCGGACTCGAGTTGTGTCTTCGCGTCGCGGGCCCAGCCACCCATGAACGACGGCAGATGCGAAAACGGCTCAACCACCTGCAACGCCGCGTTGTACGCGCCGATCTTCAACGCGTCCCACAACACGTTGAAGCCCGCATCCATCGACCGCCAGAAATCCTCGAACCAGCCTTTCACCTTCTCCCAATGCGTCAACACATAGACGGCGCCCGCACCAATCGCGAGCCACGGACTAACCATGTCCATCGCGATCAAAGCTGCGGTGACACCGATGATGATCGGCTTCCAGTCACCGAAGTAGTTCTTCACCTTCAACACAAGCGGCCAAATCTTGTCGAACGCCGCTGCCGCGTCATGGACGACAGTCCCGAGATCATGCAACGCTGTCTTCACATCGTCGGTGACCTTGCGCGCGTTGCCAGCCTTACTGATCCACGTCTCAAACGAGGTGGCGAGCCTCGCGACGGTCGGCAGAAGCACCATCCCGATCTTCGTCTCAAGGTCTGCGAGAGTCGCGTGCAACTTCTCGTTCACCGTCGTGTTAGACGCAGCCTGGCCGCCGTACACCTGCATCGCGTGCGCGAGCAGCGTCTCCACCGACTCGCCCTTCGTCGCGACGATCCCGTACCGCTGCAGCGACGTCGTCTTCCCGTCGATCGCCTTACCGACAGCGGTCGCAGCCGCCTGCAAACTCACACCCTTCGCCCGTGCGATATCCTCAGCCAACCCCATATATGTGGTCGCGTCGGTCGCGTTACCGGTCACCAACGTCAGCGTCTTAATCCCGGAGAGGATGTCGGTGTTCGCGTAGCCGAGTTTCGCCCCGGAACTCACGAGCGCGTCAATCTTCGACCGATAAGCCGCGAGCGAACCGCCCGTCGCCTTCACCGCCAGATCGGTCGACTTCAACGCGGCGGTATAGCTGTCCGCCGCACCGATCGCCAACTTCAACCCCATCACGACGCCGCCGGCAGCCAGCAGGCTCCCGCCCATCATCAGGAAGCTGCCACGCACCGACTGGCCGACACTCTTCATTTTCGTCTCGAACGAACCAGCCATCGTCGACGACTCGGAAAGACCGCGCTTAAGGCTGCTTGTCTCCCCAACGATTTCCACCACTAAGCGACGCCCCATCTAGATCACCGCCCTAGATCCGACCGTTCGACATGAACGGGACTGCCTGCTGCGACAAGAAGCTGGACGGCAGACCCGTACCCGCCGCGCCCGCGACAACGGTGCCGCCGCCGAAGTCGTCCCAGGTGCCGTGGTTGTTTGCTCCGTTTAGGTAGATCGCGATGTTGCCTGCCCCGGTCACGTTCGCATCTGTGGCCTGCAACACCTGCTGCCATGTTGTCGTACCGCTGTTGTAACGGTAGAACGTGATCGTGGTGCCGGTGCAGTTCAGCCACATCTTGTCGCCGACAGCGAGGTCGTAGCTTCCCGAACTGTCGGTCGCAATGGTTGTGTCAGCCCCAGCGACCGTCCGCACAATCGCGAAGGTGTCGGAGCCAACGTCGCTGTATGTCCATCGTCCGCTGTAACGGTTGACGGTGCCACCGTTTGTCGGGTTCGTAATACGGGCGTCGAGAGTGAGCGAGAGGGCGTTTGCCGGCAGCGTGATAAGGGTCGCGTACACGTCGCAGTCAGGCCCGAACGATGTCTTCCAGTAGGAAGCATGTCCACCGTAGGAGGCCGACGAGACGGCTGTCCCTGACGCCGCAATCTGCAAACTAGTGAGCCCAACGTACGCCCCCCAATCGGTGCCGTCATAGGTGGTGAGAAGCGTCCCGGCCGCACCCGTGAAAGCGTCTAAGACAGGCGTGCTTGGTGCAGCCATTATCCGCGCGCTTTTCGTTCACGCTCGACGCGTTGCCACGCCGGCTCGACGTCATCGCTCGCGTCAGCCGCCAAAAAAGCCGTGCGCAGACGGATCAAATCGCGCCGGTCAAACAGGAGCGACTGTGCGAGGTCGAGGAGCTCGCGCGCATCAGCACGTTCGTCCGTGCTAGACGCTGCGATCGCAGCCGCGAGCTCGTCCTCGAGCACATCGCGGGAAGTCATGCGCGAGATCCGCTCAACCCGGCCGGGGCGAAGTGCAGGCTCCACGCTCGCACGGCGAAACGGAGTCCACGCTCGTGCTGCAGCGGCCACGCGTGCGAACCTCACGCCTCGCGCTCGACCTCGAAGTCGGCCGCCCAACGTACCAACTCGCCGCCGTCGCCCTCGACGATGTACGCGCCGACGTGGGGATGCGACCAATTCCCTTCACTGACGCCCCCGAAGTACTCGTTGCCCGCCCACCGGGATGGTTCGTCGTCCCACTCAAACTGAGGCTGTTGATCCGGCGCGGCGACAATCAGACCCAGGAACGGAAGACCGCCGTAGAAGCGATAGTAGCTCGACCAAGAACGCAGATCGTTTGGCGACGGATCGACGGTGCTGTGGCGGCTCGTGTGACTGTGCCACGTCCCGACGACGCTCCAGCCGGTGATGCTGGCGTGCCGTGCGGCTTGACGGTCGATAAAGTCAGTGTCGAGCATCGCGCTCCGCGGCATCGCGTCAGAGATGGCAACACACGCGTCTAGGATGTCGATCCAGTCACCGTCGCGGCGACCGAACAGTGCCCCGGCGGTCTCGTTCCTGTCGATGTCGCCGAGCGGTTTCGGAGCTCACGAGTGGCCGATCGGCCGATGAAGACCTTCCACGGTGATCGGTCGTCGCAGTCGCGCACGTGGAGCGCTTGCTCGTCGCGGAGCGGCGCCCGGGGCCGCGGCGGAGATGTGACCGCGGGCCCGATGCGCCACGGCTCACGGCCGCGTACGGTCACGCCGCTTGCCGATCTCGATACACAAGAACGGCCGCGCGGTCGAAGACCCAGCCGCGTGCACCCTTCATGCCGGCAAATCGCCGGCCACAGCAAGCTGACGAACTCGGCGCTCGCTGCGACCGACGATCCGCGCGGCTGACGATGTACTGAGCACTGCACCCATGTCCAACTCGGACGCTACGCCAGAGCCGTTTCCGCTCGTTTCCGAATTGCCGCGTATTTCCGCAAGCTGGGAGATACGCCAGCGTTGGCCACAGTCCTCGAGCGCCTGCTCCGCTGCAAGTACCGCCTCCTGATCGGCCACGCTCAGCCTCATCTCCACGACGAGCTGGCGCAGCGCGAGCCCTTGCCGCAGCGAGCCGCGGAGCACGGCCGCGAGGATCAGCGCGGCGCGGCCCGGGATCACCGCGCAATGCGTGAAGGCCGCCGAACGTGTCGGCTCAGTCACGGCCACGATTTCCACCGCGAATCCTGCGGCGGCGGCGCATAAAGCCGGTTGCCGCGCTCGTCGACGGAGCCCACGTATCGCCAACCCTGCGCGGCGAACTCATCGTCCGTCCATCCGCGCGCACGGACATTTACCGGGTCGGAGCGGTCGAGCCAACTGCTTAGGAACGTGAACGCGATGAGCGGCTTGCGCACGGCAGCCTTGACGGCGGCAGAGTCGGGAAGCTTGATGCTCTTTGCCATCAGGCGAACGTAAACGCGATCAGCGGCTTCGGGGGCGAGTTCGTGAGACGCCAGCACGCCCGCTCATACGCGAGGACGGCAGCGACCGCGCAGTCGATCCGGCGCGGCGAGTCCGGATGGGATTTGTGGATTGTCGTCCCCCATTGCGTCGGCGACGCGATGCAGTGGCCGACGTGCGCGCTCAACACGGCGTCGCCGTCGTGGCTGAGGTCGCGCTCGAGCACCGCGACCCGGAAACGGTCGCAGGCTGGCCCCATTGCCTGCCTGCTCGTCGGGACGACAACGACACGATCGCCGTACCGTCCGGTCCACGCCTCGATCTCGGACGGCCAGCCGGACACGTCACAGGCCAGCTCGACAACGTCGAGGCTCTCGAACGCCCGGGCGACCGCGTCGTCAACCTCCTGGCGCGGCACCCGCCAATCCGGAGCCGCCTGCGCGGGACGTTCCCACACCGCGACCGGCCAGACGTGCAGGTCGTCGAGCGCGCACGCGACGAGCGCGGTCGTGTCGCGCGAGAGCGACCCGTCGAAGCCGAGCACGACCTTCTCGCCGGCGACGAGCGGCCGGTCGCGACGAGCGCACGCCGCCCAGGCCGCCGGCGGAATCCAGGTCGACTCCGTCGCCGCCCACACACACCCATGAAGCTGCAGCACCTGCGCGTCCGTCAACTCCGGATTCGCCGCCTGGCGACGCAGATAGTCCTTCGTGATCCACGACGCCGGGTTCGCGAGCTTCAACGCGTCAACGTCGTGCGCGTCAGTTGTCGGCGCCTCGTACGCGTAGACGAGCGTCGCCGCGTCGCGCATACGCGCAACCGTCAGCCCAGGCGACCGCGAGACGTCGTCGCAGTCGGTGGCCGCGTCCAAGATCGAGCCGAGCAACGAGTCGTGCCTCGTCGACGCCTCACCCGCGGTCGTGATCGTAAACGTCCGCGGTGCCGAGCGAGCGCCACCCCCGGACGTGAGCGCCGCGTACGCCTTGCGCAAGTTCGGGGTCGTCCAGAACGCGAGCTCGTCACATACAACATCGGTTGGGGAATAGCCGTACAGCCTGGACGGGTCGCTGGTTAACCTGATGATCGAGCCGAGCCCGTCCTCGCGCACGATCACGCCCTCGTGATCGCGGACCCGGAGCAGCTCCGACAGGCCCGGATGGCGGCGAACGAACCGAGCTGCAGCATCGAACAGCCGACCCGCCTGCCGATCCGACGCAGCCGCGAGCAGGATCTCCGGCCGCCCGTGCCCATAGATCAACCGCCACAACGCGTACGCGGCCAACATCTGCGTCTTACCGTTCTTGCGGGCGACAACGAGCACGACTGACCGCCAATCATCGAGCGCCTCACGCCAAAACCGCTTCTGCCAAGGCTCGAGCGCGAGCGGCTTCCCCTCCCAGCGGTCTTCGCTCTGCGTGAGCGTCAAGCAAAACTTGCCGAAGTGTTCGGCGGGTTTCACTTCACCCTCCGCACCGGACGCTCCTCGAGCGGCGGCGGCAAACCCGGCGCCGATGACGGCGGCCGCCCCAACCTCGCCGGCCGCACATGCTGCCCGAGCCGATCGACGAGCAGATCGTGGTCGCGCAACATCCGCACATACGGATGCTCGACGAGCTGACCAGTCGAACCGGTCGCCAACAATGGCGCCCCATCCTTCTCCCAAGCGTCACGGATAGCGTCACGCCGCCCTACCGCCTCGAGGTAGCGCGTTTCGGCGTCGGCAAGAAAATCGGTGGCCATCAAAAATCAGCGTCCGACTTTTTCGAGCGTTGAGGGAGCGGGGTCAGAAAGCGCGAAAAGTTTTTTCGTCATCGACCCACCCCCCGGTGACGTGTTGCTTCGGTTGCAGGTTGCGTGGACGATACGATCGCCGACGCTTGCGGGGTTGTCGATGAGGCGTACGGTGTGGTCGAGGTCGAGCGCGTCTGTTGCGTGCATCGTCTTGCCGCACACTGGCCTCTGCGAGGACTTCGTCTCTCTGTTGAGGAGACGGAAGTTGCGACGCCGCCTTGTGATGATCGAAGGACAATTTGTTGTGCCGCACAACAATTGGGAACCTGCGAGCGACGTGGGCGTATGTCCGGAGCGTGGTATGCGCAAGTCCCGTGATCTCGTGCGCCTCTTCGTACTTCTCTCCCCATCGCGCATCGCCGTAGTAGAGCTTTGCGGCGGAGACGGTGCTTGTGTCCGTAGCCGCGTTGCGTGGTGGTCATTGCTCTGCGGCGGCCACAGACGAGACATGGACGGAGTTGTCTGAGAGTCATGTTGCTTCTCCTTTGTGACGTTGCTCAAGCCAGGCCTCGAGTTCGTTCGCATCGAAGCGCAGACAGTTGCTCGCGAGTCGGAAGCCAGGCAGGTCGCCGGCACGCCAGCGGCGCAGAACGGTCGCGGGTGAGAGGCCAAGTTGCTCCGCGACCTGGCGCGTCGTCAGTAGCGGCGAACTCATGCTGAGGACCGTTCCCGCAAAGTCGTCTGAAACGGGTATTGGGTTATTAGAGAGTGTCTACTCCGACGTTGCGGGAACGGTCTCATTTGCCGTACCTGTCCTGTGTCCACGCTGAAAGTCGCCACGTGTCACCCTTGCCGTCGCCACCCGATTCGCGCTCAACGATGTGGTGCGCGGCGAGGTCTTCGAGAGTGCGGCGAGCGGTTGTGGTCGGCAGTCCGAGCGCTAGCGCGGCGTCTTTTGTGGCCACCGTTTGGGTTGCGGCGAGTAGTTCGATCACACGTCGCCGCTGTGCAGGCATCGAGTCAAACGCGGTTTTGCTGACGAGCTGCCAAGCGTGCTCGGATTCGAGGCCGAGCACGCGTAACCCTTCAAGTAGCGCGGCGAGCATGAGCGCGAAGCGTGCGGGCGCCTCAGGGTCCGGTATCAGCTCGATATCTCTGGAGATGCGGTCACGTTCGACGGGCGAGCGAGCCATGGTGACGAGGTCGGCGAGCGTCACGAGCCGATGCTTATCTGTGTCGGTCAGGGTGTCCTTGTCGGGGAGTTCGAGGCCGGCGAAGAAGCCGGTGACAGCGTCGCGGAGCTCTGCGCGCATGTCGCGCGCGCCTGCCCGATGGTTGAGCGCCCGCATCCCTTGTGCGTCGCGTTCGTCGACGTCGACACGGTAGAACGCGAACCGTGAGCCGAGCGAGTCCATAACTGCGTGGTGGCTGTCGACGACGGTGGTGACGCCGGCGATCAGGCCGAGTTTGCCGTCCCAGTGCAGTGTTTTGCCGCCGTCGACGCCGACGTGGCGGTCCCAGCTCCCGTCGAAGATTTCGCGTAGGGCTGCGAGTACGGCGCCGCGTGCGTCACGGTGCATCGAGAGTACGCTGCCGAAATCCTTGAGGGTAAGGATTCCGTAGTCGCCGATTGTGACGAGTAGGCCACCGCTCGCGCCGACTGCGCGTTCTCGCTTCGCGGTGCCGCTTAGCAATGCGGCTTCGGTCATCGTGGCGGCAGCGGTGACTTCGTCGAGTCCGCCGAGCGAGAACAGGATCTCGGTCTTGCCGCTCGAGCTTGCGGCGACGAGTAACAGCCAGAGTGGGTCGCCGGGCAGGCGGTTAGCGACGACGGCCGCGAGCGTGACATAGAGCGCGCCAGGGTCGGGTAAGTGCAGCCATTTTCGAAAGATGGTGACGACGTCGCCGAGCGCACGGTTTGGGCCGGTGTAGAGCGGGGTCGTGACGATCGCCGTGTCGGAATCCGGCTCGATCGTGCTCTCGAAGGCGACGCTCTCGAGCTCGGAGTCGTCGAGCGGCGGCCTGCAGCGCTGGTTGAGTTCCCGCAGCGTCGGCAGTATCTCGGCGCCTGTGAGGCCGGCGCGCTTGAGTTTCCCGGCGACGGTCAGCATGGCCGCGCGGCGCTTGCCTTCCGGGATGATCTCTGCGACTTTCGCGCTGCTGCCGTTGCGCCGCTTCACGACGTCGGTGAACAGCGCGCCGGGATCGGGGAACCCGACGTCGACGCCCCGCCGCCATGTGTAGGGGTTGCCGCTCTCGTGGATGCTCGGCGGTGCAACGACGTAGCCGCCTTCGCCGCGCACGTCGAGTCCGTCCCCGAGCACGCCGGCCGAGTTGCGGATGCCGCCTTCTTCCGGGAAGGCGAAGTAAAGGTGTTGGCCGCCGCTACCGGTGAGCGCTTGCGGCCCTTTCGGGATGCCGCTGTGCTTGCGTTTCAGCGTCTCGAGCGAGGCGATGCCGTCGTGACGGGGGTCGACGTCGAGCACGGCGATGCCGCTCGCGGCGCCAGTCGCGATCGCGACATTCGCGGTCGGCCAGCGTGCCCACCATTCGCGGAGCTGTGCGGGGTCGGTGGTCGCCGACTTGAACCCATCCAGTGTCGCAGGCAGCTTGGACCGAGGCCGGCACGGAAACACGCGCAAGCCAAGCGTGGCGTAACCGAGCGCGGCGGCGAGCAGGTCGCCCGCCGCCGCGCTCGTGGCCTCAGGCTGCGAAGTCATCGCCTGCCAGGTCGACGTCGACGCCGGGGTCGCCCGGGTCGGTGTCGGGGCCCGGGTCGGCTGCCGCGACGGCGTCCCAGTCGACCGGCGACTCTTCCCGCTCGACGATGATCTTGTACAACTCGGCTCCGGACATGCCGGCTTTGGCTGGTTCGCCCTTGCCGTGGTAGGCAATCCCGATGCGGTCGCCGATCTGCGGTTTCTTCTTCGCCAGCTCACGGCGCGCGACGGTGTGGAAGCCGTGGAACGCGAGTTCGGCGCCGTCGTCGGTCTCGACCGTGACGATCGGATACGGGTCGCCGTAGTCGCTGTCGCGCATGTCGATATCGACGACTCGGCCGACGATCTTGTCGCCGGGGGTGGTCGGCCGCCACGCCTCCGCGAAACTGTCCAGCCGATCCTCTATGCTTGTCATTGGATTCCTTTCTTTGCTTGTCGCGCCCCGGGCTCAACCGGGGCGTTTGTTTAGGCCGCTACGCGCTTCAGCTCGTCGAGTAGGCGCGCGTAGGCGTCGCGATGCGGGGCGCGCGGCATCGAGCCGGCCTCCCATTTCCTGACAGCCGTATGCGAGACGCCGATCGCTGCTCCGACATCGCGCATGCTGGCGCCCGCTGCTCTGCGAATCCGCCGCCGTTCGGATGCGCGAGGCAGCTCACGCCGCGACCGGAGACGCTCAACTAGCTCGTCGACTGAGGCGCTCATTCCCGTGTATCCTCCTTCCGAGTGAGAGAGTTTTCCTAGAGGCACCCGAACGATGCCACAACCGCACCCTCGCGTCAACAGGCACCCACTTGAAAAGGTTCCCAGAACGTGTACAATGGGCGCATGACGAGAGAACGCTCACTCACGAAACTCGAGCTTGTCCACGCCCATGTCGGCGGTGTCCCCGGCTGGGTCGACGCCCGCTGGGAACGTTCCGACGGCAGCAAAGGCAGCGCAGCCGCGCACTTCCGCCACAAGAAGGCCGAGCAGCTCTACATCGCGCAGCTCCTCGTTACCTTGCCGACCGGGGCGCTGCTACGCGACGTGCCGCTCGCACGCATCGAGGCTGCAGCGAACGCCGACCCGAGGATCCGTAAATGGGTCGAGAATGCCGCACCCGCTGATGTAGTCAGGGTTGCCCACAGCGCAGCCGCAAAACGCCCCCGGCTTGAACGGCCGAAGGGCCGGCGGCTGGATGACGGCTTCTATGAGCGTGTAGCCGCTGCCTATACGGCCGCGGTGGCAAACGGGCTGCACCCAGCAAAGACGCTCGCCGAAGATAGCGACACGCCACCGGGCACCGTCAACCGCTGGATCGCCGAGGCGCGCAACCGCCGCTTTCTACCTGCCGCCGAGCGTGGTCGGGTGACGGTCTGATGGCCGCCGAAGCGAGAGGTTCAACCTATGCCACGGCAGCCGGCGTCGGGATCCGCTGGCTCGAGGGTGGCAAGCGCCGTTATCAGAGCGGTTTCCGCAACAAGAGCGAAGCTCGCCGCTGGTTCGCCGACAACGTCGCACCACGGCTGCATGGCCCTGCCCGCCCGGACCCGGGGATCACGCTCGACGCGTTCTGCGACGTCTTCCTCGAGCGGCACGGGGCGACCGTGTCGCCGTCGACGAAAGCGACGCTGACGGAGCGGCTGAAGCCTGCGCGTGCCGTTTTCGGCTCGTGGACGCTGCGCGAGCTCGAGGGCGCCGCGGCTGACGTCGCCGCGTGGCGTGCCGGCCTCTCGGATACGTCCCGTTATCGGCTCACGTCTGCTCTGCGTCAGGTGCTTGGCGCCGCGGTGCGTTGGCGCTATCTGACGGTCAACCCGGCCGTCGACGCGGGACGGAACCCACAGCCGCGCGCCGAGGAGCTCGACCCATTCACCCGCGACGAGGTCGACAAGATCGCCGTCGAGCTCGGTCACGTCTACGGGCCTCTCGCGATCGTCGGTGCCGAGACAGGGCTCCGTACGGCCGAATTGATCGCGCTCGAACGGCGCGACGTGCAAGACGGCGCGGTGGTCGTGCAGCGCCGCCACGCGAACGGGAGACTCGTCGACTACCCGAAGACCGAACGCAGCCGCCGGCGCGTACCGCTGACCGACCGCGCACAGGCCGCGCTCGAAGGGATGCCCGCACGGATCGACACTCGGCTCGTCTTCCCGGCACCGGAAGGCGGCCACCTCAACCTCGATAGCTGGCGCTTCCGAGAGTGGACGCCAGCCCTCGAGGCCGCGGGTGTGCGCGTGCGTGGCCCGTACCACCTGCGACACATGTTCGCGACCGAGGCACTCGCCGCTGGCGTGTCGATCTTCGAGCTCGCTCGCCTGATGGGAACCTCGGTGGCGATGATCGACAGAACGTACGGCCACCTTGCGCACGACTCGGAGGCTGGGATTCTCGCCCGCCTGAATGCGCGTTCCGCCCGTTCTGGCGACGAAGTGGCGTCGCCGTCGTCCGAGTAGAGAACGAGAAACCGCCTTATTGCAGGCGGTTTCGAGGTGGAGCGTGCCGGGATCGAACCGGCGACCTCCGGCTTGCAAAGCCGGCGCTCTCCCAGCTGAGCTAACGCCCCGTGCGCCCCGCAGTGTAGAGCCAGGCTCAGCGGGCTGAGGCTACGCCGCTTCGAGCGGCGTGCCGAGCTGCTTCGACCACCAGTCCGGGCCGACCTCGATCATCTTCGGCGGCGGCGCGTCCTCAGTCATCTCGTCGCGTCCCAGGCTCGCTGCGACGAGGCGCGCTTGCTCGCCGCGCAGCCGGTCGCGTTCGGCCTCGACCTCGCTCGTGCGCAGCTTCAGCGTCTCGCGGCGGGACTCATATTCCGCGACGACCTCGTCGAGCCGCACACGCTGCGTCTCAATCGCCTCGAGCATGCGTTCGAGGTCGTGCTCGCGCCGGTCGAGCGCAGCCGATCGCTCGTCGGCTTCGGCCCGGGACTCCTCGGCCCGGCGCACCCAAGCTTCGCGCCGGTTCAGCTCCGCCTCACGCGCAGCAAGCTCGAGCTCATACTCGGCGAGCGTTGATGGCGAGGCGTTCTGATGGGCCATGCGGCGACTCCTTCGATGAACCAACCTGCGCCGCAGGCGACTTGACAAGAATCGACGGGGGAGGGCCGGCCTGTCGACCCCCATTCGAGGGATCGCCAGGCCGGGTGATGCACAGCTAGAGCGTCAGGCGGCCCGTTCGAGCCGCTCTTCGACCCGTGCGCGGGCGACGATCGAGTCGCGATCGCCGAAGCGCATCCGGGCGCGGAGCGCACGGTGCTCGTCCCAAAGCCGGCCGAGCTCGGAGTCGAGCCGGCGGATGTCTTCCTTGATCTCAGGGTCGTACTCCGCGGAAAGGCGATGCCAGAGCTCGGCACGCTCCTCGCTCAGGCGCTCGATCTCCGCGTGGATGGAGGCGAGAATGTTCATGCTCCTTGTAACGGCGATCGCCGCCGCTGCATTCCAGCGCGAATCCTCAGGAAAACCCGAGGTCGTCGAGCCGGTCCTCGTCGAGCCCGAAGTAATGGGCGACCTCGTGCAGCACCGTGATTCGGATCTCTTCCTCAAGCTCGGCGGGGTCGGGAAAGGACTCGACGAGGGGCCGGCGGAAGATCCGGATCCGGTCCGGGAGCGCCCCGGCCCAGTCGCCGCGCTCCGGCAGCGGCACGCCCTCGTAGAGGCCAAAGAGATCGGGGTCGTCGGGATGTTCATCCTCGACCGAGATCTCGACATTGCGGATCGCCTCGTGCAGCTCGGCCGGCAGCGAGGCGAGAACGCGCTGGACGTGCTCGTCGAACGTCAATAGACGGGGTAGCGCGGCATCGGCGCCTCCGGCCGACGTTTGACGACGAGGAGGATCGTCGCGAGACCGAAGGCGAAGCCGCCGATGTGGGCAAAGAATGCCGTCCCGTCGCCGCCCGAGGGGTGCACGAGGGAGAGGCCGCCGGTCCAGATCTGGAGCGCGATCCACACGCCGAGGAACCAGATCGCGGGGATCTCGCGGATGAGGATGATTCCGAAGAAGATCAGCGTCAGCACGCGCGCGCGGGGGAAGAGCACGAAGTAGGCGCCGAGCACGCCTGCGATCGCGCCGCTCGCGCCGATGTTCGGGATGCTCGCGTCCGGGGCGCTGCCGAACCAGAGCGTCACTGCCGTTTGCGCAGCCATCGCCGCTATGCCCGCCGCGAGATACCAAACGAGGAAGCGAACGCGGCCGAGCGCGTCCTCAATGTTGTTCCCGAAGATCCAGAGGAAGAGCATGTTGAAGCCGATGTGCTGCCAGCTTGCGTGCATGAACATCCCCGTGAAGATCCCCTCGTACCAGGGGAGCGGATGCACGAGGAACGGCACCGGAATGTGGCACGGCCCGCTGAACGTGCACGGGTAGTAGCCGTCACGGAAGATGTGGACGTCGACGCCCGGCTTCGAAAGCTCCCAGAACCAGACGAGCGCGTTGGCGACGATCAGCCCGACCGTGACGACAGGAAACGTCCGGGTCGGAACGTTGTCGCGTAGAGGGAACACGCGCTCTATACGGCGGCGAGCGCTTCGCGCACGCGGTCGGCAGCCGCCTCGAGCTCGAGCTGTGCGCCGGTAACCTCCTGCAGGAGCTCGTCGGCGGTCGGCTTCTGTCCCTCCGACCAGAGCTCGCGGATGAGCGAGCCTGCGTCCTTCCGCGTGAACCATGCGTTGCCGAACTTCTCGCGCAGATACGCGCGCAACTGCGCCTCGAACGCCCACGCGCGAAGGTACTGGGACGCGTAGAAGCCGTCGTCGATGTCGGCGAGATAGTCGGTGTCGCTCGGAGTGACCTTGAGTGCGCCGCCGAGCAGCTCGACGTAGCGCGACTTCATCGTCGTCACGTCCGTGACGGCATGGAACTCGATCTCGTAGATCAGCTTCGCGCAGTAGCGGCGTAGCAGCCAGAGCAGCTGCGTCGCTCCTTCCGCTGCGAACTCGAGCGGGCGTGGGACGTCGAGCCGGCGCTCGAGCCACGCCGGCTCGATCGTGAGGTGCTCGAGTAGCATTGCCCAGCCTTCGGTGACCGCGTTGTCGCCCAGCCGCTTCTCCTCGACGGTGAGCGACGGCGACGTATGCGCGAAATGCTCGGTGTGGCCGGCCTCGTGAAAGAGTGCGCGCCAGTCGTCGGGGCCGCCCTGCGGCTTGATCACGAGCACGACGCGCTCGGGGATCTCGATCGGAACGCAGAACGCGCGCGGCGTCTTGTTCGGGCGATCCTCCAGGTCGAGCTCGACGTTGCGCTGCGAGCGTAGGTCGACGCCCAGGTCGGAGAGCGTCGCCTCGAGCGCCGGCAGCATGCGGTCCTTCGGAAACGCCTCGTCCCAGCCGGCGCCACGAAAGACGCGAGCGACGTCCCAGCGCTCGATCTCGCCGAGCCCGAGACCGATCCGGGCGCGAAAGAAGCGGTCACCCGCGTCCTCCCAGAGCCGTTCCGTCGAATCGAGGAAGCGCCGGCACTGGTCGGCGAGATCGTCGAGGGGGTATCGGAAGCCGCGGTACAGCTCCGTGTAGTTCGGGGCGCCGAGCCGCTCCGTCTCCCGGTGCACGACCTGGTTTTTGCGGATGTAAAGGCCGTTGTGCTCTTCGGTCGCCTCGTTGCGCACGCGCTCGAGCGCCTCGCGTCGCGCGCGGTCGTCCTCGTTCGCGATGCGAGGGCGTAGATCGCGATAGGGGATCTCCTCGCCGCCGACCTTGACACTGTGGGTCTCCGCTTCGGCGATCTTCTCCTCCTCTTCGCTGACGAAGTTCCCGAGGTAGCCCTCGCAGGCGAAGCGCCAGAGCTCGCGGACGTTACGGCCGCCGTTCACCGAGGCGCCGACGTCGAGCGCGGTGTCGAGCTTCGTCAGCTCGGCATGGCGCTCGTAGATCGGAACGAGGTCGTAGGTCTCTTTGTGCCCGGCGAAGTGGAGATAGGCCTCCTCGTCGAGCTCCGCGATGAAGCGGTCGGCGTCCTCGCGGAGGGCGTCGAGCTCTCGATTGCTGAGCGGAGTGGCCAAGACGTGCCTAGGATAACCCTGTGCAGGAGATCAATCTCAAGACCGATCGGAAGACCCAGCTCGTCAACATCACGGAGCAGGTCCAGGCGGCGCTTGGTGAAACGAACGGCGCCGCGGCGGCACTCGTCTACGTCCCGCACACGACGGCCGGCGTCACGATCAACGAGCACGCCGATCCGCTCGTCGCCGAGGATCTGGAGAACGCGCTCCAGAAGGTCGTGAACGACGCGTGGGACTGGAAGCACACCGAGGATCCCGACGGTCCGAACGCTCCCTCGCACGTGCGCGCCTCGCTCATGAGCACGCAGATCCTCGTCCCGATCAGCGACGGCAAGCTCGCTCTCGGTCGCTGGCAGGGGATCTTCTTCTGCGAGTTCGACGGGCCGCGCGACCGTAAGGTGTTCGTCACGCCGCTCGCCTGAACACCGGCGCAACCTCAGCGCAACATTCGCTCACTAGCGTGCGATCCGTGCGGCGGCGGTCAGTGCTCATTGCAGCGGCGGTCGCCGTGGCCGTCTTTGCTGGCACCGCATCCGCTTCCCAGCGCCCTCGCCTGACCGGCATCCACAAGATCCGGCACATCGTCGTGATCATGCAGGAGAACCGGTCGTTCGACTCCTACTTCGGCACGTATCCCGGCGCTACCGGAATCCCAAAGAACGTCTGCGTCCCCGATCCGAACCACGGCGGCTGCCAGCGTCCGTACCACGACCACCGGGCCGTCAACCTCGGCGGGCCGCACGACCACATCGACGCGGTCAAGGACGTCAACGCCGGCAGCATGAACGGTTTCATCGGGCAGGCCGAAGTGGGCCGGCGCGTGTGGTGTACCAAGCACATCGACTCGGGGGCATGCTCGCTCGCTCCGAAGAAGCCGGACGTCATGGGCTACCACGACTGGCACGAGCTCCCCAACTACTGGTCGTACGCACGCCACTTCGTCTTGCAAGACCACATGTTCCAGGCCGATGCGTCGTGGAGCCTGCCCGGTCACCTGTACATGCTGTCGGGCTGGTCGGCTCGGTGCTCGCAGCGCGGGAACCCGATGAGCTGTGTGAGCGCGGTCCAGGATCCCGGGTCGCCGCCGGGCGAGCCGCAGAACACGACGGGTGCGGTACCCGACTACGCCTGGACGGATCTCACGTATCTGCTTCATCGCGACAACGTGAGCTGGCGCTACTACGTCTTCAAGGGGATGCAGCCCGACTGCGACGACAGTGCCATGTTCTGCAAGGCGGTGCCGCAGGATGCGAAGACGCCGGGCATCTGGAACCCACTGCCGTTCTTTGAGACGGTCTCGCAGGACCGGCAGCTCGAGAACGTCGCGCCGTTCAACGACTTCCTCGTGGCTGCGCACGCGGGGAAGCTGCCTGCGGTCTCGTGGCTTGCGCCCGCCCAGGCGGTGAGCGATCATCCGCCCGCCTCGATTCGTCGCGGCCAGACGTACGTCACCGGCGTCATCAACGCGATCATGCGCAGCAAGGACTGGAGCTCGACCGCGATCTTGCTCGCCTGGGACGACTGGGGCGGCTTCTACGACAGTGTGAAGCCGCCAAAGGTCGATGCGCAGGGCTACGGGCTGCGCGTGCCTGCGCTCGTGATCAGCCCGTATGCGAAGCGCGGCTACATCGATCACCAGGTGCTGAGCTCGGACGCGTATCTGAAGTTCATCGAGGACGACTTTCTCCATGGTGCGCGGCTCAATCCGCGCACCGACGGGCGGCCGGACTCACGCCCCGACGTCCGGGAGAACGTGAAGATCCTCGGAGACTTGCGGAACGACTTCAATTTCGCCCAGCGCCCGCGGCGCCCGCTCCTCCTGTCGCTGCATCCGAAGTTTTCGTAGTACACGCGTTACTGTGCGGCGATGGCCGCGCCGGTGACGAAGGGTCAGGAGCTCGAGCTCGACGTCGAGTCGCTCGCGTACGGCGGCAACGGCGTTGCCCGCCTCGACGGGTTCGTCGTCTTCGTGCGGCGCGGACTGCCCGGCGATCGTGTTCGCGCGCGCGTGACGAAGGTGAAGCGCTCGCACGCGGAGGCGCTCGCCACCGAAATCGTCCGGCCGGGGCCGCAGCGCGTCGAGGCACCGTGCGCGCATTTCCCCGAGTGCGGTGGTTGCCGCTTCCAGGATCTCGAGTACAGCGCGCAGCTCGCACAGAAGCAATCTCAGGTGCGCGACGCGTTGCAGCGGATTGCCGGCATCGCCGAGCCACCGCTCGAGGATATCGTGCCGTGCGAGCCCGACATCTTCCACTACCGCAACAAGATGGAGTACTCGTTCACGCAGACGCCGGATGGCCCTGCGCTCGGCCTGCACAGGGCCGGCCGCTGGGACGAGGTGCTCGACCTTCAGAAGTGCTGGCTCACCACCGACTTCGGTAACGACCTTCGCGATGCGGTCCGCAGCTGGGCGCGCGAGGAAGGGCTCGCGGCGTACTCGCAGGCGGACGGCACCGGGTATCTGCGGCATCTCGTCATTCGCGAAGGGCGTAACACCGGTCAGGCGCTCGTGCAACTCGTGACCGGGCCGGGCGAGAAGTTCGAGCACGGCTACTTCCTCGATGTTGTGCGCGCGTTCCCGCAGGTGCGCTCCGTGCACTGGTCGATCAACGACACGCCCGCAGAAGTGACGAATCTGCCGAGCCAGCTGCTCTGGGGCGACGGCTGGATCGAAGAAGAGCTGTGCGGCCTGCGCTTTCACGTCCGACCGAACGCGTTCCTGCAGACGAACACCGCGATGGCGGAGAAGGTGTACGGGCTTGTGCGAGAGGCGGCGCAGCTCACCGGCAGCGAAACGGTGTGGGACCTCTATTGCGGCATCGGGACGATCGGCCTGTCGCTCGCGGGCGACGCGCTGACCGTGTGGGGCATCGAGGTGTCGGAGGAGTCCGTCGCGTGCGCACTCGAGAACGCGGAGCTGAACGGGATCACGAACACGGCGTTCTTCGCCGGCAACGTCGGCCAGGTCACCCAGGAGTTGCTCGAGCGCTCGGGCCCACCGGAGGTCGTCGTCGTCGATCCGCCGCGCGCCGGGCTCGCGGGCAAGGCGCTGCGCCGGCTCGGCGAGATCGGCGCGCCCAGGCTCGTCTACGTCTCGTGCAACCCGACGACGCTCGCGGGCGACGTGAAGCTCTTGCGCGAGGCGTACGGCTACGAGCTGCTGCGGGCGCGGCCGGTCGACATGTTCCCGCACACGCCGCACGTCGAGACGGTTGCCCTACTCGAACGGGGGGTCTGACCCCTCCGGGGTTCGACCCCGCTTGCTTGATCCGCTCGGCTCCGCGTGACAGTCTGCCCCTGTCAACCGATGGAGGGCGCGATGAGTAACGACAGCGCTCCGGTTGCGGCCCGGAACGAACCTGCGGAGATCAAAAGCGACGCGAACCTGCACGTCCAGGTCACCGGCGCGACCAAGCGGTTCCATCTCTGGCAGCAGGCACCCGCCTGGATCCTCGGCTTCGCGGCGATCGGGCTCGGCTTCCTGATGGTGCTGCGGGGCTACGACTCGGCCGCCGGCTGGTTCGCCGTTTCGACGGCGATCGTGCTATCGGTGCTCGCGTCGTTCAGGTCGCCGTTCTCGATCGGCGAGACGTCGGTGAGCACGCAGCCGGGAAAGCGGCCTAGGAAGAAGCCGGTGACGACCCCGACGAACCCTCCGACCGGCGCATAGCGCGCCACAGCAGGTCGCCGTTCGCGACCAGGAAGCCGAACGAGAGAAATGGCAGCGCCGGTAGCCCACCGACGTTGGTGGCGGTCGCGATGATCACCGTCAGCCCGTACATGAACGTCGTCGCGAACCACGTCCAGCCAACGCGGAGGCTCCAGCGCGCGGCTGCCGCGAGGAAGAGCGCGTAGAACAGGATGTCCGGCGGCCCGAGATAGGCGGCGCCGCCGCCGGGCACGAGGAACGCGATGGCAACAGCGGTGTACACCTCGAAATGGTGCTGCGTGATCGTGTGCGTCGGGCCCTTGTAGACGGAGATGATGTCGACGAGCGGGATCACGAATGCGACGAGGACGACCCACGACAGTCGCTCGAACAGCCGCAGGAACGCCCAGCCCGCGAAGACCGCGGCCCACATCTTCGCGAGGTTCGCGGCAAGCCCCAAGCCTGCGAGCGTGCACAGGAGCGCGACGATCGCGAGCGCGATGACCGCGGCAAAGAGCCACCGCCGGTCCCACAGCGGCAGCGCGATCAGCACGAGCAGCAGCGTCCCCGGAATGATCACGACCGAGACGAGCACGATCGCGGGCCAGAGCGCGAGGCGGCCGACGTGGGGCGCAATGAGAGACCAGGCGCACACGGTCGCGCCGATGGCGACGAACGCCGTAACGCGTGGACGCGCTAGTAGGGAGGCAGCGATGCCCACCACTCGCCGAGCAGCTTGAACGCGTTCCAGAATCGCGTCTTCTCCGGTTGCTCGTCGAGCGAGTCGTCGATGTCGGGCGTGAAGAGCGCGTCGATCGTCGGTGTGAACTTCTGCAGTTCGCCCTCGGTCGGGGCAACCTCGCGCGCGAGCGGGAACGCGACGGAATTCAGGAAGGCCAGCGCCTGTTCGCCCATCACGACGACGAGCTTTGGCTGCACAATGTGCAGCTCGCGCAGAAGGAACGGCCGCGACTCTTCCTCGTCGCCATCGGCGAACTTCAAGCAGTTCGTGCCGTACACCGCCATCGGATCGACGCGCAACCGCTGCAGCGACTTCAGCAGCGCGTTGCCTGCGCGACCGTAGAACGCGACTCCCTCCTGCAGTTCCGCCGCGCGCGGCAGGTACTTGAGCAGGAAGACGTCGGCGAGGGGATGACCCGAGCCGACGACGGGGACGCGGGTCCCCGCGGCGGCCTGCGCAACTTCGTCACCGAGAGCGTTGATCTCGGTGATCGCCTTTTGCAGGTACTTCTCGTAGATTTCGTCAGTCGCCACGGTCACTTGAGCCACAACGCTGGTTCGCGCTCAGCGGACCCGTTCCTTGGCCTGGGCGACCCACTTGAGCCCCTGGAGGTACGCAAGCGACTTCGGACGCCGCAAAACCTCGGCGCTTCGCAGTGACAGCAGGAATTCCTCTGCCGTGTTGAACCGGCGCATGCGCACCGCGCCGGTACCCACGCCCTGGAGGACGTGTGCGTCTGAGCCGGCGCCTGCGGTGAGGTTGTACTTCCGAGCGAAGCGCAACGCCTCGTCGTTGTAGCCCTCGAAGAGGAGGCGGGCGTTGTAGACCTCGAAGATGTCGATCTCCGCCAGGTGCCGGTGGAGCGTTGCGGCGTCCGGGATCGCATGCAACCGGTCGAATGGGTGGGGGATGTAGACGAGGCCGCCCTGCGTGCGGATCGCCTCGACGGTCTCTGCGAAGGACATGCCTCGGGGAACCTCCTCCTTCAGGAACAGGCCGATCACCTCGCCCTGCCCGTCGGTCTTGACCTCTTCGCCTGGAATCACGATCAGCTTGCGGCCGCGCGCCCGCTCGACCGCCTCGAGCGCCCCGCCGAGAACGTTGTGGTCGGTGACTGCGATCGCAGCGAGCCCTTCCTCTTCTGCGTGGTCGATCAACTCGTCGACGTCGATCGAGCAGTCGTGCGACCAGGTCGTGTGCATGTGCAGGTCGACGACGATCCAGTCGCGGGTCTCGAGCGGCGCACGTGGCGCAGCAGGCCGGCGGCGGCGAGTGATGGCTGTGTACACCTCCATCACACTGTCCGTCAGGGACGCGAAGCTCTGCGCGCGTGCCGACGCGAGGCCTTCCTCGGCGCGGCGGGTGCGGAACGCACTGTCCTCCATCAGCCGTGCCGCCTCCGCGGCGGCGAGCTCGGGCTGTCCGGTCCGGCCGGGCGGCGAGGCGACGGCCGCGCCGGCGGCACGCGCCTCGAGCTCGACGCGCGGGATCCCTTCGACCGCCGGCACGAAGACCGCGGCTTCGCGTAAGAGGTCAGCGCGGGCCGCAGCGTCGAGGGCCGTGCGCACCCGGGCACGGCCGCGGAGCGCGCGCGGCAGCGGGGGACGCGATCCGAGCGGGCGAGTGCGGAGAACCGCGAGCTCCCATTCCGGCTGCGCAGCGAGCTCGCGCGCGAGCGCCCGCAGTAGCGGTCTCTCCGTCTGTCCCCACTCGAGCACGAGGAGCTTGCGCTTCGGCACCGATTCGATCGGCTCGACGCCGAGCGGGATGAGCTCGTAGCGGCCGGGGAACCGCTCGGCCGCGGCCTCGGCCGTCTCCTTGCTTGTCGCGAGCAGCGCGTCGAGCCGGCCGAGCAGACGTTCGCGGCGTGTGCGTGCGGGCGGGTACGACAGCCGTTCCGCAGAGAGGAACGTCGCGACCGTCAGTGCGCTCGCGTCGCGGAGCGCGAGATACGAGAGGCTCGGCAGCCCCGGCTCGAAGCCGTGCACGATGTCGTAGCCCCCTGACCCGAGCGCAACCGCGAGATTCGCGCGCACACCAACCGGGACGCCCATGCGGCTACGCCGCGAGATCGGCACGGCAGGCCCGAGCGCGATGAAGTCGGCCGCGAGCCCGGTCGCGAGGGCCCGGCGCCCCGCGGCCAGGTCGCGCGCTCGATTTGAGGGCGCGAGGACGGTCACGCTGTGACCGCGTGCACGAAGCTCCCGTGCGAGCCCGGCGACGTGCTCGTTCACGTCGTGCGGCTGCGACCAGGCGAAGGGGGTGACGAGGGCGACGCGAAGTGCCATCGTTCCAATCGAGTGTAGTGGCGACCGTCAGGCAAAAGATCGTCACTGCGGCGCGCTGGGGCATCGCCAACGAGCCCCAGATCCATTACGGCGAGATCCGTCCGATTCCGCTCGCCCGGACGCTGCCGCTCACGACCGACTGCGCGGGCTTCGTGACCGTCTGTTACTTCCTTGGCGGCGCGCCCGATCCGAACGGGCTCGACTACAGCGGCGAGGGCTGGACGGGAACGCTGCTCCGCCACCTCGAGCACATCCGGCGCGACGACGCACGACGCGGCGACCTCGTCGTTTGGGGCGGCTACCCGGGCCGCCACGTCGCGATCCTGCTCGAGCTCGGAGAGGATCCGCTCCTCTGCTCGCACGGGCAGGAGCGGGGCCCGCTCGAGATTCGCTTCTCCGACGAGTGCCGCTACCAGCCGGCACGGGTGACATGGCTGCGCGGGCTCAGTTGAAGCAGGAGCCGGCGCCGCCGGGCACGAGGTTTGCCGCGAGCACGATCCAGCCGCCCGCACAGACGAGCGCGAACGGTGTGACCCAGAGGATGCGCAAGCCATTGAGCACGCCCCAGGCGCCGAGACCGAGACCGATCACTGCGGCGCCCGTCCACTCGGCGAACGCCGCCGCGGTACCCCCGCCGCACGCCTGGCCGAGCAGGACGACGACGTAGAAGGCGACGGCGGCGACGGCAACGACGAGCGCGGCCGCGAGCACGATGAGCGGCGACGAGGTGCGCCACGCGTGCACGACGAGGATGCAGAGGTCCGCGGCGAGCGCGGCGAACCAGACGGCGCCGCGGTCCTCGAGCGCGCTGAGCACGAGCACGGGCAGCGCGAAGAGCGCGGCGGCCACGAGGGCCGCCGCGCTCCACTCGATCACTGTCCTAGGCCGCGGACGGAGCCGGCTGGTCAACCGGCGCGCTACGGCGGTTGCGCTCGATGAACTGCTCGGTGAGCTCGCGCGCGTCGTCGTCCTGGATCTGCTTGGGCGGCGACTTCATCAGGTACGAGCTCGGCTCGACGAGCGAGCCCGCGATCCCGTTGTTCAGCGCGAGCTTCGAGAGCCGCACCGCGTCGATGACGATGCCGGCCGAGTTCGGCGAGTCCCACACCTCGAGCTTCATTTCGAGGTTGAGCGGCACGTCACCGAACGACGTGCCCTCCATGCGGATGTACGCCCACTTGCGATCGGTCAGCCACGGCACATAGTCCGACGGGCCGACATGCACGTTGCCCGGGCCCAGGTCGTAGTCGAGCATCGACGTGACCGCGTTCGTCTTCGAGATCTTCTTCGACTCGAGGCGCTCGCGCTCGAGCATGTTGAGGAAGTCCGAGTTGCCTCCGACGTTCAGCTGCATCGTCTTGTCGAGATGCACGCCTCGCTCGCGGAAGAGCGACGTCAGCACGCGATGCGTGATTGTCGCCCCCACCTGTGACTTGATGTCGTCGCCGATGATCGGCACCCCGGCATCCTGGAACCGCTTGTTCCAGTAGTCCTCGCGTGCGATGAACACCGGCATGCAGTTGACCATCGCGCAGCCGGCTTCGAGGATCTGCTCCGCGTACCACTTCGTAGCCATCTCCGAGCCGACGGGCAGGTAGTTGACGACGACGTCGGTCTTCGTCTCCTTGAGGATCCCGACGATGTCGGCAGTCTCGCCCGGCGCTTTCTCGACGATCTCCGAGAGGTACTTGCCGATGCCGTCGTGCGTCATCCCGCGAGAGACCTTGATGCCGGTCTTCGGGACGTCGGCGAACTTGATCGTGTTGTTCGGATGCGCCCACATCGCGTCGGCGAGATCCTCGCCGACCTTGCCCTTGACGACGTCGAACGCCGCCGTGAACTCGATGTCGCGGATGTGGTAGCCGCCGAGGTTGACGTGCATGAGCCCCGGGACGAACTCGTCTTCCGGCGCGTCTTTGTAGTACTCGCAGCCCTGGAGCAGCGAGTTGGCGCAGTTACCGACGCCGATGACGGCGACGCGCACCTTGCCGTCATCCAGGCGCGCGCGCCCGTTCGAATTGCCGTTAGTGGTCGACATGCGTTCCTCCATGAATCAGTTGCTTGCGGACGTGCAGGATGCGCTGCAAAACCGTGACCCACGAGGTCGCGGCGAGAAGATAGATGGCCCACTGAAGGCCGCCCCACGGCGCGAGCACGAGCCCGGCCGTGATCACGACGACACGCTCGGCACGAGAGCCGAGCCCGACGTCGCCGCGCAGCCCGAGCGCCTCCGCCTTCGCGCGCACGTATGGCACGAGGAAGGAGCCGGCGACCGCTGCGACCGTGAGCACGACCGCAACGTCATTGCCGGCACGCGTGAAGACGAGCGCGATCGCCCCGAGCATCGCACCCTCGCCGACGCGGTCGGTCGTGGAGTCGAGAAAGGCGCCGAACACCGTCGAGCGTCCCCCGGCCCGCGCGAGCGCGCCGTCGAGTATGTCGAGGATCGAGCCGACGACGAAGACTCCCGCGCCGAGCCAGTAGAAAAGGAGCTTGTCCCGGTTCTCGAACGGGACGAGCACAGCCGCGACGAGACACAACGTGACCCCAGCCGTGGTGAGTGCGTTCGGGGTGACGCGCGTGCGTGCGAGACCGGTCACCGAGCGGCTCGCAAGTGTGCGGGCGCCGGTCGTATAACCGTCCTTCACCCGGGTGATACGCGGGGTCGGGGCTTCGTTCATCGCGTGCATGCGGATCGTCTCGACGTCGTTGAGTATCGCAATCCTGCTATGGGGCGACTATAGCAGGTTTGCGATGGGTACAGCCTCCGCGGGCTGCCCCCGGCGCCTCGCCACCCGGGAGACGATCCCGAGCGAGATGAGCGCGACCACGATCCCCGCGAGCACGTCGAGCCAGAAATGGTTGGCCGTCGCGAGCACGCAGAACCAGACCCAGGCAGGCCAGAGCGCCCAGACGGCCCTCGACCAACGGCTGCGGCAGGCGCGGAAGAGGAAGATCCCGACGATCAGCGCGTCGGCGGCATGAAGGCTCGGCATCGCCGCGTAGGGGTTGGCAAAGGCGCCCAACCCGCTCTGGTGGTTGACCCCGTCCACGAAGCCGTAGGTGGGGAACATCCAGGGCGGTGCGGTCGGCATGAGCACGTAGCCGACGAGCCCGACCATGTTCGCGAGCAGAATCGTGTTCCGGAACCGCGCGAACAAGTCGTGGTGGCGCAAGTACACCCAGAGCAGCGAGAGCCCGATCACCGTGAACTCGGAGTTCCAGTAGGTCCAGGCGGCGGCCGTCAGCAGAAGATTTGAGGAGTCCGCAATCCGCTGGGCCGTCTGCTCGAAGAAGTGACTTGTGAACCGCTGCTCGAAGTCGATCACGCGGAAGCCGTTGACGATCGCCCTCGACGGATCGCGGTCGACGACGCTTCGGACGCCCAGATAGCCGACGTAGAAGCCGACCCACAGGACGATCTGGACGGCGAAGTCCCGCCAGCCACGCGGGAGAATGCGGCGTCCTGCTGCGACGACAGCAGTCACAGACCGATTCTAATCACGACGGCGGCAGACACCAATCACCCGCCGATATACGACATTTCGACCTTCGGCAAGGCGCTCGTCTCGGCCGTGCGGAGCTCCGAATACCGGTCGGTCCGGCGGCCCCAGATGCCGCGGATGAGCTCGGCGAGCTCCTCGTCCCCGGCCCCGAGCCGCAGCGGCGCCCGCAGATCGTGGCCTTTCAGCGCGAAAAGACAGGTGTGAAGGCGGCCCTCGGCCGAGAGGCGGGCCCGCGAGCAGCCGCCGCAGAAAGGCTGGGTGACCGAGGCGATGACGCCGATCTCGCCGGCCCCGTCGCGATAGCTGAAGCGGCGCGCCGTCTCGTCGGCGCGGGCCGGCTCGACCGGGTCGAGGGGCCAGACGGCGTCGAGCGTACGGACGATCTCCTCTGCGGAGACGACGTCGTCGAGGCGCCAGCCGTTCGTGTGGCCGACGTCCATGTACTCGATAAACCGCAATGTGTGAGGGGTGCCGCGGAAGTGGTCGGCGAGCGCGATGATCCCGTCGTCGTTTGCGCCGCGCTTCACGACGGCGTTCACCTTCACGCGCAGACCGGCAGCCGCAGCCGCATCGATTCCGTCGAGCACGCGTTGCACCGGAAAGTCGACATCGTTCAGCGCACGAAATGCCGCGTCGTCGACCGAGTCGAGGCTGACCGTGACGCGATCGAGTCCCGCGTGTGCGAGCGCCTCAGCCTTCTGCGGCAGGAGCGTGCCGTTCGTCGTCAGCGCGATCTCGAGGCTGGGAATCTCGCGCAAGAGCTCGACGAGGTGCTCGACGTTTCGGCGCACGAGCGGCTCACCGCCCGTGATCCGCACGACCCGCACCCCGAGCCCGGCAAAGACGCCGGCGACGCGCGCGATTTCCTCGAGGCTCAACAGCTCCCTGCGCTCGAGGAAGACGTGGTCGCGGCCGTACACCTCTTTCGGCATGCAGTAGACGCAGCGAAAGTTGCAGCGGTCGGTGATCGAGATGCGAAGCGTCTCGAGCGGGCGATTGAGCGTGTCGAGGAGTGGCTCCACGTAGCCATGGTGCCTGAAAAAGCGGGGTCAGACCCTGTCCGGGGTCTGACCCCAGATCTTTGCGAGCTCGACGATCGTCGCCGCGGCGAGGCCCATGTCCTCGACGCAGATCCATTCGCGCTCGCTGTGGGCGTCGTGGCCGCCCGTGAAGATGTTCGGCGTCGGCAGGCCCATCTCGGTCAGCGCCGAGCCGTCGGTGCCGCCGCGAATCGACGACCGCTTCGGCTCGAGGCCGATTCGGCGTACCGCCTCCTCGAGGTTCGCGACGATCTCCGGACGCTGATCGAGCGCGTCGCGCATGTTGCGGTACTGAATGCGCGACTCGACCTCGATTGAGCAGCGCTCGTCGGTCGCCGCGACTTCTCGAGCGATCCCGCGCAGGAACTCGATGTGCTCGTCGAGCAGGTCGTTCTCGAAGTCGCGGACGATGATGCGCAGCTCGACCTCCGTCGAGTCGCCGGAGATCACAACGGGATGGACGTACCCCTCGCGCTCCTCGGTCGTCTCCGGTGCGCGCGAATCCTTGGGGAGCTTCTCGACGATCGCGGCCGCGAGCTTGATCGCGTTCACGAGCTCGCCCTTCGCCCAGCCGGGATGAATCGCCCGGCCGCGGATGTGCATGCGCACCTGCGCACCCGAGAACGTCTCGCTCTGCACCTCGCCTGCGGTCGAACCGTCCACCGTGTACGCGGCGACGACGCCGAACGTGTCGACCGGAAAGTGGATGACGCCACGCCCGATCTCTTCGTCCGGGTTGAACGCGACCTTCACCGGGCCGTGCGGGATCTCGGGATGCGCGTGCAGGTACGCGGCCGCAGCCACGATCTCCGCGACACCAGACTTGTCGTCGGCGCCGAGTAGTGTCGTGCCGTCGGTTGTGATCAGCTCGTGGCCGGCATGCTGTTCGAGCTGCGGGGATTCGCTCGGCCGAATCACCTGGCCGGAGTCGCCGAGTGTGATCTCGCCGCCGTCGTAGCGGATCCGCTGCGGATTGACACCGGCGCCGGATGCTTCGCGCGCCGTGTCGACGTGCGCGAAAAAGGCAATCGCCGGCACCTCGTGCGCAACGGTCGCAGTCACCGTCGCCGTGACGTAACCGTGCTCGTCGATCGCCGCGTCTGCGAGGCCGACCTCCTTCAGCTCGTCGACGAGCAGGCGCAGCAGGTCGAGCTGCTTCGCCGTGCTCGGATAGGTCTCCGAATCCTCGTCCGATTGCGTGTCGATGCGGACATAGCGGAGGAATCGCTCTGCGGCGTCTTCGGCGAGCTGTGCGGCGAGAGCCGCGTGCGTATTGGTGGCCATGCGCTGAGTGTACGCACGGTGAAGTAGCGTCCCGCCCTTGACGGCGATCGGGCTCGCGTGCCTGTCGGCATTCCTGTTCGGCGCGATGAGCGTCGGGCTCCGCATCGGCCTGAACCGATATCCGGACGCCGAGGTCGCGACGATTGCGACCGTGATCGGTGCGCTCGCCGTCGCGCTCGTGGCTGCAGCGGTAGAGGCGCCGTCGCGCGGCGTGCACGCTGGCGCAGCCTGGCCGTTCCTACTCGCCGGCCTGATGCAACCGGGCGTCGGCCAGCTGCTCGTAACCCTTGCCGTTCTCGAAGCCGGCGCGTCGCGGGCCTCGGTCGTGCTTGGCTCGGCGCCGCTCGCGTCGGTGACCATCGCGTTGCTCGCCCTGGGCGAGCCGGTCCGCTGGCCGCTCATCGTCGGAGCCGTGCTGATCGTCGGCGGGGGGGTCGAGCTCGCGCGGGACCGGGGGAGGCCGACGCATGTGCGCCGCCGCGGTTACGTGTTCGCCTTTATCGCGACGATTCTCTTCTCGGGGCGCGACAACCTCACGCGGTGGCTCGCCGGCAGCACGTCGGTGCCGCCCGCGGTGGCCGCCGCCGCCGCCCTCGCCGGCGGGATGCTGCTCATCCTCGTTGTCCTCGGCCCGCGTGTTCGAGGGCGGCTCGCCCTCCGCCCGATGCTGCCGTTCCTCGTGGTCGGCGTCCTCTTCGGCCTTTCGTACGTCTCGCTCTTCGAGGCGTACTACCGCGGACGGGTGACCGTCGTGTCGCCGATCGTCGCGACGGAATCGCTCTGGGGCGTGGCGTTGTCGATCCTCCTGATCCGGCACACGGAGCTCGTCGGCCGCCGCGTGCTGATCGGCGCGGCACTCATCGTCGCGGGCGGAGTCTTGATTGGGGTCTACGCTGGTTAGAGGATCTTCGAGAGGAACTGCTTCGTGCGCTCCTGCTCGGGCGCCTGGAAGAAATGCTCAGGCGTGCCCTCCTCGATGATCGTCCCATCGTCCATCATCACGACTCGGTCGGCGGCCTTCCGTGCGAAGCCCATCTCGTGCGTGACGACGATCATCGTCATCCCCTCGCGCGCGAGCTCCTCCATTACGTCGAGCACCTCGCCCGTCACCTCGGGATCGAGTGCGCTCGTCGGCTCGTCGAACAACATCAGCGCCGGCTTCATCGCCAGCGCCCGCGCGATCGCGACGCGCTGCTGCTGCCCGCCGGAGAGCTTTCCCGGGTAGGTCTCGCACTTGTCGGCGAGGCCGACGCGCGTGAGGAGGCGGAGGCCTTCCTCCTTCGCCTGCTCGGCGGGCGCGCCGAGCACGCGCTCGGGCGCTTCGGTCACGTTCTCGAGCGCGGTCTTGTGCGGGAAGAGGTTGAACCGCTGGAAGACCATCCCGATCTGCGTGCGCTGCTGCGCGATGTTCTTCTCTGTGTCCTCTTTGAGCTTGCCGTTCGACTCGCGGTAGCCGATCAGGTGCCCGTTCACGGTGATACGGCCCGAATTGATCTTCTCGAGGTGGTTGATGCAGCGGATGAAGGTCGTCTTGCCTGAACCGGAAGGGCCGATGATGCAGAGCGTCTCGCCTTTCGGGACCTCGAGCGAGATGCCCTTCAGCACCTCGAGGCGGCCGAAGCGCTTGTGGACGTCGACCGCTTCCATGACAGCGTCGCTCATCGTCTGACGAACGCTCCTGCGGGAGCCCAGGCCGCAACGAGCCGCTCGCGGAAGGAGAGCTCGTCCATGCGGTCGCTCGCGCTGAGGCGTCGCTCGATCGACGCCTGGATGACACTCCAGATGCCGGTGAGCAAGAGGTACCAGACCGCGACCGCGCCGAAGTACTCGACCGCCTGGAAGCTGTTCGAATAGCCGATCTCGGCGTCGGCGAACATCTCGTACACGCCGATCGTGAAGACGAGCGACGNNTGTTGTTGAACTCGTTGCCGAGCGGCGGCACGATCACCCGCGCCGCTTGCGGCAAGACGATCCGCCGCATCGCGAGCCCGTAGCGCATACCGAGCGACTTCGCCGCCTCCATCTGGCCCTTGTCGATCGAGTCGATCCCGGCCCGGATGATCTCGCGCATATACGCGCCCTCGTTGACGCCGAGCGCGATGATGCCCGCGAGGACGGCGCCGTCGAGATCGAAGAGCCCGAGGTGAAGCGTCGTCGGGATGACCGTGACGCCGAAGAGGATGTTGACGCCGAAGTAGATGAAATAGAGCTGGACGAGGACGGGCGTGCCGCGGAACACGAGCACATAGAAGCCCGAGAGCCAGCGCAGCGGCGCGATCTTCGACGACCGCATAAGCGCGGCGACGAGCCCGAGCACGACGCCGATGAGCTGGGCCGCGATCGCGATATACACCGTCGTCCAGAGCGCCTTGGCGAACACGCCATTCGGGTGGAACAGGCGCTGCCAGACGAGGTGCCAGTCGACCGCGGCCAGCATCATCGAACCTCCTATTTCAGCAGGGTTACTGCGCTCGACATCCCCCACTTCGCGACGATCTTCTTCATCGACCCGTTCGCGTAGAGCGCATTGACGGCCTTCTTGACCGCAGCGTCCAACGGGTCGCCCTTGCGGATTGCGATGCCGATCGGGATCGGATTGATCGGCGAGCCGCCGACGCTGAACGAGTGATCGCGGTTCGCGTAATAGACGACGACGGGGGAGTCACCGAAGTACGCATCGACGCGGCTGGCCTTCAGCGCGGAAGCCGCATCGGTGTCCTTCGGGAACGTGACGATCGTGATCGCCTTCTTCCCGGCCTTCGTGAGCTTCGCGGACTGTGCGGCGAGGAAGTCGCGGTTCGTCGTCCCGGACTCGACGGAGACGCGCTTGCCCGAGAGGTTGGCGAGCGTCGAGAGGTGCTCGGGGTTGCCCGCCTTCACCATCAGCGACTGGCCGACCTTCAGGTAGTCGACGAAGTTGACCTGCTTGCGGCGCGACGCCGTGTCGTTCATGCCGCTGATGATCGCGTCGCACTTCTTCGTCGTGAGCGCAGGGATGATCGAGTCGAACGTCGTGTTCTTGAACGACGCTTTGACGCCCATCTGGCTCGCGATTCCGGTGCCGATGTCGATGTCGGAGCCGATCGGCTTGTTCCCGGCCGCGAACGACTCCTCAGGCGGGTACGAGATGTCGGAGCAGAAGACGATCTTGCCGGCCGACTTAATCGCCGGCGGCGGCGTGACGCCCGAGCGCGACGCTGCTGCCGTAGCCGCTCCGATGACGCCAATGGCCAGCAGGACGGCGAAGGCGGTGGGATACCTCAGCTTGGTGCTCATTCAGGGGGTTCCTTTCCGGTTCGAGCCGGCGCCTTCAGGGGACGCACACATTTCGGCCATCGTAAACCGCTTTGTCAGCGGCGCAACGCGTAGGCGACGCTCATCGAGCCGCTTCTCGATCTTCTCGACGAGCGCGTCGACGATCTCCGGCTCGTACTCCTTGCCGATGCTCCCGGCGCGCCTCGAGCGCGGTCTCGACGTCTTCGCTCGACCATGGCCTGACGATACGCCGCTGGCAGGGCATCCCTAAATCTGCTATAACAAGACTCAGGTTTTCTCATCAGGAGGCACACATCATATGGCTAAGACAATCGGCATCGACCTCGGCACGACGAACTCGTGCATGGCCGTCCTCGAGGGCGGCGAGCCAGTCGTGATCCCGAACGCGGAGGGCGGGCGGACGACGCCGTCGGTCGTCGCGTTCACGAAAGACGGTCAGCGGCTCGTCGGCGCGCCGGCGCGGCGGCAGCAGGTCACAAACCCCCAAAACACCATCTTCTCGATCAAGCGCTTCATGGGGCG
>PLZU01000071.1 GCA_003152275.1 Actinomycetota bacterium
ATCATCACCGAGGTCGACCCGATGCGGGCGCTCGAGGCGTCGATGGACGGCTTCGACGTGATGACGATGCAGAGAGCCGCCGAAGTCGGCGACATGTTCTGCACCGCAACGGGCGACAAGAACGTAATCGTGGCCGAGCACTTCGAGCTGATGAAGGACGGCGCGATCCTCTCGAACACCGGGCATTTCAACGTCGAGATCGAGATTCCGGCGCTGCGCGCGCTCGCAAGCGAGACCCGGATGGCGCGCGAGTACGTGGAGGAGTTCACCCTCGCCGACGGCCGCCGCCTCTATCTCATCGCCGACGGCCGCCTCGTCAATCTCGCCGCTGCGGAAGGTCACCCTGCGCTCGTGATGGACATGTCGTTCGCGAANNAGTACCTGGCCTCGTGGGACGAGGGGACCTAAGCCGAGCTTGCGGCCGGGTGTCCTAGCCCCCGAAGACATCGTTCGGTTGGAGGAGGGCGATCCTGCGCGGGTCGTCCTCCTCGACCAGCGCCGGCTTCCGGACGAGGAGGTGGAGCTCGAGTGCCGTTCCGCCGCCGAGGTGGCCGAGGCGATCGCACAGCTCGCGATCCGCGGCGCGCCCGCGATCGGCGTTGCCGCTGCGTACGGTCTGGCGCTCGCGGCGCTGCGGGGCGAGGATCTCGCGCACGCCGAGCAGGTGCTCGCGGCCTCGCGGCCGACCGCGATCAATCTCTTCTGGGCGCTCGCCAGCATGCGAGACGACCCGACGCCCGAGCGGGCGCGCGCACTGCATCGCGAAGAGGTCGAGCGCTGTAAGCGCATGGCTGCACATGCGGCCGATCTTTTCGAGCCGGGCACGCGCGCGCTCACGCATTGCAATGCGGGTGGACTTGCGACGGGCGGCTACGGCTCCGCGGTCGGCGCGCTCCGCACCGCGTGGGAGCGAGGCCTGCTCGAGCGCGTGGTCGTCGACGAGACGCGGCCGCTGCTCCAGGGCGCGCGGCTCACCGCGTGGGAGCTCGAGACGGCCGGCATTCCGCACGTGGTGATCGCAGACGCCGCTGCCGCGTCGATGATGGCGCGCGGCGAGGTCGACCTGATCGTCACCGGTGCGGACCGCATCGCCGCGAACGGCGACACGGCGAACAAGATCGGCACGTACGCACTCGCCGTCCTCGCGGCGCATCACGACCTGCCGCTGTACGTCGTCGCGCCGACCTCGACGGTCGACCTCGCAACTCCGACGGGCGCGGAGATCCCGATCGAGGAGCGCGACCCCGGCGAGGTCTCGACACGCTTCCCTGCGAGGAATCCCGCCTTCGACGTAACGCCCGCGGAGCTGATCACCGCGATCGTCACCGAGAACGGCGTTCGCCGCGCCCCCTACGCCGAGAGCCTCGCCGCATGAAGGCGCTGATCCTCGCCGCGGGCTACGCGACGCGGCTGCGGCCGCTCACGGACTCGGTTCCGAAGCAGCTGCTGCCGGTGGGAGGCAGGCCGATGGTCGACTGGATCCTCGACAAGATTCGTGAAGCCGGGATCGCCGACGTGCACCTCGTGACGAACGGACGGTTCGCCGACGATTTCGCGCGCTGGGGCGCGGGCGCTGGCGTCCACGTCCACGACGACGGCACGACGACGAACGAGACGCGACTCGGCGCAATCGGCGACATCCGCTTCGTGCAGGAGCACGCCGATTTCGATGACGACCTGCTCGTGATCGCGGGCGACAACCTCTTCGACTACTCGCTGACGGACTACATCCGCTTCTGGGGCGAGAAGAGCGGAGCGAGCGCCGTGGCGGTCTACGACGTCGGCGACCGGGAGCTCGCCAAGAAGTACGGGATCGTGGACGTCGACCAGGACGATCGCATCGTCGGCTTCATCGAGAAGCCGACCGATCCACCGTCGACACTCAGCGCCACAGCGACCTATCTCTACGCACGCCGCCACGCCGCTCTCGTCGACACGTACCTCAACGAAGGCAACCCACCCGACCAGCCCGGGCACTTCATCGGTTGGCTGTACCAGCGAGAGCCTGTCTACGCGTATCGGATCGAGGGCGGCTGGTACGACGTCGGCGACGCGGGCCAGCTGCTCGAGGCCGACAACCGGCTGCGGGCCCTCGCCGGGCTTCCTCTTCGCAATTCGTATTTCCTCGACTAGAGTGCCGCCCGTGACAAGTACGGAACTCCGCGCCGAGGACATTCGCTGGGATCTGACCGACCTCTGCACTGGAGCCGATGAGGCCCGGGCGGAATGGACGGCGCTCGTCGAGCGCGCGCAGGAGCTCGCTTCGCGCTACCGCGGCGAGGTCGCAGCGCTCGACGCAGCCGGTTTCCGCGCGCTGCTCGACGAGGCCGACGATCTCGAGCAAGATCTCTCGCGCCTCCAGGTCTACTCGTATCTCCGCCTGAGCATGGCGGCGGCCGAGGTCGAGGCCAACGACCTTGCGACGTTCACGCGCGACCGGGCCGCCGAGATCGAAAACGCGCTCGTCTTCCTCGGGCTCGAGTGGATCGCACTCGACAACGACAAGGCCGAGGAGATCCTGTCGTCACCGGAGATCGCACCGTACGAGCACAAAATGCGCGTCGAGCGCGAAGAGAAGCCGTACGTCCTGAGCGAACTGGAGGAGCAGGCGCTGAACGCGCGCCGCCCAACGGTGTTGGCGTGGCAGGCGCTGCACGACCGGCACGTCTCGACCCTCGAGGTGCCTTTCGACGTGGGCGAGGGCGCCACACCGCACACGATCAGCCAGCTGCTGTCGTATCTCTACAGGCCGGACCGCGATATCCGCCAGCGCGCTGTCACTGCGCTCTTCGACGGACTCGCGCCACGCGCAGACGTTCTAGCCGCCGCGTACGACGCGCTCGTCGGCGACCGGCTAAGCATCGACCGTCTGCGCGGCTACACGAATCCGATGCAGCCGACGAACATGAACAACGAGCTTGACGACAAGACCGTCGAGGCGATGATGGCTGCGACGGAGGAGTCGTATCCGATCGCCCGCAAGTGGTTGGACGCGAAGGCGCGCCTGCTCGGCCTCGACAAGCTCGAGCTCGCCGACCAGTACGCGCCGATCGGCGATGCGCGCGCCTTCACGTGGCCGGAAGCCGTTGAGATCGTCGAATCGTCCTTCGGACGCTTCGCGCCGCGCCTGGCAGAGATCTTTCGCTCCTGCATCGAGGCCGGCCACGTCGACGTGCTGCCGCGACCCGGCAAGGCCGCGGGCGCGTATTGCACGTCGGTCTCCAAGACGATCCTGCCGTACGTCCTCATGAACTACACCGAACGGCTACGCGACGTCAGCACGCTCGCCCATGAGTTTGGGCACGCGACGCACAACGTCATCTCGCTCGAGCAGCAGACGTGGCGGTCGCACCGCACCGGCATTCCGATGGCTGAGGTGCCGTCGACGTTCGCGCAGGCGATCGCGGACGATTATTTGCTCGAGAACGAGTCGGATCCGGGTACTCGCGCTGCGCTTGCGGCCGACCGGCTCGAGAACGCGTTCGCGGCGATCTACCGCCAGACGGTGCTTGCTCGCTTCGAGCAGCGCGCTTACGGGCTGCGTTCGGAGGGACGCTCGCTTGCTGCGGAGCGGTTGAGCGAGCTGTGGGTCGAAGAGAACGGCAAGTACTACGGCGATGCGCTCGAGATGCCCGCCGGGTACTCCCTCGGGTGGTCGTACATTCCGCACTTCATCCACGTTCGCTTCTACACGTATGCGTACTCGTTCGCCCAGCTCGTGGCGTTGCTGCTCTACCGCCGCTTCCGCGAGGACGCCGACGCGTTTGCGCCGAAGTATCTCGAGCTTCTGGCCGCGGGCGGCTCGGCGTCGCCGGCGGACCTCGTCGCGCCGTTCGGGCTCGACCTCCGCTCGACTGATACCTGGCGCGAAGCGTTCGCAGAGTTGGACGCATTGCGCGAAGAAGCCGAGCGATTGGCGACACAGGCCGCGCAGTAGCGTCGGCCTAATGCTAGACCTGCTCCTCCCGCGGCGCTGTCTCGTCTGCGAGACGGCGGGAACCTTGCTCTGCGCGGCATGTTGTGCGCGACTTCCACCGCTGACCCCGCCTTTGTGCGCGCGCTGCGGCGCGCCGACCGCGTGGCCGGTCGCACGCTGCCGCGAATGCGCGGGCCGGCGGCTCGCGTTCGCGACGGCGAGGGCGGCGGTGGTCTACGACGCCGACGTTCGCCGGGTCGTCCGCGGCTGGAAGGAGCGCGGCCTCCGCGGGCTCGGCGCCGAGGCGGCGCGGGTCGTCGCCGACAGGCTGCCGCGCGCTGACGTCGAGCTCGTAACCTTCATCCCTCCCGACGGCGAACGCAGGCTCCGGCGCGGCTACCACCCTGCCGAGCAGCTCGCCCGAGCGCTCGCCGACAGCTGGCAGCTGCCCTGCGAGCCGCTACTTACCCGGGTCGGCCGGACGCGCCGGCAGCGCGGGCTCTCGCTCCAGGAGCGGCGCCGAAACGTGGCTCACGCCTTTGCCGCGCGGCCGTTCGAGGGCGCGATTCTGCTCGTGGACGACGTCTATACGACGGGCGCTACTGCGCACGCGGCGGCCTCGGCGTTGCGCACCTGGGTGAAGGGCACCCGAGTCGAGGTCGTGACGTTCGCGCGCGCGATTCGGACGCCGCGATTAGGGTAAGAAGGCGATGACCGATTCGAGTTGAGGAGGGCGCGATGCAGCTTCACGTCAAGGGCAAGAACCTCGAGGTGAGCGACTCGATCCGGGGCTACGCAGAGCGAAAGCTGGCCAAGCTCGAGAAGCAGTTGCACTCGACGACGCGGGTCGAGATCGAGCTCGCGGTCGAGCGGAATCCGTCCGTGTCGGAGAACCAGGTTGCCGAGGCGACCGTCTGGCTGAAAGGACATACATTGCGTGCGCGCGAAGCGACGCGCGATATGAAAGCGTCGATCGATGAGCTGACCGAGAAGCTGCTCCGCCAGGTGCACGACGAGCGCGACAAAAAGGTGAGCAAGCGCAAGGTCGACAAGCACGCGCTCGATGCAGGCGGCGTTGCGCCGCCAGACCAATAGCTCGTGGGCCTCTTCCGGCGCGAGCCGTTGCACGAGCGTCTGGCGCGCGAGGGCGGCATGACCGAGCGGCCGCCGCAGGGCGAACCGCGCCCGCTCTGGCAGGAGCCCGGAGTTACGGGCCTCTACCGGCCGCGGGAGGCCGACGCGGTCGTGACCGCGGAGGCGCCCGACGTTACAGGCGACGCGGTGCGCTTCGTCTCGCTTCCGGACGGCTCGCTCCTCGTCGAGGAAGGGACGGATTCGCCGCTCGACGCGCTTGCAGGCGCGGTCGAGCGGGAGGTGCGGCCGCCGTATCGTGCGCGCGCGGTCCGGCGGGGAGAAACACTCTGGGCGATCGAGGCGAGGAGGATCGAGGTGCTTCCGATTCCGGACGCCCCGGGAGGCGAGGCAATCGACCTCACACACACCGCGGAGGATTCGACGCTCGCCGTCGATGGGGAGCAAATCTTCGGCTCGCTTCCCGTTCTCGAGCAGCGCGGGGAGCGCGAGGGCAGCGAATACACGGTGCACGCGGAACGCCTCGACGGCGACCTGTGGGAGGTGCGCGCCGCCGCGCTCTGAGATGGGAATCTTCCGCCGCCGTAAAGAGGAGTCGCTGAACGAGCAGATGCTGCGCGAGGCCGGCATTGCCCCAAACCTGGACAGTCCAGGGTTAGAGAACCGTCCGGACTCCGTCACAGCTTCGACAAATGACGTGGAGCCGGCGCCGTTCGACCCCTTCGCCGGCACCTATCCCGCCGACACGCAATGGCTCGGCTCGCTGACCCGCGCGATGGCGCGGCCCGGCGTCTGGGATCTCGTCTCGACTGTCCATGTGTCCGGCATCGCGGGCGACACGGTCGAGTTCGCGACGCTTCCGGCGGGCGACGTGATCGTCGACACCGAAACCGGCGACGACGACCTCTCGCCGTTCGCGGACGAGGTCGAAAAACATCTGAAGCCCCCGTACCGCGTGCTCGCTCGCCGCGAGGACGACGACCTCTGGGCGATCGCCGCGCGCACGATCGACGTCGTCGAGCTCAAGTTCAACGGTGGCGACGAGATCGAGCTCGTAGAGAACGAGGGTCGCACCGAGTTGCGCGTCGACGGCGAGCCCGCGCGGCAGGAAATTCCGGAACTGGAGCGCGCCGGCGAGGCGCTCGGCAGCGACTTCGTGGTGCAGGCAGACCGGCTGGACGGCGACCTCTGGGAGATCCGGGCGTCGGCCCTCTGATCGCTACCCTAGGCCTATGGCTCAGCAGCTCGGCGGCTTCGAAAAGGTCCTCCGTTTCGGCGAGGGACGGCGCGGCAAGCGCCTGCTCCAGCAGGCGCAATACATCAGCACGCTCGAACCCGACTTCGAGCGCCTGACCGACGAGGAGCTCGCCGGAAAGACCGTCGAGTTCAAGCAGCGGATCGAGAACGGCGAGCACGTCGACGACCTCCTCTTCGAGGCGTTCGCGGCCGTGCGCGAGGCGTTCAAACGCACGATCGGCGTCCGCCTCTTCGACGTGCAGTTGATGGGCGGCATCGTCCTCCACGAGGGCGACATCG
>PLZU01000097.1 GCA_003152275.1 Actinomycetota bacterium
AGGCGCCCGAGAAGGCCGGCGCCGGGATGGGCGGCGGCATGCCGGACATGGGCGGGATGATGTAAGGAAGCCCTTTTGGGCTTTGACTGAGGGCCGGCTTCTGCCGGCCCTCAGTCGTTCCAGAGGCCGTCGTATTGCCTTTCTCGATACATCGCCCAGATGCGCCGTGGGACGCTCCAGTACCGCGTGCTCGCGCTGCACCTCGCCGAGGAGCGGTGCGGCTTCGATCTGGTGCGCGAGCTCGGAGCGGTCGACGGGACGGTGACGAGCGAAGGGACGATCAACCCACGGCCAAAAAAGAAGCGGCGCCGAGGGGGCGCCGCTTCATCCACTTGGGGTGGGGAGGTGGGTAATCAAGTATCGGCAGGCCTGCCCACACCTTTAACCCCTCTTTTGGGTCAAAACTCGTAGCGCTGCTCCTGCCAGAAATCGGCGTTGTTGTTGTAGCCGTAGCGCTCCCAGAAGCCGGGCTTGTCGGAGGCTGAGAGCTCGATCCCGCGCAGCCATTTCGCGCTTTTCCAGAAGTATTTCGTGGGGATCACGAGCCGGACCGGGTAGCCGTGATCGGGTGTCAAGGGCTCGCCGTCGGCCTCGTAGACGATGAGGGCGTTCGCGTCCTCGAGCGCCGCGAGGGGCACGTTGGACGTGAAGCCGTGCTCGGCATGAGCGATCGCGAAGCGCGCGCTCGGCTTCGGCCGGCAGAGCTTCGCGAGCTCCCGCCAGTGGACGCCTTTGAACTGCGCGTCGAAGCGGCTCCAGCGGGTGACGCAGTGGATGTCGGTCGTGACCTCGGTGGCGGGGAGCTCGCGGAGTTGCGCGAAGCTGAGCGCGACGGGTTGCTCGATTTCCCCGCTCAGTTCGAGCGTCCACGTGGCGAGGTCGACGTCCGGGACTTCGCCGGCGTGGAGGACGGGCCACTTCTCCGTGAAGTACTGGCCGGGCGGCAGCCGGATGGGGTCGTATCCCGCCTCGCGCACCTTGTCTTCTGCTTTCGATCGGAAGAGCGGCATCGATTCCTACACTAGTTGTCGTGGATGTTGCAGCACGAGAGCGGGCCTACCTGCGCGTTGCGGGACCGGACGCGTGCGACTACCTGCAGCGAATGGTCTCGAATGATGTTGAGGTGCTACAGGTCGGCGACGCGTGCCCGGCACTGCTACTGACTGCGAAGGCCCGCGTGATCGCCCCGCTCGTCGTGTGGCGCCGCGGTGAAGAGGACTTCCTGCTGCTGACGGAGCCCGAGCTCGGCGAGCCGGTGCGCGCGCTGCTCGCGCGCATGCGCCTACGCGCGCGCTGCGAGATCGAGCCCGAGGAGCACACGTCCGCGCTCGTCTTCGGCGGCGACGGCATCTCGACCGACTTCCCGGGCGCACGCGAAGTTCTTGACGCATCGCTGGCGTCGACGCTCGACGCCGAGGAGCTCGAGCGCCGCCGGATCGAAGCGCGCGTGCCCCGCTGGGGCCGGGAGATCGACGATCGCGTGTTGCCGGCAGAGGCAGGCCTCGAGGCGACGCACGTCAGCTTCTCGAAGGGGTGCTACCCGGGGCAGGAGCCCGTCGCGCGGTTGCACTACCGCGGCAAAGCGAATCGCGGGCTGCGCGTGCTCGAGCTCGCCGACGTCCCGCCGTACGACGCGGAGCTCGTGCACGAGGGCAAGGTCGTCGGCCGCGTGACGAGCGCGGCGCGGCGTCCTGACGGGTCGGTCGTCGCACTTGCGTACGTTCGCGCAGAGGTGCCGGATGACGCGGCGCTCGCGCTCGCTTGAGCCTGCCGCCTGGTGGGCGGTGCGCCGCGCGCAGAACATGAAGCCGGCGACCTACCGGTGCCCGCTCTGCGGCTACCGGCTGCACGCGATGAGTCCGCATGTGCTGCTCTCACCCGAGGGCGACACGTCGCGGCGGCGCCATGCGCACGCCGAGTGCGTCGCAGCAGCGAATCTGACGACCTACGACGAGTGGCGCAAAACGCAGCCGCGCCGCCCTGGCCTTGTCGCGCGGCTCCTGCGCCGCGGCTGAACGTGGCTAGACTGTTGCGTCCGCGAGCGCCCGTAGCTCAGGGGATAGAGCGCTGCCCTGCGGAGGCAGAGGTCGCATGTTCGAATCATGCCGGGCGCATGGCTCAACCAAGCCGTTCGAGACAGAGCGCTTGACTTCTGCCTCGGGATCGTGCAGGAACTCTGGACCATGTCCAGCGTTTCGACTCGTCTGAATGAGCAGGAAGTTGCGGCGACGTTCCACGAACGAGGCTATGTCGCGCCCGTCCCGATCCTTGGGCCCGGCGAGTGCAAGCGCATTCTTTCCCGACTACGCAAACAGCAGAGCCATGCGCCTCTGGACTGGAACAAAGCGTGGGCGGCCACGTCGGCCGATTACTACGCGCTGGCCACCGACGATCGAATCGTGGAGCTGCTCACGACCTTGCTGGGGGAAGACGTCATCCTCTGGGGTGCCTCCCTGATCACTCGGGCGCCGGGTCAGGTCCACGCATGGCACACGGACATCGAGTCCGCGGCTCCGGACGGAAAGACCGTGTCGGTTTGGATCGGCCTGTCACACACCGATGTGCGCTCCTCGTTGAAGGTCGTCCCGTACTCCCATCGTTTCGGTGCCACCATCCAGCAGGTCTTCTACGGCACGAACAGCAGGGACAGCGTGACCGACGTCGATGTAGTGACCTGGGCGCGGGCGAAGGACGAACGAAGCGGTGTGGTGGCTCTCGACACACAGGACGGCGAAGCCGTCGTCTTCGACGGCCGTCTCTGGCACGGTTCGGACAATCTTCGAAGGTTCGGCACACGCTTCGCTGTTCTCTTGCAGTACGCGTGCTCTGCGACAGCGATGCGCATCCCGAATCTCGAGCACTTGGCATGGCCGTTCGAGCTGTTCGATGCGCCGAGACCCGCCTGTATCCTCGTCAGCGGGCGTAACGTGGATGGCGTGAACCGGACCGTACCGGGGCCGATCGTCGCGAACGGCAGCTTTCCCGCGCTGACGACCCGAATTCACCAAGTTCCAGAACCACCACAGGAACGCAGCGGGACCGGCTGGACGCGGCACTTCTTCTTCGACGGCGCCACCGCCAACCTCCCCGAGATGTACAGCCACGTCTCCGTCTTGGATCCAGGCTGCCAACCCCATCCGCTTCACCACCATCCTGAAGAGGAGCTTGTGGTTGTTCTCGACGGAGAAGCCGAGCTCGTTCTCGAAGACTCGCAAGAAGGCGAATGGCCCAATCCTTTCGCAATGCAGGCCCGGGGGATTGCGTACTACCCCTCAGGATTCGCGCACACGATTCGCAATGCCACAACGTCTCCCGTCACGTACCTCGTGTTCAAGTGGCTCGGCGTGCGAAGTTCCAACAGTGAGACGCCCAGCGCAACACTTGTCGCCGCGTCTCGCGTACAGAGCCTCGAGAGCGGAGTCGCAGTCGAACCGCTCCTCGATCTCGAGACAGGCTCTCTGCGATGCCTGCACTCACATCTGAGTGTCCTCCAACCGGGATCCGGCTATGAACCACACGCGGACGCGTACGACGTCGCGCTCGTTGTCCTGGAGGGCACGCTGGAAACCCTCGGCGAGCGGGTGACGGCGAAGAGCATCGTCTTCTACGCCGCCGGGGAACCACACGGGATGCGTAACGTCGGTAATACGCCGGCCGTCTATCTCGTCTTCGAGTTTCACGCGCGGGGAACGGCGGAGCGGAGATACCCGAATCAACTGGCGTTGACTCGCCGCCTCTACCGGCGGGCCCGTAGGTTGATTGCGGGTGGTGTGCGACGCACGCGGATCACCCGCGGCGGCAGTTAACTCGCTCCCCACAGCCCTACACGAGCGCGCAGACACGATCGGCACGATCCTCAAGTCCAACCCGTAAGTGCCGATGAGACGAGGGTGCCGACCCTGGCGCAATCTCGCGCTGCCGATCGCGATCGCCTGTTCTCCGTTTGGGAGAGCTCGCCGTTCGGCCTCATTCTCTTGAACGCGGATGGCTGCGCGACTCACGAGAACGAAGCCTTCCGGTCGCTCACCGGTTACGACGCCAAAGAACTGGCGCGGTTGCCGCTTTCGAGCTACACGCACCCGGCCGACGCCGCCACGGCCGCCTCAAGCCTCCGTCGCCTCTTGAGGGGTGCGATCACCTTCTACAGGCTCGAAACCCGATTGATCCGAAAGGACGGCGGCACGGTCTGGGTCGACTGCTACGTAACACTGACTGGCCCGATCGACGACGAGCCGCCGACAGCGCTCGCCATGGTTCAAGACATTACGTCGCGCAAGCTCACCGAAGTTCTGCTGGAAGAGCAAAACGCCCGCCTGTCGCGGGTGATGGAGACCCGGGACGAGATCGCAGCCGCAGATTTCGGGCTGACCGAAGCTGCACGCTTGGTCGCAGAGCGCGCGAAGGAGCTGACCGACTCCGAAAGTGCGACGGTCGGCATTCTCGACGAAGGCAAATATCTGGTCAACATCGTGATCGGAGAAGCCGACGCGACAGCCCATGTCGACGTCCCACTCCTACACCAGGGCCGGGAAGTCGGATCGCTCAGCATCGCGAAAGAGTCCGGCGTCACCGACGATGACCGCCGCATACTCGATCTGCTCGCGATCCTCCTCGCTTCGGCAGTAAGCGACGCGGCCGAGCGTGAGGCGCGACGGGATCAGATAGAAGCGCTTGGCCGCTTTGAGACTGTCTTCGAGAGCGCCCCGATCGGCATCGGTCTCGTCAGCCTGGACGGCCGCCTTCAAAGCACGAACTCGGCCATGCGCGACATCACCGGGCGGAGCGCCGAGGAGCTCGCGAGCCGAAGCACACTTGGATACACCGTGCCCGACGACGCCGACCAGCTCGTAAGCCGCTTCACCGGCATGGTGGAGGGGAAATACGATTCGTACCGGCACGAGCTACGTCTCTACGCCAAAGATGGTGAAGTCGTCTGGGTTGATACGGCCACGGCGCTTCTGCGCGACGCGGACGGAAAACCTCACGGGGCTGTTTCGATGGCCCAGAACATCACAGAAAGACGTGCGGCTGAAGAACAGTTGCGTCAATCGGAAGCGCGCTATCGCACGCTTGTGGAGCAGTTGCCGTTGATTACGTACATCGATACGCCGTATTCGGCGGACGAGGCGGCCGCTCAGTATGTGAGTCCTCAGATCGAGCAGATCCTCGGTTACAGCCTCGAGGAGTGGCACGCGAACCCCGATTTCTTCGTGGAGCATCTCCATCCGGAGGATCGCGAGCGCGT
>PLZU01000081.1 GCA_003152275.1 Actinomycetota bacterium
TTCATGAACGTCTCCGGCTTCAGCAACGCGACCTTGTGACCGTCGAGCCGGATCTCGGAGATCTGCCCGGAGAACTTCGACTTCCACGAGCCGCCGTGCCGTCGAGCGAGCTCGTCGACCACGAGGTGGCCGATGTTGTGGCGGTTGCGCGCGTATTCGCGACCGGGGTTGCCGAGGCCGACGACGAGCAGGTCGAGCGACGACCCCTGGCGGCGGGGCCACAACCGCATCGGGGCTTAGCCCTCGGTCGTGCTCTGATCGCCGGCGGCGTCTGTGCCAGGCTCGGCCGAACCCTCGCCCTCGGCGCCCTCGGCAGCCTCGCCCTCGACCGCCTCGCCCTCTTCGCCCTCGACCTCTTCCGGCTCGATGACGCGCGTCGGCGCAGTGAGCGTCGCAACAACGGTGTCCGGATCGTCGAGGAACGTGACGCCTTCCCGAACCTTGATGTCGCCGATGCGCAGCGTGTCGCCGGTCGCCATGTGCGACACGTCGAGATCGATGTGCTCCGGAACCTCGAGCGGCAGCGCCTCGACGCNNGCTCCGGAACCTCGAGCGGCAGCGCTTCGACCTGAATCTCGCGGAGCGGCTGCGAAAGCACACCGCCCTCCTTGACGCCGGGCGCGAGCTCGCCGCCGATGAGATGCACGGAAACCGAGGCGGTGATCGCCTCGTCGAGGCGAACCTCGTGCAGGTCGACGTGCGTGACGCCGCCGCGGACCTTGTCCAGCTGGTAGTCCTTGAGAATCGACGCGTGCGCGGTGCCTGTGCCGTCGATCTCGACGTCGAGGATCGAATGCAGGCCGGCGGCACCCGTCAGGGCGCGCCGGAGCTCGCGTTCCTCGATGGAGATCGCGATCGGCTCGCCGCTCCCGTAGAGCACGCCGGGGATGAGGCCGCGGCGCCGCAAACGGCGCGTTTCGCTGGAACCGAGGTGCTCGCGCGTCTTGACGATCAGCTTTGTGCGTTCTCCAGCCATTCCGGCGCGTGAGTCTAGCGGAACCCTGGTCCGGGCCTGCAGAATCCAGGTGTGTTCGAGGATCTGCTGCGGCAGTGGGACGGCGAGGAGGCGGTGATCCGCTTCGACGAGCCGAGCGGCGCATGGATGTTCGTCTGCGTTCATTCGACGGCGCTCGGTCCTGCTGGGGGCGGTACGCGCATGCGGGTCTACGACCGTCCAGCCGACGGGCTCGCCGACGCGATGCGGCTCTCGCAGGCGATGACGGTGAAGATGGCCGTCGCGAACGCTGATCGCGGCGGCGGCAAGGCAGTGCTCGCGGTGCCGGAGCTGCCGACCGGGGATGCGCGCCGCACGCTGCTGCTCCGCTACGGCGAACTCGTCGCATCGCTCGGCGGCACGTACCGCACCGCCGGCGACATGAACATCTCGCCCGCCGACCTCGATGTAGTGCGCGAGCGCTGCCCGTGGGTGTACGGAACAACGGGCGCCGGCGGCAACAGCGGCCGCGGCACGGCGATCGGCGTGCTCAGCGGCATTCGAGCGAGCGTCGAGCAGGTGTTCGGTTCAGCCGACCTGGGGGGTCGAACGGTTCTTGTCCAGGGCGCCGGCTCGGTCGGTCACGATCTTGCGCTCTTCCTCGCGGCCGAGGGCGCGGAAGTCCTCGTATCCGATGTTGACGAGGAGCGCGCCGCCGTCGCGGGCGGCGCGGTCGTAGCGGCCGGTGACGCGTTCACGACCAAGTGCGACGTCTACGCACCGTGCGCCGTCGGCGGGACGCTAAACGCGGACTCGATTCCACAGCTGCGCTGCCGCATCGTCGCGGGCTCGGCGAACAATCAACTCGCAACGCCGGAGGACGCGCAGCGGCTGCACGATCGCGGGATCCTCTACGCGCCCGACTACGTGATCAATGCGGGCGGCGTGATCCAGCTGCTCGGGCTCGAGGACCACGGCTGGGACGAGCACGAACTCGACCGCAACCTCGCCACGATCGGAGACACGCTCCGTCAGCTCTTCCGCACGGCCGACGCGGGCGGCATCACCCCCGCCGCGGCAGCAGAGCGCGTGGCGGCGGAGCGGATCGCGGCGAGGCGCGCTGCAGCGCGCGCCTAGAAGAGCTGGTTCTCGCCGCCGAAGATCGCCGAGACGGAGTCGTCGGAGAACACGTTCATGATCGTCTCGGCCAGCAGCGGTGCCACCGGCAGGATCGTCATGTTCGGCGGCATCTCGAGCGGGTTGATCGGCACGGTGTCGGTGACGACGATGCCGTCGATCGGCACCCCGTGGAACTTCGAGAGCGCGCCGTCGCAGAACACGCCGTGCGTCGCGTACACCCACACGCCCTCGACGCCCTTTGCGCGCAGGGCTTCGACGTTCGCGATCAGCGTCCCGCCGGTCATGATCACGTCGTCGCCGACGATCGCGATCTTGCCCTTCACGCGGCCCGTGATCTCTGTCACTTCAACCTGATCGTGCTCCGGTCGCGTCTTGTGCATGATCGCGAACTCCGCCTCGATCATCTCCGCAAACCGAACGGCCATCTTCGCGCGGCCCTCGTCGGGCGCGACGGAGACGATGTTCGAGCCGGTGAGCCCGAGATCGCGGAAGTGGCGCGCGAAGAGCGGCAGCGCGGTCATGTGGTCGACCGGGATCGTGAAGAAGCCCTGAATCTGGCCGGCGTGCAGATCCATCGTCAGGACGCGGTCCGCGCCCGCCAGCTGAAGCATGTCGGCGACGAGGCGCGCCGAGATCGGCTCGCGCGGCTTCGCCTTGCGATCCTGGCGCGCGTACGGGAAGAGCGGCATCACGGCCGTGATGCGCTTCGCCGACGCGAGCTTCGCCGCCTGGATCATGAACATGATCTCCATCAGGTACGCGTCGACCGGGATGCAGCCGGTCTGCACGAGGAAGACGTCGGCGCCGCGGATCGACTCCTCGTAGCGGCAGTACGTCTCGCCGTTCTTGAACGTGTCGAGGGCGACGTCGCCGAGCTCGAGCCCGAGGTGCTGCACGATCGCGTTCGCAAGGTCGGGGTGCGAGCGGCCGGCAAAGACCATGAGCCGCTTCTGCGGCCCGCGATCGATCCAGTGCCCCTGCTTCGGCTCCGTCATCGTCGCCGCTCCCTCGAATCCCGGTAGGGCGAGCTCAGCGGTCAGGCTTTCCATGCTTGTCGTAGACCCACCCTTTCTTCGTTTCCTGGCGCGGAGGGAACCCGGCGAACGATCCGGCGGGGACATCATCTGTGATGACCGAACCCGGCGCAATCCAAGCATCGTCGCCAATGTCCACAGGTGCACGGAACGTATTGTCGACGCCGGTCCTGACGTTGCTCCCGATCCGGGTCCGCCCCTTGGGCCTGCCCGGCTCGTGGGAGAAATTGGCCGTGACGTTCCCGGCGGCGATGTTCGAGTCCTCGCCGATCTCGGCGTCCCCGATATACGAGAGGTGCGGGATCTTCGTGCGGGCGCCGACCTTGGCCTGCTTCAGCTCGACGAAGGTGCCGATCTTGGCGCCCTCCCCGAGGACGGTTCCCGGCCGCACGTAGGCGAACGGCCCGATCTCGACGCCTGCCGAGATTCGAACGTCGGTACGGATGACCGTGAAGGGATGGATCGTGACGTCGGGCTCCAGCTCGACGCCGGCGTCGATCCAGGTCGACGAGGGGTCGACGATCGTGACGCCGGCGAGCATGTGCCCCTCGTTGATCCGGTCGCGCAGCTTCGCGGCGACGAAGGCGAGCTCGACGCGCGTGTTGATGCCTTCAACCTCCCAGGCGACGGGCGCAGTGTGGACGGCGGCCGCCTCTCCGTCGGAGACGAGCAGCCCGAGCGTGTCGGTCACGTAGAGCTCACCTTGCGCGTTGTGCGGCTGGAGCCGCTCGAGCACGGGCCAGAGCTTGTCGGCGCGAAAGACGTAGATCCCGGAGTTGACCTCGCCGAGCGCAAGCTCCTCCGGCGATGCGTCGCCCGCCTCGACGATGCGTGCGAGGCGGCCGTCCGCATCGCGGACGACGCGGCCGTACGAACGGGTGTCCACGGGCTCGAACGCGAGCACGGTGCCCGCCGCGCCTTCGCGTCGATGGGTGTCAACGAGCGCACGGATGAGGTCTGCGGTGAGCGCCGGCACGTCGCCATTCAGCACGAGCACGTCGCCGGAGGCGCCGGCGAGCGCCTCCCGCGCGCAGCGGACGGCGTCGCCGGTGCCGAGCGGTGTGTTTTGCACGGTGACCTCAAGGTTGCCGTACGCGCCGGAGGTCTCGAGGGACGCGACGACTACGACCCGTTCGACGCCCGCGTCGTGCGCCGCTTGCACGACCCAGTCGACCATCCTTCGGCCGAGCAACGGGTGCAGGTGCTTCGGCGTCACGCTCTTCATGCGCGTGCCGAGGCCGCCGGCCATCACGACTGCTGCGAGCTCTTTCGCCATATCAAAGGAGGGTGACTGGGGCGCCAGGATTCGAACCTGGGATCACGGGACCAAAACCCGTTGCCTTACCACTTGGCCACGCCCCAGGGCGATGCGAAGTCTACCGGCGGTCGACGAAAAGGTAGACGAGGCCGAGGACCGCGAAGATCACGACGGCCATGATTACGGCCCATTTCACGATCCAGGCGAGGATCACGCCGATCACCGCGAGGAGCTGAGAGGCGGCGAAGATCCACAGGATCTGGCGGACGATCTGGGAGCGGCTCTCGCGGCCGCCAAGCCACGCCAGCACCGAGACGACCGCGAGCGCGATCACGGTCCACTTCGTCAGCTCGTGCGAGAACAGAACGACAAGCGACTCGGCTGCGGCGATCCAGAGCGCGAGCCGCGTCCGGCGCTCGTGGAGCCACAGCCCGGCCCTGCTCGAGCCGCGGTCGACGGCGTGCGGAGATTCGCTCAGCACGGTTCAACCGTACCACGCAGGTGCGGTCAACCAGGTGCGCCCGACTCGCCGCAGCGCACGCTTCGCGGCCTTCGCATGAGCCTCGTGATGGAAGAGTCCGTAGACGGTTGGGCCCGCGCCGCTGACGTCGGCGCGGAACGCACCGAGCGCACTCAACTCCTCGACAAGTGGCGACGATGCCAGGTCGTTGGCGGGGAGCGCAGCGAGATCGCGCGGACGTGTGACGCGATCGAGCCCGTCGAGCAGCGCGGCACGGCGGTCGTCCCAGCCGTCGGCGCCGTTGCGCTCGTCGAACGCGGAGTAGACCGACGCGGTCGACGACTTCTGCGCGTCCTTCGGGAGGACGAGCAGGATCCAGAAATCCTGCGGCAAGTCGAGCGGCGCGAGCGTCGTGCCGTCGCCGGAACCGAGCCGCGGCCCGTCGACGAGGAAGAACGGCACGTCGGCGCCGAGATCAGCTGCGATGTCGTGGAGCTCTGCCTGCGGCAGCGGCTCGTCGAGCGTGTCGTTTGCCAACCGGAGTGCCGTCGCCGCGTCGGAGCTGCCGCCGCCGAGCCCGGCGGCAACGGGGATGCGCTTCTCGATCTTCGCGTGCCAGTGCTGCTCGACTGCCGCGTGCACAGCGAGCCGCTCGAGCGCGTCGCGCACGAGCGTGTCGCCGGCGAAGCCGTCGACACGCGTGCGGTCGGCTTGCTCGACGTCGACGCGGTCGGCAATGCCAACACGCTGGTAGACCGTCAAGAGCTCGTGCCTGCCGTCGTGGCGCAGCGGGCCGACGACGAGCGCGAGGTTGATCTTCGCCGCCGCGGACGCCCTCACGGGAGCGCCTGCGTGAGCGCGACGAACTCTTGCGGCTCGAGCGCTTCGGCACGCGTCGCCGCATCGCGGCCGATCGCGCGGAGCGCCTGGGCCCCTTGCTCCTTCGAAGCGAGCCCGGCGAGCTCGAGCGAGTTCGGCAGCGTCTTGCGCCGGTGCGCGAACGCTGCGCCGACGATCTTCTTGATGCGCGGGTACTGATCCGGCAACGCGACACGGCGAAAGGCAACGAGCGCCGAGTCGACGTTCGGCGGCGGGCGGAAAACGGTCCGTGAAACCGGATGGAAACCTGTGCGCTCGCAGACGAGTTGCACGAGCACCGAGACAGCGCCATAGGCCTTCGTGCTCGGCCGCGCGAACAGGCGATCGGCGACCTCGCGCTGCAGCATCACGCACCAGCGATCGATGTGCGGCAGACCGTCGAGGCTCTCCACGACGAGCGGCGTGGCAATGTTGTACGGCAGGTTCGCCACGAGCTTCGTCGCGTCGGGCGCGAGTGCCGCGAGATCGAGCTGGAGCGCGTCTCCAAACTGGAGCTCGATATTGGCGCCGATTTCGCGCAGGTAAGGCTCGAGCGATATGTCGAGCTCGACTGCATGAACGCGCGCAACGCGTTCCGCGAGGAAGCGCGTCAGCACGCCGACGCCAGGCCCGATCTCGAGCACGACGTCTTCCGGCCCGAGCTCCGCGAGCCGGCCGATTACACCGAGGATGTTCTCATCGACGAGGAAATGCTGGCCGAGCGATTTCTTCGGGCGCGCGATGAGATCCCGCTCCGGCGTTGGCAAAGCCGACGCCTCCGCTCCTTGACGTGCTCCGTCGAGCCTACGCACTCTCACAGGCCGAAGCACTCGGACGCGTTGCGGTCGATCTGCTGCTCGAGCTCCTGCGGATCCTCGTTGCGCGCCTGCGCGAGCGCCTCCAGCGTGTGCATGACGTAGGCGGGCTCGTTCGGTCGGCCGCGCATCGGCTGCGGGGCGAGATAGGGCGCGTCGGTCTCGGCGAGGATCCGGTCAGCCGGGACCTCGCGGGCGGCGAGGCGCAGGTCGACCGCTTTCGGAAAGGTCGCGTTGCCGGCGAACGAGACGTACCAGCCGCGCTCGAGGGCGGGCTCCAGCAGGTGCGGCGAGGAGAAGCAGTGCAGAACGACGCGGCCGTCAAACTCCTGGAGCGCCGCGAGCGTGTCGGCGTCGGCCGCCCGCGTGTGGATAACCGCGGGCTTGCCGGTGCCGGCGGCGACCTCGAGCATCGCTGCGAACAGGCGCAACTGCTTGTCGCGCGGCGCGTAGTCGCGGAACCAGTCGAGGCCCATCTCCCCCGCCGCGACCGCTTTCGGATGCGCGAGCAGCGATCGCACCTCCGCAACGTCCTCGTCGGTCGCATCGTTCGCCGCATGCGGGTGAATGCCGAGAATGGCGAAGACCTCCTCGTGCCGATCGGCGAGCTCGAGCGCACGGCGGCAGCCGCCCACGTCGGTGCCGACCGTGAGGATCCGCGTCACGCCGGCCGCGCGCGCCCGGGCGACGACGTCCGCCGGAGCGTCGTCGAGCGCGTCGAGGTGCGTGTGCGTGTCGATCACGCAGCGGCTGAGGGCAGCTCGATGCGCGGGAAAAGCGGCTTGGCCGCCTCGATACCGTCGACAGCCGCGGCGACGCCGTTTCGCACGCGATCCCAGGTCGCCTCCTCGGACTGACCGAGCGCCGCGAGGATCTTCGGCGAGGTCTCAGGGAGATACGCGTACAGCGCGACCGCGAGCGCCGTTAGTCCGTCGACAAGCGTGTACAGAACTGTGTCGAGCTTGTCGGCGTTCGCGTCGTCCTTCGCGAGTTGCCAAGGCGCCTCGGCGGTGACGTATTGATTGAGCCGCCGAACAGCATCCCAAGTCGTCTCCAGGGCGCCCGTGATGTCGAACGCGTCGAGCCGCGCCGCAACGTCGTCCCCGAGTGCGCCGAAATCGACAGGCTTTGCGCCCTCGACCCGCTTGACGGCACCAGCGCGGTAGCGCGCGATCATCGCCGTCGTGCGCGAGAGCAGATTGCCGAGGTCGTTCGCGAGCTCGCTGTCGTAGCGCTCCTGAACGCCGGTCACCGACGCGCTGCCGTCCTGGCCGAACGAGACTGCACGCGCCATCCAGAAGCGGACCGCGTCGGCGCCGTAGACGTCGATCAGCTCGAGCGGATCGATGATGTTGCCGAGCGACTTCGAGATCTTCCTGTCGTCGAGCAGGAGGTAGCCGTGCACGAAGAGCTGCTTCGGCACGTCGTAGCCGGCCGAGAGCAGCATTGCCGGCCAGTACACGCAGTGAAAACGCAAGATGTCCTTCGCGAGCAGGTGGTGCGAGACAGGCCAGAACGCGTCGCGCAGGTCCTCGCCCTCGCGCGCATACGTGAGCGCGCTCAGGTAGTTGATCAGCGCATCCGCCCACACGTAGGCGACCTGGCTCTCGTCCCACGGCAGCGGAATGCCCCAGGGCTGGCCCGCGCGCGAGATGCTGAAGTCCTGCAGGCCGCCCGCGATGAACGAACGCGCCTCGTTGAACCTAAAGCCCGGCAGCACAAAGTCCGGGCGCTCCTCGTAGAGCGCAAGAAGCCTGTCCTGATAGGCGGAAAGACGGAAGAAGTAGTTCGTCTCCTCGATCCACTCCGGCTTCGTCAGGTGGATGGTGCACAGCCCGTCCGGCGTCAACTCCTCCTCAGACTTGAACGCTTCGCAGCCGACGCAATAGAAGCCCGCATAGACGTCCTGGTAGATGTCGCCGTTGTCGTACATCCGCTGCAGGAAGTCGCGGACGAAGCGCTTGTGGCCTTCGTCGCTCGTGCGGATGAAGAAGTCGGGGGAGGCGTTCATCCGCGGCGCCAGCTCGCGCCACGGCACCGCAATGCGGTCCGCGTACTCCTGCGGCTCGAGGCCCTGCTCCTGAGCAACGCGCCAGACCTTCGTCGCGTGCTCGTCGACCCCGGTCAGGAAGAACGTCTCCTCCCCGCGCTGGGCGTGGTGGCGGACGAGGACGTCGCCCATCGCTGTCGTGTAGGCGTGGCCGATGTGCGGCGTCGAGTTGACGTAGTAGATGGGAGTCGTGAGATAGAAGCGCACACGACCATGATAGGAACGGGGTCACGCCGCGAGCCTGCCGCCATCGAGGGAGCTGACGGCGCGGAGCCGCACGACCGCCGGCGGGCGGCGCCTCCGGCCCATGCGGAGGAGAGCGACGACGACCGCGACCAGGAGAGCTCCGGCGAGACCGAGCGGCAGCGGGCGCACGAAGCCGTGGCTCGGCCGGGGAGCCACCAGTGTCGCGGGTAACCGCAGCGCCGACGGCGGACGAAGCGCGATCGTCGCGACGTGGCCGTTCCATGGGTCGGGCAGGTGGAACGCCGGTAGCGCCGGCAGCACGGACGGAGATCCGACCACCACTGGCTTCGTGCTCGACTCGGGCGGCGCCGGCGCGAGTGCAGGAAGCGACGGAGAAGGCGCGATAGCTGGCAGGCTCGCGATTCCGATCGCCGGGGCCGGCCCGGGCGACGCCACGGGCGCCTCCAGCGGGAAGCTCGGCACCGGCGCGGGCGTCTCGGCAACAGGCGCAACGGGAAGTACGACCGGTACCGCAGGCGTCTCGACCGCCGGGGCCGCAGCCGGCGCAGGCAACTCGACAGGCAGGGGCGTCGCGAGAACCGGCGCCGGGACGGGCTGCTCGATCGGTTGCGTTGCCGGCGCAGGCACGGCGACCGGCGGCGCGGGTGCAGGCACGGCGACCGGTGCTGCAGGAGCGGGCGCCGGCGCAAGCGCAGGTGCAGGTGCAGGCGCTGGAGCAGGCGGAGGCGGCGCGAGCACGGGCAGGAAGGCGAGCGGATCGAGGTAACCCTGATCGTTCGAGGCGTCGCGCACGCCGAGGTGCACGTAGGGCACGTCGAACTCGGGCGTGCCGCTCGGGCCGATCGTTCCGACCACGGTGCCTTCGTCGACGCTGGCATTCCGGTCGACACTGATCGACCCGAGGTGGGTGAGGCTGACCGCGAGGCCGGACGCTGTCAGGATCGTGAGCGTCTGCCCGTTCGTCGGCACCGAACCGGCGAAGCTGACGACGCCCGACGCGGGTGCAAGCACCGGCGAGCCCGCTCCAGCCCCAATCGCGATGCCGCGGTGCTGGCCGGCGGCGTACGGATGCGCCTGATCGAACGAGAACGTCTGCAGGACAGGCCCCTGGACCGGCCAGGTCCAGGCGCCTGCCGCGGGCACGAACAGGACCAAGAGGAGGACAGACAAGCCACGCCACCGCATACCACCACCGCCTTTGTTGTCTTAATTGAAAACAGCGCGGGTAAGGTAGCAGCGGCGTCGGCTGTTGTCCAATCTGCTTACAGCGAGCCGCGGTAGAGGCGGTTGCGCGCGGCGCCCGTCAAGCGGGCGACGAGCTCGGCCGCGTGCTTGCGCGGCAGCCCCGCATCGACGAGCTCCGCGACCGCCACGAGTGCTGCGGCCTCGTCCACCTCGCGCGCAGGTGCCGGCCCGATCACGAGCGTGATCTCGCCCTTCGGCGGCTCCGCGAACCGCTCCGCAAGCTCGGCGGCCGTCCCGCGTGCAATCTCCTCGAAGCGCTTCGTCAGCTCGCGGCACACCGCGACCGGCCGCGCGGCATCCGCCGCCGCGAGCGAGCGCAGCGTCGCCGGCAGCCGCTGCGGCGACTCGAACGCGACCGCCGGCCAGCGCCACCCGCGCAGCTCCTCCCACAGATCTGACAGCGCCTTCGCACCGCGCGGCAAGAACCCCACGAACTGGTATCGCTCGCCGACGAGCCCCGACGCGACCAGCGCTGTCTCGACGGCCGACGGCCCGGGAAGCACCGTCACCTCCACCCCGGCCTCGAGCGCCGCACGCACGATCCGCGCGCCCGGGTCCGACACGCCGGGCATGCCTGCGTCGGAGACGAGCGCGATGCGCTCACCCGCCTCCAGACGCGGCACGAGCTCCACGGTGCGCGACGCCTCGTTGTGCTCGTGGTAGGACAGCAGCCGCGCCTCGATCCCGTGCCGCTGGAGCAGCCCGCGCGTATGCCGCGTGTCCTCGCACAGCACGACGTCTGCGGCGCGCAACTCCGTGAGCACGCGCAACGTGACGTCCTCGAGATTCCCGATCGGCGTCGCGCAGACGACGAGGGGCACTAGTCGAGCGCCTCGAACGCGACGAACGCCGCGCCGATCAGCCCGGCCGCGGTGGCGAGCTCCGCACGCTTGACGCGCACGACGTCGCGCATAGGGCGCAGCGCTTCACGCAGCATGACCTCCTCCGCCGGCGGGATCAGGTACTCCCAGCCCGCAACACCGAAGCCGCCGCCGATCACGATCAGCTCGGGCGCGAAGATGTTCGTGAACGAGCCCATGCCCGAGCCGAGATACCCGCCGATCTCGGCGAGGATGGCGCGCGCGACGTCGTCGCCCTCGTTTGCGAGCCGGATCAGCCGGTGCGCGTCCGCGGACGGGCCGAACGCTTCCTGCGCCGCTGCGCTCGCGGCGTGGCCGCTGACGTACGCCTCGAGGTGGCCGCGCCCGCGGCACGCGCCCTGGCACGGCCGGCCGTCGTGGACGATCACGACGTGACCGAGCTCGACGCCGCCGCCGTTCGCGCCGCGGAACGGCTTCCCGCCGGAGATGACACCGCCGCCGAGCCCCGTGCCGAGCGTCAGCATCACGAGGTCGTCCACCCCGCGCCCGACACCGGCCCGCCACTCCCCGATCGCGGCCGCGTTTGCGTCGTTCTCGAGGCCAACCGGCAGATCGAACCGGCCGGCCATGTGCCCGCGAAGGGCAAAGTCCGTCAGAGGAAGATTCACGCACTCAACGACGACGCCGCGCCGCTGGTCGATCGGCGACGGCACACCGAACGCGATCGCCCCGACATCGTCCGCAACGAGCTCCGACACGGCCGCTTCGAGCTCCCGGACAACGGATTCCTGGGAGTCCTGGGGCGTGGGACGCTCGTGGCGGCGGACGATCTCCCCAGCCCGCGTGACAACGCCGGCGAGGATTTTCGTGCCGCCGAGATCCACGCCGATCGCATGCGTTGCGTTCATGTCCAGCGGGTACCGTAACCCGCCGAATGGCCGCCTCCGGAGAGAAGCCGTACCGCGTCTACAAGGGCGGTCGCACGAAAGGAAAGGTGCCGCTGCGAGGTGGCGAGCGCGAAAAGGGTGCAAAGCAGGAGCGCACGACCTCCGGCAGCGGCGGCGGCGGGAACGGCCGGCAGGTCGTCCGGCGCGCAACCTCGCGCTGGACGTGGAAGCGCTGGACGTGGGTGACGCTGCTCGCGCTCTTCGTGTTGCTCGTGATCTGGTCGGTTGCCGGCTATCTCTCGATCTCGAGCGGCGTTTCGGACGCGAACAAGCGTCTCCCGGCGAGCGCGACCGCTGTCCTGAAGAAGCAGAACTCGCTGCTCGTCTCCTCGAGCACGAATATCCTGTTGCTCGGCACCGACCACTCGACGAACGGCCAGGCAGGACGGAGCGCGGACGAGCACTCGGACTCGATGATGTTGCTGCACACCGATCCGAGCCGCCACCGCCTCGTCTACCTCTCGATCCCTCGTGACTTGCGAGTGTCGATCCCCGGCTACGGCGCGCAGAAGGTGAACGCCGCGATGCAGATCGGCGGCCCGAAGCTCGCGATCGAGACCGCCGACCAGCTGTTCGGGCCCGACCTGCAGGTCAACCACGTCGTGGTCGTCGACATGGCGTCGTTCATGCAATTGATCAACGCGGTCGGCGGGATCGATGTCAACGTCCCGGAGAAGATCCTCTCGAACCGGTTCGACTGCCCCTACTCGGGGTCGCGCTGTTCGAGCTGGCAGGGCTGGCGCTTCGCCAAGGGCATGCAGCACATGAACGGACATCGCGCGCTCATCTACTCGCGCATCCGCGAGAACCGGCTGAACCCGGCCGACACCGACGTCAGCCGTGGGCAGCGCCAGCAACAGGTGATGCAGGCGGCCTTGAGCAAGCTGGCAAGTGTCGGCACGTTCTTCCGCCTGCCGTTCAGCGGCAGCGACCTGATGAAACCGCTCGCGACCGATCTGTCGGCGATGCAGTTCCTGCAGCTCGGCTGGGTGAAGTTCCGTGCCGGCTCCACGCTGCACTGCCGTCTGGGAGGCAAGGACTACGGCGACGGCTTCATCACGGGCGACCAGGAGAACATCGCCGTGATTCAGATGGTGCTCGGCAACTCCGCGGCGCAGCCGCCCCCGCCGGGATCAGGGCTCTACGGCGCCGGCTGCGTCACCGGCAACCAGACGTTCCACTAGTCGTTCGAGGGCGCCGGCTTCTTCTTGTCGGCCGCCGGCTTCGCGTCGGTCTTCGGCGCCGACGAGTCGCCGCCCCCCGACGAGTCGCCCCCCGACGAGTCACCCGACGACGAGCCAGACTCGCCACCGTCTTTCTTCGCCGCCGCACCTTTCTTGCCGTAGTCGGTCGAGTAGAACCCCGACCCCTTGTAATGGATCGCAATCGGGTAGAGGACGAGCTCGAGCGGCGCGGCACCGCACACGTCGCACTTCTCCGGTGCGGGCGCCGTCATCGACTGGAAGCGCTCGAACGTATGACCGTTCGGGCAACGATATTCGTAGATGGGCATCCGGAGCCCAGGTTATTCGTGGGTGGGGACGTGATCGGGAAAGCGCTGCTCGATGATCTGTCCGATCATCGGCAGTCCGCGATTGACGAGCTGACCGGGCATCGGGAAGCGCGAGCGCTCCATGCCGGCGAGCAGCTCGGCCATCCGCTCGTACGCCGCATCGCCCATCCCCTTGCGGAGCTCGTGCTCCATCGACCGGTAGACCGGCGTCGCACCGCGGTAGGCGTCCGGCGTATCGATGCACCACCAGCCCATGTGCCCGCGCCCGTCCGTCTCCTCGTCGTCGTCGGTTCCGCCCCACGCGTCGGCCGTGAACGCGGACACGATCGTCGTCTCGAGGCCGCCCGGCTCCTCCGGATCCTCGGAGCTGAAGTTGAGCGGAACGCTCCAGCAGATGAACGGCTTCGTCTCGGTGTGATGCTTGCCTTGGCGCGCCGCGAGGTGGTGGAAGGCGCAGCCGGACTTTCCGGCCGCCCCGCCGGTCCGGTTCCCGAAGATGCAGAGCGAGCCGATCTTCCGCGTCTTGTACGGCTTGCCCGCCCGCGACGACAGGAACCAGCCCTTGTCGCGGATGTGATCGATGTTGTCGCAGTCCTCCGCGGTGAGCTGGCCGACCATCTCCGCAACGTGCGTGAAGTCGTCCTCGTCGATGAAAGTAACGCCGCGCTCGCAGCAGCCGTAATCGGCGTCGGGGTGCTTGTTGAGCGAGCCCGGGCACCCGCTACCGAAGATGCACTCGTAGTTCGAGAGCATGAAGGAGACGTTGACCCGGTACTGGCGATCCGGATCGTCCGGCGCCGGGAAGGTGAGCCACTCGACCGGGCCGGGGGCGCTGCGCATCAGCGCACCGTAGCCGTGGCATCAGTCGTCCGTCCCCTCCTCCTCCTCGATCAGCTCCCGGTAGCAGGGCGCGCCTTCGAATGCGGCGAGCCCAGCGGGGTGCAGCATGCGCTGGCGGCGGCGGCGTGCGAGCTCGCGGCTGCGGCGCGCAGTCGCGAGTGCCGCGGACGCGCCGACGAGCCCTCCGATCAGGAAGGAACGCGCACGTCCGAGCCGGTCGTCGCCGTCCATGGGACGATTGTGCCAGTGAAGCTCGCAACCCTCGGCGATGTGATGCTCGATGTGATCGTGCGGCTCGAGCAGCCGCTCGCGCACGGAGACGATGTGCGGGCTCTCACGCGGACCGGCGCCGGCGGCCAGGCGGCGAACGTCGCGGCCTGGGCGGCATCGCTCGGGGCCGAGGCTCGCTGCATCGCCAAGCGCGGAAACGACATGGCGGGAGAGCTCGTCGCACGCGAGCTGGAGGCGCATGGCGTCGAGCTCGTGGGCCCGGTCGGAGACGGCGCGACCGGTGTCGTCGTCTCGCTCGTCGGCTCCGACGGCGAGCGCTCGATGGCCTCCGATCGCGGGGTGGCGCCGACGCTCTCCCCCGAGGAGCTCGACGCCGCGTGGGTCGAGTGCAACGTGCTCCACCTGTCGGGCTACGCATTGCTGCGAGAGCCCATCGCACACGCGGCGCTGCTCGCTGCCCGGCTCGCGCGCGAGCGCGGTGCGCGCGTCTCCGTCGACGTCGCGGCATGGACGGAGATCCGTGCGTACGGGCCGGTCCGATTCCGCGAGCTGCTCGACACGATCGCACCCGATGTGTTGTTCGCGACCGAAGCCGAGTGGGAGATGCTGGGCGGCGCCTACCTCACCGCGCCGACCGGCCTGATCAAGCGCGGCGCCCGCGGTTGCACTGTCGTTACGCAGGACGCCCGGCTCGACCTCGCACCGGTGGAGGCGGAAGTCGTCGACTCGACGGGCGCGGGCGACGCGCTCGCAGCCGGGTTCTTGCTCGGCGGCTCGCTCGAGGACGCCGCGCGCCGCGGGCTCGAAGCAGCGGCCCGCTGTGTCGCGCGCGTAGGCTCGCTTCCGTGAAGATCGACGCGCTCACGGAGCAGCACGCGCGGGAGATCGCTGAGTGGCGCTACGAGTTTCCGTACGAGTGGTACGACACCGCGGCGGATCCGCGCCGCGTCGAGCTCTTCGCAAACCCGGCGCGACGCGACGGTCTGCGCGCGGTCGTCGACGAGGACGGGGCGCTGATCGGCTTCTTCAACTTCGTGCGCGAAGGCGACGAGGTACGGGTCGGTCTCGGTATCCGCCCTGACCTGACCGGACGTGGGCTCGGCGCGCAGTTCATCGAAGCCGGCCTGCACTACGCGACGGACGAGTGGTCGCCGAAGCGTTTCCGGCTCTGGGTCGCCTGGTGGAACGAGCGCGCACTCCGCGCGTACCGTCGCGCCGGCTTCGAGGAGGTCGACGAGCAGGAGGGCAAGCGCCGCTTCGTGGAGATGGAACGGCCGGCGTGATCCGGATCGCCGACGAGGTGCGCGAGGCGAGCGCCGTCGTCGCGCTCGAGACGACGCTCGTCGCTCACGGTTTCCCTCCGGGCGAGGGAGTCGCGGTCGCGCTCGAGTCGGAGCGGCAGGTGCGCAGTGCGGGCGCGGTGCCCGCGACGATCGGCGTGCTCGACGGCGAGATCGTTGTCGGGTTGACCGAGGAGGAGCTCGCGCGATTCACGTCCGCGGCGCGCAAGGTCGGGCCGCGCGATCTCGCGGTGTGCGCTGCGCAGGGCGCGGTCGGCGCGACAACGGTCGGCGGCACGCTCGCCGTCGCGCGTATCGCGGGCATCCGCTGGCTCGCGACCGGTGGGCTCGGAGGCGTGCACCGCGGCTTCCCCGATCCGCCCGACGTCTCCGCCGATCTACCCCAGCTCGCACGGACGCCCGCGCTCGTCGTCTCGGCCGGCGTGAAGTCGCTGCTCGACGTGCCGGCGACGGTGGAGGTACTGGAGTCGCTCGGCGTACCGGTGCTCGGCTTCCGCGTCGACACACTGCCGCTCTTCTATGCGGCCGCGGGCGGCCCGCCGGTTTCCGCTCGCGTCGAGTCTGCGGCGGAGGCGGCACACATCGCGCGGGCGCACTGGGAGCTCGGCGGCGGCGGGCTCTTGCTCGGCCGCCCGCCGGACGAGCCGCTCGACGACATCGAGCCGCTAATTGAGCAGGCACTGCGCGCGGCGCGCGAGGAAGGCATCGCCGGACCGGCGGTGACGCCGTTCGTCCTGTCGTACCTCCACCGTGAGAGCGGCGGCCGCACCGAGCGCGCAAACCGCGATCTGATCGCGCAGAACGCGCGGCTCGCGGGCGAGATCGCGGCTGCTACGGCTTAGGCGCAGCTGGGTCTTGTCGAAGCGGAGGTACAGCCGTGAGCCAGTTCGTCGAAGAATGCCGCCGAGAATGGAAACGGCTTCGCGTACCGGATGCTGTCGCCAACGAAATGGCAGCCGACCTCGCCGCCGACCTCAAGGAAGCCGAGGCCGAGGGTGCCTCAGCGGAGGAGGTGCTCGGGAGCGGCGCCTTCGACCCGAGGTCGTTCGCTGCATCTTGGGCAGCCGAGCGAGGCGTCATCCAGTCGCCACCCGTGAGCTAAGACAGAACTCCCCGGAGATCGCGCATGCCTGCCGCGACCGCGGCTTTCGCAGTCATCGCGATCATCGGTGCGGTGCTGGCGCTCCTCGCCTCCCCCGCCGGCCCGGGGCGGCTGGCCCTCGCTTCCGGCTCCGTCCTGCCGCGGCTGCGCCTCGTCCTGCCGCCCCCGCCGGCGGCCAGCGCCCGGGTCTTCGCGGTGGACGTGAGCGGCTCGGGCGTCTACCTCCACACGATCGGCTTGATCCTGCTGATCGCCGGCATCGTCGGGCTCATTCTCTCGATGCTGTATTCGTCGCCGTGGGCCAGCCGCAGCCGCTGGTCGCGCAGGTACATCAACGACGGCCCGGGCTACTACTGATCGCCAACGGTAAAGGCAGTTCAATCACAGGTTCCGCCGCGAGAACGCCCACAGCGCGATCGCGCCCACGACGATGAGGTAGCCGGCGGACCACACGCGGATGCCCCAGCCGTGGACGTAGGCGCCGCCGAACGGGCCTAGCTGCAGCAGGAAGCCGGTGAGCCCCGATGTCTTCTCGGTGATCATCCGCAACGCGTCCTGGTAGAGCGCTTCGAAGGGCAGCGCCCACGCCGTAATCGTCGACGCCTGCTTGACGGCGTGCGAGTTGAGCGCGTGACCGATCGTCCCGAGCAGGCCGGCAACGAGGCCCGCGCCGAACAGCATGAACACGGCGATGCCGTTCGCTGTCGACGAGAGCACGACCGAGCCGAGCAGCGACAACGCGATCACGATCACCACCCCGAAGGCGAGCTCGAAGCCCGGCCAGGCGATCCGGTCCGGCCACCAGTGACCGGTGAGCCCTGTGATCACCATCGCGGTGAAGTAGACGAAGAGGACGTACGCGACGCAGACGCCCGCGGCGCCGAGGAAGCGCGAGAGGAGCAGCGTCGAACGCCCCACCGGCCGAACGACGAGCGGCTGCAGCAGACCTCGCTCCGCGTCGCCGGAAACGACGCCGATCGTCAGGAACACCGCGAGCACGACCCCGAGGAAGAGCGTCGCGAACATCGCGAGTCCCGTGAGGAACGCACCTGCGAACGTGCGCGTGTCAACGTTGACGTCGCGCGGCGGCGTGATCTGCGAGAGCTGGCCGAACACGTAATGGTTCGCGAGCCAGAAAAGGAACAGGAAGACCGCGGTCAGCAGGATGACGACGGCGAACACCTTGCGCCGCACGGCTTCGCGGAAGCCGTACTCGACGATGACGGCGACCGCGCTCAGTCCGTCTCACCTCCGACGGCTTCGAGATAGGTGTCCTCGAGCGTCGATGTGAGGACGCGCACGCCGTAGACGCGCCGGCCGGCGGCGATCGCCTCCGAGACGAGCCTTGGCGCGTCCTCGCGTGTCGCTCCCGGAATCGTTCGGACGCCGTCGTCCGTCTCGAGCTCGACGCCGCGCGCGCGCGAAAGCTCGGCAGGCGTCCCGGCAGCGACGACCTCGCCCGCGAGCAAGATCGTGACGCGATCGCAGACGAGCTCGACCTCGGAGAGGAGATGCGAGTTCAGGAGCACCGAAACGCCCTGCCTGCGCAGCTCCTCGAGGAGCAGGCGCACCGTGCGGCGGCCGACCGGATCGAGCGCCGACGTCGGCTCGTCGAGCAAGAGCAGCCGTGGCTCGCCGACGAGCGCCTGCGCGATGCCGAGACGCTGCTGCATGCCCTTCGACATGCCGTCCACGCGCCGCTCGGCCGCGTCCGACAGCGCGACGAGCTCGAGCAGGCGTGCGCGCTCGGCGGCGCCGCCGCGCGAGCCGGCGAGCTGCTGGTGCAGCTCGAGCACCTCGTCGGCCGTGTACCAGCCGGGGAAGCGGAAGAGCTCCGCGAGATAGCCGAGCGCCGCGCGCGCACTGCGCGACCCGGCACGGGCACCCCCGACCTCGGCGTCGCCGGTGGTCGGGCGCACGAGCCCGACGGCGATCTTCACGAGCGTCGACTTGCCTGCGCCGTTCGGGCCGAGGAGGCCGACGAGCTCGCCCTCACCCACCTCGAGGTCGACACCCTTCAGCGCCTCAACCGAGCCGTAGCGCTTGCGGAGCCCGCGAACGGCGAGAGCGTTTGGCACGCGCCCACAGTACCCTTGCCTCATGCCGCGCGGATACATGGAAGGACCAGCCTCCGAAGAAGCCGAGCGGCGCGCGGAGGAGCACGCGCGCGGGATCCGCGAGCAGACGCCGGCAGAGAAGTTTCCCGCGGTCTACGGCTGCACGGAGGACAATCCGGAGCCGCACTTCATCGGCTGGCGCGTCGATGTCGACCCGGACGAGCTCTTCGCGTCGGGCAAAGCGTGGGGCGTCACCGTGCGCCGCGTTGCAGTCGCGTGACCAAGCCCTGACGGTTCTCTTACCCTGGACTGTCCAGGATTCGGATCCCCGACGCTCAAGTGCAGCCATGCGTCGCGACTCGTTAATCCTGGACTGTCCAGGGTTCGGATTAGCTGAGCGTCGCGAGTAGCTCGTCGATCGTCAGCGCGGGCAGCGTCTCGACCTTGGTCGACCCGCGGGCCGCGAGCGCGACCGACACGCGCGCGACCGTGGCCGTGTCCGGCGCCTCGACGACGCTGATGAAGTCGAACTTGCCGAGCGTGGCCCATTGGTGCAAGACCTTTGCGCCGAGCTCTTCGACGTCGCGATTGACCTCGCGCAGTCGGTCGGGGTTCGACTTCAGCGTCGCCACGCCCTGCTGCGAGAGCCTGGAGAGAAGGATGTAGATCGCCATGCGGGGAACCTACCCCCTCCTGGCAACCCTGGCCGCCTGATCCACGTACAGGAGGGTCGCGCCGATGAACATGAGCGGGGACAGCACGAGGTCGGCCAGGACGCCAGCGACGTTTTGCGCCTGCTGGCCCTGAGTGTGCAAGAGCACGAGGAGTGCGAGGCGGGAGACGGCATACACGAGCGCAAGCGTCGCCATCCCGCCGATCGCGTGCACGACATCGGCCCGGCCGAGCTGCCAGCCGCGCCGGAGCGCCGCGCGCACGCCGAGGCCCTCGACCACTGCCGCCGGCACCGCGAGCCCGAGCAACCCAAAAAGCGCGAGCCCCGGCAGCACGTACAAGCGCAGGAGCACCGGGAACGGAAGGAACACGATGAGCCCGACGAGATACGCGCTGATCAAGAAACGCCGAGGCGGAAGCTCCGCCGACGTCAATGTGCAGGCGTACACATAGGCCGCTGTCAACACCGGTCCGAACGCCCAGAGCAGCAGCGTTTGCACCGCGACGCTCTGGCCGAGGCTCGCGACGTGTTCGCCCGCGAGGGGCAGGCCGAGAGGGATCACCGCCCAGAAGCGCGCGCCATAGAGGCGGATCGACTCGGCGATCAGCTGACCGACCGTCCGCTCGCCCGGCGGGAGTGCGGCTGGGCGCGGCTCGCCGGCGCGCGGGTAGGACATTCTCGCCACGGGCGCTGAGGGTATCGTCGCGTCGTGGCCTTCGACGTCATTCACGAGAGCGAGCTCGAGTGGCTCGAGCGCGAGACCTCGGACGGCTCGCTGCCGCGGCGTCACGCAGTCGTGACGGACGCGGCCAACCTGACCGAGTCGCGCGCACGCATGTGGCGCTATCCCGCCCACGTGCGCGGCCGGCGCCACATCGATCAGACGCAGGAAGAAGTATTCGTGCCGCTCCGCGGAACGCTCACGCTCCTACTGGAGGATCCGCCGCAGCGCGTCGACGTCGAGCCGGGCGGCATGGTCGCCGTCCACCCCGGCACGCCGATGCAGGCACGCAACGAGACGGACGAGGAGATTCTCTTCTTCGCCTACGGCGCGCCGCCGGTGCACGGCAACGTGGAATTCCTCGACGACGTCGCCGAGGTCTAGGAAGCGAGCACGCGCGCAACGGCGTCGCCGAGCGCCGCGAACGCGTCCTCGAAGCTCCAGGTCCCGCGGTCGGCCTCGTCGGGCGCGTTCGACACCGCGCGCAGCTCGACCGCCGGCACGCCGCCGAGCGCGCACGCGCGCAACACGCCGAAGCCCTCCATCGCCTCCACCTCGCACGCAGCGCCGCCGCCGACTTTTCCTGCCGTGGCGATCGGCAGCACGTGCGCCTCAGGCAGAGCGGCGTGCACACGCCCGAACAACGCTGCATCCGGCAGGATCCGCTCGATGCGCTTCAGGAGCGACGAAGGATCGATGACGTCGCAGTAGACGGACTCCGAGCCGAGGACGAGCGCCGGAGCCGCGATACCTCGGGCCCCGGCAATTCCAATATGAAGGACAGCATCAGGCTTGAGCTCGGCGAGCGCCCGCGCGGTCTGCAGCGCGGCTTCGACGGGCCCCGTTCCGCACACGAACGACTCGGCATCGCGCACGTGTGCGAGCTCCCGCTCGGTAGCGGCCACGACAAGCATCGCCGGGACGCTATCCGAGCGGGAACCGCTTGCCGTCAGCTACATGCTCTTGGCGACGAGCTGCCCGCGAATCTCCCCATTCGGGTTCTTCGCGGTGTGCACGTTCACGTACGTGCCGTGCTTCTGGATCGTCTTGAGCAGCGACGCCTTGATCGTGGCGGTGCCGGCCTTGCCCATCCGATGGATGTGCGCGGCAGTCGCGGGTCCGGTCAGCTTCGCCCACGTCAGCTTCGTGCCGACGAGCGTGCCGCGAATGTCCCGTGGGCAGCCTGGTTCTTCACTACCTGCTTCGGGCTCTCCTGGCCAGCGAGACGAACTTCTTCACGTTTCCTCCCTCGGGGTTTACGTGAGCTACTTCGCTCGTCTGTCGAAATCGGTTCAGACGGCGGCCGGAGCGGCCACCTCGACCTTCTCGAACACGAGCTCGTCGCCGTGAGCGTCGATGTGGATCGCGTCGCCGTCCGCGAAGTCGCCCTCGAGTAGGCGAAGCGCGAGCGGATTCTCGACAAGCCGCTGGATCGCGCGCTTCAACGGGCGGGCGCCATACGCCGGATCCCAGCCGGCCTCGGCGAGCGCCTCCTTCGCGGCGTCGGTCAGCTCGAGTGAGATGTGCCGCTCGGCCAGCCGGTGGCGCAGTCGTTCGAGCTGCAGCTCGACGATCTCGGCGATCTGATCCCGCGAGAGCGCCTTGAGCTCGACGATCTCGTCGATCCGGTTCAGGAACTCGGGGCGGAAGTGGTCGCGCATCGCCTCGAGGGTGCGGATGTTCGAGGTCATGATCAGTACCGTGTTGCGGAAGTCGACGGTGCGGCCGTGCCCGTCGGTCAGCCGGCCGTCGTCGAGCACCTGCAGGAGCACGTCGAACACCTCGGCGTTGGCCTTCTCGATCTCGTCGAGCAGGACGACCGAGTACGGCCGCCGGCGAATCGCTTCTGTGAGCTGGCCGCCCTCGTCATAGCCAACGTAACCGGGCGGTGCGCCGACGAGCCGCGAGACCGTATGGCGCTCCTGGTACTCGCTCATGTCGAGCCGCACCATCGCGTGTTCGTCGTCGAACANNCGTGCTCGTCGTCGAACATGAACTCGGCGAGCGCGCGGGCGAGCTCGGTTTTCCCAACGCCGGTGGGGCCGAGGAAGACGAACGAGCCGATCGGCCGGTTCGGATCCTGCAGGCCGGTGCGGGCGCGCCGCAGCGCGTTCGCGACGGCCGAGACGGCGTCCTCCTGCCCGACCACACGCCGGTGCAGGCGATCCTCCATCTGGATCAGCTTCTCGGTCTCGCCCTCGAGCAGCCGCGAAGCCGGGATCCCGGTCCAGCGGCCGACAACGGAGGCGATGTCGTCCTCGTCGACTTCTTCCTTGACCATCGGGTTCTCGGGACCGCTGCGGCCGGCGAGCTCCTGCTCGAGCTCGGGGATCAGCCCGTAGCGGATCTCGGCGACCCGCTGCAGGTTCCCGTCGCGCTCGGCGCGCTCGGCCTCCATCCGCAGCTCGTCGAGTCGGCGCGTCGCGTCCTTGATCTTCTCGAGCGCCTCCTTCTCCTTCGCCCAGCGGGCCGAGAGCACGTCGCGATCCTCTTTCGCCTCCGCGAGCAAGCGCTCGATCGGCTCACGCACCTGCTTCGACTCCTTCGCCATCGCGGCGAGCTCGATCTCGAGCTGCAT
>PLZU01000087.1 GCA_003152275.1 Actinomycetota bacterium
CGTTCGCGGCTTTGCCCCAGGGTAAACCCTGGTTCGTCGCTCCACTTGCATGTATGAGGTACGCCGCCAGCGTTCGTCCTGAGCCAGGATCAAACTCTCCGTGAAGATGTGTGGCCGGCATACGGGTCTAAATCAGACACGTTTCCGACCAGTCTTTTCACCTTGAGCTTGTGCTCAAAGTCTGTCCCACCAACTCCGGGACAAGACAGGGTCTAGTTCCTCTCCTGCACGACGGCAAGCCGCTGCACAGTCGAGGTCTCGACGTAAACGCACGCTGCTGAGTTTTCAAAGACCAAGCCCCCCCACACCTGACGGTGCTTAGACGGCGTAAAAAAGGCCTCGATCACGCCCGAGGCCTCAGAACCGTGGAACTAATGGGTTCCGATTCGTGTCTGAGGCTACTCCGTTGTGGTCGTTTGCAGGGACTTTCCTACACCGCCCTCTCGGGCAGCCGGGGAATAGTACAACAAAGCCTCAACGTGTCAAACGAGGTGCACGCGCACGAACTGGCGCCTGCCGGCCTGCACCACAGACCCGTCCAACGCGGCCGGCTCGAGATCGTACGAGGCGACCGGCGCGCCGTTCACCTTGACCCCGCCCTGGTCGATCTGCCGGCGCCAGTGACTCGTCGTCTGGCCGAACTGCTCCTTCAAAACCGCCGGCAGATGGACTGGCTTACCGTCCGCAGGCAATTGCAGCTCAGGCACGTCGTCAGGTGTCTCGTGCCGGCGCACCACCTGCGTGAAATGCGCCTCTCCCGCGCGCTCGCCGTCCTCGCCGTGCCAGCGAGCCGTGATCCGGCGCGCGAGCTCGAGCTTCCACTCCATCGGATCCTCGGGATGCTCGCCCCCACCCGCCAGGAGCTCCCACCACTGTTCAAGGGCCGTGTCCGGGATCGACATCGTCTTGCCGAAGATCTCCTCCGGCGGTTCCTCGATCCCGATGTAGTTGCCGCGGGACTTCGACATCTTTTCGGCCCCGTCGAGCCCGACGAGCAGCGGGTATGTGACGACGAGCTGCGCCTCCTTGCCGTACCGCTCCATCACGTCGCGGCCGGTCAGCAGGTTGTAGAGCTGGTCCGTGCCTCCGATCTCGACGTCGGCATCGATCGCAACCGAGTCGTACGCCTGCATCGGCGGGTACAGGAGCTCCGACAGGGTTATCGGCTCCTGGGCCGCAAAGCGCTTCGCAAAGTCATCGCGCTCGAGTAGGCGGGAGACCGTAAGCATTCGTGTCAGCCGCACGACCTCGGCGAAGCTCAGCTTCGCGAGCCATTCGCCGTTGAAGCGAACCTCGGTCTTGGCGCGGTCGAGCACCCGGAAGGCCTGGTCGGCGAAACGCTGCGCATTCGCGTCGAGCTCCTCGTCCGGCAGCACCGGACGTTCCGACGAGCGACCCGACGGGTCGCCGATCCGGGCGGTGTAGTCGCCGACGATCAGGACGACGGTGTGGCCGGCGTCCTGCCACTCGCGCAGCCGGTCGAGCACGACCGCGAAGCCGAGATGGACGTCGGGCGAGGTCGGATCGACGCCGAGCTTCACCCGCAGCGGCCGGCCGAGCTTCAACTTCCGCTCGAGCTCGCCCGCGGGGAGGACATGCACCGCATGCCGTGTCGGCGTAAAGCTTTTCACCGTCGCCGAGTCTAGTAATACGGTCAGGCGGTGAACCGATCGGAGCTCGCGTGCGAACGGCCTACGTGAACCGAGAGCTGGCCCATCTCTCGGACGAGGCGCTGGTCGCGCTCGCCGCGCGATCCGAGCAGTCTGCCCTCGCCGAGCTCTACGACCGCTTCGGCCGGCCCGCCTACGGGCTCGCGCTCCGAATTCTGCGCGACGAGGCGCTCGCTGAGGACGCCGTGCAGGAGGCGTTCCTCGCGCTCTGGCGCACCTCGGCGCGTTTCGTGCCGGAGCGCGGCAAGGCCAGCACGGCGCACCCCACAAGGCCGGCCTCTTCGAGAGCAACGGCTCGATGACGATGGTGCCGCTCGCCGAGAACGTGCCGAAAGGTGCAGTCGTCGCCGCCACGCTGGAACGCGCAGGCGGGACCGACAAGCCAACCCAGACGCCGGTTTTCAGCGCGCAGACGTGAGCTCGAGCGGCTCGAGCTCGTCGGCCGCTGTGAACCCGAACACTTGACCGATGAACGAGAGCGTTGCCTCAAGCGAGCGGCGGACGTTCTCCTGCTTGCGGAAGCCGTGACCCTCACCCTCGAACGCGATGTACGCGTGCGGAATGCCCTTACGCTCAAGCACCTCGACCATCGCTTCCGCCTGGCTCGGCAGCACGACCTTGTCGTCGAGCCCCTGCAGGAGCAGCATCGGGCGTTCCAGCTGATCCGCGAAATGCACCGGGGAGCGCGCGCGGTACAGATCCTGTCGCTCTGGATAGGGGCCAATCATGGAGTCGAGGTAGCGCGATTCGAACTTGTGCGTGTCGAGCGCAAGCGCCTCCGCATCGGCGACGCCGAAATAGCTGACCCCGGCGGCGAACGCCGTCGGATCGAAGACGAGCGCGCAAAAGACCACATAGCCGCCGGCGCTCCCGCCCTCCACCCACGTGCGATCGTGGTCCGCTTCTCCCCGTTCGACCAGAGCGCGGGCCGCCGCAACGCAGTCCTGCCAGTCGATCTCGCCCCAGCGTCCGTTCAGCAGCCGCCGATACTCGCGTCCGTAGCCGGTGCTGCCGCGGTAGTTGACATCCACGACGCCGATCCCGCGCTGCGTGAAGAACTGCGTCTCGAGGTCGAGCTGCGGTTCCGTATGTGCGGTCGGGCCGCCGTGACAGATCACGCGGAGAGGTGGGCGCTCGTCCTCGGGCCCCTCCCACTCGGCGTTTGTGGGCGGGTAATAGAAGGCGTGCGCAGTCGCGTCGTCGCCGATCGGAAACTCGATTGCTCGTGGGATCGAGATCGACGCCGGGTCGAGATCGACATCGAGCGAGCAGCGCAGCGTCTCCTCGCGACCGGTAGCAGGGTCGAACGCGACGATCGATGCCGGCTTCGCCGGCGACGCAGCGCCGAAGACGACGCGCCCATCGCCGGCGGCGAACGCCGTTACCGACCACGCCGTCCACTCGAGCCCGGCGGACTCGAGCGTGCCGCGTTCGGGATCGAGCAGCTCGAGCGAGCCGATGGCATTGCGCGTGACGATGCACGCGATGCGGCCGTCGTCGAGGAAGGCGTAGGAGCGCATCCCGAACACCCAGGCAGGGAAACCGAGCTCCGCATGGTCGAGCGAGGTCAGCGTCGTGCCGTCGGCGCGATAGAGATTCCACCAGCCAGTGCGGTCCGAGCAGTAGTGGAGGACCCCGTCCGGCGACCATTGCGGATCGATCACGGATTCGTCCAGGCCGCCGGCGACGAGTTGGGCGTCTGCGATCGCGCCGACCTCGCCTACCCACAGTTCCGTACCGTCCCACGGCATCCGTGGGTGATCCCAGGCGAGCCACGCAAGCCGGCCGCCCGTCGGGTCGAGGCGCGGAGCCATGAAGAAGTCGTGGCCGGAGACGAGCACGCGCGGTTCCGTCGAGCCGTCGGCCGGCAGCGAGACGAGCTCGTTCAGCACCTCGCCATCGGCGTGGCGCTCACGAACGCAGATCACGGTCGCTCCGTCCGGTGTGACGACTCCGTCGGCATAGCGAAGCGCGTGCGGCTCGGTCGGCTCCGGACTGATCGGCCGCGGTTCCGTTCCCGCGCCGTCCAATCGATAGAGGCGGCCGTCCGAGAAGTCGGAGTAGAAGACGGTGTCCCCGTGGTACCAGACGGCTCCGCCGCCATATTCGTGGACGCGCGTCCTGGCATTCGCTCCGGGCGGAGTCAATTCCAGGACGTCCCCACCGTGACGCGCCTCGACGACGACGGTACGGCCGCCCTCGTCGGCTCGTGCCTCGGTCCAGCGGACGCGGCCCCTGGCGACGTCGACGTGGCCGTAGCGAGGGCTCGACGCGCGCGCGACGAGGTCGGCGCCGAGCGCGGCAGGCCACGTTCCATAGGGACGGATTGCCACGACGACTCTTTACCGGCTACCGAGGTGCCTGTCCAGGTCCGCCGCCGCGCTAAAATCGAGCCCTTCCGTGCTGCTCCGTAGAAAACGCTCCGAGTCGGCGGCTCCGCGCCGACCCAAGCGCCGGATCCGCAAGCTCCGCCTCTTCGCCCTCATCGGCGTCCTGGGTGTGCTTGCGCTCACGGCGTTCTCATACGGCATCGTCGTCGCCGTCGGACAGCAGCTGAGCGGTCTCGACCCGTTCAAGCAGGCGACACGACAGCAAGTCGACGGCTACATCTACGCGGGCGACGGCCACACCATCCTCTCCGTGCTTCGTGGCAGCCAGAGCCGCGTGCTCGTGCAGAGCGACCAGATCTCGCCGTGGATCAAACAAGCGATCGTCGCGACCGAAGACAAGCGCTTCTACGAGCATCGCGGTGTCGACATCCGCGGCATGGCACGCGCGCTTTGGGCCGACATCCGGCAGAAGTCCGCGGTGCAGGGCGGCTCGACCATCACCCAGCAGTTCGTGAAGAACGAGCTGACCGGCAACGCGCACTCGATCACGCGGAAGCTGAAGGAGGCTGCGCTCGCGTGGCGACTCGAGCAGGTCTGGTCGAAGGACCGGATCTTGACCGCATACCTCAACACGATCTACTTCGGGAACGGCGCGTACGGGGTCGAGCGCGCCGCGCGTACGTACTTCGGCCACGACGCCCTGAAGCTGACCCTCCCGCAGGCCGCACTCCTCGCGGGCATCCCGGAGGACCCGAGTCTCTATGACCCCGTCGCGCATCCGCAGACGGCCAAGGGACGGCGAGCAGTCGTGCTGCGGTTGATGCTGCAACAGCACGACATCACAAGTGGGCAGTACGCCAGAGCCGCGCGGTCGCCGATGCCCAAGCCTCAGAACGTGCGCCTCTCGGGAGTGATGGGCCAGGCACCGTATTTCGGCGAGTACGTGAAGGCGCAGCTGCTTAACCAGCCCCAGCTCGGCGCGAAGCGGGTGTTCGGCGGCGGCTACCGCGTCGACACGACGATCGACCTCCGGCTGCAGAAGCTTGCTCGCGATGCCGTCGACAAGTGGCTGCCGAGCTCGACCGGGCCGCAGGCGGCGCTCGTCGCCATCAACCCGTCAACGGGTGCGGTGCTCGCGATGTACGGGGGCCGGAGCTTCCATACAAGCCAGTTCAACCTCGCGGTCCAGGGCGAGCGCCAACCAGGCTCGTCGTTCAAGCCGTTCGTGCTCGCAACCGCGCTGAAAGAAGGCATCTCGCCGCTCTCGACGTTCGTGTCGAAGCCCGTGTCCATCTTCCTCGGCGACAAGTACTGGTATGTGCACAACTTCGAGGGCGAGTATCTCGGGCCGATCGACCTCGTCAAGGCGACCTCCGCATCGGACAACTCGGTGTTTGCGCAGCTGACGAAGGTCGTCGGGCCGACGAACGTCGCGCGGACGGCGCACGAGCTTGGGATCACGAGCCACCTGGACGGAGTCTTCTCGATCGGTCTGGGCACGCAGGCTGTCAACCCGCTCGAGATGGCGCGCGCATATGCGACATTCGCTAACGGCGGCTACAACGTCAGCGGGAAGGTGTTCGCGAACCAGCCGCGCGCCATCACAACGGTGAAGGACGTGAACGGCGACGTCCTCTACGACAACACACCCGTGCGCAAACGTGCGATGTCGAGCGTCGACGCAGCGCTTGTGACGCAGCTGCTCGAGGGTGTCGTCACGGGTGGAACCGGCACGGCGGCTGCTCTGCCCGACCGGCCGGTGGCCGGTAAGACGGGCACCACCGAGAACTACGGCGACGCGTGGTTCGTCGGCTACACGCCGCAACTCGTCACTGCGGTCTGGGTTGGGTATCCGAAGGGACTGCGTCCGATGCTGACCGAGTTCCACGGCGGGCCCGTCGCAGGCGGCACGTTCCCAGCGGAGATCTGGAAGTCGTTCATGCAGCCTGCACTGAGCCTGCTCGGCGCGCAACCGGAGAGTTTCCCGGCGCCGCCGTTTCTTTCTGCCGGCGCCAGGCGCGTGACCTACCGCGACGGCCAGATCGAACTGGACAACGGACGCTGCCGCGACGTCTCACTACTCGTCTACTTCACCGGCCGCGGCCCGGCTAAGACCGCGAACTGCAAGCTCAACGAGGTCGACGTGCCGAACGTGGTCGGCTGGCGCATCGACGCTGCTCGCGTAAGGCTCGCGTCGATGCCGTTGACGCCGCAGGTCATCTACAAGCCGGCCACGCCAGGGCAACGCACCGACATCGTGGTGCGCCAGTTCCCGCGGACGGGGACGCTGTCGTCGTTCGACCGAGTCACGATCGTGCTCGCAAAGCCGCTGCACGGCATCGTGCCGAAGCTCGTCGGACTCGCGTGGAACAAAGCGAGCCTGAAACTGCAGCGGCTGAAGCTGAGCGTCACGGTGCATTCCGGAAAGGGGAAGCGTGGGCGCGTGGTCGCGCAGTCTCCGCGCGCGGGTGTGGCGGCTGCGCCCGGCATGAAGGTGACGGTCACGGTCGGAGGGGTCGGCTGAGGTACGGCGAGCGTTCGAGACCGTAGCGCCACGAGAGCTCGGTTGCCCGCGTGATCCCGATTCGTGGGCCGCTCACGATCGGCGGCGTCCCCGCGCGTGGGAGCAGCTCGAACGGTGGCTCGTCGAGCGGCAGCCCATCGTGCTCGCGCCGTACACCGATGGCCTGGCAGAGCTTGCCGGGACCGGAGGCCAGCGAACGCTCCGCGTCGACGCCGCGCCGCCTGCGCATGAGGTCGAGACCGTGGGTCGGCTCGAGCGCTCGGATCAGGGCTGCCTCGGCGCGGCCGCGCTCGGCGCAGACGAAGTTGAGACACCAGTGGATCCCGTACGAGCGATAGACGTACGCATAGCCTGCCGCGCCAAACATCACTGCGTTCCGCGGAGTCATCCCGCGGAAGCCGTGGCTCGCGGGATCCTCCTGGTCGTAGGCCTCCACCTCGACGATGCGCCCGCCAACACCGTCGACGAGCAGCGTCACGCCGATCAGATCGGGCGCGACCTCGTGCACGGAACGGTCGAAGAACTCTCGCCGCAGGCGCGGGACGGACGGATCGAACGCTTGGGCAGACATGTCCTGGTGTCAGACACGACGGTTTCGTGACGAAGGCGTGACGAAGCCGTGACGGTAGGCGCGGACGCTACTGGATCGGAGGGATCGAAAGCGGGCAACCACTGCGGGTGGCCGACCCTGGCTTGGGCAGACATGACCTGGTGTCAGACACGACGGTTTCGTGACGAAGGCGTGACGAAGCCGTGACGAACGGGCCGGACAGATCGAGGGCGGTGTCAGGCACCAATGGTGTCTGCCACCTTCGACTACTCGAAGAGGGTGTCTTCGTCGGAGTACGGAGGCGCGCAGGCGCAGAGGATTCGCAGCTCGCTCGTCCCGTTGTTCTCCAGCGTGTGCCACGCGCCCGCGGGGATGAGGATCGCGTCGCCCGGGCGAACCATCCGGCTCTCGCCGTCGACTTCCATCCGGCCGGAGCCCTTCAGGACGAAATAGATCTCCTCCGCCGCGCGATGATAGTGGCGCTTCGTCGCCTCGTCGGGCTCGAGCGTCGCCTCGGCAAGGCTCTGCACGTCGGTGTGATGGAGCTCGCGAATCGTCGAGCCGTCCTTCGTGACGAAGAACTCGACGCCGGAGATCGACGCGATCTTCACAGCGCGGTGGCGAGCGCCTCGGCCACCCGCTCTTGCGCATCGCGCTCGAGCGCTGTGAAGAACGGCAGCGCCAGCGTGCGCGAGCTCGCGTCCTCTGACACGGGGCAAAGTCCCTCGCGGAACCCGTACCGCTTGCGCATGTACGGCTGAAGGTGGATCGAGGGCAAGTAGCGGTTGAAGCCGATGCCTTCGCGCTCGAAGTGAGCGATAACGCGCTCCCGCGCCTGCCTGCTCGGCAGCTTCACGACGTAGACAAACCATGAGCGCACATGGTCCGCGTCATCCGGAAACGGCAGTTCCACACCGTCGATGTCGCGCAGGAGCTCGCCGTAGCGGGCGGCGACCTCGCGCCGCAGACACAGGATCTCGTCGAGCTTCTCGAGCTGGGCAATTCCGAGCGCGGCGCGCACGTCGTCGAGCCGGTAGTTGAAGCCGAGCCGGACGTGCTCGAGCCAGCCTCCCTCGTCGCCACGGCCCTGGTTGCGCAGCGACCGCAGCAGCCGCCACTCCTCTTCCGAGTGCGTCGTGACGATCCCACCCTCACCTGTGGTGATCTGCTTGTTCGGATAGAAGGCGAACACCGCGCTCGGACCGTGCGAGCCCACCGGCGCGCCTTTGTACTCGGCGCCGAGCCCCTCACACGAATCCTGGACGAACGCCAGACCGTGCCTCTGTGCGATCGCCCGCAGCTCGTCGAGCTCGCACGGATAGCCGAAGATGTCGACCGCGACGATCGCTTTCGTCCGCTCGGTCACTAGAGCCTCGACGGCCGCCGGATCAAGGTTCAGCGTTTGCGGGTCGACGTCCGCGAACACGGGCACCGCACCCTCGTAGATGAAGCAGTTCGCGCTCGCCGCGAACGAGTACGGCGTCGTAATCACCTCGTCGCCGGCTTCGATACCGGCGGAGACGCACAGCAGGTGTAGTCCCGCCGTCCCCGACGAGACCGCCGCTGCGTACGGCGCGCCCGTGGCTGCCGCGAAAAGCTCCTCGAACCGGTCGATCGTCGGACCGAGCGACAGCCGCCCCGACCGCAGGACCTCGAGCACGAGCTCTTCCTCGCGCTCACCGACGTACGGACTCGAAAGCGGGATGCCCCGAGTCTCTTGCTTCACGCTTGCGTCTTGGCCGCCGGCGCGTACTCGAGCCATTGCCCCCACCGCTCCGTGCGTCCATGGACGGTGTCGAGGTACGCCTGCTGGATCTCGAGCGTCACCGGTCCGGGCGGGCCGATCACCTGGTCGTCGACCTCGCGAATCGGCGTCACCTCAGCGGCCGTGCCGCACATGAACACCTCGTCGGCGAGGTAGAGGTCGGTGCGGATCAGCGGCTTCTCGACCACGCGGTGGCCGAGATCCTGCGCGATCTGGATGAGTGTGTCGCGTGTGATGCCCGGCAGGATCGACGCCGAGAGATCCGGCGTGTAGAGGACGCCGTTCTTCACGACGAAGATGTTCTCCCCGGATCCGTCGGCGATGTAGCCGTCCTGGGTGAGCAGGATCGCCTCCTCGTAGCCCGAGCGATTCGCCTCGAGCACCGCAAGCATCGAGTTCAGATACACGCCGGTCGCCTTCGCGACATGCGGGATCACGTTCGGGCCGATCCGCTGCCAACTCGAGATCTTCGCGCGAATGCCGGTGCGCAGCGCCTCCTCGCCGAGATACGCGCCCCACGGCCAAGACATGATCGCAACCTCGACCGGATTACCGCGCGAGGACACGCCGAGCTGGCCGGCTCCAAAGAACGCGATCGGCCGCAGGTAGCACTCCGGCAGGCCGTTGGCGCCGAGCAGATCCCAGCAGGCGGTCTTCAACTCGTCGCGCGAGTACGGGAGCTCCATGTAGAGGAGGCGCGCCGAGTTCTCGAGCCGGTCGATGTGCTCCGTCAGCCGAAACACGGCGCTGCCGCGCGGCGTCTCGTACGCCCTGATGCCTTCGAAGACACCCGAGCCGTAGTGCAGTCCGTGCGTGCCGACGTGGACGGTCGCGTCTGCCCAGTCCACGAGCTCGCCGTTCATCCAGATCTTGGAGGTCTCTTCCATGGCGCGAATGGTACCCCGGCTGACCGCCGTCAAGCTTCCGACAGATCCGTCACCTCGGCCCGGGTGATCCGGACGATGTCGAGCGGGGAGAGCCCCACCAGGTGATTCGTCGAGCCGGCGCCCGCCCAGACCATCGCGTGGCGGAGGAGCTCCCGCTCCAGTAGAACCTTCGTCGCGTCCGCAGCCGGAAACGGCGCGACCGCGCCAGGCTCGAATCCGGTGGCGGACCGCACCTCGTGATGGGCTGCGACGCGGGCGTACCGGGCGCCTGCCGCAGCCGCGACCTTGAGCGGATCGGCACGCCTGTCGCCGGGCAAGAGCGCAAGGACCGGCCGGCCGTCGCAGATGAAGACGAGTGATTTCACGATTTCGCCGGCGTCGCAACCGACCGCAAGCGCCGCAGCGGCAGCCGTCGCCGCGCCGTCTACGAACTCCTCGAGCCGGGAATCGATGCCGCGGGTGCGCAGTACCGCGGCGACGCGCTCGACCGGCTCCGGCCACTCTTGCACCACCCGAGCGTAACCGCACGACCCGCCGGCCCGTTCTCAAACCGGGACACGAATAAACACACGAATAAACAAGGAGACGCAGGTGACAGACGAGGCCAAGCGAGCGCGGACGGAATCCCTCTTTCGGGACGTCAACGAACGCATCGCAGAGAGCGCTCAGCGGTTCGACGCCGATCGCACTCAGTTCGTCTGCGAATGCTCCGACCCGAATTGCACACACCGGCTCGCGGCGACACTCGACGAGTACGAGGATGTTCGCGCAGACGGAGCGACGTTCATGCTCACGCCCGGCCACGCGGAGAACGACATCGAGCGCGTACTCGAAGATCGCGGCCGCTTCCAAATCGTCGAGAAGATGCAGCAGACGGTCCGCGCGACCGTGCGCCGCCTCAACCCGCGCGCAGACTCCGTCTAACCGGCGTCAGCCGGGCCGAGCTCGATGACGCGAGCGTCGTCGAATCCTTCGGCCCGAATCCGCTCCACGAGCTCCGCGGACGGCATCGAGTCCACGGTCAGCACCATCAGCGCCTTTTCGCCGCGACGGGCACGAGACACAGCCATGTTCGCGATGTTCACGCCAGCCTCGCCGAAGAGCGTGCCAACGCGGCCGATGACGCCGGGCACATCGTCGTACCGGAAGAGCACGAGCAGCGGCGCAAGCTCGAGCTCGAGCTTGAAGCCGAGCGCGCTCACGAGCCACTGGCGGTCGTCGCTGCCGATCAGCGTCCCGGCAACCCGCGTTCGCTCCTCCCCTTTGCGGACCTCGACGCGCACGAGGTTCGTGTAGTCGCGCGCCGACTGCGAGCGCTCTTCCCGCACCTCGATGCCATGCTCGCGCGCGATCAGCGGCGCGTTCACGTAGTTCACCGGACGGTCGGCTCGACCCTGGAACGCACCGTTCAGCGCCGACACGGTGAGCAGTCGCGCGTCGTAGTTCGCAAGCCCGCCGTATGTGGTCACCACGATCTCGTCGGCCTTGCCCTCCGCGAGCTCCATCGCGAGGCGTCCTAGCTTCGCGGCGAGCGGAATGTACGGGCCGAGCGACTCGAGCTCTTCCGCACCGATCACCGGAATGTTCACGGCGTTCGTGACGAGGCCGCCCTCGAGCGCCGCCGCAACCTGCTCCGCAACGATCACGCCTGCACGATCCTGCGCCTCATCGGTCGAGGCAGCGAGGTGCGGTGTGACGACGACGTTGTCGAACGCGAGCAGCGGGCCTGAGTACGGCTCCTGCGAGAAAACGTCGAGAGCGGCACCCGCGACCTTGCCCGACGTCAGCGCATCGACGAGTGCATTCTCGTCGACGAGCTCGCCGCGCGCTGCGTTGATCAGACGAACACCGTCGCGCATCTGCGCAAATGTGTTCGCGTCCAGGGAGCGCGTGGTCGCGGGGGTGAGCGGTAGATGCAGCGTGAGGAATTCGGCCGCCGCGTAGATCTCACCGGGCGTCTCGACGCGCTCGACGCCGAGCTCGCGGAAGCGATCGGGAGCGACGAAGGGGTCGTAGGCGACCACTCGCATCCCGAGACCGCTCGCGCGCCGCGCGACTTGCTGCCCGATGCGCCCGAAGCCGAGCACGCCGAGTGTCTTCCCGGCGAGCTCGATGCCGCCGTACATCTTGCGCTCCCAACGGCCCTGCTTGAGTGCGGCGTGCGCCTGCGGGATGTTGCGCGCGAGCGCGACGAGCAAGCCGATCGTGTGCTCGGCTGCGGACACGACCGTCGATTCGGGCGCGTTGGCGACGACGATGCCACGTCGCGTCGCTGCCTCCACGTCGACGTTGTCGACCCCGACACCCGCGCGGCCGATCACCTTCAAGCGCGTCGCGCGGTTAATCAGATCCGCAGTGAGCTTTGTCGCCGAACGGACGACGATCGCGTCGTACCGATCGATGATCTCGGCGAGATCACTGTCCGCGTCGACGTCAACGTCGAAGTGCTCGCGGAGCAGTTCCACGCCCGCGGGCGCGATCGCCTCGCGCACGAGGACTCTTGGCGTCACGCGGTCACGCGACGCGACTGTGCTCGTAGGCCTCGAGCGCCGCCGTGACGGCGACGCCGCGCTCGATGTCGGCGCCGAGCTCGGAGACCACGAGCTCGACCGCCGCAAGCATCGTCGCGATGTCGAAGACGTCGAACCAGCCGATGTGGCCGAGGCGGAAGATCTTGCCCCGCAGTTCACCCTGGCCACCGGCAATCGTGATGTCGAAGCGTTCGCGCAACGCCTTGACGATGTCCCCGGCGTCGATGCCGTCGGGCGAGCGGATCGCGGTGACGACGGCGCTCCGGTCCTCGTCGGGCGAGAAGAGCTCTAGGCCCATCGCCTTCGCGCCGGCGCGCGCCGCACGACCGAGGCGCACGTGCCGCTCGAACGCTGCGTCGAGGCCCTCCTCGAGCAGCAGGCCGAGCGCGACGTCGAGCGCCGCAACGAGCGAAACCGCCGGCGTGAACGCGGCGTCGAGCGAAACCTGCGCCTTCCGGGTGCGCTCCCAGTCGAAGTAGAAGCGAGGGGAGCTGCCGGTCGCGCCGAGCGCTGCTGCCGAGACCGCGCAGAGGCCGAGACCAGGCGGCGTCATCAGAGCCTTCTGCGAGCCGGAGACGACGACGTCGAGACCCCACGCGTCCGTCTCGCACGGGACCGCGCCGAGGCTCGAGACCGCATCGACCACGACGAGCGCGTCCGCCTCCTTCGCAGCGGCTGCGAGCGCCTGCACGTCCGCGACGACGCCGGTCGAGGTTTCCGACTGCACGACCCACACGGCTTTCGCGCCGCGCTCGCGCAACCGTGCGCGCACGTCGTCGGGCTCGGGCGTCTCGCCCCAGGCGTAGCGCAGATGGTCGACCTCGGCGCCGTAGGCCGTCGCGAGCGAGGCCCAGCGCTCGCCGAAGTTCCCGGCGGAGACCACGAGGTGCGGCTCGCCCGGCGAGACGAGGTTCGCGACGGCCGACTCGAACGCACCGGTTCCCGAGGCGGTAAAGAGGAGGACGTCTTGCTCGGTCCGGCAGACCTCGCGCAGCCGTGCCAGGCAGCGCTCGTAGATCGTGCGAAAGTCGGGGCTGCGGTGGTGAACAACCGGCTCGGCGAGCGCTGCGAGCACCTGCGGCGGCACAGGCGTCGGCCCGGGCGTGAACAGGTATTTCTTCCGACCCATCCCTTGCCAGGCTAGCGATGCGAGCGGAAGACCACGACCTGCTGGAAGGTGGGGCGGTTCGTCCAGCGCATCGTGTCCGGGATGAAGCCCGAGAAGCGGATGCGCTCTGTTGTCGCGTCGGACCGCCAGGCCGACGGATCGGGACCCTGCGCGGCCGCCAGGTCGTTGCCGGCGGCGTCGAGCGACTGCCAGAGCGATGTGGAACAGGCATTGAGATCGCCGTTGCCGCAGTACCGCGTCGAGAACCCCGGCGTGCCGTCAAGCTGAGCGCTCAGATCCTTCTCGACGTAGCCGTACCACCCCGCGTCGTAGGAGCTTCCCCCGGGATTCGCGTCGTCGCTGATCGTTGCGAGCGTCTTCAACTGATCGGTGAGCGGTCCGAGCACCGGCTGAAGAACGGCCACGGCAAGCCGCTGCCACCATGCGTCCATCACCGCGGCGCCCGGAGCGTCGATCTTCCCGTCGAGGTTCGCATCAAGGCGGCTGCCGTTCCACGACTGCAGCAGCTGCAACATCTGCGCGTCGCGTGCGCTCGGCGCGGCGGTCCGGGCCATCACCTTCGCGAGGAGAGGCACGAGGTTGTCGCGCAGGTCTCTCGTCGCAGCGCTGTTCATCGCAGAGACGACTCCCGCCGGCGTCGTGCGTCCCTTCGGGAGCGCGTTGTCCAGCATCTGGACGCGATGCACCGAACCGTACGACCAGTTGTCGTCCGCAGCGCCGAACCCGGCCCCCGGCTTGTTGTTCCAGTTCACGATCTGGCCGCTCGGCGGATCAACGACGTGCACGTGCGCGTTCGGCGCGAGCCAGCCGCGCCACTCGTAGGAGCCGTTTCCGTTCGTCGGCAGGCCCGGGTTCACGTTCGGGTTGCGCAGCGGCAGGCGTCCGCTCGAGTACATCGCGATGTGTTTCGAGTCGGCGTAGAACCAGTTGAACGTGAGGTCGAAGCCGCTCATCGTCTTGAAGAACTGTTGCGGGTTGTGCACGCCGCCTGTCGACAGCGTCTGGAAGGGAATCGCGGCGAGCAGCTCACGCCCACGGGTCGAGCGGTCGAGCGAGATCGCGATCTTCTTGCCGTTCGACGTCGCGTAGCCGACGACCGGACCGTGCACGGTTGTGCGATACGTCAGCTCCGTGTCCGGACCGCCGGCCTCCCCTTTCAGTGTGCCCGCATCGAAGGTGCCCATGGTGAGGCACTGTCCCTTGTAGAGGTACTGCGTCACACCGTCGCCGCAGAGCGTCTCCGCGAACTCGTCGGTCACGTCCGAGCTCGCGGATGTTGCGCTCCAGGCGTAATCTGGCCCGCGCCCGATCTGGAGGTAGAAGCCGAGACCGGGGAACGCGACCCCGCGTGCATCGAGCCCGCCGCCGTGCAGATCTTCTTCCATGAGGATCTCGGGCGAGTAGTAGCCGACCTGCGGTCCGGCGACGAAGATCGGGTGGCCGCTCGTCGACCGCTTGCCGCCAAGGAGCAACGCGTTCGACATCAGCTGGCGATGCTGCACGTACTTCAGCGGGCCGCCGCCAGCGACGACCGGCGTGTAGCTCCCGGCGTCGATCGTGACGTTGCCGGAGCCGATCCCGGTCGGCCCGTTCTCGTATGGGAACGCCTTTGCGACGGTGACCGGCGCCGCCGGGTCCTGCTGCTCGCGGAGGTCGTTCCAGACACCGAGGCCCTTGGCCGCGCCGAGCCGCTGCTGTAGCGCCGAGAGGAACTGCGCGCTTTGCGCCTCGTGCCCGCCTCCCGCGCCGAACACCGCGCCGATCAGTGTCCCGATCGCGGTGACGTCGTTGCGCGTGAACGGCGTGACGAAGCCGCCCTTGCTCTTGAAGTACGCGTTGATGCCGCGGATGTACGCGTCGACGTCCGCAAGGAGCTGCCGTCCTTGCTTCGTCTTCTCCGCGAGGGTCGCCTGACTCGCAAGGAATGCCTCTGTCTGTGCGCTCGGGATGAACGTGCGGGCCGAGAGCGCAACCGAGAACGCGTCGTAGCCCGGAACGTCGAGTGCCGAGAGCCGTGCGGGCCCGCGCAGGAGCTGGAGATCGAGGCCGCGGTCCTCGGCCGTCACCCAGCCGGCGCCGAACTCGGTGTTGGCGCGCGTCGTTCCGTACACGTGCGGCACGTCGAAGGCGTCACGGTAGATCGTGACACCGCTCTTCGGCCGTACCGTCGACCTCGGCTTCGCGCCGCCGAGGCCGAGCGTCTCCTGCTTGTAGTACTGCGGAAGGTCTTTCGCGGTCACGTTCCCCTGCAACGGGGTCAGCCCGTCGTACATCGAGATCTGACTCGTCAGGTCGGGATTGTTCGCGCCCTCGCCGGGCGGCAAGATATTGAGCGCGAGGAGTGCGTGATCGGCGGGCGCCGCGGCGCCTGCTCCCGCAACCACGAGAAGTGCGGCCGTAGCAATCGCGACTACCGTCCGCCTCACACGTGCGAGCCTACCGCCTATGAACGCGCTCGTCGCCTTCGGCGCAGCGTTGCTCGCCTTCCGCCTCGCCGGTCTGCTCGCGCGGCGCTGGCGGGCCACACGCCGGCCCGAACTCGCAGCCTGGGCGTGGGCACTCGCCGCCTATGCGGTCGCGGCCGCCGCGATCGCCTGGGGTGAGGCCGCGCAGTGGGACGGGCGCGCATTCCGCGTCTACTACGCGAGCGGCGCCCTGCTGACGGCGCCGCTCCTCGGCGTCGGCTCGCTCGTGCTCGCGGGCGTCCGGCGCGCGGCAGCCTGTGGACTCCTCTACGCCGGTCTCGCAGTCGGTGTCGCAATCGCGATGCCGGTGCACGGTCTCTTTGCACGGCACGGACTACCGCCTGCACAGGATCACCTGGAGCTCGTTCCGGCACGCCTGCTCGCGATCGTTGCGAACTCGCTGGGAACCCTCGCGGTCGTCACGGTCGCGGTGCGCTCGCTGCGCCGCCGCCCGTTGGGGAACACGCTGATCGTGCTCGGTGTCGCTGCAGCGGCGATCGGCAGCGGCGTCGCCGGGCTCGGCGCAGGCGGCGCAGCCGTCGGGATCGCTGCCGGCGCCGTGTTGCTCTACGCCGGGTTCACCGCGCGGACGGCAGCGAAGTGAACCTCGAGGCAATCTTCACAAACTCTTCACCTGGCTTCAGCGTCTAACCTCCTCAGACGCACGGCATAGCCGCGCCGGACGGTGTCGCTCGCCCAGAGCTTCGACCCGTTCGGCCTACGACTGGCAAGCGAAACCACGTGGAGGTGGGGAATTGCGGCGATCCATCCTGGCCTGCGCCGGCCTGCTCGCATGTTGCTGTTGCAGCATCGGCGGCGGCGCATCCGAGGCAACTGCGGCAACGGGAGCAAAGGCAGCGCAACAGCAGGAAGCGGCACTCGTCTGGCTGGGAAGCCAGATCGCCGGCTACCAGAAGGCCACCTGGCGCTGGGAGCGGCTGATGGGCGTCCCGCGCGTTCAGACCGAGGGCCGGCTGCTGACGGAGATGAGCATGCCCGACGTTGAACGGGCGGTTCGGTTGTGGGAGCGGCGGGCCGCGGCGGCCCGGCGCCAGGCCGAGAGTCCGCCGCACGAGGCGGCGTTCCTCTGCATCCACCATTACGAGGGCAGCTGGACGGACGGCCGCGGCCCCTACTACGGCGGCCTGCAGATGGACCTCGGCTTTCAGAAGACCTATGCGCCCTGGCTCTTGCGCGCGAAAGGCACGGCGGACCACTGGACGCCGCTCGAGCAGATCTGGACCGCCGAGAGGGCCGCCAGGAGTAGGGGTTTCTGGCCCTGGCCGAACACCGCGAGGTTCTGCGGCCTCATCTGACGTCGATCTAGCATCGCGATGACTTGACAGTGACATCACTATGATGTCATACTGCGGTCATGCAGATCGACGGTTATGTCCAAGCGCTCCGTGAGGACCTCGCCCGCATAGCGGCGGTCGGCGACGAGTCGACCGCCCGCGCGGCCGAGCTCCTCTCGGGCGCGCTCGAGTCCGCACTCGGCCGACGCCTCCTCGAGGCCCTCGGCGAGGCCGCGCTCGAGCTTTCCGGCCAGCTCGAAGAAGGGCGGGTCGAGGTCCGGTTCGCAGGCAGCGATCCAGAGCTCGTGCTCGTTCGCGACGAGGCGGAGCCGGCGATCGAGGCCGCCGACGAGGCGTACACGGCACGGATCTCCCTCCGCCTGCCGGAGAGCCTCAAGGTGCGCCTCGAAGCCGGCGCCGCCCGCGAAGGGGTCTCCGTGAACACGTGGCTCGTCCAGGCGCTCCTGCGCCACGCCGAGCCGCGCCCATCCTCCGGCGGCAGCCGCCGCCGCCTGACCGGCTACGGCCGGAGCTGAAAGGAGTCGCCATGTTCTTCCTCCCGCTCCCGAAAAGCGACGCCCACTGGGTCTACGACGACCCCTCGGGCGTCCCCGAGACACCTGCACCTCTGGCCGCGCAGGCGGCGAAGCCGAAGCACGGCAAGGTCGTGCGCCTCCCCGTCGCCGCCCCGGCGACCCCGAAGGCCGCCTGAGATGACCGAGCATCGCTTCCAGACGCCGGACCCGATCGAGCTCGTGGTCAAGATCCCGACCGGCGAGATCGAGATCGAGACGGTCGACGGCGACGAATCGCTCATCTCACTCGACGGCGACGACAAGCTGATGGAGCTGACCGAGGTGCGTCAGGAAGGACGTCGCATCGTGGTCGAGCTGAAAGGCAAGAAGTCATTCGGGATCACGATCTCGATCGGCGACTTCAGCTTCGGGAGCGGACGCCTGCGCGTACGCGCGCAGGTGCCACACGGCAGCAGCACCGTCCTCACGACTGCCGCAGCCGACATGAAGGTGCGCGGCCGCGTGCAATCGCTCGAAGTGAAGTCCGCGTCGGGCGACCTTCTCGTCAACGGCGAGATCGAGCGCGAGGCAGTTGTGAAGACGGTCAGTGGCGACATTCGCCTCGAGCACGTTGGCGGAGAGTTGCGCGTGCAGACCGTTTCCGGTGACGTGAGCGCACGCGCTGTCGGAGGCTCGATCGTTTCGAAGACGGTGTCCGGCGACTTGCGCGTCGAGTCCGTGCGCGAAGGACATGTAACGGCCCAGAGCGTCTCCGGCGACATCGAGCTCGGCGTGGCCGCCGGAACGAACCTTGACGTCGACGCGGGCTCCGTCTCGGGCGACCTCGCCTCCGAGGTCCCGCTCGGCAGCGATCCCGGCGCAGCCGGCGACGGCCCCATCCTCGTCGTGCGCGGTAAGACCGTCAGCGGAGATTTCCGCGTGTTCCGCGGGCAGTAACGGTGCGGCAGCTCCTCGCACGCAAGGACGTTCGCCTGCTGTTCGCCGGCCAGACGCTGTCGATGTTCGGCGACTGGATGATCGTCATCGTCATCGGGATCTGGATGAAGGTGCTCACCGGCTCGAACGGCGCTGCTGGTCTCGTGTTCTTCGTCCTCGCGCTCGCCGGGCTCGCGACCGCGTACCAGGTGCGCAGTCCGAGCCACGTACAAGGCCGCGTGTCGGCCGCCGCAAATATGCTCTTCAGCGTGCCGCAGACGATCTCCATCGCCGCCGGCACGGCAGAGGTCGAGGTCGAGCCCGCGCTCGCGTGAGCGCGACTCCACCGCTGCCGCTTCGCAAGAACCGCGACTTCGTCCTGCTCCAGGTCGGGCAGACGCTCTCGACGATCGGCTCCGAGTCGACGGGGATCGCGTATCCGCTGCTCGTCCTGGCGGTAACGCACTCGCCTGTTGAGGCGGGCGTCGTCGGGTTCGCTCGAGTCCTGCCCTGGGCGCTCTTCGGCTTCCTCGCCGGCGCCGCGGTCGACCGCTTGCCCCGTAAGCGGATGATGATCGCTTCGGACATCGTCCGCGTCGGCGCGGTGACGAGCATCGTCGTCGCGATCTCGCTGCACCGGATCTCGTTCGCGCAGATCGCGATCGTCGCGTTCATCGAGGGGACGATGTACGTGTTCTTCAATGTCGCGGAGATCGGGGCGTTACGCTCCGTCGTTCCGGGGCGGCAGCTTCCGGCGGCCGCGGCTGCCGAGCAGGCCCGCTACTCCACGGTGCTGCTCATTGCGCCGCCGCTTGGCGGTTCGCTCTTCGGCCTCGGGCGGGCCCTGCCCTTCCTCGCCGATGCTGTGTCCTACGTCTTCTCGCTTGCGTCACTGCTCGCGATGCGAACGCCATTCCAGGAGGAGCGCGACTACGAGCAGGTCGCGTTGCGTACGCAGCTCGCAGAAGGCTTCCGCTGGCTCTGGGGTCACCGGTTCCTGCGGACGTGCGCCTTCCTCTTCACGTGGGTGAACCTCGTGTTCGAGGGCGTCTTCCTGGTGACGATCGTCGTCGGCCGCCGGCAAGGGCTGTCAGGCGGGCAAATCGGATTGCTCATCGCGGTCATCGGACTCTGCGCGCTCGCAGGCTCACTCGTCTCGCCGCGTTTGCAGCGGCGGCTTTCGATGCGCACGATCGTGGTGGGATCACTCTGGCTGCAGCTCTGCATCGTCGCCTTCGTGGTGAAGCCGAGCGTCTATGTGCTCGTCGCCGGAGCGCTCCCCGCGGCGCTCCTCGGTCCAAGCGTGAACGCCATCATCATCGGCTATCGCGTCGCCGTCGTCCCCGACCGGTTGACCGGGCGCGTGAACAGCGTCGCGCGCACGATCGCGCTCTGTGGGCTGCCGCTCGGCCCACTCGCCGCAGGCCTGCTGCTCGGTTCGTTCTCCGCGAGGACGACTGTCGCGATCTTCGCGAGCTTCCTCTTGTTGCTGTGCGTGTTCGCGACCCTGAGCTCGTCGATCCGCAACGCACCTAGCCTCGACGAGCTCGACGATCTTCCTACTGAAGTCTCTCCCGCAGGAGCCGGTTGACGACCTTCGGGTCTGCCTTGCCCTGAGTCTCTTTCATCACCTGGCCGACGAGGAAGCCGAGCACTCCCTCCTTGCCACCCCGGTAGGTCGCGACCTGATCCGGGTTCGCGGCTAGGACGCGGTCGATCGCCGGGCCGAGCTCGGATTCGTCGCTCACGGCGGTCTGCACGATGTATGCCGCCGCGCTGAAGCCAGCTTGCGCGCTCGCAACAGTTGCCGCCGCAAGCGCATCGCGGGTCAGGTTCGGAGCCTTCAGAACGAGCGCCATCTCCTGGACGTTCACGGCCGCGGGGTCCTCCCCGGTCCCGGCAAAGTCATTCATCACCCAGTTCGCCGCGACGCGCGGCTCGACACCGTCGGCGACGAGTCCTGCATACAGAGCGTCGCGATCCGTCGTCACGAGCGCATAGGCGACGTCAAAGTCGAGCTCTCCCTCGAGCCGGCGGATGCGGGCGCCCGGCAGCTCGCCGATCTCGCCGCGCAGCCGGTCGACGAGCTCCGGCGGCGGCTCGACCGGCACGAGATCCGGCTCCGGGAAGTAGCGATAGTCGTCCGCCTCCTCTTTCGAGCGGTGCACCGTTAGGTGGTCGGTGTCCGGGTCGTAGTCGTACGTCGACTGCTCGATCTCCTCACCACGCTCATACGCGGAGACCTGCTCCCGAACGGCGGCCTCGATGCCACGGCGGATGAACGTGAACGAGTTCATGTTCTTGAGCTCCCAGCGCGGCCGGTAGCCCCCCTCCCCGCGTTTGCGCACCGAGACGTTGACGTCCGCGCGCAAGGTGCCCTTCTCCATTTCAGCGTCGGAGACGCCGAGCTCGACGATCGTCTGCCGCAACAAGCGCAGGTAGCGGTCGGCCTCATCAGCGGAGCGGAGGTCCGGCTCGCTCACGATCTCGATCAGCGGCGTTCCGCCGCGGTTGAAGTCGATGAGCGAGTAGTCCGCACCGACGCTCCGGCCGGTGGCACCGCCGGCGTGCACCGTCTTCGCGGCGTCCTCCTCGAGATGCGCGCGCACGATGCCAACCTTCTCCTCGCCGTCTGCGGTCGGGATGACGAAAACGCCAGGCCCGCAAAGCGGGGACTCGTACTGGCTGATCTGGTAGCCCNNGGATAGAAGTAGTTCTTGCGCGCGAAAATCGCGTGCTTCGAGATCTCGCAGCCCAGCGCGAGGCCAAGCTTGATCGTGTGCTCGATCGCGCGCGCGTTCGGGACCGGCAGCGCGCCCGGGTGCGCAAGACACACCGGGCAGGTGCGCGTGTTCTCGCCGGCGCCGTACTCGAGCGCGCAGCGGCAGAACATCTTCGTCTTCGTCTTGAGGTGCGCGTGCACCTCGAGCCCGATGACGGCTTCGTAGTCAGTCGAGCTCATCGAGCCGCGAGTCTCGTCGGGACGGGATCGAAGCCAAGCGCTAGCTCGAGCGCGTAGCCGACACTGAACAGGGTGTTCTCCGAGAACTGCGGCCCGATCAGTTGCAACCCGACCGGCAAGCCCTCGGAGAGCCCGCACGGCACGTTCAGCCCCGGCAGCCCTGCCATGCACGACGGAATCGTGAGCAGGTCGTTCAGGTACATCGCGAGCGGGTTCGCGGACTTCGCTCCCAGCTCGAACGCGACAGTCGGAGAGGTTGGCGTCAGCAAGACGTCGAAGCGCTCGAACGCCGCCGCGTGCTCGCGGATGAGCACCGTGCGCACCTTTTGCGCCTGGCCGTAGTACGCGTCGTAGTAGCCCGCCGATAGCGCGTAGGTGCCGACGAGGATGCGCCGCTTCGGCTCGTCGCCGAAGCCTTCGTCGCGCGTGCGCTTGTACATCTCGAGGCGATCACCCTCGTCGGGTGAGCGGTAGCCAAAACGCACACCGTCGTAGCGCGCGAGATTCGAGGACGCCTCCGCCGGCGCGATCAGGTAGTAGCAGGGAACGCCGTACTCGAGCGAGTGCGGCAGCGAGCACTCCCCCACGTCGGCGCCGAGCTCGCGGCAGAGCTCGATCGTGCGCTGCACGGCCTCGCGCACGCCTGGCTCGATTGCCTCGTGATCGGTGAACTCGCTGGGAACGCCGATGCGCACACCCTTGAGCGAGTCGCCCTCGGGTAGCTCCACCTTGTTCGGCAGGTCAACGGTCGTGGAGTCGCACGGATCGCGTCCCGCGAGGATGGAGTAGAGGTACGCGCAATCTCGAACGTTGCGCGCGACCGGCCCGACTTGATCGAGACTCGAAGCAAACGCGACGACGCCGTACCGCGAAACGGTCCCGTAGGTCGGCCGCAGGCCGACGTTGCCGCAAAGCGCGGCCGGCTGCTTGATCGAGCCGCCCGTGTCGGAACCGAGCGCCCACGGCGCGAGCCCAGCCGCCACCGCGGCGGCCGAGCCGCNNCGACGAGCCCATCGCGAACTCATCCGTGTTCGTCTTGCCGAGCACGCGCAGACCGTGCGCCTTGCAGCGCTCGATCACCGTCGCGTCGTAGACGGGTACGTAGCCCTTGAGGATCTTCGAGCCCGCCGTCGTCGGGATCCCCTTTGTCCCGATCACATCCTTGACCGCCAGAGGGATTCCATCACCGCCGTCGTCCTCGCAGACGTGGAGGTAACAGTGCAGCTCCGGGTCGCGCTCGTCGATCGCCGCGCGATAGGCGGCGTAGAGCTCGGCGCCCGACACCTCTTTCTCGCGGAGCAGGCGCGCCGCCTCCTCGGCGGTCAGCCGCAGCGTGTCGAGCATCACGACCCTCCCTTCATGGTCCACCCCTTCATGATCCACCGGGCGGAACCTTGAAGTAGTCGCCGTCGCGCTCCGGCGCGTTCGCGAGCGCCTCGTCGACGGGAAGTGACGGGCGCGGCTCGTCCTCGGCCCAGACGTTCACGACGTCGAGTGGATGCGAGGTCGGCGGCACGTCGGAGAGGTCGAGCTCCGACACCTTCGAGACCGCCTCGAGAATGTCGTTCAGCTGCGCGCCGAGCCGCTCGAGCTCGCTTTCGCGGAGCTCGAGGCGCGCGAGGTGCGCGACGTGGAGGAGTTGCTCGCGGTCGATTGCCATCAGCGTTGAAATCCTTCCAGAAATGGAAGAGGCCCCTATCGGGGCCTCTTCACACTGGGTCCGACAGGTTCTCTAGATCGCCATGACGTTCGCGGCCTGTGCGCCCTTGGGGCCTTGCACGACCTCGAACGACACCTTCTGACCTTCGGTCAGCGACTTGTAACCCTCCATGCCGATCGCCGAGAAGTGCACGAAGACGTCGTCGCCGCCCTCGCGCTCGATGAAGCCGAAACCCTTCTCGTTCGAGAACCATTTCACGGTGCCCTCTGCCAATCTGTGTTCCTCCTTGCAAAAACAAAACGACGGTACAAAGCCGCCGACCGATGATGAATCCGCCGGATTGTAGCTCAGGAGACGCCGGAAACAAGACCTCGGCGCGCCCGTGCGGCAGTGACAGTGTTCTTCAGGACCATCGCGATCGTCATCGGGCCGACGCCACCCGGAACCGGCGTCATGTAGGCCGCACGCTCCCTCGCACCGGGGTCGACGTCGCCGAAGAGGCCCCCATCAGTGCGGTTCATGCCGACGTCGATCACCGTCGAACCGGCCTTCACCATGTCGGCGCCCACGAGGTGCAGTTGGCCGACAGCGGCGACGAGGATGTCGGCATCGAGCGTATGCCTCTGCAGGTCGACGGTTCGTGAGTGGCAGATCGTCACCGTGGCGTGTGCCTGGAGCAGAAGGTGCGCCATCGGTTTCCCGACGATGCTCGATCGGCCGATTACGACGGCCTGCGCGCCCTTGGTCTCGATGTCGTACTCGGCAAGCATGCGCATGATTCCGAGCGGCGTCCCCGGCACGAGCCGCGGCCGGCCGAGGTAAAGGCGTCCGGCGTTCATCGGGTGGAGCCCGTCGATGTCCTTCGCCGGATCGATCGCCTCGATCACCTTCGCCTCATCGAGGTGGGACGGCAGCGGTAGCTGGACGAGGATCCCGTCGACGGCGTCGTCGGCGTTCAGCTCGGCGAGAAGCTGCAAGAGCTCGTCCTCGGGGGCGTCGGCCGGAAGCCTCACGTCGTTCGCGTGGATGCCGACGCCGGTCGCGGCCTTGTGCTTGCCCGTGATGTAGACCTGTGACGCCGGGTCGTCGCCGACGAGCACCGTCGCGAGCCCGACCTCGCCGAGCTGCTCCACTTCGGCCGCCACCTCGTCGCGCACCTTTGCCGCGAGGGCTTTGCCATCGATCATTTGGGCCGGCATCGGCGTGAGGTTACTGGCCCGCCGTGCAGAATGGCGGCATGGCGGATCGGTTACCCCGCAAGAACGACCCCGCGTCGATCGCGGCGCGGCGCGCGGCGCTCGGCCTTGCCGGCGATGCCGACCTCGAGGCGTACGTGAAGTCTGCGGAGTCGGTGACGGGTGTGGCGGTGATTCCGGTCTCGGTCGCGCAGTTGCAGGTGTCGCTCGGCAAGTACGTGCTGTCGGAGAATGGCGAGGTCGTCGAGACCGGCCGCGCCGACGAGGAGGTGTCGGTTCCGCTGGCGCATACCGAAGGCGGGTTGACCGCGTCGGTGCAGCGCGGCGCAAAGGCGGTCGAGCTCTCCGGCGGTTTCCGAACGTACGTCGTCGCCGATCGCATCACGCGCGCGTCGTGCTTCGTCTGCAAGGACGCGAACGATGCGCTCACCCTCGCGCGCTGGATCGGCGAGCACGTCGACGAGATGCGCGACTGGTTGCGCTCGACCGACATGCCGGAGTTGTCGAGCTACGCCGTGCTGCGAGAGGTGAAGACGCATGTGGTCGGGCCCATGTGCAACGTCCTCTGGCGGTGGACGACCGGTGACGCGGTTGGGCCAAACATGATGACTCGCAATGCCTACGCACTGAACATGGCCTACGTCCTCCCGAACGCGCCCGTGCAGATCGAGCGCGCGATGCTTGAGGCGAACATGGGCGGCGACAAGAAGCCGTCGCACGAGTTCTTCCAGTCCGGCCACGGCAAGACCGTGATCGCGGAGGTGACGCTCTCGGACGATGCGATCGTGCGGGTCCTGCGGACGACAGCCGCTGATCTCGAGGAGCTGTCGTGGGTCGGCACGCACGGCGCCGTCGCGTCCGGCATGCAGTCGGTCGCGTTCACGCCGGCGTCGGCAATCGCGGCGATCTTCGCGGCCACCGGACAAGACCTCGGCATGGTCGGCACGAGCTCGATGGCGCACGGCACCGGACGGAAAGTCGAAGGCGGCCTCCACGCGTCGATCCGCTTTCCAGGGTTGGAGGTCGGAACGCTCGGCGGCGGCACGAACTTGCCGACGGCACACGAGTGGCTCGAGGTGATGGGCTGCGCCGGCCCGGGCAAGGTCTATCGCTTCGCGCAGATCGTCGCCGCGACGGCACTCGCGCTCGAGATCAGCGCGTCGGCCGCGATGGCGACGGCCGGTTCCGAGAACTTCTTCCGCGCGCACTTCGAGCGCGGAGGCCTACGAAGCTAGAACGGAAGTTGAACTTCCGAGACGTTCAACCCGAGCGATTGCGCGAGTCGCACGCCGTGGTCGAGCTCCGTCTTCAGGCGCTCCCGGTCGCGCGACTCCATCAGATGGCCGATCATCTCGCGCGCCTTCGGCCGCCACAGCGCGTGCGCGGCGAACTCCGGCAGCATGCGGTTGGCCGCGTCGATCAGCGTCGTCTCGACCGACTTCGGCGCGTTCTCGAGTAGCACTCGCTCGTAGGCCATGCCGGCCCCGTGGTGAATGCCGTCGTCAATCGCAAGCCGGTTGCAGATGTCCTCGAGGATCGTTCCGCGCGACGAGCGTGCGATCAGCCGGAAGCGCGGGATGATCAGCCGCTCGAAGAACACCTGCATGAGGAAGACCTTCTCCTCGAGCGTGTCCGCCTCGAGGAACATGTGGCCGAGCGCGTCGAGATGCGGGTCGCGCTCGCCTTCGCCGCCGACCTGGCCGATCAGCTTGAGCCACGCCTCCGTGTGGCGCGCCTCGTCCTGCACCATCGTCGTGTAGTAGAGCCTCGCCTCCGGATCGGGCGCGGCGTTGAGGAGCTGTGCGGCCATCTCGCAGGCGAGCACATCAGCCTGCAGCTGCTGCATGACGACCGAGCGCCAGACATCCTGTCGGCGGGCCTGGCGCTGGGGCGATCCCTTCCCTTCCGGCACCGGCGGCAGGTCCCCCCATGGCAGGTCGCGCAGCATCCATTCTTGATGCTTCGCGAGGTTGTAGAAGCGAAGGACGCCCGCGTATTTGCTGCGGTCGTCGACGGGTTCCTCGACGACCTCTGCCTGCTCGACGCTCATCGCGCCGGACCTTAGCGCGGCCGCCTGATAGGAATCGCCGAATGATCGCGCTGGTCTTCAGCTATGAGGTGCGGGACGTTGCCGGCTTCGAGCGTGCCTACGGTCCGGGCGGGGATTGGGCGCAGTTCTTCACCGACGCAACCGGCTACATCGGTACCGAGCTCCTGCGTGACGCCGAAACGCCGGGACGCTACCTCGTGATCGACCGCTGGGACTCTGCGGGTGCCTACAACAGCTTCGCTGCGCGGCACCGCGAGGAGTACATGCGGCGAGTGGACGACACGCGCTTCTATTACGACCAGGAGCTCCGCTTCGGCACGTTCGAGAACGTGTGGCAGGCAAGCTCGTAATCCCGCCGCATCGCGATCCCGCGTGCTGGGGCTGCGGCAGCGCCCCCGACGGGATCCGCCTGATGCAGCCTGAGTCCGAAGGACTGACCGACTACGAGGCCTGGTGTTCGTTCGACGAACGGCATCAGGGCGGGCTCGTGCACGGCGGGCTCGTCGCGGCCGCACTCGACGTCGACGCCGAGTTGACAGACGGCAGCGAGGTCCTCGCCGAAGCGCGCGCCGCCTTCCTCCACGTGCCGCTCGAGCACTTTCTCGCGACGCGCGAAGGCCACGCAGCCGCGGCGTGGCGTGCGCGGCTCGACGACTGAAACGGGGGGGTCAAGCCGGGCGCCTCAGAAGCCGATAGTCGGTCACTACGATTCCGGCTCTCTGCGGCGCCGGAGAAGAGGTGCCGCAATGTTGAAGAGCATGCTCGCAGTCGGTGTCTGCATTTTCGCTCTGATGGTCGTGATCAAGGACGGCCGCGTTCTCCGTGTGGCCGGTCTGACCGGTTCATGCTCGGTCGTTCAGACGTTCTCGGACTCGTCCGAGCTCGCCGCGTGCCGTGCAGGCAAGCTCGAAGGGCGCCCCGACCTGTCGAGCCGTGGCTGCCAGAGCGTCGGGCTCAACGCGACCTACCAGTACTGGCGTTGCCCGGCGGCGCTCGCCGTCAGCGAAGCAAGCCGGTAGCAAAACCGAATCCGGAGCCGCCCCGTAGGCAGACACAGGGCTGCGTCACGTCCGGCGGCTCCTCGTGTCGCCGGCCGCCACGGAGGCACCCTCCGCCGGACGTGACGCGGCCCGACTCTCACCTGAGCGCAGCGAGCGCCTCGAGCAGACGGTCGTCGGCGTCGGGCCGGTGCACCGTGATGCGGAGCGCGCCCGGCGAGGGTCGCACGGCGAGGCCCTGCCCGAGTAACGCCTCGTAGAGCTCCTGGGCACGCTCGTGCGGCACGAGCACGAAATTCGTGTACGACCGCAGCGGCTCGAACCCGATCGTGCGCAGCCCTTCGGTCAGGCGCTCGCGCTCCGCGATCGTCTCCGACACGTCGGGCGGCCCCGCCTCGAGCCCGGCGAGCGCGAGCGCCGCCGAGATCGTCGACACCGGCGCAGGCTGCTGGCGCTCGTTCAGTTCCGCCGCGATCTCCACGTCGGCGAGCGCATAGCCGACCCGCGCCGACGCGAGCCCGAATGCCTTCGAGAACGTCCGGACGACGATCACGTCGTTCGAGCCGAGCAGGTGCAGCGCTGTTTCGCCCCCATACTCGAAATAGGCCTCGTCCACGACGAGCGGCCGCGCCGCCGGAAGGTCGACCATGGCCCCCGATGGGTTGTGCGGCCGGCAGACGAAGGTGAGCGCTGGGTCGTCGGTGCCGACGTCGGCTCCCGTCACCCACGCGGCCACCCGGTAGAGCGGGTACGAGGGCTCGTTCGCGATCGCAACCCGGTCGCCCGGTCCCACGTATGCCCGCGCGCAGAGCATCAGGAGGTCGTCGGCGCCGGCACCGAGCACGACGTTTTCCGGCTCGAGGCCGCTGTAGCCGGCGATCGCGCGCAGGAGCTCCGGAAAACCGCCGTGCCGGTAGGACTGGATTCGCTCGAGGGCGTCGGCGACCACTTCGGGCCGGGCTGTCGTGGGCGGTACGGGCGAGGTGTTTCCGTCGAACCGGAGGACGTCCTGGGGTTCGATCCCGGCCCGCTTCGCGATCTCGGCCGCCGAAAGCGCCCAGCCGTACGGCACGAACTGGGGCGACAGCGGCCGCATCGGCCGAGCCTATCCCTGTTGCCCATTGGGCTGCGCATTGCATAGGTCAAGGCATCCATTTGCCTCGCATTGCAGTAGTGAGATACTCCGGGTCGATGCGGGTCGAAGAACGTGCCTCCACGGACCAGGTGCGCCAGGGGCGGGAGCGGTACGTCCCGCGCGGCGTCGCGACCACCGATCTCGTCGTCACGCGCGCCTGGGGCGCCCGGATCTGGGACGCCGAGGGGCGCGAGTACATCGACTTCGCAGGCGGCATCGCCTGCCAGAACCTCGGCCACGGCAACGCGGCCGTCGTGCGCGCCGTCCATGAGCAGGTCGACCGCTTCCTGCACCAGTGCTTCATGGTCGGGGCCTACGAGCCGTACGTCGCCGTCGCGGAAAAGCTCGACGAGCTCTGGCCCGGCAACGCCGCCACGAAGACGCTCCTGCTGAACTCGGGCGCCGAGGCGATCGAGAACGCCGTCAAGATCGCGCGGGCGGCCACAGGCCGAGCCGGTGTCGTCGTGTTCGACCGCGCCTTCCACGGCCGCACGAACCTGACGATGGCGATGACGTCGAAGCTCGTTTACAAGCAGGGCTTCGGCCCGCTCGCAACCGACGTCCACCGCGCACCGGCGCCGTATCCGTACCGCGGTGTTTCGACCGAGGATGCACTGCACGGCCTCGAGCTGCTCTTCAAGCAGGATGTCGATCCCCAGGATGTCGCGTGCGTTGTCCTCGAGCCGGTCCAGGGCGAGGGCGGCTTCATTCCGATGCCGCCCGAGTTCATCCACGCACTGCGCGAGCTCTGCGACACGCACGGGATCGTCTACGTCGATGACGAGGTGCAGTCCGGTTGCGGCCGCACCGGCACCATCTGGGCGATCGAACGCTATGACGTCGAGCCCGACCTGCTCGTATCCGGTAAGACCCTCGGCGGCGGCCTGCCGCTCGCGGGGGTCACGGGGCGCGCGGAGTTGATGGACGCGCCGCACCCCGGTGGGCTCGGCGGCACGTTCGGCGGCAACCCCGTCGCCTGCGCCGCGGCGCTCGCGGTGCTCGACGAACTGTCGGCGCCCGGATTCCGCGAGCGCGCCGAGCAGATCGCGAAGCTTCTACGCACGCGCCTCGACGAAATCGCGGCGAAGCATTCGATCGTCGGGGAGGTTCGCGGTCTCGGCGCAATGCTCGCGCTCGAGCTCACGGAACAAAGCGGGGACGCCTCGAAGGCAGTCACCTCGGCGGCACGCGAGAAGGGGCTCGTGCTGCTCTCGTGTGGCCTCTACGGGAACGTGATCCGTCTCCTGCCGCCGCTCTCTGCGACGGATGAGGAGCTGGAGCGGGGGCTCGGGATCCTGGAGGAGGCCCTTGGCGACGCAAGCTCCGGTTAGCCGGGCGCAGCAGAAGCTCGCCGCGACGAGTCCTGCGGTACGGCTGATCGGTATCCGCCGCACGTACGGCGATGTCGTCGCGATCGACAGGCTCGACCTCGACATCGCGGAGAGTGAGTTCTTCACGCTACTCGGGCCCTCCGGCTCGGGGAAGACGACGACGCTCCGGGTGATCGCCGGCTTCGAGCAGCCCGACGAGGGCCACGTGGAACTCGGCGGCGTCGACGTGACGCGCGTGCCGCCGTTCGAGCGCGACGTGAACACCGTCTTCCAGGACTACGCGCTCTTCCCGCACATGAGCGTTCAGGACAACGTCGAGTACGGCCTGCGCGTGAAAGGCATGAGCCGGCGTGAGCGGCGCGTCAAGGCGCAAGAGGTGCTCGAGCGAGTGCGCCTCCCCCAGGTCGCCTCGCGCAAGCCCCTGCAACTCTCCGGGGGACAGCGGCAGCGCGTTGCCCTCGCGCGCGCGATCGTCAACTCGCCATCGGTACTGCTGCTCGACGAGCCGCTCGGCGCGCTCGACCTGAAGCTGCGCCAGGAGATGCAGGTGTTCCTGAAGGCGCTGCAGCGCGACCTCGGCATCACCTTCGTCTACGTCACCCACGATCAGGAAGAAGCGCTCACGATGAGTGACCGCATGGCCGTCTTCAACGAGGGGCAGATCGAGCAGATCGGCTCGCCGGCCGAGGTCTACGAGCATCCCCAGACGGAGTTCGTCGCCGGGTTCGTCGGCGTATCGAACGTGATCGAACGAGATGGGCGACGCATCACGGTCCGCCCGGAGAAGATTCACATGCGTGCAGACGACGGTGGCTCCGGCGAGCCCGGCGTCGTACGCGAAGTTGTCTACGTAGGGATGGTCACCCGTTACGTCGTCGACCTGGATTCAGGTGGCGAACTGGTGGTCATCCGGCAGAACCTCGAAACCTCATCCCAGCAGGCACTCGAGGATCGAGACAAGCGGGTCCGGCTCGATTGGAAGCCGGAACACACCTATGAGATCGGTAAGGAGGGCTAAGTGATTCGGATCAGGAGGGCACACGTTCTCGCCGCTGCGCTTGCAGTCGCGTTGTGCGTGCCGGCCGCGGGCATCAGCTCGGGGAACGGTTTGCCGACGTCGATCGGGAAGGGCGAGGGCCAGCTGAACCTCGTCGCGTGGGAGGGCTACACGCAACCGCAATGGGTCACGCCGTTCACGAAGGCGACCGGCTGCAAGGTCAACGCAAAGTACGCCGGCTCGTCAGACGAGATGGTCACGCTCATGCGGCAGGGCGGCGGGTCGCAGTACGACATGGTCTCCGCTTCCGGCGACGCGAGCCTTCGCCTCATCTACGGCAAGGACGTCCAGCCGATCAACGTGAATCTCATCCCCGACTACAAAAACTTCATTCCGGCGCTGAAGTCGCCGCCACACAACACGATCAAGGGCGTCCACTACGGCCTTTCGCTGCAATGGGGCCCGAACACGCTGCTGTACAACACGCAAAAGGTGAAGCCGGCGCCGACGAGCTGGTCGGTGATCTACAGCAAGAAGTACAAGGGCAAGGTCACCGTTCCGGACAACCCGATCCAGATCGCGGATGCGGCGCTCTATCTGTCGAAGACGAAGACGTCGCTCGGCATCACCGATCCGTACGAGCTGGACCAGACCCAGTTCAACGCCGCGATTGCGCTCCTGAAGGCGCAGAAGCCTCTGATCAAGAAGTACTGGGGTCTCGCCTCGGACGAGATCGACCTGTTCAAGAACGGCGACGCGGTCGTCGGCGCAGCGTGGCCGTATCAGACGAACACGCTGATCGCGGCGAAGGTCCCGGTCAAGGACCTGATCCCGAAGGAGGGTGCGACCGGATGGGCCGACACGTGGATGCTGTCGTCGCACGCGAAGCACCCGAACTGCGCGTACATGTGGATGAAGTGGGTCTCCACGCCGAAGGTGCAGGCGGAGCAGGCGCTCTTCTTCGGTGAGACTCCCGCCAACACAAAGGCGTGCGCCGTCATGAACAAGCTCTCGCCCGGTTCGGCGGCGCAGTACCACTGTGGCGCGTCGGCGGCGTACTTCAACTCGATCAAGTTCTGGAAGACGCCGATCGCCGACTGCGGCAACGGCAAGAAGGACTGCATGGACTACACCCAGTGGCAGCAAGCCTGGACCCAGCTGAAGGGCTGACGGCGCGGCCGGGCCGCCCTTTGCGGGCGGCCCGGCTCCGTCTCTCCGGGTTCTTCTGGCGCCACCGGTGGGCGAAGGGCCTGCTTCTGCTCGCGCCGCCGCTCCTCGCGTTCGGGCTCGTCTATCTCTCGTCGCTCGTCGCGCTCTTCATCTCGGCGTTCTGGACGGTCAATCCGTTCACGACCGACATCGAGCACATCTGGAATCTCGGCAACTTCCGCACGCTGATCGATTCCAGCGCGTATCGCACGATCGCGTTGCGGACGATCGGCATCGCGAGTGCGGTCACGCTGACCGATGCGGTGCTCGCCTTCCCATTCGCGTACTTCATGGCGCGGGTTGCATCAGCGCGGGGACGCACGTTCCTCTTCGTCGCGGTCCTGCTGCCGTTGTGGTCGAGCTATCTCGTCCGCGTGTACATCTGGCGGTTGATCCTGGACCAGGACGGCGTGCTCAACTGGATGCTGAACAAGCTAGGGCTGCCGGATCAGCACCTCGCGTACACGAACTACGCGGTGTGGCTGATCTTCTCCTACGTATGGCTGCCGTTCATGATCCTGCCGGTGTACGGCGCGCTCGAGCGCATTCCGCACTCGTTCATCGAGGCATCGCGGGATCTCGGGGCCGGCGGCTTCGCAACGTTCCGCCGGGTGGTGCTGCCGCTCGCGCTGCCGGGCGTGATCGCCGGTTCTATCTTCACGTTCTCGCTGACGCTCGGCGACTACGTAACACCGCTTCTCGCAGGCGGCGCGTCGTCGCAGTTCATCGGGAACGTCGTCTATTCCTCGGTCGGCATCTCGAACGACGTCCCGTTCGCGGCAGCGTTCGCGACGGTGCCGCTGCTCGTGATGGCGTTGTACCTCACGATCGCGCGCCGGCTCGGCGCATTCGAGGCCATGTGATGGAACGCCGCGGGACACGCTGGGCGCTCGGCGGGTGGACGACCCTGGTCGTGCTCTTCCTGTGGGCGCCGCTCGCCTTGATCATGGTGTACGCGTTCAACAAGTCGAACGTGCAGAGCTGGCCGATTCCCGGCTTCACGACGCACTGGTTCCACGTGGCATGGCAGGCGTCAGAGGTGCGCAGTGCGGTCTGGCTCTCGGTGCAAGCCGCGTTGCTCGCCACCAGTATTGCCATCGTCCTCGGATCCGCGGCCGCGTTCGCGATCGCGCGCTTCCGTTTCTTCGGACGCGAGGCGGTCTCGTTCCTGCTCCTGCTCCCGATCGCGCTCCCCGGCATCGTCACCGGCATGGCGCTGAACTCGTTCTTTACCTTCTCGCATATCGTCCCCTCGCTGACGACGATCGTGATCGGGCATTCGACCTTCTGCGTCGTGATCGTCTACAACAACGTCCTGGCGCGCTTGCGGCGCTCGTCACCGTCGCTGCTCGAGGCGTCGGCCGACCTCGGCGCGGACGGTTGGCACACCTTCAGGTTCGTGATCTGGCCGGTGCTGTCCACAGCGCTCGTCGCAGGAGGACTGCTCGCTTTTGCGCTGTCGTTCGACGAGGTCGTCGTCACGTTCTTCACGGCTGGTGCGCAGAACACACTGCCGTTGCTTATCTTCGGATACATCAGACTCGGACAGCAGTTGCCCGTCGTGAATGCGATCGCATTCGCGATGATCGTCCTGACGGTGATCCCGGTCGCACTTGCGCAGCGGTTGATGCGTGACACCGGCGTTCTCCGAAGGGGCGCGTCGGCACTGGCGGCCACCAAATAAAGGAGCTGAACATGAGCGCGACCAAGACCGAGTACAAGGCGTTCGTCGGCGGCGAGTGGGTCGACAGCGCCTCGGGCGAGACGATGGACGTGATCAATCCTGCCACGGGCGAGGTCGTCGCGGTGGTGCCGAGCTGCGTTGCGGAAGACGTCGACCGCGCCGTCGCCGCCGCGGCGAAGGCATTGCCGGAGTGGCTCGACAAGACGCCGAAGGACCGCTCGGAGCTCCTGCATTCACTCGCAGACGTGCTCGAGGAGAACGCGGAAGAGCTGGCGCAGCTCGAGTCGCTGAATGTCGGCAAACCGCTGATGGCCTCGCGCGACGAGATGCCGTTCTCCACTGACAACCTCCGCTTCTTCGCCGGCGCGGCGCGCCAGCTCGAGGGCAAGTCGGCCGGCGAGTACATCCAGGGGTACACGTCGATCATTCGGCGCGAGCCGCTCGGCATCGTCGGCGGCATCTGCCCCTGGAACTACCCGCTGATGATGGCGGTCTGGAAGATGGGGCCGGCACTCGCGGCCGGCAACGTGCAGATCCTCAAGCCGTCCGAGCAGACGCCGCTGTCGCTCCTGCGGTTCGTGCAGCTTGCGCAGGAGGTGATCCCGGCGGGTGTCCTGCAGGTCGTGACGGGCGACGGAGTGCCGGTCGGCGAACGGCTCGTGGCTCATCCCGACGTTCGCCTCGTGTCGCTGACCGGCGACATCGCAACCGGCAAGGCGATTGCGAAGAACGCAGCGGACACGCTGAAGCGCGTTCATCTGGAGCTCGGCGGCAAAGCACCGATGGTTGTCTTTGACGACGCCGACCCAAAGGCTGTCGCCGAGGGGATTCGCCTCGGGGGCTACTGGAACTCCGGCCAGGACTGCACGGCGGGTTCTCGCGTGATCGCGGGGCCGAAGATCTACGACAAGCTGCTCGAGGAGCTCGTGCCGCAGGTGGAGTCGCTCAAGGTCGGCGACCCGATGGAGTCGGACGAGATCGAGATGGGCTCGGTGATCTCGCAGTCGCAGCAGGAACGCATTCTCGGCTTCCTCGAGCGGGCGAAGGGCGCCACGATTCTCACCGGTGGCGGAACGAATGGCTCGCGGGGTTTCTTCGTGCAGCCGACGATCGTCACCGACGTGAAGCAGACCGACGAGATCGTCCAGAAAGAGGTCTTCGGGCCGGTCGTGACGGTGCAGCGCTTCGCGGACGACGACGAGGCGATCCGGTGGGCGAACGACGTGCAATACGGGCTCGCTGCGTCCGTGTGGACGCGGGATATCGGCCGCGCGCTGAACGCGGTGCGGCGCCTCCAGTTCGGAACGGTGTGGGTGAACGATCACCTGTTGCCGATCACCTCGGAGATGCCGCACGGCGGCTACAAGCAGTCCGGGTACGGCAAGGACATGTCGATCTACTCGATGGAGGAGTACACGCAGATCAAGCACGCCGCCTTCAAGCTCGACTGAGCGCCGGAACCCCCTCGAGGGATACCGACCTTGGACCGGAGCGCCGAAGCCTCAAACGCACCACCGAGGTCGAAACGACAGTGCCCACTGTCCTCGGCCGCCCCTTGCGGCACGTCAGCAGGAATCGAGCAAGGGAGAGCCAGTGCACAGTGGAGGACATCGTGGATTTACTGTCGTCACGATCGTCACGCTCTTCTTCGCGCCGATCTTCGCCCACCAACACTGGATGTGGCGGCTGGTCGGCAAGACAGAGCAGTCGCAGATCGTGCAGTGCGTTGCGAAGCAGCCGTGCCCGAAGAAAGAACGCATCGTGAACATCGTCACGCTCCCGCAGGCGCCGACTCCACCGCCCAAGGGCAAGGGGTCCGACAGCGGCGATGCTACCGGGATCGTCGTCGACGATCCGCACTCCGTCACCGTTTCGGACGGCGGAAACGACCAGTCCGACCCGGCAGCATCGAAGCAGCACTAACCGGTTGACCCCGCTGCTGATCGCGGTGTCGATCGTGCTCGTCGCGTTCGACTTCCAGAACCTGCTCTCCTGGTGGCACGGAAAGCTCGTGTCACCGGGAGAGCGGCGCTCGTCCGACTTCACGATCGTCGTACCGCTCTTCGGCCACCCGCGCTACTTCGACTGCCGTGCGGCGATCCTGCCCTATCAGGCGAATGTGCTGGTCGCGCTCGAGGCGACGCCTGCACACATGCAAGCTTTCGCGAGCGAGCTCGAAGCCGAGGGCTGGCGTGTCCGCCGGATCCGCATGCACGCGCCGAACCCGGCCAAGTTGATGAAGGAGGGCCTGTACTCGGTGACGACGACGTACGCGCTGCGACTCGACGCCGACACCTCCATCGGCGAGGGCCTCGAGCGAGTCGTCGCTGCGGTCGCCGACAGCGGCGCTGACCTCTGCTCGGTCAAGGTCGAGGCCGAGCGTCCGCGCACGGCGGCGGCGAAGCTGCAGGCGCTCGAGTACCGCATCGCAATGCTGTCCCGCCATTACCGGCCGTGGATGACCTCCGGCGCGTGCTTCATCGGGAAGACCAGGTCGTTGAAGCTGATCTTCGCCCACCACTCGCTCTGGACGCCCGGAGAGGACATCGAGACGGGTCGGGCGGCACACGCACTGAAGCTGAAGATCCGCCACGCAGACTTCGTCGTTCGGACCGAGGTTCCCGAGACCTGGCGAGGGCTTTTCAAGCAGCGCCAGCTCTGGTGGGCGGGGTCGTTTCGCCACACGGTCGTGAACGCCGACCGGAATCTCCTGCACCTGCCACTCCTGACCTGTTACACGCTCCTTGCCGTGTTCGCGTCGTTCGCGTTCAAGTGGTGGAACATGATCGACTGGCGCACGCTGCCGATCGAAGTCCCCCTCGTGCTCGCGGTCTACGCGTTCGTCACGTTCGTGTCGAACGTCCAGGTGCGCAGCCGCTGGATGCTCGTCTTCCCGCTCTACGCGCTCTTCCAGTCGCTCGTGATGCCGCCGCTCGGCGCCTGCATGTACATCGTGCTCGCCCGGAGACGCGGCCGGCTCGGCCGGTACCGGTTCCGGTACCGGCGGGGGCCGCAGCCTTTGCCGCAGCCCTTGCTGCGCGCGACCTGAGGCAAACGAGACGTTGAAACCACGTTGCAAGTAACGCCGTGGCAGCGTACAACCCATAAACAATCGAAATGAGCGCCCAGGCGTCTAACTCTCAGAGTTCCTGTCCCTTTCCACTACCGGAGGTCGTGCGTGTCCGCTGACGAGCTCAGCTCTGCGACGGAGATCGCCGAGCGCTTCCTCGACAACATCGAGACCGTCGTCCACGGCAAGCGCGAGCAGATCAAGCTCGTCGTCGCCGCGCTCATGTGCGGCGGGCACGCCCTGCTCGAGGACGTTCCGGGCACTGCGAAGACGGTGCTCGCCCGTGCAATCGCCGGCTCGATCCGCGGCTCGCGCTCGACCCGGATCCAGTGCACCCCTGACCTCCAGCCCACCGACGTCACCGGCCTCTCGATCTTCAACCAGAAGGAGCGCGATTTCGAGTTCCGGCCGGGGCCCGTGTTCGCGAACGTCGTCCTCGTCGACGAGATCAACCGCGCGATGCCGAAGACCCAGTCCGCGCTACTCGAGGCGATGGCGGAGCAGCAGGTGACGGTCGACGGCGAGACACGACTGCTCGAAGACCCGTTTCTCGTGATGGCGACGCAGAACCCGATCGAGTACGAGGGAACCTTCCCACTGCCCGAGGCGCAGCTCGACCGCTTCTTCGTGAAGACGACGCTCGGGTATCCCGACGCGGAGGACGAGGCTCGTATCGTCGACGAGCAGCTGGGCGGCCACCCGCTCGGCCGGCTGCAGCCGGTGATCGGCCTCGAGGAGATCGCCGCGCTCCGCCGTTCCGTCGGCGAGGTGTTCGTGCACGAGGCCGTCGGCGGCTGGATCGTCGACCTGGTGCGCGCGACGCGAGCGCTTGACCTCGTCGCGATCGGCAGCTCCGTGCGCGGCACGCTCGCGCTCAACCGCGCGGCGCGCTCCTGGGCCGTGCTCCACTCGCGCCGCTACGTCACGCCTGAGGACGTCGAGCAGCTGTTCATCCCCGTGCTCATGCACCGCATGCTCTTCCGCCCAAGCTTCCTCGCCGAGATCCGCGATCGCGGCTGGGAGGCGGCAGCGCAGGAAGTGCGCTCGCGCTGCCTGGAGGTCGCACCGAAGCCGGGCTTCGACATCGATCTCGACGTCCCGACGGCGGCGACCGCCTAACCGCACTGTGGCGACCGTCTTCCCGCTCGTCCCGCGCCGGCGAGTGATCGGGCTCGCCTTCGGTGGCGTGCGCAGCGCCCGCCGTGGCGTCGGCTCGGACATTGCCAGTACGCGCGAGTATCACGCCGGCGACGACGTCGCCTGGATGGACTGGGCGGCCTCCGCACGACTGTCTGCAGCCCGCGGCACCGACGAGTTCATCGTGCGCGAGCGCTTCGCCGATGAGGCGCCGCGCGTCGTCGTTCTCGTCGACCGATGCGCGACGATGTCGATCGAGGCCTCGGCGCTGCGCGGGCTCGACAAACCGCGCGCGCTCTTGACAGCCCTCGATCTGATCGGGCAGAGCGCCAGCGCTGCGCGCAGCCTCACCGGCTACCTCGACTATGCGGAGGGCGAGCCATACTGGCGCGCGCCGCGCAGCGAGGCGCGCGCAGAGCCTGGAATGTATGAGCGCTCATTCGGCGCCCCCGACGACTCGGTGTCCCAGGGCCTCGACTTTCTTGCCGAGCATCGGCGCGACCTTCCGACGCAGGCGTTCGTCTTCGTTCTCTCCGATTTCCTCGTGCCGCCCGACCTGCACGCGTGGCAGCGCGCGCTCGAACACCGGTGGGAGCTCGTGCCGGTCGTGATCCAGGACCGGGTTTGGGAGCGAAGTTTCCCGGAGGTCGGTGGGATCAGCATTCCGTACGCCGACCCGAAGACCGGCCGCGTGTTCCCGGTGTATGTGACGGCGAAGGAAGCGGCACGCCTGCGTACCGCGCACGAGGCGCGCTGGGACGGCCTCGTGCGCGACTTCCGTTCCCTCGGCTGCGAGCCGGTCGCCGTGCACACCCACGATCTCGGAGAGATGCTCGGCGCGTTCCTGCGCTGGGCCGACCTACGCCAGATGTGGCGTGGAGCGGTCGCGTGAGGCGCGCACTCCTCGCCGCGGCGGCGGCGCTCGTCCTCGCGGCGCCGGCTGCTGCGCGCCTGCCGGTGTTCGAGACCGGCTCCTCGATCGGCGAGGGCCTCCCGTTCAAGGCCTACGCGACCATCAACCCCTCCGTGCATCTCTTCGGCGACTCGATCACCGCGAAGATCGCGATTGTCGCCGACACGAAGTTGGTCGACCCGGCGCGGCTGCAAGTGAGCACCGATTTCGCGCCGTACGTGCTAACGGCAGCTCCCACGATCCTGCGGCTGAGCATCGGCCGCTTCGCTCAGGTGACCTGGACGTGGACGCTGCACTGCCTCACCTTGCAGTGCGTGCCGCGCGTGCCTCCAAGCGACAAGTTCCACGTCTTCAGGTTCCACCCGGCGCACATCACGTACCTGAAGATCAACCGCAAGCCCGCGTACGGCATCAACGCGAGCTGGCCGCCGGTCGAGGTGCTCTCGCAGGTGAGTCCTGGCGTCGTGGCGTTCCTCCAGAAGACGAGCCGCCTGAACTGGCGCCTCGGCATGACGCCCGTCGCGGCGCCGACGTACCGGCTTTCGCCCGGTCTTCTCTTCTGGCTCGCAATCGGCGTCGCCGGCGTCTTCGGTCTCGCCGCACTTTGGCTCGCGTGGCGCTGGTACCTCGTAATACGACCGCGCCGCGCGGTTGCCCTGCCGCTGGATCCAGCCACAGCCCTGGACCGTGCGCTCGCCGTGCTCCGCTACGCGCACCAACACGGTGACGAGACGCTGCAGCGGAAGGCGTTCGAGCGCGTCGCCGGGGAGCTCGGCGTCGAGCGCGCCGACGAGCTCACACTGATCGCACGGGAGCTCGCCTGGTCGGAGCGCACGCCTGAGGACGAGGAGGTCGAGGAGTTCGCCGAGCAGGCACATGGGACGCAGGAGGGCGACGAGTGAGACTGAGAATCCCCACGCTCCGGAAGAAGAATGCCGTCGCGCTCGCCGACCTCGGAGAGCTGCACACGCGGTCGCAGCGCACCGCTCTTGTGCGCGTCGTCCTCGCGCTCGCCCTCATGGGGACGCTAGCGCTTCTCTTCGACGCCGCCCGCTCGGCGGGCGTGGGGAGAGCGGCCGTGTTCCCCGAGGGGACGAATACGGGTGTCGTCGTGCTCGACATGTCGGCGAGCATCTCCGGGTCGACGTACGCGCGGGTCGCGACGACGCTCCGCGGCATCGTCAACGCCAACCAGTCGATCGGGCTCGTCATGTTCTCCGACAGCGCGTATGAGCTCCTGCCGCCGAACTCGCCGCCGGGCGCGCTGCTGCAGTTCATCCCATTCTTCACGCCGATCCGCTTCTACGGCGGCACACCGGCGTTCGCCCAGACACCTTGGGACACGTTCTCGGGCGGGACGAAAATCGCAGCCGGCCTCGAGATGGCCCATAAAGCCCTCCTTCGCGCGAAGGTGCAGCACGGCGCGATTCTGCTCGTCAGCGATCTCGACGACGCGAGCTCCGACCAGGGATTGCTCGCCGACGAGGCACTGCGCCTTCGGCAGGACCACATTCCGGTCCGGATCGTGCCGCTGTTCCCCGCAAGCGCCGACGTCCGCTTCTTCGGGGCGCTCTTCGGCCAGCATGCGTTCGTCGATCCGAGCGTGTTCACGCACACCGCGAAGCGCCACGCGACATCGGTCGCCGCGCCGGCACCGTGGGCGCTGCTCTTGCTCGGCGCGCTGCTCGTCGTCCTGCTTGCGGGCAATGAGCGCTGGAACGGGCGGCTCGAGATCGAGGGAGCGGCAGCGTGAAGCTGCTGCGCCGCCGTTTGCGCAGACACCGCGCGGCGCTGCTGGCACTCCTGTGCGCGGGAATCGCGATCATCGTCGCACTGCTCGCCGCCGACGTGAGCGCTTGGCGGTCGACCGTCGCGCGCGACGACCTGCGCTTCCGCGCGCTGCCGGCGCACACCCACCTGTGGCGCCCGCCAACAGTGCTGCCCGGCGACCCCGCGTCTCTGCTGATCGGCACCGGAAGCACGATCTCGTATCGCCGCGCCCTCCAGTACTTCTGGTTCAGCCGGATCGGCAGCGATCCCGAGGTCCGGCAGGACACGCCGACGCTGCGCGCAACCGCCCAGAACAAGTTGCTGAGTCTTGTCTCGTCGGCGCCTAACTCGCAGGAGCGCTCCATTGCTGCGAACCTCCTCGGTGTACTCGTTGTGACGACGCCCACGATCGGCAGCGACGCAGGTGGAACCACGCAGGTTCTCACCCGCGCGGCGCAGTACTTCCAGCAGGCGATCGCGATCGATCCGGGGAACACCGACGCAAAGCAGAATCTCGAGCTCGTGCTGCGATTGCAGCAGCCGGGAAAGGGCCGGTTCGGGCACGACGCGCGCAGCGGCTACGGGTTCGGTAAGGGCCGCGGCGTCTCGAGCCCGGGCGGCGGCTACTGATGCTCGACGCGTTGCTCGGCGTGTCGTTCCTGACGCCGCTCGACGGACTCTTCGTTCTCGCCGCCGCGCTGCCGCTAGGCGCGCTTTTCCTGACGGAGCGCCGCGCAGCTCGCGTCCGGCGCCTGCTCACCATCGTCGGCCACCGACGACGCGCCGTTGTGCCGGTGGTAGCAGCCCTTGTGACGCTCTCCGCGCTCGTGGCTGTCGCGGCCGCCCAGCCTGTCGTGGTGCGCGAGCAGCTGATGAGCGAGCGGGCCGACGCGCAGGCTTTCGTCCTCTTCGACACGTCGCTCTCGATGCGCGCGTCGGCAGGGCCGGGCAAACCGTCGCGGCTTCAGCGCGCGAAGCGAATGGCGATCCGGCTCCAGCAGTCCCTGAGCGACGTCCCGTTCGGGATCGCGTCCATGACCGATCGCTCGCTTCCGAACCTCATGCCGACGACCGATCGGGCGCTCTTCGATCGAACCGTACGGCAGTCGGTCGCGGTGGACCAGCCGCCGCCGAGTCAGCTGTACAAGGGCCGGGCAACCACCTTCGACGCACTGATCCCGCTCGTCGAGTCGCACTTCTATACAGAAGGCGTGCAGCGGCGGTTGCTGATCGTGTACACGGACGGCGAATCCGCCAAGATCTCACCTCTGTTCAAACTCACGCTGCAGCGACGCCTGACGCCCGTGTTCGTGCACGTCTGGGAGCCGGGCGAGCGCATCTACAACAAGGGGAAGGCTGACCCCCACTACGTTTCCGACCCGACCAGCATGGCCGCGCTCAACGACATCGCAAGGATAACCGGCGTTCCTCGCGCGTTCCCGGAGGGCGACACCGGTGCGATCGTACGCGCTGCGCGTGCCGCCGTCGGCCGCGCCGGGACGCGCACGCACGTCGCTGCCTATGCGCGCATCGCGCTGGCTCCCTGGTTTGTGCTCGGCTGTATCGTGCCGCTCGCCTTCCTGCTTTGGCGGCGGAACGCCTAGTAGAGGGTTGATGTGAAATTCGGCCGCAGCCGGGGGCGCTCNNGGCCGAACGTGCTGATCCCGCGCCGCGCCTGGGGCGTCATCCGGCCCGGCGGAATTTCACATCAGGCCTCTGGCAGGTTGAAAGTCTGACGGCACTCGTTAGCGCCGTGAAAAGCTTCGCGTACCGGGCTACGCATCCTCCGTGCACGCGCACCGTTCGCGCGCCGACGCGAATGAACGTCGCTGCGATGTCCGGAAGCACGGCGGGGCAATTCGTGACTGCCGGGAGCGTAGCGGCGGGACCGTAGTACACCCGGCCGCTAGCCTGACCGCGTGCGTCGGACGATTCTCATCACGCTCGCCTGCGCAGCCCTCGCCGGCTGCGGCAGCGGCGGCAGCCATTCGGGCCCGCCGGACGCGCTCCTCCACCCCGCGAAGCTGAAGACGAAATCACCGCAGCTCTTCACCGCGACCTTCGAGACGACGAAGGGCGAGTTCGTGATCGACGTTCACCGCACCTGGGCCCCGCTCGCCGCCGAGCGCTTCTACAACCTCGTGAAGTCGCACTTCTTCGACGGCGTCAAGTTCTTCCGCGTCGTCCCGGGGTTCGTCGTCCAGTTCGGGATCAGCCCATACCCGCAAGTGTCGAAGGCCTGGCAGAACGCGACGATCCCAGACGACGTCGTGACCGTCCACAACACCCGGGGCGCCGTGACGTTCGCGTCGGCCGGCCCAGGGAGCCGGACGACGCAGGTCTTCATCAACCTCGGCACCAACGCGAACCTCGACCAGAGCGGCTTCGCGCCGTTCGGCGCCGTCGTCTCGGGCATGGATGTCGTCGACAAGCTCTACAGCGGCTACGGCGATGGCCCGACCCCGAAGCAGGGCGAGATGGAGACGCAGGGCAACGCCTGGCTCGACAAGAACTATCCGAAACTCGACTCGATCAAGACCGCCCGGGTGACGCAAGAATCGAATCCCGCGCTGCCGTAGTGAGACTCGACCGGAAGAAGGCGCCTAGCAGACTCGAACTGCTGTAAACGGCTTTGCAGGCCGCTGCCTAACCACTCGGCCAAGGCGCCTTGGCGGCGCCATGGTACCCGGCTAGACCCCGAGAATCCGATCGAGGAACTCGGCCATCCGCGTGAACGTCTCGATCCGGTTTGGCAGCTTCTCGACCGTGTGGCCCTCATCCTCGAAGATCAAGAGCTCGCTGGGAATGTCCTTTTTCGCGAGCACAGCGTGGATGTGCTCGGACTCCGACACGGGAACGCGCGGATCGTTCCGGCCGTGCTGGATGAAGAGTGGCGCCTGGATCGCATCGATGTGCGTCATCGGGGAGGCCTCGATCAGAAACGCGCGGTCCCGGTCGAGCGAGCCGTACTCACTCTCACGTGCAGAGCGTCGATACGGCGAGGTGTTCTCGAGAAAGGTGACAAGGCTCGAGATGCCGACGCACTCGATGCCCGCCGCCCACAGCTCCGGTTGCAGCGCGAGAGCCGCGAGCACCATGTAGCCGCCGTACGAGCGCCCGTAGACGACGGCGCGGGCGCCGTCGATGTTCGGGCGCTCGCTCAGCCACTCGTGCAACGACGCGAGATCCGCCACGGAGTCGAGGCGCTTCTCGATGTCGTCGAGATGCTCGTAGCGCTTGCCGTAGCCGCTCGAGCCGCGCACGTTCGGCGCCGCGACCGCGTAGCCGCGCGCTACGAGGTACTGCGTCAGCGGCGCGAAACTCGGCGCGAACCACGGCAGCCACTGCGACTCCGGACCGCCGTGCACAGTGACGACGACCGGGAACGGTCCGTCCCCCTCCGGCTCGAAGAGGAACACCGGCACCGATTCGCCGTCGAAGCTATCGAAGCGATGCAATGTCGGCTTGACGAGCGTCGCGGTCTCCACCTCGCGCGGGCTTGTCGTCAGACGCGTCAGCTGTGCGGCGTCCACGTCGTAGAGGTAGACGTCGTGCGGCTCCACCGGGCTCGAGAACGAGTACGCGAGCAGCGAGCCGTCGGGCGAGAACACCGGATGCTCGACGACGCCACGACCCGGAAGCGGCACCTCCCGGCGGAGAATGTGCGTCCCCGGATCGTGGAGGGTCAGCCTCGAGTATCCGTCCTCGTTCGCGACGACGAGCAGGTTGCGACCTGCCGCGTCGACGAGGCAGTCGAGATCCCAGTCCGACTCGTAGACCATTTCGCCGTCGACGGCGATCCCGAAGGTATCGCGCCCCTCGTTGCTCGAAAGAACCAAACGGCGGTCGAGCCATTGCACCGAGGAGTACTCGGCTGCGCCTTCATGCGGCGTCACATGCTCGAACTCGCCGGTGGCCGTGCTGCAGATGTAGATGTCGCCGTCACCGCTCTGATCGCCGATTCTCTCGACCGCTACGAGCAGTCCGTCGAGTGAGACCGACTCGACGCTGCAGTTGCCCCCGATTTCGAAGACACGTTCCTCGCCGCTTCGCAGGTCACGCGCCACGATGTCGAAGTCGACGCCGTTGCGACGGTTCGTCGAATAGGCGAGAACATCCCCACCGACGTGCGGTGTCCGATGGATGAATTGCGAATCGACGACGAGCTCCTCGAGCGCACCTTCGTCGAGCACGTACAGCTGGGTCCGCTCGTTGCCACCGGCGTCGATCTCCACGAGCACGCGGCCGTCAGGCAGAAAGAAGCCCGAGACAGGCTCCGCGAAGTCCGTCAGTTGCTCGAGCTCGCCGCCGCGCGAAGGCAGCGCGTAGAGCTGGTGTGTCCCCGGAACGTTCGACGCGACGAGCAGATGGGCACCGTCGTCCGAGAACGACAGTGGTACCGCCTGCCGCATCTCGAGCAGCGAGCGTAGATCGTTCATGCGATCGCTAACGGTACTTACGCCGTGACGCCGGAGAACGCCGGAATGATCTCGTCGCCGTAGGCCTGGAGCGTCTCCTCCTGGCCGTGGGTCATGAGATAGACGTTGAACTGGTCGACGCCGACGTCCTCGAGCTCCTTCAGCTTTGCCTTGATCTCACCCGTATTGCCGATGACGCAGAAGCGGTCACAGATCTCATCCGTGACGAACTCGCCGTGTGCGGCTCCTACGCGCGAGTGGTCGTTGTAGTCGTAGAACTTCCGCGCCTGGACGTAGTCGGTGAGGGCCTTCGGGACGGAGCTGCCGTCGGTGCCGTATCGCTCGATCAGGTCCATGACGTGGTTCGACACCATCGCCGGGAACCAGCGCACCTGGTTGCGCGCGTCCGCGAGGTCGTCGGTGACGTGGCTCGGCGCGCCGACGATGCACTTGAGCGCGGCAGGGTCGCGCCCCGCCTCCGCTGCAGCCTTGCGGGCAGTGTCCATGATCCAGGTGATGATCTCCGGATCCGCGAGCTGGATGATCACGCCGTCGCCCACACGGCCGGCGACACCAAGCGCCTTCGGCCCATAGCCGGCGACCCACATCGGAATCTCCGGAAGCTCCTCGCGCACCCACTTCAACTGGAGGTCCCTGTCGTTCCAGTTGACCTCGCGGCCGTTCATGAACTCACGGACCATCGCGCACGAGCGCTCGAACTCCGCGACCTTCATCGGCTGTCTCCCGATGTACCTCACTGCGGAATCGCCACGCCCGATCCCCATCGCCATCCGTCCGTCGGACAGATCCTGCAGCGTCGCGTACGCGCTCGCGAGCACTGTCGGGTCGCGCGTCCCAGGGTTCGTCACGAAGTGGCCGAGCTTGATCTTCGACGTCTCCCGCGCGGCGACAGCGAGCAGCGGGACCGACTCCTGCCAGAGGACGTGCGAGTCGTACGTCCACGCGTAGCCGAAACCGTGCTTCTCGGCGTGCTGGATCAACTCGAGCCAGCGGGAGTACGGAGGATCTGGCAGGACGGTGACGCCGAAGTCGAGCATCGCAGCTAGAGCCTACCGCGGCGTTGCGAGGGCGGCCAGAGCCGCGAGGATGCCCACAGCCACGAATCCGATCCGCCCGTCGCCGGGCAACGAGAAGGTCAGGCCGACGAGCGGCGTTCCCGCGACAATCACGAGCGAAGCCCACGCGTTGATGAAGCCGATGGCGGCCCCCGGCGCGTCGGGGCGCGCCACCGCTGCACCTGTGAAAGCCATCGCGAACGGGAGGCCAGCAGCGAGGCCGAGGACTGCGGCGGCGGCAACCAACGCGCCGTACGGCAGCGGCAGGGCGAGCGCGATCGCGGCGAGCCCGCCGAGCACAAGGCTCGCTGCAACCCAGCGCGATGCATCGCTCCGACGCAGCAGTGGACCCCCCGCAATGCGAGTGAAGAAGCCGAGCAGGAGCGTCAGGGAGCCCGCGATCGCCGCAGAGCGCTTCGAATGACCGTGGTGTTCGAGCAGCGTCACGACCGTGTTCCCAATGACGACGCTGAAACCGAAAGACATGGCGTGAATCGCGGCAAGGCGATATAGCGTGCGGCTGCGAAAGAAGCCTGATTCGAGGCGCTCGCCCACGTGACGCGCCGTTCGGGCGGCGGCCGGTGCCAACCCGAGCAAGGCCGTGCAGACGCCCCCCACGACGACCGCGCTGAGGTACGGCGCGCGCCAACCGAGCCAATCGGTGAGGAGGGGCACAACCGCAACGGCGATTCCCGGGGCGAGCACGGAGCCGCTGCCGTACAGGCCCTGCAGAAACGGCGAACCGCCTCGCGTGCGGATGTAGTCGCTGCCGCCAACGAAGGCAAAACCAGTGCCAACGCCGACGACGGCGCGCCCGAGGAAGCCGAGCCACGCATCCGGCGCCGGCAGCGACAGAGCGTTTCCGAGGGTAATGAGGATGAGTCCAAGGAGCGCACTGTTCCGCGCGCCGAACCGGTCGGCCGCGCGCCCGCCCGGGATTTGCATGAGCATGTGCACGACGAACTGCACGGTCACGAAAAGCAGGACGACCGTCAGGCTGACGCCGTAGACGTGCGAGAGCCGCGTCGCGATTGGACCGAGGATCGCGATGTTCCAGCCGACGGCGATGCCGACACCGATGCCGCCGATGCGGTCCAAAAGCGGGGCCAGACCCCGCGAGCGGGGTCAGACCCCCACTCGCTCCAGGACGACGACGGGGATGGTGCGAGCCGTCTTCTCCTGGTAGGCGTCGTAGTGCGGCCAGATGCCGTTCATCTGGCGCCAGAGACGGTCGCGCTCCTCGCCTTCGGCCGTGCGCGCCCGCGCGCGGAAGCGGTCGCCCTTGATCTGGACGTTGACCTCAGGCGTTTTCGTGAGGTTGCGATACCAGCCCGGATGCTCGGGCGCTCCGCCCTTCGACGCGACGACGACAGCGTTGCTTCCGTCCTCACCGAAAATGAGCGGCGTCGACCGCTGCTCGCCGCTCGTGCGGCCGGTCGTCGTGAGGATGAGGATCGTCGCGCCCTCCCGCCAGAGGTAGCCGACCTCCCCGTCGGTCTCGACGTAGCGGCGGACGTGCTCCTCGCCGAAGAGATTCTCGGGGGCGGTCACGCGAGCTCCTCCAGCGTCTTCGCCGTCAGGCGATCCAGCGCTTCAACCGACATCTCTAGATGCTCCTTTCTCGTGTCCTCGAGCTTCGTGTGCGAAAGGCCGCGCAGCGACTGCACGAACAGCATCACCGTCGGCACGCCCGCCCGCGCGACCTCGGCTGCGTCGTGCAGCGGGCCGCTCGGCAGCCGGTGCGCGGTACCGCTCACGTCGCGGATCGACTGGTCGGCGAGCTCGATCAATGCCGCGTCGAACAGGATCGGCTCGATCGACCAGATCCGCTCCCACGACACCTCGATGTCCTCCTCGGCCGCGAACCGCTCGCTCGCCTCCTTCGCAAGCGACAACAACCGCGCGAGCGAGCCCGCGTTCAGATGGCGCTGGTCGAGCAGCTGCTCCGCGGTCTCCACCACCGACGTCACGATCCCCGGCTTGCACACGACTCCGCCCGACGTGCACACGGCGCCTTCCCCGACCTCCGCTGCGATCGGGCGAATCTCGAGCGCGAGCTTCGCTGCGCCGGCCAGCGCGTCACGCCGCTTGTCCATCGGCGTGGAACCGGCGTGGGCGGCCTGGCCCTTCCACGTGATCTGGTGGCGTTCGACCCCGAACGTCCCGAGCACGACCCCGAGCGGCAAATCCATCGACTCGAGCACAGGCCCCTGCTCGATGTGCAGCTCGAGATACGCAACTGCGCTCTCGAGTTGCTTCTGCGCGTCGAGCGCACGGTCGAGGTCAACGCCGTGCTCGCGCAGCGCGTCCGGCAGCGCGATCCCGTTGGCGTCCCGGCGTTGGCGCAGCTCGTCCTGATCGCGCATCGAGCCGGCGGCCGCCGACGATCCGAAGAGCGACCGGCCGAAGCGCGCCCCCTCCTCATCGGCCCAGTTGACGAGTCGCACGGTGAGCGGGGGCTTCCCGTCAGCCGCAATTCGCCGTAAGACCTCCACGCCGGCCATGACGTTGAGACAGCCGTCGAGCCAGCCGCCGTTTGGCACCGAGTCGATGTGCCCGCCGATGAGCAACGCCTTGTCGGAGTCGCCTGCGAGCGTGAACCACTGGTTGCCCGCCTCGTCGATCTCCTCGACTGCGCCGGTCGCCGCGACCTTCCCGCGGAGCCACTCGCGGGCCGTCTCCCATGTGTCGGTCCAGGCCACGCGCTGGGCGCCGTTCTCGTCTCCTGTCAACTCACGGAGCTCCGCGAGTTCCGCCACGGTGCGCTTCGGCTCCAATCCCATAGCGCCAATTCAAGCACTGTGTTAGAACCAATCGGATGGCGTCTGTCGCAGTCGAGCGCCCGCTGGCGGAGGACGCTCCGGTGAAACGAGCCAGGCGGCGAGGCCTCCTCCTGCTGGCCGTGCTCGTGCTCCTGTGGGGTTTCTGGGAGGGATTCCGCGCGCTCGGCATCCATTACGGCTGGCAGCGCCCGTTCACGGTCGACGCGACGTCGATGCCGCACATCCACGACATGATCTGGGCGCTCTTCCAGCGTCCGAACCCTGAAGCACCGCTTCTGATCGTGACCCTCCTGAAGGCCGCCGCCTTCACGGGGAGAGAGGCTGCGCTCGGCTTCGCGATGGGAGCGACCGGCGGCTTTGCCATCGGCGCACTGCTCGCGCACTCCCGCATGCTCCAGCGCGGGCTTCTCCCCTATGTGGTCGCCTCCCAGACCATCCCGATCCTCGCAATCGCGCCGATGGTCGTGATCTGGCTCGCGTCCGTGCAGGTCACCCCGTGGGTATCCGTGGCGGTGATCGCCGCCTACCTGACGTTCTTCCCTGTCGTCATTGCGACGATCCGTGGGCTTCAGGCGGCCGACCATCGCGCCGTTGAGCTGATGCGCTCATACGCCGCAAACCGATGGACCGTCCTCTGGAAGCTCCGCTTCCCGATGGCGCTCCCGTTCTTGTTCTCCGCCCTGCGCATCTCGGCGACAGCGAGCATCGTCGGCGCGATCATCGGCGAGCAGCCGTCGTCGATCGCCGGCGGGCTCGGCGGCGCAATCCTCAACTTCGCTCAGTACTACAGCTTTCAGCCTCAGAACCTCTGGGCGACGAACATCATCGCGGCCGCGCTCGGCATCGCGTTCTTCCTCGTCGTCGTCGCCGCCGAGAAGCTCGTCGTCCGCCGCGCACCGGAGCACGTCGCATGAGGCGTAGGCTCGACGGAGCCGGCCGTGCCGGCGTAGGCTCGACGGAGCCGGCGAAGCGCGGAGGCGCCGGCTCGGCCGGCGCCGTAGCGGGCAGCGGACATGAGCGCCGTCTCTATTAAGAACGTGTCGAAGGAGTTCAAAGGCGGGACGAAGGCGCTCGAGGACATCGATCTCGAGATCGAGCAGCGGGAGTTCGTCTCGCTCATTGGCCCTTCCGGTTGCGGCAAGTCGACGCTGCTGCGAATCGTCGGCGACCTGATCGAGCCGACGAGCGGCGGGGTGACGGTGAACGGCAAGCCCGCACGACAGGCGCGGCACGATCACGACTACGGGATCGTCTTCCAAGATCCCGTTCTCTATGACTGGCGGACGGTCGCGCGGAACATCGCGCTGCCGCTCGAGCTCGCCGGGTGGGACCGCAATCGACGTTCGCAGCGTGTCGACGAAATGCTCGACCTCGTCGAGCTGCGCGGCTTCGGCGAGCATCATCCGTGGCAGCTTTCGGGCGGGATGCAGCAGCGCGTGTCGATCGCACGCGCTCTCTCGTTCGATCCTGCGCTGCTGCTGATGGACGAGCCGTTCGGCGCGCTCGACGAGATGACCCGCGAGCGGTTGAACGCAGAACTGCTTCGCATCTGGCAGGCAAGTGAATCGACCATCGTCTTCGTCACGCACTCGATCGCGGAAGCCGTCTTCCTGTCAACCCGCGTCGTCGTCATGTCCTCACGACCGGGGCGGGTTTCGAAGCTGATCCCCATCGACCTGTCTCAGCCGCGCAGCGCCGCTACGCGCGAGGACCCGCGGTTCTTCGAGCTCGCAACCGAGGTGCGCGAGGCGCTGCACATGGGCGGCGGCTACGACATGCCCCTCGCCGCGACCGGCCTCTCCGAGGGCGCAACATGATGCTCGCCAGGCGTGCTCGCGACTGGCTGCCGGCGCTCGGCGTCTTCGTCGCGGGCATCGGCCTCTGGCAGGGGTTCGTCAAGGGCCTGCACGTACAGCGCTTCCTCCTCCCCGCCCCGAGCGCCATCTGGACGGCGTTCAGCAGCAACCAGAATCAGCTGTGGCACGAAGGGTGGTTCACCTTCCAGGAAGCGCTTGGCGGCTTCGCCATCGGCTGTACGGCGGGAATCCTGTTCGCCATCATCGTTGCGCGATGGGACCTGCTCGGGAGCGCCCTGATGCCCTACGCGATCGCCGCCAACGCCATTCCAATCATCGCGTTTGCGCCCATTACGAATGCGTGGTTCGATCCGCTGACGAAGACGTCGAAGATGGTGATCGCCGCGGTGCTCTGCTTCTTCCCGGTGTTCGTGAACGTCGTACGGGGTCTGCGCTCCGTGAAGCCGGAACAAATCGAGCTCATGCGCTCGTACGCGGTCGGTGAGCTGACCGTCTTCCGTCTCGTGCGCGTACCGACCGCACTGCCGTTTCTCTTCACCGCGCTACGTGTCGCAAGCGTGCTCGCGATGATCGGCTCGATCGTGGCCGAGTACTACGGCGGCTCGCTCGATGCGCTTGGCGCGAACATCGAGCAGGATGCTTCGCTCTTTCAGTTCGAGAAGGCGTGGGCGGAGATCATCATCGCCTCGCTTCTCGGAATCGGGTTCTATCTAGCGGTCGTGGCGCTCGAGCGCTTAGCGACGCGCTGGCAGCCGCGGGAGGAGATTGTAGGGGCATGAGAACCAGCGTAGGCTCGACAGAGCCAGCGGAATACAGCGGAAAGGGGCAAGCGATGGGTCGTAAACATTGGACGGGGGTGGCGCTCGCGCTTTGCGTCGTCGTCTTCTCTTTGTGGGCCGGTTTCGGCACCGCCAAGGCGCAGCCGAAAGCGGCGAAGCTGGACAAGGTGACGTTGCAGCTCAAGTGGGTGACGCAGTCGCAGTTCGCCGGCTACTACGCCGCCAAGGCACTTGGCTACTACAAGGCGTTTGGCCTCGACGTAACACTCAAGCTCGGCGGCCCGAGCATCACGCCGGAACAGGTCGTGGCGAGTGGAGGGGCGCAGATCGGCATCGACTGGCTGCCAAGCCTCCTCGCAACGCGGGACACGGGCACGAACCTCGAGAACATCGCCCAGATGTTCGCCCGTTCCGGCATGACGGAGATCGCGAAGAAGTCGACGGGTATCACCTCCATCTCGGCGATGAGAAACAAGACGGTCGGCGTGTGGTGCTGCGGGAACCAGTTCGAGCTCTACGCCGCGCTGACAAAGCACGGCATGGATCCCGAGCACAACAAGGGCGTCAAGATCTTCAACCAGCCGTTCGACATGAACGCGTTCCTGCAGGGGAAGATCCAGGCCGCGGCAGCGATGACGTACAACGAGCTCGCCCAGGTCCTCGAGTCGAAGAACCCGGCGACGGGCAAGCTCTACACGCTCAACGACCTGAACGTCTTCAAGATGCAAAACCAAGGCACCGGGATGCTCGAGGACGGCCTGTTCGCCGACCAGAGCTGGGTGAGCGCCAACCGTGACGTCGCGATGCGCTTCATCGCAGCGTCCGACCGCGGCTGGATTTACTGCCGCGACCACGTCACGCAGTGCGTGACGATCGTGCTCCAGAACGGTCCGACCCTCGGCAAGACGCACCAGACCTGGCAGCTGAACGAGATCAACAAGCTCATCTGGCCGAACACGAAGGGCATCGGCGTGATGAATCCGGCCGCGTTCAAGCAGACTGCGGCGATCGCGCTCAAGTACAAGGTGATCAAGAAGGCCGCTTCGTCGAAGGCGTACGACGCGACGCTCGCAAAGGCGGCGGTCCAGTACCTGAAGAATCACGTCAAGGGCATCGACGTGAACGGCAAGAGCTACAAGCCGATCACGGTGAAGCTCACTGCAGGCGGGAAGTAAAGGCGTAAAGTCCTCGGGGTCGCCCTTCGGGGCGACCCCGAGCGAACGTCCGATTGAGGAGGCGAGATGTCGGTTCTGATTCGCGGCGGTCGCATCGTCACCGCCGCCGACGATTACGTCGCGGATCTCTACGTCGAAGACGAGACGATCACGCTGATCGGAGAGTCGCTCGACCTGCAGGCCGACAAGGTGATCGAGGCCGGCGGCAAGTACGTCCTACCAGGCTGCGTCGACCCGCACACGCATCTGGACATGCCGTTCGGCGGCACCGTGACAATCGACGACGTCGAGTCCGGACAGACGGCGGCAGCGTTCGGTGGGACGACGTGCCACGTCGACTTCATCATCCAGCCGCCGGGCCAGTCGTTCGCTGCCGCGCTCGACGATTGGCGCTCGAAGGCGACCGGCAAGCAGATGATCGACATGGGGTACCACATGGCGGTCACCGACCTGAAGGAGGGCGGCTCGCTCGAGGAGCTCGCCACGCTGCCCGAGCAGGGCGTCACGTCGTACAAGCTCTTCATGGCGTACAAGGGTGCGCTGATGGTCGACGACGAGACGCTCTTCAAGACGATGGAGGTCGCGGCGAAGACCGGCGCACTCGTGATGGTGCACGCCGAGAACGGCGACGTGATCGATGTGCTCGTGAAACAAGCGCTTGCGGCCGGTAACACGGAGCCGCTCTACCACGCGCTGACGCGGCCGCCCGAGGCCGAGGGCGAGGCGACGAACCGCGCAATCCAGCTCGCACACCTCGCAGGCGCACCGCTCTACGTGGTGCACGTGACGTGCAAGGAGGCGGTTGAGCCGATCGCGCTCGCGCGGGAAAAGGGCTGGGACGTCTGGGGCGAAACGTGCACGCAGTACTTCTTCACCAGCCTGGAGGACATTGCGAAGCCGAACTTCGAGGGCGCAAAATACGTCTTCTCGCCCCCCGTGCGCGATGCTTCGAACCATGAGGTGCTCTGGAACGCGGTGCGCACCAACGTGCTTTCAGTGATCTCAACCGACCACTGCGCGTTCCTCTGGGACGGGCAGAAGACGCTCGGCAAGGACGACTTCTCGAAAATCCCGAACGGTGGGCCGGGCATCGAGAACCGGCTGCAGATGATCCACGAGTTCGGCGTGCGCTCCGGCCGCATCTCGCTCAACCGCATGGTCGAGCTGCTCGCGACGAGCCCGGCGAAGCTCTTCGGGCTGTACCCGCGCAAGGGAACGGTCGCCGTCGGCTCCGAGGCTGACCTCGTCGTGTTCGACCCGCAGAAGCAGGTGACGATCGCAGCGTCGGCGCACCACTCGAAATGCGACTACAACCTCTATGAAGGAACGACGGTGACCGGCTCGCCCGAGGTGGTGCTGCTGCGCGGCCAGGTGCTTGTCGAGAACGACGAGCTCGTCGCGTCGCCGGGCATCGGCCAATTCGTGAAGCGGGCGCGGTTCGGCGAAGAGCTCAAGCCGGCCGCGAAAACCGCCAGTGCGTGAGCGGCGTACTGACGGCATGCGCCTTCTTCTCCTTGCACTTCCCGTCGTCCTGATCGTCCTCACGCTCGTCGCGTGCGGCGGCAAGGGCGGCGGGGGGTACTAGAACCCTGGAACTCGTCCGCGCCGCCTCGTAGACTCGGCCCCTGATCGTGTCATTCCATACAGGGGTGTGAACGCATGACCGAGCAGGGGCCCCACCACCACGACATTCACGAAGTCGAGGAGGAGTTGCGCCACGATCTCGCGTTCGAGCGGGCATCGCTCGACGAGTCGATCAAGCACGACTACTCGACCGCCGACACCGGCATCGTCCCGCTCGAGAAGCGCCGACCGATGTGGCACTTCATGGGGCTCTGGACAACGTTCGTCGCCGGCTTTTCCTACATGTTCCTCGGCTTCGAGATCCACGACGGCGGGCACAGCCTCGCGACGACCGCCGCGATCACGCTCATCGGGTACGGGTTCTACGTCGCTTATGCGATGACGGGCTCGTACCTCGGCTCCCGCACAGGGCAGACGCACGCGCTCCTGACGCGCTCCATCTTCGGCCGCGTCGGCTCGTGGATCGTCTCGGCGTTCATTCTCCTGGCGCCGCTCGGCTGGGTCGGCTACCAGGCGAACCTGCTCGCGGTGCTCTGGGACGGCTTCTACAGCTGGGGGAACATCTTCACGCTCACGCTGCTGCTCGCGGGCGTGATGATCCTCAACAACCTGCTCGGGTTCACCGGCATCAGCGTCTTCGCGCGCTACCTCGTGACACCGATCCTGATCCTGTGGTGCATCTACATGGTGGCGAAGGCGGTCATCACCGACCACTCGAAGCTCGGCGGGACGCCTCCCCAGTCCTTCTCGCTCCCGTTCTGGGTCGCCGTCGTCGCCGTGATCGGCTTCTCGATGTGGGGCAACGAGCCCGACTTCTGGCGCTACGGCAAGCCGAGCTTCAACTGGGCGTGGCCGACCTACATATTCGCGGCCCTCTGGTTCACGTTGTTCGTGATGGCCGGCTGGATGATGGCCGCGATCTCGGGGACGACGGACACCGCGAAGGTCTTCCGGTTCACGGTGCACTACTCGCTGTTCGGAGCTTTCGGGCTCGCCTGGATCATCGCAACGATCAGCCAGTTCGCGATCAACGACGGCAACTACTACGAGTCGGTCAATGCCGGCCAGAACCTGATCGGCGGCTGGAAGCGCTGGCGGCGTCCGTTCACGTGCCTGGTCGTTGCAGGCGGCGGTGTGATCGCGGCCGATCTCGTCAACTTCCACTTCCTCAACGGTTGGTTCAAGGTCGCGAGCTTCCTCGCCGTCAGCGTTCCGTGCGCGACGGTGATCATGGTCGTCGACCACTTCCTGCTGCCTCGGCTGTTCCGCATCTCACGGCCTCTGACCCACGTGCCGCAATGGGAGGAGACGGGGCTGATCAACTGGCCGGCGACCATCGCGCTCCTCGGCGCGGTGTTCTTCGGCGTCACCGGCACCGCGAGCTGGCCGCACGGCTGGCTCGAGGCAACCGCGCCGAACTCCTGGGGGCCGGTGCCGCTCGAGGCCTGGGCACTTGCGGGTGGTCTCTACATCGTGCTCGTTGCGGTCGCGCGGGCGCTCGGGCCTGTGCGTTCTGCGCTCGGCTTCGCGAAGACGATCTCCGACTCGCTGATCGCAAGCGACGCGGTGATCGACATCGCGAGCGTCGCCGAGGGCCGCGCTGCGGCAGCGAGTTAGGCGTCCGGGTACAGACCGGGCTCGATCTCGACCGGCGTCAGCAGGCGCCGGTCGAGATCGGGGTTTGCACGGGCCTGTCGCGCGACGTCGCGGCACGCGGCGAACTCGACGTCGCCGGCAGCGAGCGCATGCTCGATCAGCGTCCGCAAGACCTCGGCCCGGTGTGGACGCCCCGACAGGAACGGGTGACAGGTGAGTACGAACAGGCAGCCGTAGCGGCGCATCGCGTCGAGCTCGCTGATCCAGAGGTCGAGCACCTTGGCGGGCGACTCGATCGCAGACCGGAACGGCGAGTCGGGGAGGTACACGTACTGCTCCCAGTCGTCGAGTGACCAGTGCACCGGCAGTTCGACGATCTCCCCCGCTCCGGTGTCGAGCAGGTAGGCCCTGTCGGCGTCCATCAGCGACGAGTCGTAGGCGAGGCCATGTTCCGCGACGATCCGCGGCGTCCGCCACGCCGGCTCCCAGTTCGGGCAGCGGAAGCCCTGGACCTCCGCCCCGGCCCGCTGCAGCACCTCGAGCGCGCGCTCGAAGTCGGCTCGCTCTTCGTCCTCGGTCTGCGCGAGCGGCGAGAAGTGCGCGTACGAATGGTGTCCGACCTCGTGACCGGCGGCGAGGATCGACTCGACGGCCTGCGGATACCGGTCGGCCGTCACGCCCGCGACGAAGAACGTCGCCGGCAGCGCGTACTCGCGCAGCAGGTCGAGGATCCGCGGGATGCCCACGAGGGGGCCATAGGCCTGATGCGACATCACGCCGGCGTTGCGCGCATGCCGGACGTTCTCCGCCAGAACCGGCGCCTCGCCGTCGACGTCGAAGGTGAGGCACGCCTGAATGTTCACTGAAGCGCCCGCAGGGAGAGCAGCTCGTACACGACGGTCGCGCCGGCGAGCGCGGTCACCATTCCCGGCCCGTCGTAGGGCGGTGAAACCTCGACGACGTCGCAGCCGACAAGCGTGATGCCGCGCAGCGCGCGCAGCAGCGCGAGCGCCTCCGCGGTCGAAAAGCCGCCCACCTCAGGCGTTCCGGTTCCGGGTGCGAATGCCGGGTCGAGGAAGTCGATGTCGAACGACACGAACACCGGGCGCGCGCCAACCTTCGCGCGCACGAGCTCGCCGTACGCCACGGGGCCGAGGTCGCGCAGCTCGTCGGTCGAAAGCACAGTGAAGCCGAGGTCGCGCGCGTCCTGAAGATCCTGGGCGCCGTAGATCGAGCCGCGCATCCCCGCCTGCACAGACGCTCCCGCGTCGAGCAGCCCTTCCTCGACCGCTCGCTTGAACGTCGTGCCGTGGAAGTACTGCTGTCCGAAATACTGATCCCACACGTCGCCGTGCGAGTCGAGCTGCACGAGCGCCATCGGCCCGTGCTTGCGCGCGAGCGCTCGCAGCTCGGCGAGCGTGATCGAGTGGTCACCACCGAGCGCCGCCGCGAAGGCGCCCGCCTCCACGATCGGCGCCAGGGCCTCTTCCACCTGTGCGTACGTACGCTCCGTGTCGCCCGGCGACACCGGCAGGTCGCCATAGTCGACGATCGAGAGCGCATCGACGACGTTGACGGTGAGCGCCGGGTTGTACGGGCGCAAGAGCGCGGACGCGGAGCGGATCGCCTCGGGCCCGAAGCGCGGGCCTGTGCGATAGCTCGTCGCCGTGTCGAACGGAATGCCATACACGACCGCGTCGACGCCGGCGAGGTCGGTGACGTGCGGAGCTCGCATGAACGTCCGGATCCCTGCAAACCGTGGGATCACCTGCGCATCGAGCGGTCTGTACGGCGGGCCGGCCACGGCGCGAGCCTACCCTCTCGAGCGGCTTTACCCTCCGCAAACATGCCGTCGTCTAGCCTCGGGCGGTGGGGTCGTTTGCCGGGAGGCTGGTCACTGTGCTCGCAATCGCTGCGGTATCGAGCGCTCCGGCGGGAGCGGCGACGTATGCGAAAGGGGTCGACGTCTCGCACTACAACGGCGCGATCGACTGGACCCAGGTCGCCACGGCGTCGTACCGCTTCGTCTACGCGAAGGCGACGGAGGGCAGCACGCTCATCGATCCGACCTACTCGATCAACCGCGCCGGCGGGAAGACCTTCGGTCTCCGCTTCGGTGCGTATCACTTTGCACGGCCTGCGGGCTCGACCGATCCCGCGCGCATCGCGAGCGCCATTGCCCAGGCGGACTTCTTCCTCACGGTCGCACAACCGCAGCCCGGGGAGCTACCCCCGGCACTCGACCTCGAGACGAAGAACGGCCTTTCCCCGGCCGCGTTGCAGACGTGGACAAACGCGTGGCTCGGCGAGATCGCTGCGCGCACGGGAGTGAACGCCGTCGTCTACGCGTCGCCGAACTTCTGGAAGACGGCGCTCGGCGACACGGGGAGCGTCGCCGGTGACGGGTATCGGCTGTGGATCGCGCACTGGACGACGAACGCCGCCCCGCTCGTTCCCGGCGCGAACTGGAACGGTCAGGGTTGGACGTTCTGGCAATGGAGCGACTGCGCGACGGTGCCGGGCTTCGCACATTGCACCGACGGTGACCGCTACAACGGCACGGATCCGGGGGCGGTCACAATCGCGTCGTATCCCGGCGGCGCACCGGCCGTCGCGTCGCCACCGACGATCGTCGGCACCCCACAGACCGGGAAGACTCTCGCGGGCCTGCCCGGCAGCTGGGCGGGCGGAAAGCCCGTGACGTTCCTCTACCAGTGGCAGCGTTGCGATGCTGCGGGCGCGACCTGCGCGCCGATCACAGGCGCGACGTCCGAGACCTACGTCCCGGTGACGGACGACGTCGGCCATGCGCTCGTGCTCGCTGTGACTGCACAGGCCCCCGCCGGAGCCGCCGTTGCGAGCTCGCCGGGCACGGTCGCCGTCGGCGCCGGTGGCAGTTCGGTGGCCCGGCCCGCGGCGACTTCGACGCCGACGGTCACCGGAACCGTGCAGGCTGGACAGACGTTCACAACGTCGGTCGGTACCTGGACGGGCGCGCCGACCTTATTCGCGTACCAGTGGCGCCGCTGTGACCCGACCGGGGCGCAGTGCACCGCCATCCTCGGCGCCAGCGAGGCGTCATACACGCTCTCGCCGGGCGACATCGGCTCGACGATCTCGCTCGTCGTAACGGCCACCGGCAAGGGCGGCTCGGCCTCTGCGCTTGCCGCGACGACGGCCCCCGTCGCCGCGGCACCGGTTCCGGCAGCGGTGCCAGGTTCGGCCGTCGCGCAAATTACGCTCGCCGGCGCGGTCGTCTCACCAGACGGACGGGCGACGGTCACGTGGCAGCCGGGTGCGATCCCGATCGGGTCGACGGTCTCGCTCAGCACGTCGGGGCAGTCACTCATCCTCGCCGTCTCGCCGACGCTGCCGCAGCTGCCGTGGCCGGTCGACGTCGCCTTCGCTGCCGCTGCCGGCGGCAGCATCGTCGGCTACTCGACCGACGGCAAGGTCTGGCGCCCCGCGTCCGTCCTCACGACCACCGCACTTCCTGACGGGCAGCTAGCCGGCGCGTTCGTCGATGCAAACGGCGTGCTGCACACACTCCTCCGCGCCGCCACGGAGCTCAGGCTCTTTGTGCCCGATTCCTGGGGCGACCCGACTCGTGTCTCGGCCGGCCTCCCCACGCCGCGACTCGTCTCCGGACTGCACGTGACCCGGCTTCGCGACGGCAGTGTTCGCGTCACGGGGCTGGCACTCGTTCCCTCGCAGGCGCGCGTCCTCGTGAACGTCATCGCCCGGACGCGGATCAAGCGCACGCAACTCCTGAAGCCCGGCGCGGTCGGAATCAACGTCCGCTTGCAGCTCCCCCACGGTCGCGCGGCCCGCCTGAAGATCGCGGCGACCGACCCATACGGCCGCCACGCCTCGCTCGTACTCACGTTCCGCGGCCCGTAGACTCGCGCGCGTGAGCCTCGTCGTCCGCAATGCCCGCCTGCTCGACGGGCGGCTCGTCGACCTCCTCGCCGAGGACGGGCGGTGGACCCGCATCGACGAGTCGATCGCCGCCGACGCTGCCCGGGAGGTCGAAGCGGACGGACGGCTCGTCACGCCGCCGCTCGTCGACTGCCACCTCCACCTCGACGCCTCACTGACGGCGGGGAAGCCGCGCTGGAACGAGTCCGGCACACTGATCGAGGGCATCCACGTCTGGGGCGAGCTGAAGCCGAGCCTCACCGAGCAGGACGTCTTCGAGCGTGCGCGAGAGATCGTGCGCTGGTCGGTCGCGCAGGGCACGCTTTTCATCCGCGCCCACGCCGACGTCTCCGGCGAGAACGAGGCGATGGTGCGCGGGCTCTTGCGGCTGCGCGACGAGGTCGCCGATCTCTGCACCGTGCAGGTGACCGCGTTCCCGCAGGACGGCATCTTCGCGCGGGACGGCGACGAAGAGCGGCTCGAGAACGCGCTGCGCCTCGGCGTCGACTGCGTGGGCGGGATCCCGCACTACGAGCCGACGGCCGAGCTCGGCCTCAAGGAGGTGCACCGCGTCTTCGAACTCGCGAAGCAGTACTCGCGCCGCATCGACGTGCACTGCGACGAGACCGACGACCCGAGCTCACGCTTCCTCGAGGTAATGGCCGACGACACGGTGAAGTTCGGGCTCGGCGGCCGCGTGACCGCGTCGCATTGCACTGCAATGGGCTCGTACGAGCCGTACTACTCGTCGAAGCTGCACGGCTTCCTGCGCCGTGCCGGCATCAACATCGTCGTCAACCCGTATGCGAACTCACTCATCCAGGGACGGCTCGACGTCTATCCGAAACGGCGCGGCTTCGCACAGCTGAAGGAGCTGCTGGCCGCCGGCGTCAACGTGTCACTCGGCAACGACGTAATCATGGACCCGTGGTACCTGATGGGGCGGGCCGACATGGTCGAGGCTGCCTCGCTCGCGCTGCACTTCACATACATGAGCGGGCTCGAGGAGATTCCGGAGATGCTTCGCTGCGCAACCGAGCGCGGCGCCCGCACCCTCGGCGTCGAGGACGAGTACGGGATCGAGGAGGGCAAGCCTGCAGATCTCGTCGTCTACGACGCGCCGAGCGCGCTCGAGGTGCTGCGCCTGCATCCGCCGCGGCGCTGGGTGATCCGGCGCGGCCGGGTCGTGGCTGAGACGACGCCCGCCCGCACAACGCTGCTCGGCGAGCCGGTGACCTTCGCCCCGCCGCTATGACCGTCGGGCTCCTCCACCCCGGCGAGATGGGTTCTGCGATCGGCGCCGCGTTACAAGCCGCAGGTCATGAAGTGCTGTGGGCCTCGGCAGGCCGCAGCGAGGGGACACACGCGCGCGCTCGGGGATTCACGGATGTGGGCACGGTCGCCGAGGTCGTTGCGGGCAGCGAGGTCGTCTTCTCCGTCGTTCCACCACACGCCGCGCTCGGGCTCGCCGAATCGCTCCCGCCGTTCGCGGGCATCTTCGTCGACGCGAACGCGGTGTCACCTGGGACGGCAGCACTTGTCGGTTCGGTAGTCGAGCGGTTCGTCGACGGCGGCATCGTCGGCGGCCCGCCTGCACCCCGTCTCTATCTGTCCGGCGCAGAGGCGGAACGGGTGGGTGCGCTGTTCGCAGAATCGCCCGTCGAGACGCAGGTCGTTGCGAACGCGTCCGCGCTCAAGTGCGCCTACGCCGCCTGGACCAAAGGATCGGCCGCGCTTCTGCTTGCAATTCGCGAGTTCGCGCGAGTGGAAGGGATTTGGGAGCCACTCGCCGAAGAATGGGCCCGCTCTCAGCCGCAGCTCGCAGACCGGCTCGCCGCGGCGGAGCGCTCCGCTGCAGCCAAAGGTTGGCGCTGGATCGGGGAGATGGAGGAGATCGCCGAGGCCTTCGCCGCCGACGGACTCCCGCCCGGGTTCCACAAAGCCGCCGCAGTGATCTACAACGTGTAGGGAAGAATCGGGGCGCCTTGCGCGTCCGGTTCTAGCGCAGGTCCACGAAAGGGGAGAAAGGTGAAGCGAACAATCTTGATCGCTGCGGCTCTGCTTGCCGTGATCGCGGCAGGCGCGGGCACGTACGCGTACGCCGCAGCGCAAAGCGGTACGACGATCAACGGCTGCGTCGGAACCGGCGACGGCAAGTTGCGGGTTCTCTCGGGCTCGGACACCTGTAAGAGCAACGAGACGCCTCTCAGCTGGAACACCGCCGGCCCGGCCGGCGTGCAGGGGCCGGCGGGGGCAGCAGGAGCAGCAGGAGCGGCGGGCGCCGCGGGTGCGCAGGGGCCGGCGGGCCGGGACGGCCGCGACAGCACGAGCTCGAACCCTGACGCGGTCGACGCGACCGTGCTTGTCACCGGCCAGAAGCAGGGCTCATTCAGCTCGAGCCCGATGGTGCTGATCGGCCTCTCACACGAGATCGTGTCGCCGCGTGATCCCGCGTCGGGCCTTCCGACCGGCAAGCGGATACACAAGCCGATCACGATCACGAAGACGATGGACGCGTCGAGCCCGCTGTTCCTGGGTGCGCTCGTCGACAACGAGAACCTGACGTCGGTGCTGATCGGCCTGAACCAGGGTGGACAGCAGGTCGCGACGATCAAGCTCACGAACGCGAACATCTCCGACTACGTTCTCCACGGCACCACGGAGACGTGGTCGTTCACGTACCAGAAGATCGAATGGACGTGGCTCGACGGCGGCATCACCGCTGAGGACGACTGGGAAGCTCCAGTCGCGCGCTAGCGCGACTCTGGTGTCAGGCACCGCGTGCGCGGTGCCTGACACCGCTTTTCCTAGCGGGTCTGCGGGAAGCCCAGGTCGACCTTCGACGTGGCCGGATCCGGCCAGCGCGAAGTGACGACCTTGCCACGCGTGTAGAAGTCGATGCCCTCGGGGCCGTAGATGTGGCGGTCGCCGAAGAGCGAGGCCTTCCACCCGCCGAACGAGTAGTACGCGACCGGCACCGGGACCGGCACGTTGATACCGACCATGCCGGCCTGGACGCTGAACTGGAACTCGCGGGCGACGCCGCCGTCGCGCGTAAAGATCGCGGTGCCGTTGCCGTACGGATTGTCGTTCACGAGGCCCACCGCTTCGTCGTACGTATCGACGCGCGTGACGCCGAGTACCGGCCCGAAGATCTCGTCCTCGTACGCCTTCATGCCGGGCTTCACGTCGTCGAGCAGCGACGGCTTGAGGAAGAAGCCGTCCTCCGGAGCGCCTTCACGCCCGTCGACGAGCACCGTCGCGCCCTCTCCGGGCGCGTTCTCGATGTACGACGCGACGCGGTCGCGATGTTCTTTCGTCACGAGCGGGCCCATCTCGGAGGCTGGGTCCATCCCGTCACCGACCTTCACTTGCGGGATCCGCTGCTTGATCGCCTCGATCAGCGGCTCGGCGACGTTGCCGACCGCGACGACCTGCGAGATCGCCATGCAGCGCTCGCCGGCGGAGCCGTACGCCGCCGACACTGCGGCGTCCGCCGCCATGTCGATGTCGGCGTCGGGCAGCACGATCATGTGGTTCTTCGCGCCGCCGAGCGCCTGGCAGCGCTTGCCCTTCGACGTCGCCGTCTCGTACACGTACTTGGCGATCGGCGTCGATCCGACAAACGAGACCGCAGCGATGTCCGGATGGTTGAGCACCGCGTCTACCGCGACCTTGTCACCCATGACGACGTTGAAGACGCCGTCGGGGAGGCCGGCCTCCTTCAGCAGCTCCGCCGTCCAGAGCGATGTCGACGGATCCTTCTCCGATGGCTTGAGCACGAACGTGTTGCCGGTCGCGATCGCCGGCGCCCACATCCACATGGGAACCATCGCGGGGAAGTTGAACGGTGTGATCCCGGCGACAACGCCGAGCGGCTGGCGGATTGAGTAGACGTCGATCCCGGTCGACGCCTGCTCGGAGTACTCGCTCTTCAGGAGCGTCGGCAGACCGCAGCAGAACTCGATCACCTCGAGCCCGCGCGTGACCTCCCCGAGCGCGTCCGAGAGCACCTTGCCGTGCTCGGCGGTCAGGATCTTCGCGACTTCCTCGCGGCGCTCGTGGATGAGCTCGCGGATTCGGAAGAAGAGCTCGGCGCGCTTGGCGAGCGACATGGTCCGCCACGTCTCGAAGGCCTGCTTCGCGGCCTGCACGGCCCGGTCGACCTCGGCCTCGGTCGCGAGGTCGAGGGCGCCCGTCTGCTTGCCGGTCGCCGGGTTGAAAACCGGGCTCGAACGGCCCGATTCGCCGGCGACACTGCGGCCGTCAATCCAGTGGCTGATGCGCTTGACGCCGGTGCGCTGCTCAACGGGCGGGGCTGCGAGCTCGGTCATGTCGAACCTCCTAGATGTCGCAGCCAGCCTAGCGCTAGGCTCTACGCATGGCGACGATCGAGACCAACCCGGAGCTCGGCCTTCAGGTCGTAGAGGACGCGAAGCGGTACGTCCTCCATTCGTGGTCGGTGCAGGACGCGCTCAACCCGATCGCGGTGGCGGGCGCGGAGGGCCGTTACTTCTGGGACTACGACGGGAAGCGCTACCTCGACTTTGCGTCCCAGCTCGTCAACGTCTCGATCGGGCATCAGCACCCGCGGCTCGTGGCCGCGATCAAGGAGCAGGCGGACAAGCTCTGCACGATCGGGCCGCCGATGGCGACGGAGCCGCGCTCGACGCTCGCCCGCCTAATCGCCGAGGTGACGCCGGGCGACATCTCGATGACGTTCTTCACCAACGGGGGCGCGGAGGCGAACGAGAACGCGATCAAGCTCGCGCGGTGGTACACAGGCCGCCACAAGATCGTCGCGCGCTATCGCAGCTATCACGGCGCAACCGCCGGAGGCATCACGCTGACCGGCGATCCGCGCCGGTGGCCGGCCGAGCCGGGCATTCCGGGCGTCGTGCGCATGTTCGACCCCTACACCTACCGCTGCCCCGCCGGCCATCCTGACCCGTGCCCGGTCTGCACCGGCGCGCCGCATCTCGAAGAGATCCTGCAATACGAGGGAGCGCACACCGTCGCCGCGGTGATCCTCGAAACCGTCACGGGCACGAACGGGATCATCGTTCCGCCGGACGGCTATCTGCAGTCGATCCGCGAGACCTGCGACAAGCACGGCATCCTGCTGATCGCCGACGAGGTGATGGCCGGCTTCGGCCGCACCGGAAAATGGTTCGCCGTCGACAACTGGGACGTCGTGCCCGACATCCTCACTATGGCCAAGGGCATCAACTCCGGCTACATCCCGCTTGGAGCGATGGCGATTCGCGAGCCGATCGCCGCGTGGGTGCGCGACAAGATGTTCGCAGGCGGACTGACGTACAGTGGGCATCCGCTCGCATGTGCTGTCGGCGTCGCGTCGATCGAGGCGTTCCGCGAGGAGGGCATCGTCGAGCACGCGGCTGAGATGGGAGATGTGTTCGGCGAGGCGCTGCACGGGCTCGCCGACAAGCATCCGTCGATCGGCGAGGTGCGCGGGCTCGGCTGCTTCTGGGGGCTCGAGCTCGTCAAGTCTAGGGCGACGCGCGAGCCGCTCGTTCCGTTCAACGGCTCCGGCGAAGCCGCCGCTCCGGTGACGCGCCTGTCGAAGGCGGCGCTCGAGCGCGGCCTCTACCTCATGACGCACTGGAACGTGATCATGATCTGCCCGCCGCTCACGGTCACGCGCGACGAGTTCGAGGAGGGCATCACGATCCTCGACGATGTCCTCTCGATCGCCGACGAGTACTACACCGACTGACCTACGTCCTCCGCACGGCGTAGCCTCCACTGGCATGACAGCCGTGAAGGAGATCTGCCTGCGCTGCGGCGCTGAGATGGAATGGCGCGGCGGCACCTGGCAATGCGCCACGTGCCATTTCAAGCTCGGCTGCTGCGAGGGCGAGACGGGCGATTGTCGCGATCCCGGCTAGAGGCGCTCGAGGCCGCCGGCTATGAGCCGCTTTCGGGCGAGCTGCTCGTGGCGCTCGTGTGGCTCGTGCTCGGCGAGCTGCCGATCTCGGAGGACGAGCTCAACGCCTCTCGACGGCGGGCGATGTTCGTGCTCGCAGCCGGGGGCGACCCGCACCGCGAGCTCGACCTAAACTCCGTCGCCGCCGACCGCCTCGCGGTCGAGCTCGATTCGCCGGAGCGCCGAAAAGCCCTGCACACAGGCCTTTCCGCGTTGGATTCCGCGGGCCTGCCTGGGGTCTCCGACGGCCTGGCCGCGCTCTTGAGCGAGCCCGACCTCGCCTGGCGGTGCCTCGGGCTCGCCCTGCTTGCGGACGAGCTCGCAGACGAATAGCGACCCGCCGCAACCGCCCCTACACTGGAACGGCAGACGTCGTCCGACCTGCCGCAGCCGCCGTAGCCATCTCCCGTCCCGATCCCCGGCGCAAGCGCAAGCTCCCGCGCTCCCTTCCCGGCAGCCGCCGCCTCCAGCCGTACTCGCGCGCAGACGCCCCCTTCTTCCGCAGCCCGGGCTTCTTCGTGCGCGTCGGCGGCCTCGCGGCACTCGTGGGAATCGCGCTCTGTCTGCTCGCCCTCCGTGCGTGGTCGATCCAGATCCTCCACGGCCCCGCCTACACCGCGCTCGCAAACGGCCAGGCCTACCGCACGGTCGACCTGATCGGTCCGCGCGGACCGATCGTCGACGCGAAGGGGCGGCCGCTCGCCGGGATGACCGGACACGTCGTGGTCGTCGCCGACGTGGCCGCGCTCGGAGCGTTCGACTCGAAGGGCTGGCGACCGACGGCGACCGGGCTCGAGTCCCTCCGGAAGTTTTCGAAGCTCGCGCACACACCGATCGCGACACTCATCGCGCGCATTCGCCGCTCGGTCGTGCAGTCGCCGTTCGCACCGGCCGTCGTCCTTCCCCACCCGACGAGCCCGCTTGCGGGCTATCTCGACGAGCGGGCGACGGGCTATCCGGGCTTCAGCGTCACGTATCTCCCGTCGCGCAGCTACCCACAAGGCGCCTTCGGCAGCGAGTTCCTCGGCCTGCTCGGCGAAGTGAGCCCGTCGATGCTCGGCACGAAACGCTACGCGCATGTGCAACCCGGTGAGACGGTCGGCACCTCGGGCGTCGAGGCGACGTACGACCGCTTCCTGAACGGCGGCTTCGATCGCGCGCGTGTGCGCGTCGACTCGCTGGGCCGTGTCGTCGGCCGGCTCCAGCACGGCACACTGCACGCGCTGCCCACGCTCCAGCTGACGATCGACGCCCGCATTCAGCGTGCCGCCGACAAGGCAGTCCTCGACGGTATCGCGCTCGCGCGCGCGAACGGCCACAGCGACGCGCAGGCGGGCGCGGCGGTCGTGATGAACCCGTGGACCGGCGCCATCTACGCCCTTGCGAGCTATCCGAGCTACAACCAGGTCGCGGCTGCCCAGGACCCGCCGTACCGCGCGAGCCTCTACACGGACCCCGCGAGGGGTCTCCTCAACCAGGCGACGCAGGGTGTGTATCCGACCGGCTCGACGTTCAAGCCGATCGTCGCCGAGGCCGCGCTCTCCGAGGGGATCATCACCCCGTCGACCCAGCAGCTGTGCACGGGCTCGTTCACCGTCGGCACGACGATCTTCCGCAACGTCGAGGCGGGCGTCTACTCGAGCATGTCGCTACCGACCGCGCTCGCACAATCCTGCGACACGTGGTTCTACCGGCTCGGCGCGCAGTTCTATCTCCGGAACAGCCAGGGCATGCAGCACTGGGCGAAGCTGCTCGGCCTCGGGCACCCAACCGGCCTCGACATGCCTGGCGAAGTGCCGGGGCTCGTCCCGACCCCCGCGTGGCTCGAGAAGACCTACCACGAGCCGTGGTACGAAGGCCAGTCGATCAACCTCTCGATCGGCCAGGGCTACCTCCAGGTAACACCTCTGCAGCTCGCAGTCGCCTATTCAGCACTCGTGAACGGCGGCACCGTCGTCCGCCCGCACGTCGCGAAGACGATCCTCCGCGGCGAGTCGGTGCAGACGCTGAAGTTCAAGCCCGTGCGGAAAGTGAAGCTGACGGACGTCTGGGCCATCAAGCAGGGGCTGTATGAAGCCACGCACTCGCCGGGCGGCACGTCAACGTCTGTCTTCGCGAACTTCCCCGTCGCGGTCGCAGGCAAGACCGGCACGGCGGAGTCGGGGGCCGGCAGAAGCGACCACTCGTGGTACGCGTCGTGGGCGCCGGCGAATAACCCGAAGGTCGTCGTCGTCGTGCTGATCGCGCACGGCGGGTTCGGCGCGGAGGCCGCAGCGCCCGCGGCGAAAGAGATTTACCAGGCGTTCTTCAGGATCAAGGGCTCGAAGCCCTAGCGACTACAGCCGGCTGAGCAGGTCATTCGTCCAGTTGATCAGCAGCGCGCTGTAGCTGGCTGTGATCGCGCTGCCGGCGTTTGTGACCTGGTTGATGAAGTTGTTCAGGTAGGTCTTGGCGCCGGTGTTGTTGCCGGCGTTTAGTGCTGTTTGTGCGGATTGCAGTGTCGAGATGAGCGACGACTGGACCGAGCTGGAGATCAGTTGGTTGGTGACGCCGTGGTTAACAGCGTTGATGAGGCCACCGATCGTCGTGTGCACCTGGATGGTCACGGTCTGCATGGAGATGTTGCCGAGTTGGTCGGTCGCTTTGAAGACGATCGTGTGACTGCCGGCCGCGAGCGAGTAGATGTTGACAGTGCTGCCGCTGCTGATGGTCGTCGTCGAGTCGAGCGTGGCAGAGATCGCCGAGACGCCGTCGGTGTCGCTCGCGCTGTAGGTCAGAGTCGGGTTGGTGCCGAGGTCGTAGGCGCCATTGTTGGTCGGCGCGGTAAGGCTGTAGCCCAGCGTCGGACCGATTGTGTCGAGCCGGACGGTCTGGGTGAAGGTCGCGCTGTTGCCGGCGACGTCGGTGGCACGGACGACCAGCGTGTAGACGGCGTTCGCGGCGGGGAGCGCCAGAGTCGCGGTCGCGGCGTACGCAGTTGGCGTGGTGAAGGTGACGCCGCCGTCTGTCGAGAATGACATCTGCCACATGCTGCTTCCGGTGCCGTTCAACGAGAGTTGAAGCGTCAGATTCTGGCTCGCCACGGCGAGCTGACCGCTGATGGTCTTCGCACCCGAGATCGAGAAGCTGCCGGACGGAGCCGCCGTGTCGATGACGAGCGTACGCGGAGCCGTTCCGGTCGACGCGTTCCCGTATGCGTCGACCGACACCGCGGTGACGGTGTACGAGCCGTTCGCGAGCTTCTGCCCCGTGTAGACGGCGCCGTTCACGTAAACCGTTGTCGTCGTTCCTGCACCGGCTGTGACGTTGAAGCGCGGCGCGGAGACGCTCGTCACGTAGTCGCTCGCTGAGCTGCCGCTGTCATCGAGCGGGTTCAAGGCGACGGTCGGCGCAGCCGGCGCAACTGTCTTCTTGTACAGGTTGACCGTGCTGACCGACTGATTGCCCTCTGCGTCGGTTTCCGTGACCGTGAGCGTGATCGCCCCATCCTGGAGCTTCGTCAAACTCGGATAGACGCTCCACTGGCCGTTGCCCGGCAGGTTCCAGCTACTGGTGAGCGTCGAGGTCCCGTCGGTGAACGAGTAGCTGACGCTCGCGTGCGGCTCGCCGTTGATGATGAACGGGAAGCTGCTGACGTTCGACTGATTGATCGCCGGCGCTGTGGAGACCTGCAGGACCGGTGCCACGGTGTCCTTCGTAACGACCAGCGTCGTCGCGCTCGAGTCGCCGGCGCCGTTGGTGAGGGTCACGCTGATGGTGATCTGCCCGTCGACCAGGCCGCCGAGGTAGATGGGAATCACGACCGTTCCGTTCGAGCCGACGAAGTCCATCCCGCCGGAGTAGTTGGCCACGGGCGTCGCGCCGTCGCTGGTCACGACGTTCGCGATCGCGCCGGCCTGGCCGGTGACCGTCACGTTGTACGCCGCCGAGTTCGTGTTGTTCGCGAAGGCCGCTGCGGTGACGGTCGGCGCTGCGGGCGCGACGCTGTTCTTCCCAATCGTTCCAGTCAGCGTCGTGGTCTTGCCGTTTGCGGTCACCGTCACCGTCACCGTCACCGTGATCGTGCCGTCTGGCCAGGTGGACAGGTTGACGCTCGTCGCGAACCTGCCGGTCGGTCCGATCACGCCCGTGCCGGAGACGACGTAGCCGCCGCTCTCGGAGAGCGTGTAGCTGAGTGACGCGCCCGGCGTGCCCGTCACTTCGAGCGGTACGGCAGCGGCGCCGGGAGTGTTCGTCCCCGACGGCAGGTTGACGCCGGCCCCGTTCGAGAGCGATAGGTTCGACGTCGCAGTGCAGGCGCTGCTCTCGCTCTTGTAGTCGCAGGTGCCCTGGGAGGCGAACGGCATCGTGTTGGCGGTCTTCTGGACGTCGATGCCGACGCCGCCGAGGTTCTCGGGCATCTCGTTGAAGGGCGGACCGCTCTGCTCGTGCCACGCCGCATCGTGCTGCAGGACGAGGCCGAGCTCACCGAACGGCTCGCCGTTGCGCGCGGCGGTGCCACTGTAGGTCGGGTAGTCGCTGCAGGCCGGGTTCGTCGAACCCTTCGCGCTCGCGCAGAAGGCGTCGCTGCGCGGACCGAGCGTCTGGTCAGCGCCGTCGCTCTTGGAGAGGGCGTAGAGGAACTCGGGCAGGAACGGCATCAGCGTCCGGCTGACCGTGGGCATTCCGAACTGCGAGAACGGCACGTAGTAGCTGTTGTGGTTGCCGACCCAGTCGATCAGCCGGTCGCCGCCGGTTCCCGCGAAGTAGATGTCCTGCCCGGAGCCGCCGTACGCGAGGGACTCCCAAGCAGGTGTTCCTGCGGTCCCGTGCGAGTTCGGGACCGGCATGTCGTTCAACCCGCTGTCCACCGCGGTGCTGGCGCGGAGGTCGATCAGGTCGAACCCCGAGCCGCCGTAGACGCGCACGCGACCCATGCCGGCGACGAGGTAGTCGTTGCCAAGGTCGCCGAAGAGCGCCTTGTCGCCGGTGACCGGATCGGGCGCGTAGCCGGCCGCCGGATCCCACGTCGTGTCGATCGGGAGGTTCGGATCGAGCTGGTTGAAGGTCAAGAAGAACGGCAGGCCGGCCTTGCTCGCATCTGCGCAGTTCGAGCTGGCCGGGTTGCCCGTGCCCCATTCGCAGTCGAGCGGGTCGTAGCCGGTGCTCGGCATCAGGCCGTCGGACGCGACGGTCGGGTCGACCACGCCCGGGAACAGCAGGATCAGGCGGCGCGGGTCCTCCGCGTTGAAGTACAGGGACTTGCCGATGTTGTAGCCGCGGCCCTGGTTGCCGTTCGGCGGGTCGGTGTTCGGCATGAAGCCGGCCGCGTTGCCCGGGTTGAACGGGTGGAAGAAGTCCGTCTCGAGCGGCACGTGGTTGATGACGTAGTCGGTTAGGACCGTGTCCGCGTTGCCGGTGCTCATGTACTGCGCGGCGGTCTCGTTGCCGTACATGTTGAAGTTGTCGGCGTAGCCGAGGGTCGGTGCCTCGGCGCCGGAGATGGCCGAGTCGCCAGGCCCGCCGTGGACGACGCCGTTGCCCCAGCCGCCGTAGATGATGTTGTGCCCGTAGACCGTCTCGTAGGTCGGGCAGATCTTGTTCTCCTTGCAACTGGTGGAGTACGTCGGATTCCCGTTCGAGACGCCGGGGGCGGACCACGTGGTCGGATCCCAGTTGTACGGGTAGAGCAGCGCCGAGTAGTTGAGCGCGCCGGAGACGTTGATCACGGCCTCCTGGGCGTTGCCCGGCGTGGTGATCAGCTGGTTCAAGGCCGAACCGGTGATTGCGGCGACGCCGTAGAGCGGCTCGCTGTAGCCGTTGCGGCTCACGAGGCACCGCCCGCCGCCGCCGAGGATGCACTGGTCGCCGCGTCCACCCGAGACCCAGTTGTCGCCGTAGCCGAGGATGATCGTGTCGTTCTGCGAACCCCCGAAGACCATGTCGTCGGCAGGGCCGCCGTAGACGAACGAATCGCCGCTCTCGACGTGCATCTCGGAGCCCTGCTGCAGCGTCGCTGCCGCCTGGCCGCTGCCCGCCCAATTGCCGGGCACCGGCGTGCCGCCGATGTCGCCGACGCCGTTCGTCGCCTTGCTGCCGGTGACGAGCGGCCCGCAGGTCACCGTGGTCCCGCAACCTGCATCGCCCGGGGCCTGGCCTGCGAGATCCGGGCCGCCCGGGGTGTTGTCGAGCGGCGTCACTGTCCGGGCGATGATCCGCTCGGTCGCCGTCGGATAGCCGGAGACGTCGTAGTTGTAGTTCAGGTACGCGCCGGTGCCGAGCTTGAACGTCGCGACACCGTTGCCCGCACCGTACGTCTTGTTCGTGCCAACGAGTCTGATCACGTCCGCGTTGTTCGCGGTGATGACGTTGGCGTCGTGCGCGTGGCCGTCAGGCGTGGTCACGCACTCCATGCTCGAGTTCAGCGAGTCGAAGGTCGCGTTGGTGCAGTCGCCGTAGCCGACGTTGTTACCCGAGCCGCCGAAGATCAGGTTCGAGCCGCTGGCACGAAGCGCCGTCAGGGCGGGGCTTCCGGCCGGCAGCGTGAGGCTGAACATGTCGGAGTTGCCGCCGACGATGTCGTTCTGGCCCTGGTTGGCGAAGATGACGTTGTTGCCACGGCCGCCCTCGACGTAGGTCTCACCGTCGGTGATGACGAGCGTGGCCGCCTTCGAGCACGCCGCCGTGCAGCCGACGAAGGACAGCGGCGAGCCGCTGAGCGTCAGCGTGCTGAAGGTAACGCCGGTGATGACACCGACCTCGACGCCGCCGATGTCGAGCGTCTGCCCGACCGCGAATCCGAAGTCGGCCCACGAGAACGCGTCCGAACGGCTGATCGTCGTCGCCGTGAAGGCGAACGTGCCGGCGGCCGTGTAGTTGGGGCCGTAGTTGTCCATCGACGGGCTGAGCCGTAGCGGCTGCGTCGGGTCGACCGGAAGCAGGTCGCCCGTGGTCGTCCGGCAGGCCCCGACGCGGTCACCGAGCGTGAAGCCCGCGAACGCGCAGGTCGACGCGCCCGCGTACGGGTCGCCGCTCGTCTCCGACCCGGACGCCGCCTGGTTCGCCGTCGACACCGGGTTCAACCCGCTCGTCGGGTACGCGATGTCGATCGAGCCGTGCGCCTGGATGATGTTGTTGTTCGACTCGCCGAAGATGTAGCTCGAGCCCGAGCCGCCGGCGATGTAGTCGGCGCCCTTTGCCGCGGAGTCCTGGAGGAACTGCGGCCAGCCCGGCGTGTTGAGCGGCGCCGAGAGCATGATCCCGATCGGGCCGCTGCCCGCCGTGCAGCTCGGCGCGTTGTACTTGCCGGCGTTGCCGCCGTTGGACAGGAAGTCGCTCCACCAAGCGTAGCCAGTCGGGTCGCACTGCGCCGTGCCGTCGTTCATCGACTGCCCGAGCGCGGAGCCGTCGGTCGGCGTCCCGTTACCGGTGCCGCACGTGCCGTAGGTGCACGTGTTGTACATCAGGGTGCCGATCAGATCCTGGAAGCGCGGGTTCGTGTAGTTGAACAGGTGCGTCGTGCGGTTGAGCAGCGCGCTGCCGCCGATGATCAGGTTGCGTCCCGGGCCGCCCTGGATGCTGTCGGTGCCGTCGCCGCCGATCATCACGTTGTCGCCGCCGGAGCCGTACAGCGTGTCGTTGCCGTGATCGAGCGGCACCGCCGAGGAGATCGTCAAGATGTCGCCGGTCGTCTGGAGCTTCTCCTGCAGCGTGTCGTTCCACGGCGTCAGGCCGCTCGGCTTGCAGTACGGGCTGTCCGAGGTGGTGCCGGTCGGGCGGCAGTACCCCGTTGCCGGGCCGATGGAGATCGTCAGGGGCCCGGTCGACCCGAAGACCGCGTTCCGCGACAGCGTCGCCACTGTCCCGGCGGCGTTGACGGCGAAGATCACCGTTCCGGTCGAGATATTGACGTTGATGTCGGCGGCACTCAGGCCGACGTCGGTTGCGTTGAAGCAGCCGGCGGTGCAGGTGAGTGTCGCGTTACCGCTCGGGTCGGAGGTCAGCGTCACATTCACGGTCCGGCCGCCGCCGACGAGCACCGTCAGGTTCGGCAGGTTGAGGTGGGCCGCGGTGGGCTTCGACAGCTTCGCGGTCGTGCTGTCGGTGCTGACGCTCGTGATCAGCGTCCCGCTCAGGATGTTGATGTTGCTGTCGTACACGGTCAGGCCGACGTCGGTCGCCAGGAAGCACGAGCTCGAGCAGGTCAGCGTCGCGACCGTGCTGCTCGTGTTCGGCGGAACGGTGTTGGCGAGCGTGGCGGCGTTGGCGGTGAGCGCCGCGGTGACGCTGCGCGGTGCGTACATGCCGACGACGAGACCGTTGACGCTCGCGCCGTTGAGGCCGTTGCGCGAGAGCGTGGCGGTCTTCCCGTCGAGGCTCACGGCGATGATCGCCGTGCCGGTGCCGAGGAACCCGTAACTGTCGGTGACGAGCATGCCGACGTCGCTCGTGTAGCCGGGCGGCGGGGTGTTGAAGCACGCCGTCGCGCACGTGAGGGTCGCCCGGCCGGTGCCGACGTTCGAGACCAGGTTGGCGGTGACCGTGGCGAGCGTTCCGAGGTAGCCGACGGTCGCCTCCTGTGTGTTCTGGGTCACGATGCCCTTGGCACCAAAGATCACGTTGTTGTAGTCGCCGAAGCGGTCGGTGGTCGACTCGCCTGCGGCACCCGGTGTGTTGCCGTAGATCAGGTTGTTGCAGTGCGGCGCCGGCGACTGCGTGCAGAGCAGCGGGTCGGCATCCGGGAAGACGCTCGTGTTCGTGACCGGGAAGCTGATGGCGCGGGTGATCAGGTCGACGTTGATGCCGTCGCTTCCGAGGAGCTGGTTGTCGCCGCGCTCCCCGTAGATCGTCGTGTTGCCCGAGCCGCCTGCGATGTAGTCAGGCGCCTGGCTGCCGTAGATCGTGTTGTTGCCGAGGCCGCCGTAGAGGATCAGGCCCACGCTCGGCACCTGGCCTTCGGGCACCGTTGCGAAGTCGGCGCTCGCGTCGATGACGTTGTTGCCGGCGTGCACGAACGGGTCGGCGACCGGGAAGATGAAGTCGGGCGAGCCGTTACCGATCTGCGTCGGGAACGGCTTCAGGCCGAAGTCGCGCTGGCTCAGCGTGTGCGGATCGCCGCTGTACCAGATGCCGTCCTGCGACGTGCCGCCGTAGACGGCGAGCGGCGACGGCGCGAAGCCGAGGATGGTGGCACCGGTGAGCGCGCCCGGTGTCATCGGTGCGCCGCTGAGCGTGATCGTCATCGCGGCAACCGCGGTGATCGTCCCGACCGGCGTGCCGTTGACCTCGACGACCATGCCGTAGACGAAGCCGCTCGTGATCCATGAGCCGCCGTCCGTGCGCGAGATCGTCGTCGCGGTCTGTGTGAAGTTGCCGGCCACCATCGTCGGCTCGAGGCCAGGACCAGGCCCGCCGCCGCCGGTGACGGTGATGTCGTTGCCGCCGATCGCGATCTGGTTCAGCGACGGGTTGTAGGCGGAGACCACGCACGCGGACGCACCGGTGGCGACGCACGCGGTCGCAGAGAGCGGACCGCTCACGGTGAGGACGTCGTTGCTCGCACCGCCGATTCCGGTGACGGTGCCGACCTGGACGCCGTCGACCGTGACCTGCTGCCCGACGGCGAAGCCGAATTGCTGCCAGGAGAGCAGGTCGTTGCGCGTGATCGTGCCCGGACCGCCGGCGGCGACGTTGAAGCTGCCGGTCGAGGTGACGATCGGTGCGAACACGCCGAGCGTTCCGGCGACGCTCGGCCCGATCGCACTGCCGGGCAGGCCGGAGCCCATCACGGTCAGCACGTTGCCCGCGGCGCCGCCGATTGCGGTGATCGTGCCGAACGGCGCGCCGTTCGTGATCGACCCGTACGGGCTTGTGCCCCACACGAGCTGCTGGCCGACGCCGAACTCGAACGAGCTCCACGGCAGGCCGTCGGTGCGGGTCACCGTGTAGCCGCCGGGGATCGCTGCGATCGTGAACGGGCCGGGCACCATGAGCGGCGCGGCGCCGCCGCCCTGGACGAGCGTCATGCCGCCCTGGACGAACGTGCAAGGCGTGCCGTCGGCGTTGAAGCACGGCGTACCGTTGTCGTTCGCGAACGGGCCGGGCACGAGGCTGCCGGTGACCGTCAGGTGGTCGTTGCCCTGGCCCATCATCAGGTTCAGCACCTGGATGGACGAGAGGCTGACGTTCGTCTGGATGCTGCCGTGGCTGTCGACGCTGATCGTGCCGAAGCTGATGCCGCTCGGGAACACGGGCGGCTCGCCGAAGGTCGGAAGATGCGGGTTGCCGGGCTGGTAGCCGTTGTGGTTCGTGAAGTTCAGGCCCGGGCCCATGTTGAAGCCGCTCAGGTTCGTCGACGAGAGCGTGCCGGTCTGATCCTGCTGCGAGCCGTCGTCGAAGATGTTGAGGACGTTGATCTGCTGCGCCTCGGGCGGCTGAATGCCGATGCCGAACGGCAGCCCGTTCGTCTCGCCCGGGAGCATGACGGCCTGGTTCAGCGTGGCGTGCTCGTCACCGGTCGGGCCACCCTCGACTGAGAGCGGGCCTTCGATGCTCGAGATCCTGTGCGGGACCTTCGGGAACTCGAGCAGGTGCGTGTTGCCGGCGGGCACGTTGTAGTACGGGTCGGCGACGACCGGGATCGCGACCGGCACGTACCAGTTGCCCGGGTTCGTCACGGTGCCGCCGCCGTTGACGACCGGACCGGTGAACGTCACCTCGGCCGCCCACTCCTTGAGCGTGACCGTCGTGGTGCCGGTGCCGCTGAACGGCAGCGTTCCGACCGTCTCCTTGCCGGTGACCGGGTCGAACGTGGCCACGGTGACGGCCAGCACGTCGACCTTGGTCGAGGTGGTGCCCGTGAGCGCCTGGATCTTGTACAGCGGCCCGGTGCCGTTGATCTCGAAGAGCTGGCCCTCGAGGAAGCCGTCGTCGAGCCAGCTCGAGCCGTCGACGCGGGTCAGCGTGCCGACGCAGTTGCTGCCGATCATCGTCACGCAGCTGTTGTAGGCGACGGAGCCCGTGTACACGCCCTGGTTGACGACGCGGCTGAGTGTGACGCAGGTTGCGTTCGAGCCCGGGCAGCCGCCGAAGGTCGCGAGCGAGGCGGCGCTCAACGTGAGCGTGCTGTCGGTGACGCCGATGATCGTGTACGGCGTCGCGGGCGTGTTGTCGTCGGCGCCGGTGCCCTGGACCTGGAGGTGCTGGCCGATCTGGAAGCCTTCGACGAGGAAGCTGCTCAGCTGCCCCGGCGCCAGGGTGATCGTGTTGCCCAAGATCGTCACGTTGCCGGTGAACAGCCCGACGCCGCTGGGCGCGCCGATCGGCGCCTGACTGATCCGCCCGCCGACCGGGATGGTCGTCTGGCCGTCGCCGATCAGCGCGACGGTCACCGTCGACGGCGAGCCCGGCACCGTGACCGCAGTCGGAGCCTCGGTCAGCCGCATGCTGTAGCTCGAGCCAGTCCCCGGCGCCGTGCAGGCGAGGTTGGCGCACTTCGTGACGACCATCCCGGACGGTGCCTGCACCACGCCGCCCGCCTCCTGGCTGCTCAGAATCTGGACGACGACCGGGTTGTTGAGCGTGCTGACGGCCGGCGTCTGGACGTACTCGTGCGCGAGCGTCGCCGTCGGATCGACCTGGGCTGTGATGAAGGTGTTGTGCGGGTCGAAGCGCGACTCGAGCGGCGCCGAGTTGACCGCGATTACGACCGGCACGTTCCAGTTCGTCGGGCTGAACGTGACCGTGTAGCTGCCGGGCGTCGTGCCGAACGGCGGGGTGACCTGGTGGAACCGCGGATCCGCGCTGATGAGCCCGCTCGAGAGGCTGACGTAGTAGTCGAGCGTCCCGGTGCCCGTGCCGTTGATGTCGAGCGTGACGGTGTTGCTCGGCGCCGCTGCGAGGCTGATCTCGAAGTAGTCGGTGATCTGCGTGGTCGGGGTGCCTTCGAGCACGACGTTCGACGCGTTCCTCGACGGCAGCGCGAAGGCAATCGTGAAGGAGCCGGCGCCGACGATCTGTTTCGAGAGCGTGGCCGTGCTCGTGCCTCCGCCGACCGTGGCGCTCAGGATCACGGTGCCCGGCTGAATGTGGCCGCCGCCGTCGGTCTCCACGATCGGCCGCCCGATGTCGCCGGCGTTGAACGCGCCGGCGAGCGAGGAGATCGTCGAGGTGAGGCCCGTGACCTGGCCGTCGCGGAAGCTCGGGAAGCCGGAGAGGCGGCTCGGGAGTTCGAACGCGCCGGTCGGCCCGGTCACGGCGCTGAACAGGGTCACGGTCGTGCTGTTGCTGACCGCGATGATCACGTCCCCGGCCGGGATGCCCGCGCCGACGATCGGCTGGCCGAGATCGCTGAGCGTGAAGTTCGCCGTCGCCGAGGTGAAGGCGGTGCCGAGGCCCGAGCCGTCGGTGAAGTCGGCCGGCGGCACCATCCGGCTCGGCAGCGAGAACGTGATGGCGGTGCCGGCGGCGACTGCGGCCGAGAGCGTGACGGTGGTGGCGCTGACGAACCCGGCGATCGTCGTGCCGGCCGGGATCAGGATCCCGCCGTCGGTCTCGACGATCGGCTGGCCGACGTCGGAGGCGACGAACGTCGCGGTCAGCGATGTGAACGTCATCGTGCCGTTGCCGACGCCGTCGGTGTAGATGCCGGGCGTGTCGCTGTTACCGAGCTGGCCAACGAGGATGCCCGGGATGCCGGTGTCGATCTTCGTCACCTCGACGTTACGGACGACCGCGTTGTCGAAGAACGGATCGGCGCTCAAGACAGACTGGCTGACCTCGTAGACGCGCGTGCCGTCCTGGAGGCCGTCATTCACGGCGCCGACCCAGACCTGCTGCGGGATCATCCAGGTGGTCGGCGTGAAGACGAGGACCACGGCGCGCTGCGAGAGGTCGACCTCCTGGCCGTCGAGTGTGGTCTGCTGGTAGAAGGTGCAGACCGCCGTGGTCGCGCACGCCGCGGGTGGTGCGTTGCCCGTCGTGAGCAGGATCGAGTCCCCGACCTGCGAAGCCTGGTTGTTGCCGAGGCGGTTCGCGAGCGTGTCGGGCTCGGCGGTGACCGTCACGTAGACCGTCGAGGTCGGCGCCTGCCCGAGCCTGACGTTGTAGTTGTCGACCGTGCCGATCGGGCCGGAGCCGTTCTCCTGGACGACGGTGCCGCCGGCGTTCTCGGTGACGATGACCGCGCCCTGCGAGCCCTGCGCGACGCTCAGGCTGATGCCGGCGATGACGAGATCCTGGTAGAGCTGATCCGACGTCAGCACGTCGTTGTTGATCGTCGAGCTCGTCCCGTTGATGTCTTGCGAGTAGACGTTGCCATTCACGTCGCCGGCGACGTTGATCTGGTTCGAGCCGTCGCCGCCGATGACCCTGACCGCTACACCCGGCGGCGTCGAGAGGACGTCGATCGTGTCGTCGCCCTCGAGCGCGTCGATCTCGATGACCTGGATGTTCCGGTAGGTGACCGACATGCCGGCGCCGAAGATGCCGTGGTCGGTGACGACGATGTGGTCGGCGAACTCGGTGCCGAGGATGATCAGCTTGTTGAAGCCGGTTCCGCCGTCGACCGAGACCGGCGCGTTCATGTTGTACTCGACCTGGTTGTTGCCGGCGCCCGTGCGGACGTCGGTCTCGGCGGCGGTCGAGAACCCGTTCGTCGTGATCGGGATCGGCAGGCAGTACGGCGCCGAGATCGTCGCGCAGCCGCCCGGCAGGATGATGTTGCCGGCGCTGTCGGTCTGGGCGAGCGCGAAGCCGCGCACGATGAACAGGTTGTTGCCGCCGTCGCCCTGGAGATGGACGACCGCCTGGTTCGAGTAGACCGTGAAGACGTTGTTGCCGGTGCCGCCGTCGGCGACGAGCGGCGAGCTCGTGCCGCGCGACAGCCAGCCGCGGGTCGTGGCGACGGTGGCGACGTCGAAGACGTTCTCGGCGGCGAGCGTGCCCGAGCCGTTGAACGTCGGCGGCGGCGGCGGCGGCGAGGAAGCCGGGGCGGCGTTGCGCCGGTCGCCGTAGATCTGACCGATCTGGAACTGGTTGTCGCCCGAGCCGCCGTCGAGGTAGGTCGGCGCGGCGTTGTCGTCGACTGCGAAGTAGTCGTTGCCGCCCGCGCTGTAGACGTGCACGCCGCCGGTGAGCGAGCTGTCGTAGTTGATCCGCTCGACGCCGTACAGCGGTGTCGTCGAGGTGAGGCCACCTCCCTGGAGCGTGGAACCGTCGGAGCTCAGGCCCTGCGCGACTTCGAGCGCCGTCTGGCCGGTGGTCCCGTTCGGCTGCGCATGGAGCAGCGCGACGAATGCGGCCCCGCCGGAGCAGATGCCGGCGCTCGAGCCGCTCGGGTTCGGCGTCGAATCCGGAGCCGAGCAGTCGCCGGTGCCCTGGTACAGCACCGGCCGCGCGCCTGTCTCACTGCCGCCCGCGTCGGAGAGGTACGGCACGCTGCGGAGCAAGAAGATGTCGTTCGTCGCGCACTCACTCGTTCCGCCGGCGCCGCAGTAGGTGCCCGTGTTGTCGGGTCCGCCGGGCGCGGGGGTGTCGTTGCCGGTGTAGGTGTCGTAGCCGTAGATGTTGAGCGTGTCTGTGCCGTCCGTCGGGGCGTGCGTGCCGAGGACGTTGATCTCGTAGTTGTTCGCGCCGAACTGGCTGCCCGAGGTGTAGATGTCGTAGACGTTGTTGCCCGACTGGCCGTCGAGCGTGAGCGTGTCGGCCGCTGCCGCGTCGGTGCCGAGCGTGACCATCGACGGCAGGTGGTTGACGATGAACGTGTCGTCGCAGCCCGAGCCGTTGTTCGGCGGCGAGGCCTGCGTGCACGTGCCTGCGCCGTCGCCCGGCGTAGCGAACGCGCCCGATGCGGTCGGCGTTGCGCTGCCGTACGCGCGAGTCTGGCCGCCGAGGTAGGTCTGGTCGAAGATGATCGTGTCGGTCTGGCCCGCGCCGAACACACGCGTCAGACCGCCGCCCAAGCCCGGCGTGATGGAGCCGCGCAGCACGATGACGGTGCCGTCGCCGGTGCTCGTGTCGGCGAGCGACGCGGGATGCGAGTCGCCGCAGATGTCGATGTTGCCGGTGAGCTTCGTCGGCTGGCTCGGGTCGCTCGCGTTCGGCGTGATCGGGCCGCACGCCGCGCCCGATGCGACGGCGCCCGTGTCTCCCGGCTTGGTCGTCGCGAGGATCTGGCTGCTCGGATCGGTGACGACGTCGTCGGCGGAGACGAGCTTCACGTCGCCGTTCTGCGCCTCGATCAGCCCGAACGACGTGGGTGTGGTCGCGTAGACGGTCGGCGTACCGGTGCCGGCACCCCACGTCGTCACCGGCGAGTTCTCGGTGACGAGCGTCGAGCCGTTGTGGAGCAGCAGGATGTCGTTCCCCGCGGTCACGGTCGGGTTGGCACACGCTGCGGTCTGCGCGGCGAACGTGGGCGCGGCGTTCACGCAGGCGACGCCGTTGCCGTCCGCGCCGGTCTCGGTAGTCGTTAGCCGCACGTTGCCGTTGCGCGCCCAGCCGAGCAGCACGTCCATCGGTGCTGCGATGCCGCTGCTGCCGGGCGTCTCAGTGATGTAGACGCTGTTGTCGGCCTGCGCGGCGAGGTCGCACGTCGCGCTGACGGTGCGCTCGCTCGTGCTCGCGTTCTGGTAGTTGCCGTCCTGGTAGCCGAGCGTGAAGGTCTGCGTGCAGAACCCGCCGTCGTTGACGTTCGCGCCGGAGTAGACCTTCAGGTCGTTTCCACCGCTCGCCGAGCCGATGCTGCCGCCGACGGCGTTCAGGTCGACGTTGTTCGCGATCACGTTCGGCGGCAACACCGTTCCGGCCGTATTGACGCCGGCGCCGTTGCCGCGACCGTCGACGATGCTGCCGGCCGCCGTCGTCAGCGAGCTGTCACCGCTCGTCGTGACGGTGTTGATTTCGAGGTCGCCGCTCGTCTGCTGTATGAACGCGCCGTAGGTGCCGCTGTGCGGCGGCTTGCTGGGCAACGGGATGCTCGTGAGGTTGTAGGGCGCACGGCTCGCCTGCGTGTCGAGGACGGTGAGCACGCCGATGTGCCCGGCCGCGTCGACACCGTCGGCGTTGACCTGGGTCTGCAGGAAGTTCCCGGGGGTGCCGACGCCGCCGAAACCGGAGATGCCGCCGCTCGGGTCGGTAGCGATGCCGTTCGTGCCGGCGGTGATCATGATGTTGCGCGCGATCGCGTTCGTCGAGCTCGGGCTGTACTGCGGCACCGGAGCGTGCTCGGAGGCGTCGAGCACGGCGCCGGCCGTGTTCAGCGTCACGTCGGCGGCGATCGCCGGGTTGCTGCCGCACAGGCTTGCGCCGCCGGTGCACTGGCCGCTCGCCTTGATCTGGCCGACGAGCAGGTTCGGCGTCGTCTGCTCGGTATCGGTGATCGAGCCGTTCGTGAGCACGTCGATCCGGCCGATCGTGTCGGTGCTGTCGCTGCTCCCGAACGTATGGCTGTTGGCAGCGACGAAGTTGCCGTCAACGTTCGTGAAGAGCGTGAGCGTGACGACCGTGGCAGTCGAGCTGTGGCTGACGTCGATGTCGTTGCCCGCGACGAGACCCGGCTCCTGCGTCAGCTGTGTCGTGTCGGTGAACGTGTAGGCGCTGTTCGCGGGCGTGTTCGTCGAGCCGAGCGCGGCGAGCAGGCCCGGATCCGGCGCGGGGCCGTCGCCGTCAGGATGGAAGTCGTTGGTGTACGTGTTCGGGTTCGGGCTCTGGCTGAAGCCGGTCGTGTCGTTGACCTGGACGCTGACGCCGACCACGTTCGCCGGGTCGTTGCCCTGCTGGCCGTCGAGGATGTGGAGGTTCACGTCGTGGCCGGCGCGGATCGGGCCGAGTGTCGGCGTGAGGAAGCCGCCGGTCTCGCAGCTGGAGGTGCTTTCGCGACAGGTGGAGGAGATGTCGAGGACGAGGTCGGTCTTCGCCTCGGCGATCAGCACTTCGGGCTGGTCGACGCTCGCCCGCATGTAGTTCAAGAGCTGAACCGTGATCGGCGTGCGCGTCCCGCATTCGGGCCCGCTCTCGCAGCCGGCTGACCCGCCGTCGGCGATCACGTTGAGGATGTTCGTGACGATCGCGTTCTGGTCCGGGCCGGCGAGCGTGTCGGCGACCTGGTTGACGATGTTCGTCGTCCCGAGCGGATTGTAGATCTGCCCGTCGAGCGTGAGAATCGCGTTCGGTCCACCCGGCAGCAGGTGCTTCACGTCGACTTCGGTCGGCGGGAACTTGTGGATGATGATGAACTCGAAGGTCTGCTGGAAGCCGCCGCCGCAGGTTGCCGAGCCGGCGTAGCCGGTCCCCGTGCAGTCGGCGATCGAGTCGCCGTCGGTTTGGCTGCCGTCGAACGGCACGTTGTCGACGTTGACGGTGACGGTCGCGCTCGCGCCGATGTTGACGACGTTGATCGCGTGCGTCTCCATCGCATCGACTGACTTGTTCGTCAGCTTCACGTAGTCCCACGTGTGCTGGACGATCAGCTGGCCTGCGAGACCCCAGATCACGCCGTTCGGCGCACTGCCCGGCAGGCCCGACGGGTCGTTCGTCGAGTAGGTGACGTTGCCGTTGCCGTTGTTGAGGATGTCGGCAAGGCAGATCGTGTCGCCGGGCGTGAAGGACTGGCCGAGACCGACCGCCGAGCCGCCGGCGCAGGTGTGCGAGTTCGCGCAGCCGAGGGTGCCGCAGTCGAAGGCGTTGACGTTCACGTCGGCGACGACCTTGCCGCTCGCGTCGACGGTGAACACCGGGTTCGGCGACGGCAGGATGATCACCGTCGACTCCCAGTAGATCTCGCGGTACAGGTTCGTCGTCGAGCTCCCGTCGGTGCCTCCGAAGTCGAGGAAGCCGGAGCTTCGATCGGTCTGGGTGTGGAAGTTCGTCACGACCTGGTTCGCCGTGACCGTGAGGCTCGCGGTCTTGACCGTCGAGCCGGCGACGCCGGCAACGTGGGCGTCGGAGTTGTCGTAGATGTGAGCGTTCGAGTTCGTCGCGCCGCCGAGACAGCCGCACGAGGCGGAGGAGTGCGAGAAGAGATTGATTCCCTGGTAGGCGGCGGTGATCCCTACAGAGACGTTGCCGGTCAGGTAGCTGCCACTCTCGAGCTTGACCTGCGCCTCGCCGCTCACGTTGATCGTGCTGTTCGCGTTCGATCCGGCGCCGAGCGCGACCGTCGACTGCTGGCTTTGGGCCGTCCCTTGGAGGTTGTCGACGACGCCGTCCAGACTGATCGTGTTCGCGTTGATCGTGCCGTCGCTCCCGATGTCGACGAGGTCGGTGGCGCTCGAGTTGCCAATGCTGAGCGTGGCGGTCGAATTCGTGATCGTGCCCAGGCCGCCGATGCTGTTGCTTGTCTGAACGTAGGCGTTGTCAAGGCTCGTGCGCGCGTCGACCGTGGCCGCGCCGGCCGCGGTGATCCCGCCGTCCATGCTCGTCTGCGTCGTGTAGTCGGCGGTGACCGTCGCGCCGTTGTCGGACCCTGCGAACAGTCCGCCGGAGCCGGTCGAAGCAATCGAGACCGGCGTCAGATCCGAGTGCGCGCCGACCGTGACGTTTCCGGCCCCGTTTGTGCCGAGCCCGGTCAATGTCGCGCCGCTGTCGATCTTCAGGTTGTTGGTGATCGATACCGCGGTGTTCGCACCGGCGTTCGTGACAGCGATCAGGCCGCCGCCGTCGTTCGACGAGATCGTCGAGCCGCGCACGAAGGCGTGCGTCGTGACGGTGAGGTTGTTACCCGAGGTCAGGCTGGCGCCCGAGCCGATCTCCGTCGTCACGGTCGGGCCGTAGTTGACCTCCGAATCAGCACTGCTGACGCTGATCGCGCCGCCGCCGCCGCCCGTTGCGGAGGCCGAAATGGTGCCGTCGCCGGTGGACGCCGCGAACGGGATGTTCGCGCCGATCCCGACGAGCTGCTGGGTACCAGAGCCGGGCGTGATCGGGAACAAGAGCTCCTGGGCGGCGCAGACCGAGGAGACGCAGCCGTTGCTCGTGAGCTGCAGACCGTCGATGCTGAACGTGCTCGAGGCGCTCCCGCCGCCGGCGAAGATCGTCTCGACCCCAAGCGTGACCGGATCCTCGAGCTGGAAGCTGCTGCTCGACGCGCTCGTGACGATGTAGCTGCGACCGTCGACCAGGTTGACGATCGGGGCGTCGCCGGCGGGCGTGAGCGTGTTGATCGACGGCGGGTTCGTGTTCGGGCCCTGCGTCAGCGTCAGCAGCTGCAGCGGCTGGTTCGTTGCCGTGCCGCAGTCGGTCTTGAGCCCGGTCGCGTGGCACAGCGTGTCGGCGAGCTGGTAGACGAGACCCTCGACCTTGTGCACGTAGTAGAAGCCCGAGGAGATGCCGATCCCCGAGCCGCTGACGAGCTGGTAGTAGACCTCCTCGCCGTTCGAGAGGCCGATGTCGGCGCCATTGTTGAGGCACGGCTTCCCACCGCAGGTAGCCCCGTTGGTGTCGATCGAGAAGTAGATCGCGTTCGCCAGTCCGGTCGTGCCGTCGACGTTGCCGCTGCCGTCGAACGTCCACTTGCTACCGATCTGTGTGCTGTCGAAGGCCGCGAGCGGGGCCGGGCCGTGGTAGGTGACGACGTCGCCGTTGCTGAAGCTATTCGAGAACTGGACGGCGTTCCCCGAGACGTTGTTGTCGGTGCCGCTCGCCGAGCTCGAAGTCAGGCCGCCGACCGGAACGAGCTTGACCTGGAAGTCGCCCGGGTAGAGCGAATCGCCGTACTGGTCGGTCGGGCTTACGACGTCCACGACCTGGTACTCGCTGCCGCAGATGAGCCCGCCGATGGTGTGCGTGCTCGGGCAGCCCGCGCCGCCGGTGCCGATCGGGTAGTAGAAGACGAGGTCGCCGTCGTGGAGGTTCGGATTCCGCAACCCGAAGTCGATGCTCTGCATCGTCAGGTTGACGTTGCCGGCGCCGAAGGTGTCGCCGAGCTGCACCGAGTCGGGGCCGGCGACGATCACGCTGTAGCTCCGGCCGCTCGTCAGACCGCCGAGCGTGCCGCCGCCGTTCGCCTGGTAGGTGATGGTGTCGCCGGTGGTCGCGTCCGAGAGGCACGGGACGCCGTTGCAGAAGAACGTGATCGTGTGCGTGCTGCCGTCGACGTTGCTGCCCGCGTCGAAGGTGCCGTTGGAGACCGGCGGCGGCGGCTGGTTCGAGGACGCGTCGATGTTGATCGAGCCGGTGAGCGAGGTGATCGAGGCGCCGCCGGTGACGGTCGCCTGCACGGTCGGCGAGAGGCTCGCCTTCGCGGTGAACCCGCTGACGTTCAGCGCTCCACCGGTGGCGCTGCTCGTGCTCGCGTCCGAGTCGTTCTGGCTGAGCGCCGAGCCGGTGATGTCGCTGTTCACGACGATCGTCGAGCTCGCCCCGCCGAGCGTGATCGAGACGCTCGGGGAGCCGTTCGACGTCGAGTTCGAGTTGCTGAACGAGAGCAGTCCGCCGCCGGCCTCGACCATGCCGGCCGTGGCCGTGTCGTTGCCGTTCGCGATGACGCTCAGCTTGTTGGCGCCGCTCGTGTTGCTCGGCCCGGTTACGTTGCCGAAGAGATTCGCCTCCGTGTCGCCTGAGGTCGTCGCCGTCGGGTCGCTGTTGACGTTCACGGCGATGATCGCACCGTTCGCGTTGTGCTGGTTCGAGATCGCGACGTTCGACGAGTACGCCTCGATGTCGACCTCACCGGACGGCGCCTGGAGGTTGCCGCCCGACTCGACGTTCGCCTTGTCGGTTGCGTGGGCAAGCGCGGTCATGGTGGTCGAGTCCATCGCGAGGCCGAGCGCAGCCGTGACGGCGCTGCCGACCGCCTGGACGTTGTCCGTCGTGTCGAAGCTCGTTCCGTCGTAGTTGTGGTATGCGAGCACCTTCACGTTGCCGCCGGTGCTCGTGACCGAACCCTGCACGTCGGTCAGGATCTTCGAGCTGTCGGTCGCGTGGACCGTGTCGATCGTGGCCGCGCCGAGCAGGCTGAGGGTCACCGCCGAGTAATTGGCGAGCGCGCTCGTCGCCACCTCGGACTCGATCGTGACCGTCCCGCTCGCGCTGAGCGAGCCGTCAACCGACGTCGTGACGTTCGGGTCGACTGTCGCGTTGAGGGTTCCGGCCGAGACTGCGCCGCCCCCACCGAACGCAAACCCGCGGCCGTTCACGATCACGTGCGCAACGTCGGTCGCCTGCACCTGCGCGCTCGAGAGACCGGTCGCCGAACCGCTGAAGCCGGTGTTGATCGTGCCACCGGCCGTCGCGCTCGGCTGGACGACGCCGACGCCGAAGACGAGCCCGACGGACAGCGAGCGGCCGTCCACCTCGGCCTGCTGGTACGTGTTGCTCGTCACGGTCAGCGAGCCGCCGTTGAGAGTTGTGCTGCCGACCGTGTTGTCGACGGTCGGCGAGTCGGTCGCGGTCGAGTTCGCGCCCGTGACCGAACCGAAGAGCGAGGCGCCGCCGAGGAGTGCAATCGCGTAGGCCGTGTCGCTGCCGGTGCCGCCGTTGCCGACGCAGCTGCCGCCGACGCAAGACTCGTTGAGCGACGTCGTGAACTCGAGCGACCCGGCGCTGATCGAGCCACCGGATTCGGTGAACGAGCCGATCGTCGGTGAGAGGTCGGCGAGCGCGGTCTCGACGCCCGCGGTGAACAGGCCTGACGCTGCGAAGCCCGTGCCGGACGCGTAGGCGGTGATCGTCCCTGTGGCGGCGAAGTCGACTGTCCCACTGCCGTCGTGGATCTGGGCCTGGTCGCCGAGGTACGTGCGAACCGTGCCGTTCGCATGCGCCTCGGTGTCGCTCACCGCGGCCGTGCCGACCAGACCGATCGAAACGAGCTGAGTCGTGGCGGAGACCGGCGCCGTTGCGTTCGCGCTGACGGTGATCCCACCCGAGCCCACGGTGACGGAGGTGTCGGAGAGGCTGCCGTTGTGGCTCGTGCCGTGGGTCGGCCCGATGTAGGCCTCGGTGACGGACGCGTCGGTCGCCTTCGCCGTGATGCCGGCGCCGCCGATCGCCGAGACGCCGACGCTCGACGAGCTGACCGTGGTCGTGTTCGAGGTGTTGGCGCTGATGTTCACCGCATTCGTGTTGGAGATCGTGGCGCCGTCGGCGACGTAGGCCGCGTTGGTCCCGCCCGTGTTGGACTCCGCGTCCTGACCGGAGAACTGCAGGAGCCCCACGCTCACGCTGCTCTGGGTCGGCTGCGAGACGTGCGGAGTACGGCCGGCGACGACGACGGTTCCATTCGGTGCCGAGACCGTGCCGCCGGCACCCACGAAGGCCGCCGTCGACGAGTTATCGGCCGCCGTGGTGTTCGTAATGCCGACGCTCACCCCGAGCGACACGTTGACGTTCTCGCTGCTCGACTGGGCACCGACGTTGGTCGAGAGGAACTTGTCGTTGGCCCCAAGGAGCGGGTAGACGCTCCCGCCGCCGCTCAGGTCGAAGTTGTTGAGCGCCGCAATGACGACGTCGCTGTTGTCGGATGTGCCACCGGACAGCGAAGCCGAGATGGTGGGAGCGTTGGTCGCCGTTGCATCCGCACCTGCGCCTGCAGCGAGGAGGCCGACCCCGACCGCGTCGGTGAGCGCTACCGCGTCCGAGGTCACGATCGACTCGACCTCGATCAGGCCTGACTCGTGCGGCGAGCCGCCGATCGTGGTGGAAACCGTCGGGTTGGTCGTCGCCTGGGTGCTGACCACCGAGACGCCGAACCCGAGCGCGATGCCATCCGAGAGGCCGACCGCCTTCGATGAAGCGTTCACATTCGAGGTAGCCGTGAAGGTCGATCCTGCCGACCCGCTCGCCACGGCACCCATCTGCGTCGTGGTCGAGCCTCCCGCGGTTGCCGTCGGATTCGCCGTGGCAACCGCCGCCACGAGGCTCGCGGCGATCGATGTGTCGTCTGCCACTGCGTGCTGGAAGACGTTCGACGTCAGGGTGATCGAGCCCGTCACGCTGATCGATCCGCTCCCCGGACCCGTCGTCACGACGGGCGAGTCCGTCGCGGTATCTGTGGTCACACTCGCCGACCCGAGGAGCGACGCGCTGCCGAGCAGAACGGTCGCCTGTGCGGGCCCAGTGGCGGGGCTGTTCTGGTTGACGTCGGTCTCGAACGTGACCGAGCCGCCGCTGATCGTGCCGTTGCTGATGCCGTAGGCACCAATGGTCGGCTCGTTGTCGGCCGTGATCGTGTCGCCGCCGACTGAGATTCCGAGACCCACGTTGAGCCCGCTGCTCGAGACGATCGTCGTCGCGATGCCTGTCGCCTGGAAGTCGACGGCGTGCCCGTTGTTCGCATGGACCTGGGCCTGGTCGCCGAGGAATGCCCGGATCGTCGCGTTGTTCGTCGCCACGGCCTTGGTGTAGGAGCCCGAGCCGACGAGGCTGAGGGCGGTGAAGTCGGCCTCGATCTCCGCGGGCGAGGTGCCACTCGCCGACACGATGATGCCGTGCGCGCCCGTCGAGGTCACCGACGTCGGCGTCAGGCTCGAACCGGTCTTCGGGACGCCGCCCGAGTAGCCGGGACCGATGTACGCCTCGACGGTGGTGGTGTCTTTGAGCTCGACGTCGGTGAGCGTCAGGTCGGGCCCGCCTGAGATGCCGAAGTTCTTCGCGGTCAAGGTCTCGGTGTTCGAGCCGACTGCGGTGACGCTGACACCCGACGCGCTGACTGTCGCTCCGTCCTCGACGTAGGCCGCGACATCGCCGCCGACGTTCAGAGTCGAGGTCAGGCCGCTTGCGCCTCCGGCGAGCCCGACGGTCACCATCGTCACCGTGGGAACGGCCAGGTGCGACGAGCGCGCTGCGACGACGAGGTCGCCGCTCGCCGAGACGTTGCCGTGCGCCGCAATGCCGGCGGCAACGGAGGAGTCGTCGGTGGCGGTGACGCTCAAGGCTCCCATGCTCAGCCCCCCGACGGAGACCTGCGTCGCCGACGCGTGCGCACCGTTCCCGTTGAACGAATCAGTCCCGCCGAGCGGGTAGACGCTGCTCGTGTAGTTGTTGACGGCGTAGATCACGACGTCGTTGTTGGACGACGAGGCACCCTTCGCCGTCGCGCTGACCGTCGGGGAGTTCGTGGCGGTCACGAAGACCGCGGCTGCCGTTACGCCGAGCGAGACGCTGAAGGCGTCGGCGGTCGCATTCGCATCCGAGGTGACGGTCGAGGTCACCTGTACGAGGTCGTGCCCGCCGACCGAGCCGCCGACAGTGGTGTTGGCGCCCGGATCGGTCGTGGCCGTGGTCGACAGGCCCTCGCCGGCGAAGCCGAATGCGGCGCCGATCGCGCGGCCGGTCGCCACGGTTGCCGCGTTGAGCGTCGTCGTGACGGTGACGGCACCGGTCGAGGTGAGCACGCCGCCGACCTGCGTGGTCGTCGAACCGCCGGCCGTCGCGCTCACGACGGTCACGCCGGCAGCCCCGACAAGGCCGCCCGAGATCGACTCGCCGGCGGCGTTCGCGCGCTCGAAGACGTTGCTCGTGATCGAGACGTCGCCACTCGCGGTCACGGTCGTGCCCGCTCCTGGGCCGGTCGTCACGGTCGGCGAGTCTTCCACCGTTAGCACGCCGGCTGCGACTCCGCCGACGAGCCCGACCGAGCCGAGCGTGAACGTGCCATAGGCCGGCCCGTTGCTCGACGACGGCACGAAGCCCGCGTTGAGCTGCGTCTGGAAGGTGATCGTGCCGCCGGTGATCGAACCGTGCCCGACGCCGTAGGCGCCCGCGGTGATGTCGAGCTTGGACGTTGACGTCGTCCCGCCCGCAGCGAAGCCGAGGGAGACGCCGATGCCGAGCGACTCAGCGTCGCTCGTCGCGGTCACGGTCGTCAGCACCTGCACGGCGCCCGAGTTCTCCGCGTTGATCACGGCGCCGTCACCGAAGTAGGCGAGTGCGGTCGCGTTCGAGGTGGCCTTCGCGCTGGTGAAGCCTCCCGCCACAGCTGCGCCGAGGTTCACCATCAGCGCCTGAGCCTGCGGCACCGTCGTCAGCGTCGCCTCGAGCTCGACGCCGCCGGAGCCGGTCGTCGTGATCGTGGTCGGTGAGGCCTGCGAGGCGATCTTGTCGAAGTGCGGCCCGATGTACGCCTCCATCGTCGAGGTGTCAGTCGCCTCGATCGAAAGACCCCCGAGGCCGACGCCGCCGACTGCTGCCTGCGCGACGCTGGCCTGCGGCGTATCGACCGCGGTGGCGGTGACGAGGACGGAGCCGGCGGTCACGCTCGTGCCATCGCCGATCGACGCCACCTCGGAGCCCTTGATGTGGGCGAAGACGAAGATCGCGGAGGCGGCAAACGCGCCGACGCCGACGCTGGCGCCCAGGCCGGTCGCGGTGGCGGTGCGGCTCGAGGTGACCGCGACCTGCCCGCCCGCGCTCACCGTTGCGTTCTTGCCGATCGACGACGCGAGCGTTTGCTGCAGCTCGGCGGAGCCGTATGCGACGCCGATCCCGCCGGCGCCGCTGATCGCGATCGCGAAGACGTCGACCGGCACCGTCGTGACCGCGATCGACTCGATCGTGACGCCGCCGGTGACCTTGACCTTGGCGTTGTCGCCGAGCGTCGCGGTGACGGTGGAGGTGACGTTGTCGATCGCGACCGAGCCGTTCGCAGCCACGGCGCCCGCCGAGACGGCGATCGCCTGCGTCGAGGCGTTGATCGTCGAGCCGGCGTGGATCCGGAGGCTCGCGACGTCCTGGCCGACCGTCTGGCCGATCTGGACGCCGCCGACGCTCGCCGTCGTCGAGCCGCCGACGTTGCCGACCGCGACGGACACGCCGATCGCGAGCCCGCCGATCTCGCCGCCGATCGCGTTGGTCGAGACGGTGCGGTTCGTGTCGGCCTCGACGTTCACGCCGCCCCCGGCCAGCGGAATCTTCGCGCCGGTGTCGATGTGGGCGTTCTGGGTGCTGTTGTCGTTGATAACCACGATCTGGCCGCCGATCGCACCGATACCGCCGGCGCCGGCGACCGCATAGGCGGTCGTCGACTCGTGCAGGTTCGCCTTGACGAGGATCGTCCCGCTTGTGCTCGAAACCGTCGCGTCCTTCAGCACGCCGGCTTCGGTCGAGGTGTCGATGTTCCCGATCAGCACGCCCGCGCCGACGCCGACGGCGCCGCCGCCGATCGCGCCGGCGATCCCGAACAGGCCCGCGGAGTCGAGGGCCCGCACCGAGATGTTCCCGCCGGCGGTGATCGTCCCGTCGACCGTCGCGCTCGTGCCGCCGGGGATCGGCGTCGTCAGCGCGGTGTGCGTCGGGCTGCCGGTCGGCGCGCTCGACGAGATCGAGCTGCTCGCACCGGAGGTGTGGCCGCTGATCCGCGACGACGTCATCGCATCGGTGCTGCCGTCGCGCCAGTTCGCCGTGTCGTGAGCCGGGTCGAGCGTCGCGGTGTTCGGGATGTCGTGCGTCGCGACGTACGTCTTGCCGCCGAACGTGACCGACTGGCTCTGCTTGTAGGCAGTGAGCGACTGCCACGGAGGGGTGCTCGCGGTCGAGCCGCTGAGAATCGACTGGTAGCCGTTGCCGGTGCCACCGACCTGGCTGTCTGCTTCGGAGTCGGACGAGCCGCCGCTGTTGGCGACGGTGAGGCTGTTGCCGCTGTCGCCCTGGCCGTCGTTGTAAGTCGAGGCGCCGCCCGTGCCGAGCGACCAGACCGAGACCGCGCCCGCGACGCCGACGAAGCCGATGCCGATCGCGACCGCGTAGCTGGTGACGTGCTTGGTCGCGAGCGCGTTGACATCGACGGTCGTCCCGGCGTTGACGCTGGCACCGTTCGCGACGAAGGCAGAGGTCGTCGTCGTCGCGATGCCGATGTCGACGCCCGCACCGACGCCAACGAAGCCACCGGCGATACCGCCCGCGATGGTCAAGGAGGTGAACGAGTCGAGGGCGGAGATGTTGACGGCGCCGTGGGCGCTCGAGATCGCGCCGCCGTCGTAGGCCTTCGTCGTGACGGTCAGGAGCGTGACGCCGACCGGAACGGCGACGCCGACGAAGCCGCCGCCGAGCGCGATTACGAGGCCGAAGACGTTTTCGCTCGAGGAGCCCTGGACGGCCACGCCGTGGACGTTGCCGTGGCCGAAGCTCGTGTCGGTCTCCATGCCGTTCGAGATGCCGCCGATCGTGTCGCTCCCGCTCGCGTCGCCGGTGAAGCCCGTGCCGGTGCCGACGAAGGCCTCGGTGTCCTTCGTGAGCAGGAGCACCGAGACGCCGGCGCCGACGCCGACGAAGCCGCCCGCGACGCCGCCGGTGACGCCCAGAACCTTCGTGTCGTCGTTCGCGAGCAGCGCGGCGTTGTTGCCGGCGGCGATCGTCGCGTTCGAGCCGGTGTCCGCGTACACATGCGTGTTGATCACGAGCACGTTGACAGCACCCCCGACGCCGACGGTGCCGCCGCCGCCCGCGATCGTGATCGAGTCGATCGTGTCGTTCTGGGTCGACGTGATGATGATGTCGTTGGTCGCGCGCACCGTCGCCGAGTCGTCGATCAGTGCGTCCGAATTCAGGTGCAGGACGGCAACGTCGACGCTCGCGCCGACGCCCGCGCTGCCGCCGATCGCGACCGCGACCGCGGCCAGGATCTCGTGGTACTGGTTGCCGGCGGCGACGAGGACGTTCGGGCCCGCTGCGGCGCCGGAGTTGTCGTTGACAGTCGCGTGCTTGCCGATCGTCGCCTTCGTGTTGACCGTGATCACGTTGACGGTGCCGGAGACGCCGACGCCGGCGCTGCCGCCGACCGCAGCCGAGACGCCGACCGCGGCGAGCGTGTCGCTGTTCGTCGCGCTCACGGCGACGCCAGTGAAGCCGACCTTCGAGCCGGGCGAGACCGTTTGCGGTCCTTCCTGCGATGCGTCGGAGGACGGCATCGTCCCCTGCGCGACGAGGCTGTGCGAGCGGCCGGTCGCCTGCGTCGGGTCCAGAGTGATCGGCGTCACCACGGGCGGGCTGCTGCCGCAGTCGGCCGCAAGGCCGGTTGCGTGGCACTTGGTGTCGGCGAGCTCGTAGCTGTTGCCGCCCATCGAGATCGCGTAGTAGGTGGCGCCGTCAGTCAGGCCGCCGATCGGCGTGCCGCCGCCCGCGCCATACACGACCTGGTCGCCGGTCCCAACCGAGAGCGTGTACGGCAGGTTGATCGTGGTACAGCTGCTCGCGATCGTACAGCCGCCGACGTCGGTCGAAGGGTCGAAGCGCGGCGAGCTGTCGGCGTGGCTCGTGCCCTCGTTCGTTGGGACAAGGCGATGCGACTCGCCGGTACCCGGCAGAAGGGAGAGCTCGTGGCCCGACATTGCGTGCGCCTTCGTGTCGGCGAGCCGCACGTGGCTCGCGTCGACGACGATCACGAAGTAGACGTTGCCGGGCGTGAGACCCGTGATCGGGTTGCCGTTGTCGGTGCTGCCGCTGGCGTTGCCGTCGTCGTAGATGACGGTGTCGCCGGTCGAGAAGCCGTCGGTGTACCCGAGGTCGATCGTGTCGCTGGAAACATCGGCACCGTTGAAGCGCGTGTCCTGGCCGGTGACGGTGAACGAGCCGTCGTTGATGGTGACGCCACCACCGGCGCCCGCGCCCGTGACGGTGGCGTAGTCGCCGATCGTCGCGTTCGTGTTCTTCGTGATCACCGGCACCGATGCCGCGACGCCGACGCCGGCTGCACCGCCGACGGCGATGTTGCCGGCGACGATGTCGAGCTGGAGCCCCTCGTCGGCCGTCACTCCGACGGAGCCGGCGGCGATGACGGTCGCGTTGATGCCGATCGTGCCGTCGGTGGTGATCGAGTAGACCGAGACGCCCGCGTTGACCGCGACCGCGGCGCTGCCGCCGACTGAGAGGCCGGCGGCGACCTGAACGACGCTCTCCTGCGAGCTCGCGCCGACCGTGACGTTGCCGGTGCCGGTCGTAGTCACGCTCGCGAACGGGGCGATGGTCGCCTCGGTGTCCTTCGTGATCACCTCGACGTCGACGCCGACGCCGACGCCGGCCGAGCCGCCGATCGCGAGCTGGCCCGCGACCGAGATCTCGTTGGTCGTATCGCTTGCCGAGACGGCAACCGTGCCGCCCGAGGTCGTCGTGCCGTCGAGGGTCGCCTTCGTCGAGTTGTTGAGGACGTCGACGACGACCGAGCCTGCGACGCCCGCATCGCCGCCACCGGCACCTGCGCCTGCGACGAGGATCTGGGTCTGGCCCTGAGTGGCGGAGACCGTCACTCCATCGACGCCGGCCGTGAGCGTCGCCCCGGTCGCGACGTGCGCGTCGACCTTGCCGTTGCGGAGGAGCACCACTGTCGCGACGCCGATCCCGGCGCTGTCGCCGAAGCTGATGTTGCCCGCGTAGAGCTCGAGCTTGTTCGCGATGTCGCTCGCCTTGACCTCGATGCCCTTGCCCTGGACGGTCGCATTGCCGATGTACGCGGTCGTCATGTGCGAGCTGTTGCCGTTCAGGACGACGACGATGATTCCGCCTGCAACCGCCGCTGTGTCGGTGGATGCGACCAGCTCGGCGGAGACCTCGAAGAGCTCTTCCGTGGCCGTCGCGTCGACCTTGATATCGCCGCCTGCGAAGACGTTCGCACCGTCACCGATGTAGGCCTTCACATCCTTTGTGATCACGTCGACGATCACACCGACGCCCACGCCTGCGGCACCTTCGGTCAGGGCGATCGCACCCGCGGCGTTGACCAGGTGGGTGTCGTCGGTCGCCGAGACGGTGATCGTCTGGCCCGAGCCGCCATGCGTCCCACCGTGAGCGGGGTCGTTGACATGGACGTTGGCGGCGATGTAGCCCTCGGTGTCGATCGAGAGGACGTCGACCACGAACGAGCCGGTGATCGCCGCGTCGCCGCCGCCGGCAGTGCCGCCGAGGGCGATCGACGAGACCGCCGGGAACGTGATCTTCGTGATCGACGGATCCGGGACGATCGGGACGATGTGCGATGACGCTGTCACCGAGAGTGCGCCCGTTGCATTGACGTAGGTCGTCGCGCCGTTTCCGATGTAGGCGACCGTCTGAACTGCCGGCAAGACGTTGACGACAATCGCGCCGCCCACCCCGGTGCCACCGGTCGAGAGCCCACCCGAGAGCGCGATGTTCTGCAGGCCGATCGGCGCGGCCGCGTTGACGGTGAGCGCACCGGTCGAGGTGACGGTCGCGCCGTCGTCGATGTACGCCTTCGTGTGGAAGGTCAGCACCTGCACGCCGATCGCGAAGGCGATGCTCGCGGTGTTCTTGCCGACTGCCGCCGCAATGCCCCAGACGACGAAGTCGCTTTCCTTGCTGTCGGGTGAGACCGCCTCGACCGTGACGCCGTTACCGCTGACCTGCGCGTTCGAGCCGATGAAAGCGGTGTTCGTGATGTCCTCGACGTTGAGGCCGACGCCGGCGCCGATGACCGTATCCGACTTCTGGTCGACCGCTGCGCCGAGCGCGAACGCGTTCGCGGTGGTGAGGTTGGTCGCGCTGACCTTGACCGCGCCGGTCGAACTGACGTGGACGCCGGGCGCGATCGACGCAGTGTTGGTAGTCGTCACCCAGTTGACGCTGACGGCCGCAGCGATGCCGACACCGCCGCTGTCGCTGTCGCCGGTCTGGCTGCTCGAGCTGTCGCTCGCCGTGCTGGTGGAGTCCGACGCCTTGGGCGTCGGGCCGGTCGTCTTGCCGTTTGTGTCCGGATTCTTCGTGACCTGGTCGCTTGACTGCTGGTCGGCGTTGCTGCCACTGCTGCTGTCGGCACCCTTGGCGCTCGCCTGCGCCTTCGCCGTGGTCGACGTCTCGGTCGCAGAGGTGACCGCCAGCGAGCCGGCGGTCAGGTTGCGCAGGAGGGTCGCACTCGTGGTCACGTTGATCGCGTTGACCGAGACTGCGGCGCCGATCTTGACGTTGTCGCCGCCGGCCGACGCGTCGGCGCTCAGATCCGAATTGAGTGTCTCATCGGCGGAGATCGTCGCGTTGCCCGTGACCGACATGTCCGGGCCGGTGCCGATCGTCGCGGTCGTGACGTCAGTTGCGATCGCGATCGAGACGGACGGGGCGATCGCGACGCCGCCCTCGCTCCCCGCCTTGTCCTCCGTCACGACGGTGTGATGCGTTGTCGCGGAGACAGTGAGGTTCGCGCCGCCCGTGACGGTCGCGCCATTCGGGATCGCCGCGGTCGTGACAGTGTCGTTGACGAGGTTGATCGCGACCGAAGCGCCGATACCGACCTCGCCGGACTTCGCGTCGGAGTCGGCCTTCGCAGCGTCCTCTTCGTTGTTCGTCGCGATCAACGTGATCGGACCGGTGCCCGCATGGACAGTCTCGGCGCCGCCGACCGTCGCACTCGTGTGGTTGGAGATGATGTTGAGCCCGAGTGCGCCGGCGATGCTCACCTTGTCCTTGTCGCCACCTGCGCCCGAGGTGGCGTCGGCGACGAAGTAGTGCTCGGTCAACTGGAAGAAGTCGCCCTTGGCCGGGGCCGGGCTCGTCGGGAAGGCGGCGGCGTTGTCGGAGACCCACTTCGTGCCGTCCCACTTGTAGAGGCCGGCCGAGAGCGTCACAGGCGTCGTGACGGAGCCGGTGAGCAGGAAGTACTGATTCAGCGCCGGGCTCGGCGGCAGGATCGGGCCCGATGCGAAGACGGGCAGCGACGACCAGCTCCCGTCGAGGAGCGGGAACGGCTTCGAGAACACGTAGACGCCCGTGTTCAGCTGCGCACGCAGCACCGCGGCCTTGTCGGCGATCGAGCCGGTGCAGCCGCTGACGTTCAGGAACGAGGTCGCCGTCGTGCCGGAGTACGAGCACGTGCCGTTCAGGCCGGCCGCGGTGAAGATGCCGCTACCCGGATCGAAGCCGGCGGTCGTGACGACGTTCACCGTCGTGTTCGGCGCCACTGCCGAGGTCAAGGTGATCGTCGCCGCATCGGCCGGCGTCCCCGTACAGCCGGTGATGCCGGTGAACGTGGTGGCTGTGGTACCGGTGTAGGTGCAAGCGCCCGTCGCGCCGGTGACCGTGAAGGTGCCGCCGGTCGAGGCGAAGCCGTTGGTCGACTTGACGGTGAGCGTTGCGCCGGGAAGGCTCTGGCTCGGTCCGTTGACGGTGGTCGTCAACGGCTGCTGGTTGATCGTCGTCGTCAGGGTCACCGTTGCCGTGTCTGCGGGCGTCCCGGTGCAGCCGGTAATGCCACTGAACGCCGTGCCCGTCGCGCTCGTGTAGCTGCACGTGCCGCTCGTCCCGTTGACGGTGAACGTGCCGCCGAGGAGGTTGAAGCCGGTCGTCGCGCTCACGATCAGCGAGCCCGCTGCGAGGTTCTGGCTCGCCCCGTTGACCGTCGTCGTCACGGCCGGCGCGCTGACCGTGGTCGCGGTCGTCAGCGTCACGGTTGCCTTGTCGGCAGGCTTACCCGTGCAGCCGGTGATGCCGCTGATCGAGGTGCCACCCGCGCTCGTGTAGCTGCAGGTGCCGGTGCCGCCTTCGACGGTGAAGGTGCCGCCGGTGGCGCCGAAGCCGTCGGTCGCCTTGACGGTGAGCGATCCCGTCGCGAGGTCCTGACTGCCACCGTCGACGGTCGTGGTCGCGGGCGCCGCCTTCGTGAGCTGGAAGTAGTCGCCGTCGCTGGCAGAGTCGGGCAGCGCCGTCCCGGAGTCGATCGTTTTCCAGTCCGTCCCGTCGAAGACCTGCAGCGAGTCCTTGCCGTTCTGCGTCATCGCCGCCTCGAGGTCGATGCCCTTCGAAGTGATGGGTGCATTGTTCGTCGTGACGAGGTTCGTCAGGGTCACCTTGTTGACGGCGACGCCGGCGCCGATGCCGACGGTGCCGGCGTCGGTCGACTTGCCGCTACCGACTGCGCTCGCGTCGGTGTTCGCGGAGGTCTTCAGGCTGAGCAGGCCGGTCGCGGTCACGTTCGCCGAGCTGGCGAGGGTGGCCTGGTAGCTCGTGATCACGACGTTGATCGCGGCGGCTCCCGCAACGGTGACCGTGTTGCCGCCCGAGCTGTTCTTGTCCGAGGTCGTCGCCTGGGCGTTGCTCGTGTCCGTGGTCTTCGAGCTCTTGCCGGTCGTGCTCGAGCTCTCGCCGTTGGCGCTCGAGAGCTGCTGGTCGGCCTTGCCGTTGACGTCCTTGCCCGACCCGTCGCCGCCGCCGCTGTCGCCCGTGGCACCCGCCGCGCTCGCGTCCGCCTCGGTCGTCGTGCTCGACTGACCGGTCGCCGAGAAGCTGATCGCGGCGCCGCTGATCGTGCGCGAGTCGGTCGCGGTGACTTCGTCGTCCGGAACCGCGAGCGCCAGCGCAAGCCCGATCACGACGTCGCCCGTCGTCGCGTCCGCCTTGGCGGTCGTCGTTGCCGACGCCGTCTGCTTCGCGGTCAGGCTGATCGCGCCGCTGGCCGTCAGCGTCTGTGAGGTGTCACCCGCGATCGAGGCGGTCGTGATCACGGTCGGAAGCGAGATCGCCGCGTCGGCCGTGAACGCGAGGTCGGAGCCGCTGCCGCCGGAGGCGCCCGCCTCGGCGTAGGTCGTCTCGCCGTCGGTGCCGGTGGCGCTGAGGCTGACACCGGTCGCGCCCGAGATCACAGCGTTGTTGTCGATGAGGGCCGTGGTGACGTCGTTGACGCTGTTGATGGCCGCTCCAGCGCCGATGCCCACCGTGCCCGCGTCCGCGTCCTTCGCCATGGCCTTCGTCGTGCTCGAGACCGAGGAGGTCGCGGAAAGAGAGAGGTTTCCAGTCAGGTTGTCGCCAGGAGGCCCGCGCGTCGAGTTCGCCCTGATTTCCGCGTTCGTCTCGATGTCCGCGATCGTGAGCGCGAGGGAGCCGGCAATGCCGAAGTTGCCCTTGCCGGCGCCGGCTGTCGCCTCGGTGTCGATGGTGTTCTTGCCGTCGGACACACCCGTGAGCGCTGCGGGCATGAGCGCGCTCAGCGTGAGGCCCTTCGAATTGACCAGGTCATTCGCGCCGATCGTCGCCGCGTTCTGGAGCTTGAAGAGGTTGATGGCTACCGCGGCGCCGATGTTCGCGGAGCTGCCGTTGACCGCGCTCCCGTTCGCCTTGGCGGTCGAGTCGGCGTCCTCGGTGGTGCCGAAGCTCGCGGCGCCGCCGGGCGCGGCGAGGGTCAGGCCCGTCGGGAGAACGCCGTCGGGCATGCCGGAGATGGCGTGCGCCGTGATGATCGCGATCCCCGCAGCCGCCGCGACGGTCACGGAGGTGCCGCCGCCTTCACCGCTCGACGCGGCGGGAGTCTTGCTCGTGCCGGAGCTCTTGCCGCTGCTCGCCGTCGAGGTGTTGTTGGCGAGCGAGAGGTTGTCATCGGCCTTGGCGTTCACGTCCTTGCCCGAGGAGTCCTTCGACCCTTGGGTCCCGTCCTTCTTCCCCGGAGCGCCGGCGGAGCTTGCCGTCGCCTCGGTGTCGTTCGCGGAGACGCCGTTGGCCGCGAAGCTAACCGCGCCGGCCGCAGTCAGGTTGCGCTCGAGCTGCGAGTCGACGAGGTCGTTGACGACCGCCAGGGCGAGCGAGAGACCGATGGTGGCGCTACCACCCTTCGTGGCGCCGATCGCGATCGTCTTCGTCGAGGCAATCTGATTCGCCTTCGCCGCCAGCGCACCCGTGATCGTCAGGTCGGTCGGGTCGGCTCCGATCGTGGCGCTCGTCGTCACGTTCGCGAGCGTGATCGCAACCTGGGCCGAGAGCGCGAGGCTGCCGCTGCCGGCCGAAGCGCCGCCGCTCGCCGTCGTCGACGACGCGTCGGTGTCGGTGGCGTTGATCGTCAGATTCTTCGCTCCGCTGATCGTCGAGCCGCCGGGGAGGCCGGCGATCGTCGTGTCGTTGACAACGCTGAGCGCGAACGACGCGCCGACGCCGCTCGTGCTGCCGTCGCTTGCCTGCTTGGCAGCTGCGAGAGCCGTGTTGCCGAGATTCGCGGTCGCGTTCAGGTTCACGTCTGCCCCGTTCACGGTGGCGGACTGAGTCGTGCCCTCGACGTCGCTCGTCGTGTTGTTCACGACCACGAGCACGGCGATCGAGCCCGCCACGCCAACGCTGGTTCCGCCGGCGCCGGAGATCGCCGTCGCGCCGTACGCGGAGGCCGACGGCGCCGTGGATTCGACCGTGACGGTCGAGGCGACGAGATTCGCGTTGTTGCCGACGTACGCCTTCGTGTTCACGACGGCGACGGTCACGCCGACGGCGATGGCGACGCCCGAGCTCGGGTCGGCCGTCGGCGGCGTGGCGGTAGTCGGCACCGCGCTGCCGTCGTCGGTGTAGGTCGGGCTCGCCGCGAACGGGACGCTCGCGAGGAACGTCTCCGAGCCGCTCGTCGCCGACCGGTAGATCTCGTACACGGTCGAGCTCGTCGCCGCAGGCACATTCGTCCAGGTGAGCACGACGCTATTGGTGCCCGCCGCGCTCGGAATGTCGACCTTCGTCTCCGGGCTCGCCATGCTCTCATGCAGGTCGTTCACCGCGGCGCCGTTGGCCGGGGTGCCGACGCAGCCGGTGATGTTCTGCAGCACCGTATTGCCGACGACGCCGTTGTAGGAGCAGACCTGAGTCGAGAGGCCGACGACAACGCTGAACTTGCCGAGCGGGTCGAAGCTGCTCGCGTCCGCAACGGTGAGCGTGCCGCCGCTCAGGTTCTGTCCTGCGCCGCTCACGGTCGTCTTCGCCGAGGACGTCAATGCGGTCAGCGTGTAGTAGAGCGTCTGGCTGTCTGCCAGCCCGCCGCTGAGCGTCGAGACGGTCGCCTTCGGCGCGTCCGGCGAGAACTTGACGTTGCCCGCGTTGGCTGTCGAGGTCGCGTTGTTGGTCGCGCCCGCGTGGACGAGCTGCGTGCCGCCGGACGTCGAGATCGTCGTCGCGCTGCCGTTGCTCGAGGCGATGTAGGCCTGGGTCGTCGCGACGAGCACTGTCACGCCGAGCGCGGCGGCGACGTTCTGGCTGCCGTCCGAGGTCTTCGACTGGTTGTCACCCTTCGTTGCCGCTGCATTGCCCGCGCTGTTCGACGTCGGCACAACCTGCGACGGGCTGTTCGCGTTCGTCCCGCTGCCGCTCGAGCTCGCCCCGCCCGGGCTCGCCGTGCCGTTCGTCGGCGCGGTGTTGTTCGTGTCGGCCGTCAGCGTCAGGCTCTTGGCGAGGACGGGCGTCGCGGCGGTGCTGTCGATGAACGCCTCCGAGTCGGTGACGACGACGCTCACGGCGATGCCGGCGCCGGAGCCGCTCAGGCTCGCGTCGGCGTTCGTCGTGATGTTCGACGTCACGCTCGAGGTGATTTTCACGTTGCCGTTCGGAGCCGAGATCGTGCTCATGCCGGAGAGCTGGCTGGTCGCGGTCGCCACGAGGCTCGCGGCGGCAACAGCCGCGTTCTGGCCGGTCGCGGTCGACCAGTCGGCCGAGTCGGTGCTCGGCGCCATCGTATCGTTCGCGGCTGTGATGTCGGCGTTCGCCGAGTAAAGCTTCCCGTCGACGGGGTCGATCACGACGTCGCCCTTGCTGTAGTCCTTCGACACGATCCAGTTGACGGGCTTGCCGTTCGCCGTTCCGATCACGTTGACGGTGCTCGCGAGGGTGACGTCCCCGGTCGAGGTGATGGTCGAGCTGCCATGGACGTTGATCGACGCGCCGTAGATCAACTGCAGAGCCGAGTGCTCGAAGCCGGTGGTGCTGCCGTCCTCGAGAATCCCGACCGACGTCACCGCGGCGCCGTCGCTCGCCGGCCCGACGCAGCCCGAGACGCCAGTGAACTGGTTGCGGTTGGCCGTCCCGGTGAAGGTGCAGTGACCGGTGAAGCCGGCGATCGTGAACTGACCGGCCGAGAGGAAGGGCGTCGTCGTCGCGACCGTCAGCGTGTCGCCGGCGCCGGTGAGGGTCTGGGCGCCGCTCACCGTCGTCTTCGCGTTCGTCGCCGTCGCCTGGAGGTTGAGCGTCCCCCCGTTCAGGTTCGCGCCGTCGAGCTCGATGGTCGCGTTGTCGCCGAGGAGCGTCGTGGCGATCCCGAGCTTGTCGATGCCGTCGTCGGTCTGGGCGGCGTTGAAGTTGACGTTGCCGGTTCCGACGTCGACCGTGACGCCGGGATCGATCTTGATCGTCTCGGTGTTGACGGTCAGGGTCGTGCCGGGGGCGAGGTAGTTGCCCGTGAACTCGGTGTGGTCTGTGCCGGGGCCACCGTTGATCGTGACCGTGCTCGTGCCCGAGATCGTGAAGTAGCTGAGCGGACCGGCCGAGATCAGTCCGGTCGGCCCGTCGAAGTTCTGCACCTGGATGCAGTTGCCGGCCGTCTGGCAAGCGACGGTCGGCGAGCCTACGTCCGTGTACGGCGAAATCTTGAACGTGTCGCCCTGCGGGAGCGGGCTGGGGTTACTGTCCTCGTCGCCGTTGATCGTGATGTTCGCGGCCGAGACGTCCGGATCCTCGAGCCCGGCGTACGCGATCGCGGTCCCGTCGACGATCAGCGTCCCCGAGTTTGGGCCGGTCGGAGTGGAGACGACCGAATTCGGGTGACCGGCGAGGACGAGGCTGTCATAGCCGCCTGCGCCGCCGTCTACCGAGTTGACGCTGCCGCCGGCCTGGAACGTGAACGTGTCCTTGTTGCCGGCGGCGCCTGCGAGATTCTCGAAGCCGCTGAACGCGGTGCCGCCGACGGTGCCCGTACCCACGCCCGTGATCGTCCAGGTCGAATCGGTCGAGGGGCCGTGGAGCGTGTTGTTCCCTGCCCCGCCATCGAAGCTGATCGGAATCCCGGCCGCGGCGAGCGAAGCGTCGACCGTGAAGCTGTCGTCGCCCGCGCCACTGGCGATCGACACGCTCGAAAGCGAGCTGAGCGGCTGCGATTGCACGGCCCCATCGATCGTGATGACGAGGTCGGTGCCGCTGACTGCTGCGGAGATCGTGTGTGCGTTGGAATCGGTAATCGTCGTATTCCAGGCTGCGGGCGGCGATGGACCGCTTCCGGGTGTCGCTGCGGGATCAGAGGTTGGAAGCGTTGCGCTCGGGGCCGGGGTCGTCGCGCCGTCACTCGGCGTCGCCGGCACTGAGACGGCCGAAGTGCCACTTGTGCCGCTGGACGATGTGCCGCCGCTGGTGGCGGTGCTGCTGACGCCCTGCGTGGTCGGATCGTTGCTTGTGTTGCCGTCTGGGCCGCCGGTCGAGGAGCTTGGGGCGGCGGTCGCGCTGACAGTGCCGTTGGCGGCCGGTGCTGTGACGGCGCTCTGACCGAGCGTGTCCGGGCTACCGGTGCTACCGGAGTCCTGCTGCTGCGGTGTTGCGGCCGCGGCGGCGGAACCGAGCGTGCCGGCGCCGTTGCTGCCGATATCCGCGGTCACTTGCTGCTGGGGATCGAGCGGAGTTCCGCCGCTCGGGTCGCCGCTGCCCTGGTTGTCGGTGGCGAACCAACTCATGCCACCCGAATACGTGTTGCCCACGGTCGTGGGCGTTTGCGCTTGCTGCGGGCTCGTCGAACCGCCCGTCGGCGTCGCGGGGATCGACGCAGCTGGTGCGGCGGGTGCCGCTGGGGCAGCGGCCGGGGTCGGGGTGGGTGTCGCCGGCAACGACAGCGGAGTGCCGATGTCGCTTTCCACGACCGGAACGTTCGCGAACGGATCCTTCGGTGCCGCCTGCTGGGTCATCGTCGCGGGCGCCTGGGCGTGAACGTCCGACACGACGGGGATCTGGGGACGCACGGTGCTCGACAGCGGCCTGGGAGCGGTCGCGTGGGGTGCGGCTGGTGTTGCTGCCTGGCGCGGAAGGGCAGGAAGCGGCGCCAGCAGCTGCACCTTTGGCAAGGCGAAGAGTGGGAACGCGATCGCGGGGACAGACAGGCCGGGAAGCGCTGTCGCTTTTGCGGGAAGCGCAGGCTGGCCGAAACTCTCACCGATCGGTGCGGCGTACATGGCGAAAAGCACGGTCAGGCCGAGGCCGGCCCACCAGTACCGCACTCCCCGCAAACGCAACGCGATCAACCCGTATGGCTGATCCGCAGCAACTGAAGCGTACGAACCCGTCCCCACTCCCCTCGTTACCCCCGCTCCCCAGCGGGTTCCGGGCGGACAGTGGCACGTCGGTGCGCCGCTTGCAATAGGCCGTTCGGCCTACTCGATGTGACAACGTGGACACAAACGGACATGCGCACGGCGACGCGCGCAACACGAAACGCCGCGATATCACTCGAAACTGATCGCGCAGGTGACGAGCCTTCATCGCGCCCGTGCAGCACGACGAGGCAACGCTCCCTTAACAAACGAGATCGACGAGGAAACCGTTCGTCGCGAGGGCAGTGATCAAGGCATTCGCAGCGGGAATCCTGCGTTTTCCCGCGAAGACCCCTCAGCAGCCCTCGCTCAGGACCGGTTGTAAAGGTCCAGTGCCCAGTTGTTCAACAGCGTCGCGTAGGCGGCAGTAATCGTTTTTCCGCTGGCTTGCGTGACCTGGCTCATGAATTGACTGAGCTTCGCGCGGGCGCTGTTGCCGTTCTTCGCGCTGTTGAGAGTGGTGATCAGCGCTGACTGCGTGGACGCGCTTGTGATGAAGCCGCGCTTCGCTCCGTCGTTCACAGCGTTGATCATGCCGTTCAGCGTCGGGTGGATCGTGAAGGTAATCGCCTTGGTCGTAACGTTTCCGGCCTTGTCGGTCGCCGTGATGGTGACGGTGTGCACGCCGGAGGTCAACTGGTCGACGTCGATCGTGCCGCCGCTCGCCGAAATCGTCTGGCTCTCGACGTTCCCGTGTGAGGAGATCACGCCGTTGAGATCCGTTGCTGTCCACGTAAGCGTGATCGGCGTCCCGACGTCGTAGTAGGTGCCGTTGTTCGGGGTATTGAGGCCAATCGTGATCGCCGGGCCCGTGCGGTCCAGAATCACGCGCTGCGTCGCGGTGAACGTGTTGCCGGATTTGTCGGTGACCATGACGTAGACGGTGTCCGTCGCGTCGGGCGCCGGGAGCGTCATGGACGCTGAGGTCGCGTAGGTCGTCCAGGCCGACCACGTCACACTGTCGAGCGACGTCCGGTACATGTACAAACCGGCGTTAGCGTCAGCAAACGAGAGCGCGAGCGACACAGTCGGATTGTTGGTGAGCGCCGTGTTCGAGGCCGCGCCGTTGACCGTGAAGGTGCCCGTCGGTACAACGGTATCGAGGGTGAGCGTCGGCGTCGACAGCACCACCGGCGAGATGTTGCCGTACTTGTCCTGCTGGTTGGCGATGACCGTGTAGACCCCGTCTGAGTAGCCGGTGAGATCGACGGAGATCGTGAAGGTTCCGGTCACGGGGTCGAGATAGCCGTCGCCGACGATCGCGCTCGTGGGGCCGTCGAGCTCGTAGGTGACGTAGTTACCTGGGTTGCCGGTGATCGTGAGACCCGCTGTCGTGCGGCCGGCCAGTCCGACATAGCCAGGAACGGCGACCCCGACCGCGCTGGGCAGAGCCGTGTTCTTGACTGCCGTCGTCGTCCCCAGTGCGCTTGTGAGTCCGCTCAGGGTGAGCGTCGCAGTGGCTGTCAGCGTTCCGTCGGACAGCGAGGACACGTCGATGAGGATCGATAGCTTCCCATCCGAGCCGATCGCGCCGCTCCCGGAGACTGACTTCGCGCCGTTCGAGATGGTGTAGAGAGCGACTGCACCGATTGCGCCCGTGATCACGAGCGGCGCGACCGTTTGGTCGTTGCTGTCGACGTACGACGCCATCTCCACGATCGGCGCAGCCGGGGCAACGACGACGGTCGCAGCGCCGGCGGCGGGCGGGTCGGTGCCGGGCGAGTTGATGGGCCGGATGCCGGACGTCCGGTGCACGTCGCGCTTCCCTCCCGGCGTGTTGCCGGCCTGCGGGTCGCGCGGCTTGCCGTGCTGGTCGCCCCAGGCGGCGTCCTGCTGGCGGACGAGGCCGAGCTCACCGAACGGCTCACCGTTTCGGGTCGGGTCGCTGCCGTAATGCGCCGCGATGAACGGATCGGCGCCGTCGCTCAGGGAGAGCGCGTACAGGAACTCGGGAAGCTGTGGCTGGTTGGTGCGGCTGACCGTCGGCATCCCGAACGGTGCGAAGGGAACGAGATAGCTGTCGAACTCGCCGATCCAGTCGATCAGCCGGTCGCCGCCGGTGTTCGCGATCAGCACGTCGCGCCCGGCGCCACCGTAGGCCAGGTCCTCGTAGGACGGGTTCGTGTCGGTGCCGAGGTTCGTGACACTGCCGCCGGTGTTCAAGACGTCGTCGGCGTTGAGCATGTCGTTGCCCCAGCCGCCGTACATCGTGTCGCGGCCAGTGCCGCCGACGAGCCAGTCGTTGCCGAGGTCGCCGAAGAGTGCGTCGTTGCCGTCTGTCGGCACCGCCGGGTAGCCCGTGCCGGGCGCCCAGATCGTGTCGAGCGGGCCGTCTGTCGAGCTGAAGTTCAGGAGCCAGTTCAGCCCGCCGGCTGCGGTCTTGTTCAGGGAGCCGTCCGGGTTCAGCGTGATCTCGCGGAACGGATCGTTCGGGTCGTACTGCGCCTGGTAGGTGAGCGTCGGGCTGTATCCCAGGACGTTGCCCGGGTTGTACGGATGGTTGAAGTCGCTCTCGAGCGGCGCCGCATTCAGCTGCTTGCCGTTGATGTCGTAGTTGTCCGTGTACGAGATCGCAGGCGCCTCGGCCCCAGACATCGCGTCGTCGCCGGCGCCGCCGTGCAGGGCGTCGTTGCCGAGGCCGCCGTAGATGATGTCGCTTGCGTAGCGCGGCTCAGGCGTATTCGTGTTCGGCGCTGCCTTGCTCGGGTCGACATTGTCCGGCGTGAGCACGGCGGTGTACCGAACCGCACCGGTCGTGTTGATCACGGCCTCCTGCATCGTTCCGGGCGTCGAGATCAGCTGGTTCTGCGAGGCGTCGACGGCGATGCCGTACAGCGGCTCCGCGATGCCGACGCGGCTGACAAAGATGCGGCCGTCGTCTCCGAGCGCGGCGTCGTCGCCGGTGCCGCCCGAGATCCAGTCGTTGCCGTAGCCGCCGATCAGCACATCGTTCTGCGCGTCGCCGAAGAGCACGTCGTTGCCCGAGCCGCCGTAGATCGTGTCGTCGCCCTGGCCGCCGTGAGCCTCGCTGCCAAGCGCCTGTCCGGGGCCGACGGGTCCGGAGTACCACCAGGCGGCCACGGAGGCGCCGGCGCCCGCGCCAATGTCACCGGTGACCGTCGAGCCGGTCTGGTTCGCGAGATCCGGACCGCCCAGCGTGTAGTCGAGGAGCGTGACAGCGCGCGGGACGATCCGCTCGGTGCCGCCGCTCTCGAACGCGGCCGTGTCGTAGCCGTAGGTCAGGAAGCCGGCCGCGGCGGTGCCGTTGGTGCCGACGAGCCTGACGATGTTGCCGTTGTTCACGACGATCACGTCGGCGTCGTGCGCTTCGCCGTTCGGGCTCACCGCGGCACAGGCGCCGCTTCCGGCCGCGTAGCCCGCCAGGAGAGGCGCTGCGCCGCAATCGTTCAGCTGGATGTCGCTGCCGCCCGAGCCGCCGAAGATGAGGTTCGGCGCGTCGGGCCGCTGGGCCGGCGTCGTCAGCGTGAAGAGGTTCGAGCTGCCGCCGATGATGTCGTCCTGGCCCTGGTTGCCGAAGATGATGTCGCTGCCGCCGCCACCCTCGATGTAGTCGCTGCCGTCGGTGCCGGTCTGGTTGTCGGTCGAAGGATGAATCTGAAGCGCGTCAGTGACGTCTCTGCACGCACCGACGAGCTGTGCGAACGCCCAGCCGGCCGCTCCGACAGTCCCGCTGAGGCACGTGAGCGCCGTCGCGGTGGGGTTCGTGAACGGCGCCGGGATCGCGCCGTCGCCCTGGATGACGTCGTTACCGAGCTGACCGAAGATCATGTCGTCCGCCGGGCCGCCCGCGATGTAGTCGTTCCCATAGGTCGACGTGAGCGACGTTGCAGCCTGAAGCGCAGAAGACTGATACAGGTTGACGATCTGGTACTCGGCCCAGTCGGGCGCCACCAACGGATTGCTGTCGCGGTACTTCTGAGCGATCCCGTTGTTCAGCGCCGCGCCGAGCGTCGAGTCGGTGGTGCTGTAGATCTGGGTGCCGGAGAGCGCCTGGAAGCGCGGATTCGTGATGTCGCCGGTCGCAATCGGATTCACGTCGCGGCGGAACAGCTGAACCGCATCGCCGAAGATCAGGTCGTCGCTCGAACCGCCGTCGATCGCGTCGTTGCCGGCGCCGCCGATCAGGATGTCCTGGCCGCCGTTGCCGTAAAGGGTGTCGTTGCCGCAGCCGGTGCTGCAGGTCGCATTGCCGCCGCCGACCTGCGCCGCAGTGAGATCGCGCGAGTAGACCCAGCGCGGATCGACGATCGACGCGACGCCCAGTGCGTCGATCACGTCGCCACGACCGCCGAAGCCGAACTGGGCGAGCAGCGTGTCGGGCGCGCCGAGCAAGCCGGGCTGCGCGTATTGCACGATCCCGAGGTCACCGAACACGATGTCGTTGCCGGAGCCGCCGACAATCGTATCGTTGCCATAGCCACCGATGATCACGAGTGGCAGCGACGAGCCCGAGGCGTTGACGACATCGTTGTCCGTCGCACCGGCCGGCAGGGCATGCGCGATTGCATCGCCGGTCGCGGAGCCGCCTGATGTGTCGAGCACGAAGAACCCGTCGGTGCCGTTGGTCAGGTTCGCGGTCACGGTGTCGTTGCCGAGTCCGGTGTCGAGGATCGTCGTCGTCCGCTCGGTCCCGTTCGGCTTCGTGCCGTCGATGAACACCGTGTCGCCGCCGGAGCCCGTCCAGTAGTTCACGCCGTCGAAGAGGTTGCCGGAGGCCGACGTCTTGTACGAGATGCCCGGCATGCCCGCGCGCGTGACGTAGATGTCGGCGCCGCTCACGAGCTGGGTAGTGCTCTTGTTCTGCGGGTCGCCGATCGAGTCGGTGATCGCGTAATTGTCGGCATGCGTCGAGCCTTCGTCGCTCATGAACAGGCGATGCCGTCCGCCGCCGAGATCGATGTTGAGCGCACCCTGGAAGTCGTCGAGGTTGCCGGTCAGGAAGTCGGCACCGCTCCACGAGCTCGAGTCGAGATTCGCGTTCGAGGACAGGTACACGCGGTCGTTGCCCGTGGCACCCGCCAGCGCGTTCGTCGTGATGTTCGTCTGCGCGATCGTGAGCACAGGCACGCCCGGCGCCGGCGCCGAGAGGACACCGAGGAAGCCGTTGCTGCCGATCGTCGTGCCCTGCACGTTGAAGACGTCGGCGCCGGCTCCGGTCGAGATGTTGACCTGTTCGAAGCCGTAGTAGTCGATCCCGTCCATCCGGGTCGAGATCGCGGCGGTGCCGGTGAGGCCGCTCGTGTCGACCTTGACCGTGTCGACGCCGGGGCCGCCGCTCGACTTGCGAAGCTCGCCCTGGAAGTTGAGGACGTAGACGTTGTCGTTCACGGCGCCGTTCGTGTATGCGCTCGGATAGAGGTCGACGGTCACGTCGACCTTGTCGACGAGGTACAGGCGCGTGTTCGGATCGGTCGTCTCACCGATCGCCACCGCGTTCTGGATCGCCTGGCGGAGCTGCTCGGCGTTCGCGTTGTACGGGATCGGCGCCGTAGTGAAGGGCGTCGCACCGACGTGGAACGACAGAACGTACGTGCCGTGGCTTGCGTCGACCGTCAGGATCTGAACCTGGTCAGTGGCCGGAGCCGCGAAGCCGGCGTTGCGCGTCGTGATCGTCGCCATGCTCGGCGACCCGGTTTGCGTCGTCGTGCCGCCGCCGAGGTTCTCGGTCGACTTGCTCAGGTGGCTGTAGTCGGCGGTCAGCGGCAGGACGGCAGTGTCGCTGAGTGTGCCCTGGAAGCTGATGACGTACACGTCGTCGTTCTTCGTCACGACGACATTGCCGGTGCCGATGCCGCCAAGCCCCTCGAGGGCGTGCTGGACATCGCTCGCCGAGGCATTGAACGCGAGCGCCGTTGGCGTCGTCTGGTGGACGAACAGGGTTGCGATCGAGGGAGGCATCCCCGCCGAGGTCGCCGCGCCCGTGTCGGTGAACGGAAGCAGGGTCGTGCCGTTGCTCGAGGTGGAGAAGTATCCGTTCTCTCCGCCCGGCGTGGCGCCGCTGTAGACCCGGTACCCCGTGGCGGCCGCCACCGGATCCCAGGTCAGGTCGACGCTGCCGTGCGGTGCGGTCAGCGCCGCCACTTCCGCGGAGGCGATCGTCTCGCTCGTGCCGACCAGTGCGGTGACGACGTAGTAGTGCGTCCCGGCGGTGAGCGTCCCGGGACCGGAGCCGGTCTTCGCCGCAACGTTCAGCGGGACAAGCGGGAACGAGTAGGTGAGCGTGAACGTGCCTCCCGTCGCGTCGAGCACCAGTTGCTGGATCTGGTTCGACGTCGGCATGTCGAGACCGGTGAGCGACGTCGATGTGAGAACAGCCGCGTCCTGAGTGGCCGTCGAGCCGCTGTCGTTGATGTTCAGGCGGTCGACCTCGCCGGCGCCGCTCGTCAGACCTGCCGGGTCGGTGAGGAGCAGCGGAATTGCCGTGCCCTTGAAGGCGCCCTGGAAGAAGATGTTGTAGACGTCGCCCGCCTTCTGGACCTTGGTGTTGCCCGAACCGAAGAGGGTGTCAAGCTGAGTCTGGACGGCGGTTGCCAAGGCGCCGTAGTTCACGGTCACCGGAGCGTGGATCGTCGCGCTCGTCGTCGGCGGCGCGCCGGAGCCGGGAGTGCCGGTGTCCTTGAACGACGTACCGCTCGTAGTCCCGACGAAGACCTCGGCACCGGCGCTCGTGCCGCGATAGATGTTGTAGCCGGTCGCGAGCGGCACCGGGTACCAGGTGAGGTCGACCTTGCCGTTCGCGCTCGTCGTCTGGTCGAACGTCTCCGGTGACGCGAGCGTCTCGCCGGTCGGCAGGATCGCGGTGACAACGTAGAAGTACGTCCCCTTCGCCAGCGTGCCGTTGTTCGCGGCATCCTGCGAGGCGGTGAGGTTCAGCGGCGTCGGCACGTAACTGAGCGTGAAGGAGCCGCCGGTGCCGTCGACCGTCAGCTTTTGCTCGGCATTGACCGCGTCGACCGAGGTGCCCTGCTTCGGCGACCCGTTCGTCAGATTGATCACGGTCGCCTGCGGGCTGTCGCCGCTGACCGTCAGCAGACCGAGCAGGTCGCTCAACTGCTGGTGTGTGTTGGAGATGTTGACGACGTCGTTGCCCGCTCCCGTGTTCACGAACGTGTGGCCTTCGATCTTCTCGACGTTGACGACGTCGTTGCCCGCACCCGTGTTGACCCGCACGAGCGTCGACGGCGGAGTGTCGTGGATCGTGAACAGGTTGTTGCCCGGCCCGAGGTTGAGCTCGACGTCCTGGAGACCCTGGAATGTGATGCCGCCGGGCTCGTTGCCGCCGACCGGACCGGTGCACGCGTTCGCGTCGGTGAGGACGCCGTTGTCGACCTGGCCCGCGGGCTGCGCGGGGCCGCCCACGCAGCGGTTCTCGCCCATGCCGAACCCGGTGATGCGGAACTGGTTCAGCGACGCCTGGTTCCCGTGTGCGTCGAACGGGCCGAACTTGCTCGAGTCGAAGAACATCTGGCCCTCGCCGTACGGGTTCGGGTTCAGGTTCGGGTCGTTGTAGCTCGCCGGGTTGTCGGTGTCGTAGATGAACAGGAGGTTCGCTTCCTGCGCCTCGTTCACGAGGAGGTTCGGGTTCGTCTGGAGCAGGGTGTAGAAGCTGGTCGCATCCGGGACGCTTGCGTCCTGCGTGAACGGGCTGAACCACGGCTTGTCGAGCGTGAGCACCCAGTTCAGACCGCTCAAGGCTGCGGCAGTGACGATCCGCGTCTTGTTCTTCGCGGTGCCCTGCGTGATCTCGATCGTGAAGTTCTTGAGGTCGAGCGGGTTGATCGGCTCGAGCGTCGCGACGTGCGCCGTCGTCAGGCCGGTGGTGCCGACCTGCAGCGTCGGATACGGGCCTACGGCATCGAGGAACTTCACCTCGTAGACGTTTCCGTTCACGCTCACGGTCAGGTTGTGGCCGGGCAGCAGCGCCTTGAGCGCGTTCTCGATCGTGACGGCCGGCGCGTCGAACGAGAGGTCCGGAGTCGTCGCGCCGAGGCACGTACTGCAGGAGAGCGTGAACGTGCCGCCGATCCCGTTGATGGCCACTTCCTGGACGGATTCGTTGGACACGCCGGTCGGCTCGGTGATCGAGACCTCAGCGAGGGTGCTCGGGTCGATCGTGATCGTCGCCGGTGTCAAGACCTTGCCGTTCGAGTCCGTAACGGCCTCGGTCCCCGTGATGACCTTCCCCATCGAGGGCGTCAGATTGGTCTCGCCCGGCAGCACGACCGGCTCGCGCTCGAGGAGGCCCGTCCGGTCCTTCCCCTCGCCGCCATTGATGATGAGCGGGCCCTGGATGCTGTTCAACTGCGCGAGTTGCTGCGCGAAGACGTGCGTGTCCATACCGTCGACGCGGCTGTTATCGACCGCGCGCACCCAGATCGTCTGCGGCTGGTTCCAGTTCCCCGCGTTGAAGTCGACCGTCAGGAACTGCGCGTAGTCGCTACCGGTCGTGGTCGTCGAGCAGTTCGGATTCGTCGTTGCGAGACACAGCTGCACCTGCTGCGAGAACGCGACGATGCCGCCGGTCTCGCTCGTGCGCGTCGCCTGCGCGCCCACCGTGATGCGGATGATCTCACCGGCGGCGGGAGCCTTCGTCAGGGCGATCGTGTACGCGTCCTCGAACGGGAAGCCGTCGCCGAGGGCCGTGCCGGGCGTCGACGTGGTACCGAGCGGGAGGCCCGGGCTGAATTCGTTGTTCGTGTACTCGATCACGTTCGTCGAGCCGTTCGACTCGATGACGCGGACGCCGACCGCGTTGTCGTCGGCGATCGAAACGGTCGACAGATACGACGCGTACCCCGGTGCGGTGACGGAGAGGTCGTCCTGGTGGAACCCGCGGACGACGCCATCGTCGACCGCGCGCACCTCGACGGTCTGGAAGGTGGTCTCGGAACCCGCCGTGAACGTGAGCTTGTGAACCTGCACGAAGCTCGATCCGTTCCACTGCCAGAACGAGATGAGGTTCTGCCCGTTGTCGCCGAGCGCAACGTCGAGCGAGCTCGTGCCCATCGGCAGCGGCGCGGAGAGCGCGACCTGAATCGAGTCGTCGTTCGTGCCCGGCAGACTTGCAGACGGCCGCCCAAGGTCCGGGTTGCCTTCGGCGACCGAAGTGCTGCCGCCGGATTCGACGACCACGACCGCGGGCGTCGGAGCCGAGTAGATCTTCACCTTCACGCTCGGGACGTGAACATCGGAGAAGAGCGACACCTCGAATGCGGCCGGGTTCGTAGTCACGACGGCGCTGCCGAGCGGCTCCGCCGTCCACGGGGAGTTCAGCTTCACCGACGCCGCGTCGATGGTCCAGGAGCCGGCGCTCGAGGCGAACAGGTCGTCCGGGAACGAGAGATACAGCGTGCCGAGGAGCTCGACCCGGTACTTGTTGCCGCCGAGCGAGCTGACCGAGACCTGGCCGTTGATCGACGACAGCGAGCTGAGCGCGTCATGAATCGCCTGCGCGAGCGCGGAGGCGCCGAGGGTGTGATCGATCGAGCCCGTGGTCGCCCCGCCGAACGTGACCGTGAAGTCGGAGCCGACGCCGCTCAGGTCAAGCGTCTCCGCATAGCTGCCGAGGATCATCCGGATCTGCCCTGCGGCCTCAGCGTCGCCGCCCGTGATCTTGAGCGACTCGCCGCGCAGGCCTTCGGGCAGCGCCGCCGACGGGATGTCCGCCGAGAAGACGTCGTTCGTCGCCGTCAGAGTCGCGTACTCGTCGCCGGTCGTGTTCGCGTTCGCGTCCACGCTCACCGAGCTCTTGACCGTCCCGTCGATCGTCGGCCGCGTGCCCGGAGTCGCGCACGGCGGTGGGGTCGGCGGCGGCGAGGCGAGGACGCACGAGACCTCGATCGTGTTCTGGATCGAACCGCTCGTCGGGATTGTCTCCGCCTTGTTGTCGACCGCGAAGAAGATCGTCTGCGGCACCCACCAGTTCGACGATGTGTAGTTGAGCGTCAGGCCCTGCGCGAGCGAGAAGCCGCCGTCCTGCGAGGTCGAGAAGCTGACCGAGCCGCCGGGCGCCGGCGTGTCGCCACCGTCGGTCACGAGCTGCGCGCTGATCGGGTCGATGTTCTTCCCGGCCAGGTTCCCTGGGTCGACGAAGTTGATCGTGAACTGCGTCCCGTCCTGCTCGACCTGGATGTCGGCGCCGGTGACACAGGCGCACGCGTTAAGGCTCGGCACGTGCTGGATGAGGTCGAGAACAGCTGCTTTGAACTGGGAGGCCGACGCGTTCCACGAAATGTGCGAGCTGTTGACCCCATCCAGGGTCAGGAAGAAGTGTTGGCCGACGACGTTGTGCAACGCGACGACCTGCGTCTCGCTGCTCGTCAAGCGTTGCGGGACGCTGCCGGCGAGCAGCACCAGGCCTTCCGGTGGAGTGACCTTGATGCTGACGGTGACATTTGGGTCCGGCGGACGGGTCATGACGACGTTGAACGAGTCCTCCGTGCACGCACCGGTGCCGTCGCAGGCCGAGAACGTCGTGCCGTTACCCTCGACGACCTGCGACGAGCCACCGCTCTGCGTGACGACAACGCCCGGCGTATCGTTGTCGGCGACGTTCGCGGAGATGCCCACGACGTCGATACCCGCGTAGGAACCGCCGTCGGGCGTGCACGGGCCCGGGCAGCTGCCGAGGCTCTCGACCGCGTGCGTGATGATCCCGCTGTGGCCGAGCAGGGTGTTCGAGATGACGCCGTTCGCCGGCGTCGGGCCGTTCACGAAGATTGCATCGGAACCGAGCCCACCGTCGATCTCGGTCGTCCAGCTCGGATTTGTTCCCTGGACGAAGAAGCGGTCGTCGCCTGCGCCGCCGTCGACGACGAGCGACTCGATATTCACGAAGTTCACGTTGAGGCCGGCGCCGAAGACGCCATTCGCTGTGATCACAAAGTCGTCGTTGAACTCCGTTCCGATCACGACCACGGTGTCGAAGCCGTCGCCGCCGTCGATGTTGACAGGGGCATTCACGGCGTACTGGATGAGGTCGGCGCCGGCGCCGCCGCTCAGGTCGGTCAGCGCGCGATGATCCTCCTGCGATCCTGCTAGCGCGAATGCCTGGACGAGGAACGTGTCGTTGCCGTCGTCGCCGTTCAGGTTGAGCGTGTCGAGGTTGTGGAAGACGATGAAGTTGTCGTCGCCGATGCCGCCGTTGATGGTCATCGGCTTGCTGATGCCGTTGCTCAGCCAACCTTGCGTCGTGTCGATCGTGGCGAAGACGTCTTCCGGTGCCACGCCTGCGAGATCAGGTGTGCGGCGCGACTTGTAGAGCTGGCCGATCTGGAAGAAGTCGTTGCCTTCGTCGCCGTTGATCGTGATCGCGGCGCGCGTGTCGTCCACGTAGAACTGGTCGTCGCCGTTGCCGCCGTTGACCACGATCGACTCGAGGTTCTGGTTGTAGTTGATGCGCTCAACCGGGTCGCCTTCCTTCGCGGTGAGCGGCGTCGGGCCGTTGATCAGCGCGATGAAGGCAAGGCCGTTGTCAGCCGTTGCCGCGCGAAGCAGGAAGACGTCGGCGTTCTCGGTGCCGTTGACGACGAGCGAATCGTTCCCGCTCGCGGGTGACCCCGAGTCGAAGACGTTGATGAGCGAGTTGGTGCGACCGCCGATCGTGTTGATCTCGTAGGTGTCGCTGCCTTCCCCGCCGTCGAGAGTGAGGACCGCGTGGACACCGTTCGAGCGCAGCGAGTCCGTGTTCCCGACCAGCAGAGCTGCGGTCGGATGTGCGAGGGCGCCGATGAACTGGATGTCGTAGCTTCCCGGCGAGCCGGTCACGGAGACATTGCCGACGCCGATCGACGGCAGCTGCTCGAGCGCCGACTGCACGACGTCTGCCGTCGCGTTGTACGAGATCGGGATCGTGGTCTGGATCGCCGTGATCGGGGTCGACGTCGGCGGGGCGCCGATGTGCGAGACGCCCGTGTTGTCATCGAGGAAGCTCGTGTCCGCCGTCGAGAAGTAGATGTTCTCGCCGCCCGCGCTGGTGCCGCGGTAGACGCGGTAGCTAACAACGTTCGCAACAGCGCCCCACGTGAGGTCGACGGCGCCGTTCTTGCCGATCGTCGTGAAGATCTCCTGCGACGGGAGTGTCTCGTGACCGAGCGCGTCGATCGCGGTGACGACGTAGTAGAACGTGCAGGACGGCCCGGCCGCGCACAGCAAACCGGTGTGGTTCGGGTCGGCCGCGAGCCCGAGTGGCTGCACCTCGTACGTGTAGTCGAGGCTGAAGCTTCCGCTCGTCACGCCCTGGAGTTGCACATGCTGCAACGTGCTGCCGGGCGCCGCCTCGGTGACGTACACGTTCGTCGTCAGGAGCGGCTGCGCCGTTCCGGCGAGGTCGTTGATGAAGTTGATCGTGTAGCCACCCGGCACGACTAGAACGCCCACGTTCGGCTCGTTCTTCGCATCCTTGCCGAGCTTCACGGTGAGCTTGTTGAGTGCCGTGACAAGTGCGTCGACGACGGCTGATCCGGGCGCGTCCCACGCGATCGGATTGGTAACGACCGTCTGGCCGGCGTCGGGACCCGTCGTCGGCGCGTACACCAGCTCGAACGTGCCGCCTGTGACGTCCGTCAGATGGAGATGCTGGACATCGTTGATGCCGCCGTCGCCGCTGACGTCCACATGCCCGACGACGTCCGTCGGCGTGAACTCCTGCTGCGAGATCGCGTCGACGTTGACGCTTGCGGAATCGGTGTTGGCGCCGCCGTCGAAGAAGGTGTCCATGTAGACGGCCTGGACGCGGAGGCGGTCGGTGCCATCGCCGCCGACGATCATCAGCGGGACGACCTGCGCGACAAGCGTCGACACGGTGCCGAGCGTCGCCGAGAAGGCGATGTCGAAGTTACCAGCCGAGCCGGTGACGACGATGTTCGTCGGATCGCCGACGAGGGTGAAGGCATCCCTCAGAGCGGCCTGCAGTGTCGCGGCGTCGACGTTGAATGGCAGCGCCTTCGACTCCTGGTACTGGTACTGGAGCGTGAAGTAGCCGTTGTCGCCGGTCTTGTCCGAGATCACGAACTGCTGGTGCTGGCCCAGCGACGTCGGCGTAATCGTCAGCGCGCCCACATGGCCGTTCACGGTGCTGCGGCTGACGAGCGCGGTACCAAGCACGCGCACCGTGTCCGCGCCGGGGCCGCCGATGATCGTGGTCATGATCGCCGGCGACTGGTCGAACTCGAGCACCTTCTCCTGGCGCGTCGGGGGAAGCTGCGCCTCGAGGCCGTCGCCGCCGACCGTGAACGTGTCACCGGCGGTGCCGAGCTTCACAGTCAGCGCCTCGACGGTCTCGAACTCGATCCGGCCAGGCATCGCGTTCGTGCCGCCCTTGAAGTCGAGCGCGGTGGGATAGAGCACGGCGCCCATGCCGCCGACGGCGCCCACCTGCGTGCCGTTCGGTGCTGTCGGCCGCGCTTCCGTCCAGGCGTTGAGCGTGCCCGCGGCGTGCGTCGGGCCGTCCGCCGCGTTCGTGTCGTTGTACAGCGTCCCGTCGGTGCTGCCGTCGAGGACGACCGTGTCGACGCCGTCGCCGCCGACGATCGCGAGCGGGCCGACGCCGTACGGGTTGTTCAGGCCGGGTCGCGTGGTGCCGACGATGCCGGTCAGCGAGCCGTTGCCGACCGTGATGATGTCGTTGCCCGCCCCGCCGTCGACCTTGACGGGAACGTCGCCGTTCGTGCTCGCGACGAAGATGTTGTCATCTCCGCCGTTGCCGTTGACGAGCAGCGACAGGACGTTGATGTCGGCGGTCGCCGACACACCTGGATGGAACGGGGCGTCGTAGACGACGTCCTGCGTGGCGCCGGAGCAGCTCGAGGTCTCGTTGCCGCAGACCTCGCCGGTCGAGCTCGAGCCCGTGACGAGGATGTTGTCGGCCGACGAACTGCCGTCGATGACGATCTGGTCGCCCGAGTCCCACGGATTACCGGTGTCGGTGACGCGGGCGTTGATCGCCAGGCCGTTGCCGAAGTTCAGGAAGTCGTACGTGTCGTTCCCGCCCTGGCCGTTGAACGTCGCCCGCGTCGTGTAGGTCGCCGAGCCGTCGTTCGTCTCGCTGATGTTGAAGACGTCCGCGCCCTTGCCGCCGAGGTAATGGCTGACCGAGTCGATGTGGTCGACGATGATCATGTGCGCGTAGTCGTTCACATCGCTGAACGACGTCGTCGAGCTCGTCCCCTGCGAGCCCCAGCCAACGAGCACCGCGTCGTGCTCAAGATAGAACGTCACGGTTTCCGGGCGGCCCGAGAGGTCGAGCGTCCCCGCACCGTCCGTGGCCGAGCTATTGATCTCGACGACGCTCGCGACGTTCACGCCGACATATGTGTCCGCGCCGCCGCCGCCGTCGATCATGTCGTGCGGATCCGAGAAGTTGCTGCCGGTGTTGCCCGGACCAGGATCGAGCGTCTCCGCGCCGGGCCCGCCGTTGAGCGTGTCGATACCCGCTCCGCCTCTCAACGTGCTGGCTCCGCCCGCAGCGCTGCCGTTCAGCGTGTCGTTGCCGTCGCCGCCGTCGAGCAGGTCAGCGTTCCCGCCGGTACACGCGGTACTCGTGCAGGAGCTGGTGAGCGTGTCGTCACCGCCGTCACCGAAGAGTTGCGCACATATCCCGTTGGAGTCGCACTTCGAGCTCTTCGGGCCGATGATCGTGTCGTTGCCGTCGCCTCCGTGAACGACGACGGAGACCGAGGAGTCGTCGAGCTGGGCCAGATCGATCGTGTCGTTGCCGGCGCCGCCGTTCGCGATGATCGACGTCACACCGGTGAACTCCTGCGCGTTGTCGGAGGCCCGACCGAACTGGTCAGACCAGACGAACACATCGCCGCCGCCGCTGCCGCGCACATGGATCGTTTCGGAGCCGTCGGTGAGATCGCCCTGCAGACGGTTGTTCGAGCTCGGCCCGATCGCAAGCGTCAGTGCCCCGTTGCTGATGGTGCCGAGGAACGCGGGCCGTGTGAAGCCGACATCGAAGGAGAAGAGCTTGATCGTCGGGAACTCGAACGTGAGCGTGAAGGACGTGACGAACAGGTCGATCGTCACGTAGGCCTTCAGGAAGAGGTCGAACTCGCCGTGGATGTCGAAGACGGCCAGCGGGTTGCCGCCGTTCGCGAGGATGTTCGACTTCAGCTCGTCGAGGCGGACCTTGCCGTCCTTGTTCAGGTCGTCCCAGCTGAAGGTGATCGTCGCGGTGATCCCGCCCTCAACGCCGGCCTTGATCAGCCCGAGGTCGATGGCAGCGCCGACGGCGATCTCCGCGGTGAGCGTCGCGACAGGGAGCAGGTTGCCCTTCGAGTCCTTCGTGTCGAAGAAGAACCCGTCGATGAGCGACGCCGGATTGTGCGACGAGAGGAAGTCGGTGAGGCCCTGCGTGTCGTAGCCGAGCCGGAGGTTGAGCGTCGCGCCGATGCCGCCTTCGAACGTCCCGACCAGCGGTCCGATGATCGGGAACTCCTGCATGTAGGTGAAGCTGAAGGTGAGCTGCGGCAGCGTGATCTCGACGAGCGTGACCGGCTTCCCGAAGAGCAAGTTGATGAGGTCGGATGGGTGACTGAGGATCGGGAAGTCGAAAGCGGTGTCGCCCTGGAGCCCTGACTGGAATTCCGAGGTGGACGACCCCTCCGTGCCCTCGGTCGACGGTGCCGGCAGCGAATCCGGAATCGACAGGTTCGGCAGGCTCCCCATGTCCATGAGGTTCTGACCGGCGCCGAGGAAGCCGCCGTTCGACAGGTCGCTGTCGAAGAACGCCCAGTTGCTCGGGTTCGGGAGGCTGATCGGCGAGCCCGGCGGCGGGTCTCCCTGCGCGAGTACGAGATCGCCGAAGTTGAGCTTCACATCGCCGTCGCTTGCCGCCTGCTGGACGAGATCGACGAGGTGATAGAGCTGGAGCACGAAGTCGAGGAACGTCTTGATGCTCGGCCCGTCGGTCGGATCGAAGAACGTGACGATGTCGGCGCCCGTGATCGTGTGGCCGGCGAGGTCGGACAGGAGCGGGATCCGCTCGTTCAGGAAGCCGTTCGGGCCGATCAGCCACGCGAGCGGATCGAGGATGTCCTTGATCTTCGAGAGGATCGGGCCGGCAAAGTCCGAGATGAACGAGCCGAGGTCGAGCGTGATGTCGCCGAAGACGACCTCAGGCGAATCGATCTGGAGCCCGTTCTGCGAATCCCACGACAGCGCGAAGTCGACGAGGATCTTCAGCGAGATCGACGGCAGGATCTGCCCGAAGCCGGCGCCGAGGGTGCTGAAGTCGACGACCGCGTCCGCGCGGAGGTCGGCGCCGCCAGCGATGTGCACGTCGAAGATCGACGCGAAGTTGCCGCCGAGCAGATTGCCGAGCGTGAGCTCACCCGGATTCGAGCTGTCGGGCGAGTGGATGTCGACTTGACCGCTGAAGAAGACGCCGCTGATCTCCATCTGCTGGAGGCTGTCGGAGCCCGTCGGGATGACCGGTGCGCCGTTCGAGCACGGCACCGTCACGGCCCCGTCGCCGTTGACGTCGGTTCCGTCGGTGAGGTGCAGCGCGAGCACGAGCAGGCGGCCGTCGGCGGTCGCACGGTCGACGGTGCCGTTGCCCGAGCCGCTCGGGCAGTTGATGCTCGAGAGCGTGGCGAGCGCGCCGATGCTGAGCAGCTCGTTGTTCGGACTATTCGGATTGCCGCCGTCCGTCACGAAGTAGAAGCCGTTATGCGAGTCGATGCCGAAGCCGAAGTTCATCGAGAACTGGATCGAGACCGACGGCGTGAAGCTCGCGTCGATGCCGAGCGCCGGAATCCCGAGGTCGATCGCGATCGGAGAGCCGACCTGGATCGGGAACGTCTTGCCGAGCTTGACGTCGACCTCGATCTCGTCGGCATTGAAGATGTTGACGTTCGTGCACATTGGGTCGTTGAACGTGCAGCTCTGCGCCCGTTTCTGGGTCAGCGAATCCTTCATCAGCTGGAAGTGGATGTCGCTCGGGTGGGTGGACTCGTTCGTCCCGATGCCGTTGTACGGCTCCAAGATGTCGAGGCCGCCCGGGCCGATCACGTTGTAGAGCTCGGTTTGGATCAGTGGGACGAGGCCGTCGATGCCGAGGTTGTTCTCACGCAGTGTGTTCGCAAGCGGCTGGAGCAGCTCCGACCGGAAGAGGCCGATGTCCGCGCTCAACGGGTTGTTCGCGAGTAGGTCGCCGAGCAGCGGCAGCTTGAAGCCGAAGATCTGGCCCTGTACGAGGTTCTGAATCGCGGAGAAGACCTGGTCGAGACCGTCGACGACGACGCTCGGGTCGGCGAGGAGCGCGAAGAGGCTCGGCAGCTGCGGGTTGAAACCCTGCCACGGCAGCTCGCCGGGCGTGCCGTCGTTGATCGTGAACCCGAACGGCTGACCGCCGCCGAAGAGCGTCGTGAGATCGAAGGTGGCCGTCAGGACGAGATTGTTCGTCGTCGCTGCAGCCGGGCTTGGGCCGGGCTCCAAGATCGGATCGTTGATCTTCAGCTTGAAGCTGTCGGTTCCGATGAAGATCGGCAGCGTCGCTGTGGCGATCGGCGCCGACGTCGTCACGCAGCTCGAGGAGCCGACGGCGAAGAAGCAGACGCTACCGGAGCCGATGAAATTGATGATCGACCCGAGATCGCTCGTGACGCCGCCGTCGCCGAAGCCGACGAGGTTCAAGTGACCGTTGCTGTTCGGATCGAGGAGATGGAGGCGCACGGTGCCGCCGAGGCTCGCCGAGCCGCCCACGATGTACAGGCCGAACGGTCCGATCATCGCGTGGAAGTTGAGATTCGTCCCGGCGACGCTGGCGGTGAGGTCGAGGTGCGTCGCGTCGGCCCCGTCGCCGGTCTTCAGGAACAGGCTGTGCTGCGTGCCCGTCAGCTTCGAGCCGTCGGCCGTCAGCGGCGCGACCGTGCCGAGCGAGCCGTCGAAGGTGATCGTGTACGTCTGGGACGAGCCGTCGTAGGCGGCGGTGACCTTGCCCGAGAGGCCGCCGAGCCCCGAGAGTGCGGTCTGCGCGGCGCTCTGGTTCGTCGCGTCGCTCGCGGTCTTGTCGTACGCGATGTCGCCCGTCGTCTCGGTCGTCGTCGCGGTCGCGCTCGTCGGCACCGCATGGCTCGTCAGGCTGCTCGAGCCGTTGTCCGTGAAGCTCGCGGTACCCGACGTGAAGTAGCCGGTCTCGCTGCCGGCCCCGGTGCCGCGGTAGATCCGGTAGCTGACCGCGCCCGCAACCGAGTCCCATGTGAGCGAGATCGTCTTGTTCGTCGAGTCCGCGACCGCGGAGACTTCGCTCGACGGAAGCGTCTCGCCGGACGACGTGATCGCGGTGACGACGTAGTAGTACGTGTTGGCCGCGAGGGTGCCGCCCGTGCCTGCCGTAGCGGCAACGTTCTGCGGCGGGTCGACCGGAGCGGCATACGAGATCGTGAACGAGCCGCCGGTCGCGTTGAGCTTGACCGTCTGCGTCCCGCCGCTGCCCCCGACCGTCGCCGGGCTCGAGAGGTCGAGACCGAGGGCGACGTGGAGCGTCGCGCCGATGTTCACCGAGAGGCTGCCGCTCGCGCCTGCGCCGATCAGCGCGTTCGCGATGGTCGAGAGCGCACCCGTCCCGAAGACGGAGCTCAGATCCAGGTCGAACGGCTTCGAAATCTGGGTGCTGGCGCCGAGATTGAAGCTGAAATCGATCTCGCCGTTGTTCCATTGGACGATTTGCTGATCCGGGGGACCGCGCGCCAGCTGGCTCGTGTCGACGGTGAAGGTCGGCTCAGCGCCGGTGGGCACGAACGTGATCGTGTAGAAGCCCGTGATGTCCTTCGTCACGGTGACCTTGACGCCCTGAAGCTTGTTCAGTGCACTCTGGACAGTCGTGGCGTCGGCGCCGAACTTGATCGGTTGCGTCGTCTGCGGCGCGCCGCTCGTCGGCGTGAACGAGATCGTGAAGGTGCCGGCGTCGGCGGTGAACGTCACCTTCTGGACGTCCTGGCTGCTGCCGTTGAGCCCTTGATCCTGGACGTTCACGCTCGGCGTCGGCAGCCCGAGCGCGTTCATGAGGATGTTGTTCAGCTGCTGGATCGCACCCGCCGGGTTCTGGACGATCGCCTGGATCTTCGTCGCGATGTCAGAGGCGATGTTGAGCAGGTCGCCGAGGCTCTGGTTGATCAGCGGCAGCGGCGCGCTGAGGACGTCGCCGATCGGCGTCCCCGGCTGGTTGAGCCCTTTCACGAAGTTGACGATCAGGAGAAGCGCCTGTGTGATCGAGCCGAAGTCGAGGTTCTGGAACTTCGAGAGGATCGCCTGGAAGTCCGGCCCGGCGAAATGGACGTCCGGCGTCGGGAAGTGCGAAAACCAGTCGTCGCTCGTCGCACTGAACATCAGGTCGGCGTTCACCGTGTCGGCAAGCCCGGAGAGGACGCCGGCCGGGACGATGTTCAGGTCGCCGCCGAAGCCGCCCGAGAGCGTGCCCTTGAAGAAGCCGGTCGGCGGATCCTGCGTGCTCCCGCCATGGACGTCGTCCGAGACGTAGAGGAAGTGCCCGTCCCGGATCGCGTTGATCAAGGTGCCGATGTCGAGCATGTTCTGGCAGCCGCAGCCGTCCGAGTCGCTCACGGTCGGGTTGCGGAGCCTGATGTCGGCGGTGAGGCTGAGTAGCCGCTGCTCGGGCAGGGTGCCGGTCGCCGTACCGGTCAGCGCGAGGAAGCCGAGACTCGCGGTCGCGCTCACGTCCTGCAGGACGATCTCGACCGTGCCCGTGAGATGGACGTTGTTGAGGAAGAACCGGCCCGCGCGCGCGTGGCTCGTCGCTCCGTTCACGGCCTGGAGGCCGAGCTCGGTGACCGCGCCGTTGTCAGTGGTGCCGTTGGCGAGCTTCGCCGGAACGTCCAGCGCGAGTGTCGTCACGCCGGTCAACGCCAGGAATGTGATGCGGTTGCCGACGTCGTCGCAGGCGCCGGCGGCCGGATTGATGTTCGGGCGGCAGACCTGGATCTGCGCCGGCGCGGTCAGCGCGCCACTCTTGAAGGCGTCGGAGAGCGCGGAATCGATGTGCGACTGGAGAACCGTGACGAGTGCGCCGATGTCGTGCACGGCCGAGAGATCGCCCGTGGAGATGACGATCGGAATCGTCGCGTTATTGACGAACAGCGTGAAGTCGATCTCGGTGCTCGGCGCGGTCGCGTAGCTCAGCCGCGTGGGCGAAGTCGCCAGGCCGAGCACTTGAAGCGACGGGTCGTTGAAGTTCGCGACGTCGACGTTCACGCTGCGCGGGATCGAGACGGACGGCAAGGCCGTGTTGGCCGTCTTGAGCACCTGCGGTGCGGTCAACGAGACGCGCCCGCCACCGACCGACGCGACGATCGGCTCCTGGAACATCAGGCCGAAGGTGAGCGTGGTCGAGTTGATCGTCAGGGCCGTGCCGCCCGAGTCGCCAACCGTGATGTTCGCGCCGCCCGAGATGCCCGCGGTCTGCAGCAGCGACTGGATCTGGCTCTGGAGCGCCGCCTCGAAGTGCACGATCGTGTCTTCCTCCGCGAGCGGAACCGAGCCCGAGAGGAGGACAGCCCCGCTGACGCTGCTGAAGAGGGTCGACCCGAACGTCAGGGTGTACGTGCTTCCGCTGAGCGTGACGGTGACGGTGTCCGTGAAGCCGGTGAGCGCCATGATGGCCGACTGCACGACCGCCGCGCTCGAGCCGATCGCGATCGCCGTGGTCGTCTGGCCGCCGACCGTGATCGTGAAGTTCCCGGTCGTGCCCGGGACGGCGAGGGTGCCGCTCTTCGTCGTGATCGGGGCCTCCGTGACCGGAACCATGACCATGAGCGCCTCATCGTCCGTCGCACTGTGCGCGAAGAACGTGCCGCCCATGAACGGGGTGCCCGCGGCGATCGCAGCGGTGAGGAAGCCGGGCGTGATCCCTGCACTCACGGCGGCCGCGTCGAGGGCGCTCTGGAGCGCAACGACGAGATCGTTCTGGTCGACCTTGCTGTCGTGGTTGAGATCGGTGCCGGTGCTTGACGCCAGCAGGGTGACCGACAACGTCGGCAGTGTCTGCGAGTTGAGCAGGCCGCCCGGGTCGCCGACGAACTTGGCGAAGTGATGGCCGGCCGTGCTACCCCCGTTGAAGGTGACGGTCCAGTTGCCCGGTGTGCCCGTGACGGTGACCTGATTGGCACTCGCGCCGAGCGCGGGCATGTTGCTGAGCTTCGTCGTGAGATCCGTCGTGGGCGGGGTGCCCGTTCCGTCGGGCGTGGCGCCCGTGTCGTTGAAAGTCGTGCCGAGCCCGACGGGCGCGAAGTAGACACTCTCGCCGCCCTTCGAGGCGCCGCGATAGATGCGGTAGCCCGTCACCGCGACGCTCGGCGCCGTCCAACTCAGCGTGATCGTCCCGTGCGACGCATCGGCGGACGCGTTCACCTCGGCAGAGGCGACGCCTTCGCCCGAGGCCGTGATCGCGGTGACCATGTAGTAGTACGTCCCGGCTGCGAGCGTCCCACTGGCCGCCGCTGTCGCCGTGACGCCAGTCGGCAAGGCGGTGGCGTCGAGCGCCGAGTTGTACGCGATCCCGGTCGCCGTCGACGTCGTCGAACCGTCGGCGTTGCTCGTCGTCAGCGTGAACGTGCCACCCGTCGCATTCAGCAGCGTGATCGTCTGGATCTCGTTCTGCGCGGTGAGCGAGTTCGTGCCGGGGTTCAACGGCTTGACGTTCGTGCCCGCGACACCGGTGCCGTCGAACGTGATCGTGAACGTGTTACCCGACGGGCTCACGCTGACCGAGCCGCCGACCAGTGCGCCGACGACGGTGCCGAGGTTGCTGCTGTTCGACTGGATCGGCCCGCTCGTCACGCCGTTGTAGGTGAGCGTGTACGTGCCGCTGACGGCACCGTTCACGGTCACGGTCTGGGTCTCGTTCACGCCGGTGAAGGCCACCGTCGTCGCCGGCTGGAGCTGCGGCTGGTCGCCCGTGGCGGTGAAGGTGATCGTCAGGAGCTTGCCGCCAACCGTCTGAGCGCCGGAGACCGTCACATTGATCGACTTCGCGACGAGCTTCGTCTGCACTAACGCCGCGAGCGACGATGCATCCAGGCTCGCGTCGAGCGGGTCGGTGGTCTGGCCACCACTCGTGAGCGTGAATGTCCCGGCGGATGCGCGAACATTCAGCGTCTGGACCTCGTGGACGGACGAGCCACCCTGCGTCGTCGTGTTGATCGCAAGGCCGGTACCGCCGTCCTGCGTCGTGGTCGTCGCCACGGTCGCGGCGCCGTCCTGCGTGATCTGCGTCTGGACGGCCGGCCCGTCGGTGATCTCGGCGTCGAAGTGCGCGTCACCGGTGAGTGTGCCGTTACCGGGGTGGCTCGTCGTGTCGAGCGTGCCGGTCAAGTTCGTCGAGTCGGTCGACAGGTCGGGAACGTCCATGCCGGCCCAGCCGCCCTGGAACTCGATCTCGATGGCTCCACCGGACCCGGAGGTGACGTTCACGGTGCCGGCGGTCGAGCTGTTCGGGACGGTGGCGACGCCGCTGAAGGTCGGATCATTCAGGCCGCCCGTCGTGGTCGCGGCCAGATCGGTTGCCGTCACGCTCGACGAAACGCCCGTGAGCTGGCTGCCGTTGACGGTCAGGTTGAACTGGCCGCCGTTCGCGTTCTGAACCTGCAACTCGTCGATCTCGTTCTGCCCCGTGAGACCGGAGCCGTCGCCCGCGAACGTCGCGACCGGCGCGACCGAGTTGTCCCATGTGATCGTGTAGACGACGCCCTCGGGCTGGTGCGAGATCGAAACGTGAACGTGAGTGCCCCAGCCGCCGTGCAGCCCTTCGACTGCGGACGTGATGTCATCGCCCGGCGTCAGGTTGGCGGTCGGCGAGCCGCCGGCCGCGAGGGTGAAGTGGCCGCCGCCCTTGACAGTGACGAGCCAGACCGCGTCGACCTGGTTCAGGACTCCCTGCCTGACCTCCGTGACGGTGATGCCCTTGCCGCCCTGCTGCGTCGTCGTCACCGTCGCCTGCGGGCCGTTCTGGAACGCGGATGGCCCGACCGAGAGCGAGCTCGTCGAGGTCAGGAAGATCCCGAACGTCCCCTCGGCGACGAGCTTCGCGAGCGGGATGACGCTGCCGGTCGTCTGCAAGCTCGCAAGGCCGCCGAGGCTGGCGCCGAAGTTGAGTGACACACCGCCGGCCGCTGCGAATGCCTTCGTGCCTGCGGACGGCGACCCGTTGATCGTGACGCGATACGCGGTGCTCGTCGTGCCCACCGCGGACTTGACCGAGACCGTACCGGGCTTGACGCCGTTGAGAGCGTTCAGAGCCGAGGTCAGGTCGGCGTCGCTGATCCCCATCGAGAGCTCATTCGTGAGACCGAGCACGCCGTTGCTGTCCGGATAGCCGATCCAGAAGCTGCTCGTTCCGGTCGGAACGATGATCGTCTGCACGAGGCCGTCGTCGGTGAGGTTCGTGCTGTCGACGCTCAGCAGCGTCGCGTTCGAGACGCCGGTCAGGGTGGCGATGTACACGCCCGTGCTCGGGCTCGTCACCGAGACCGAGCCGGAGCCGGTGATCGTCTGCAGCGCGGACGTCAGGTTGTCGCCGATGTGCAGCGTCCCACTCTTGTTGCTGCCGTACGAGACCGTGAAGGTGCCGCCGTTGGCGTTGAGGAGAATCGCCTGGACATCAGTTGTGCCGCCCTCATCGATGACCGTCGCGCCCGCGCCGGTTGTCACCTGGACGTTCGTGCCGATTCCGGCCTGCTCGGTGAGGCTGAAGTTGAAGGTCAGCGCGCCCGTCGCGGGGTCGTAACTCGCGCTGAGGGGGCCGCCGCTGCCGCCAAGGCCGCTGCCGCCGAGGCCGAGAGCCGCGGTCAGCCGGCCGAGCAGGCTCTGGATGCCGGAGAAGTTGAAGTCCTGGAGGTCGACCTTGCCGTCGCCGTTCGCGTCGGGATGCAGCGAGTCGCCGCTCTTGAAGAGCGGATCGAGGAACTCGTGCTTGAACTGCTGCGCGTAGTCGAGCAGCTGGCCGAGCGTGACCGAAGTGAACGGGATCTGCGTCCCCAGGAGCTGCTGGCTCGCCATCGAGCCGAAGAAGCTCGCGACCTGGCCGAGCATCCCCATGATCGTGCTCGGGTCGGCATTGCCAAACCCCGCAGCGCTCGGGTTCAGCGAGTTCAGGAGGTCGGTGCCGCCAGTGCCGAGCGAGGTGTGGACGCTGACGTGGATCGCCGGCGGCTGCCCGCCGTCGCCGAAGAGCGGCACGGAGTTCGGGTGATTGACGAAATCGGTGCTGTCGCCGAGCGAGATCAGGAGGTCGGCACCCACGCTGTGGAGGTCGCTGCCGCCGATCTTCACGCCCGGGTCGATCTGAAGGTGGACTGTGTAGAGGCTGTCCACGTTCGCGCTGACCGTGGGCGTCGCGAAGCTGTCGGCCGAGAAGCTGCTCAACGGGATCGGATTCGTGCCGGGCGACAGTGAAAGCCCGACGGTGCCGGTGAGCGGCCCGATCGCACCGCTGCTGATGCTCGCCTGGAGAAGGCCGAGATTCACCGTCGCGTTGAGAGACGACGTCGAGATCGAGGCGCTGAGGTTGATGTGGCCGGCCGGGTCGACGTACGCCCCTGGAGTGCCGGAGACGTCGGCGCCGATCCCGAAGGCGACATCGATCGTGGCGGCGACGGTGACGGTGGGCGGGTTCCCGCTCGCGTCGGTGAGCGACAGGCCGAGCCCGCTCACAAGCGTCCCGAAGTTGAGCGCGATCGGCGACGAGACGCTGCCGGGGCTCGTCATGCCCATTTCGAGGTAGGCGACGAGGTCGGAGCCGGTGGTGCCGTACGCCGTCGAGAACGTGAGCGCGTTCAGCGGCGACCCGAGGCCCGAAGTGATGGCGTTGAGCTTCGTGACGAGGTCATGGAGCGTGAAGGTCGCAGGGAGCAGGTGAATCGCCCCAGTCGAGACCGAGCTCGAAACGGCGGTTGCGAAGTCGGTGAACGAGCTGACGAGCTTCACGATGCGGTCGAGGCTCGGCGCAGTACCCGGATCGAGCAACGGCAGCGTCGTCGAGAGCGCGGAGACGCTGTTGTCGATGCTCGTGACGACGGTCTTCAGCTTGTTGACGACGTTCGTCAGGTCCGCAACCGGGTCGAAATTGGCACCGACGCCGGTGGTGGTGAGACCGACGTTGATCTGCTTCGGCGCCGTCCCACCCGTGACCGAGGCGCTGTCGCCCCCTGCGTCGGTGAAATTCGTGCCGTCGTAGCTGATGTTGCCGCTGTGGGTCGAGAAGTCGATCGTGTCGGCCGCGGCGCTGACGATCCCGACCTGGCCATAGGCGTCGCCGAGCACGTAGGTGTCGCCGCCCGGCCCGCCCGCGAGGTTGACCGTGCGGCCCCCCGTCGTGTTCGTGACGGTTAGCTTCTGGCCGCCGGTGCCACCTGTCAGGTTGACGGTCGCGAAGTTCTGGACGGTGATCGTGCGGCTCCCGCCCAAGGTCAGCGTGTCGCCGTCGAGCTTCAGGTCCTGGGTACTCGTGATCGAAAGCGTGTTCGTGCCGGTTTGACCGTCGATCGTGAGCAGACCGCTATAGCCGCTGATGTTCCCGATCGTCAGCGTGTCGTCCCCGCCGTCCATGTTGATGACGAGCGAGTTCGTCGGGTCGGTGATCGTCTGGCTCTCGGCCGTACCGCTCGTCACGTTCAGGGTGATGTTTCCGCCTGAGGTGCTGAGGTTGGCCACATCGTCGGTGCCCGGCGTCGCAAGCGTCGCATTGACGGCGTCGCCACCGACCACAGGCTCGAGTCCGGCGTATGTGATGACTGTCGAGTCGGCGGTGACCGTGCCGGACTGAGGCCCTGTCGCGACGGACACGTACGAATCGCTCGATCCGGTCACGACGAGTGTGTCGAAACCGGCCGCACCGCCGTCGAAGAAGATCGGAACCGGGATCGCGCCGCCGCTCAGATCGACCGTGAGCGTGTCGTTGACGTCTGGCGTACCCGTGATCGAGACGGAGCTGACGCTCGCAAGCGGCTGCGACGAGACGGTTCCGTCGATCGTAAGCTCGAGATTCGCGCCGTTCAGGCGCAACGTGATCGTGTGTGCGTTTGCACCGGAAGTGCTTGCGTTCCACGGTGCGGGCGGTGACGGGCCGCTGCCAGGCGTCGCTGCAGGGTCGGAATTCGGGAGCGTCGCGCCGGCAGGCGAAGTCGTCGCGCCGTCAGACTGATTCGACGGCGTGCTTCCCGAGACGGCGCCGCTCGTGCCGCCGGACGACGTGCCGCCACCAGTCGTGGCACCGCTAATGCCTTGCGTGCTCGGATCGTTGCTCGGGTTCCCGCTCGCGCCGTTGCCCGACGTCGTCGACGTGCCGCTGACCGTGACGCCATTGCTGCCGGAGTCGGCGGTGCCGACCGTGCCGACGGTGCCGGAGCTGCCTGTGGTGCTGGTCGTATCGGTCTGCGTGCCGGTCGCAACGGTGTTGTCGACTGTGCCCGCGCCGCCGGCGCCGATGGTCGCAGTCACCTGAGTTTGCGACGGATCGGTTGGCGCGTCAGCGCTCACGGTTGCGCTGGACGTCGTGTCGGTGGAGAACCAGCCCATGCCGCCCGAGTACGTGTCCGTCGTCGCGGGGGCTTGCGCTTGCGGGTCCGTCGAACCGCCCGCCGGGGTTGCGGGCTTCGGCGTCGGCGAAGGACTCGCCGGAGCAGCGGGAGCGGCGGGAGTAGCAGCCGCTGCAGTCGGTGTTGTCGTGGACGGAAGAGGCGGCGGAGTGCCGACGTTGTTCTCGACTACGGGTACGTTCGCGAAGGGATCCGTCGGCGTCGCCTGCTGGGTCGTGCTCGCGCGCGGCGCCTGGGCGTGAGTGTCCGACACGACGGGGATGCGCTGACGCGCGGCCGACAGCGGATGGGGAGCGGTCGCCCCTGAAGCGATCGCGGTCTGGTGGGGAAGTGCGGGAAGCGGCGCCCGTCGTTGCACCTTCGGGGCGTTGAGCAGTGGGAAGGCGACTGCGGGGATCGACAGTGCGGGAAGCGGGGTCGTTTTTGCGGGAAGCGCGGGTTGAGTGAAGCTCTCACCGATGGGGGCGGCGTACATGGCGACGAGCACGGTCAGGCCGATACCGGCCCACCAGTACCGAACCCCCCGCAAACGCAGCGCGATCAACCCGTACGGTTGATCCGCAGCAACTGACGCGTACGAACCCGTGCCCACCACTCCCCTCGTTCACCCCGCTCCCCAGCGGAGTACTCGACGAGCCTGGCACGTCGTCGCAAACGTTTCAATAGGCCGTTCGGCCTACTCGATGCGTCGAACTGGAGTCGAAAGGATCAGTGCGGCGGAGCGTTTGTAACGCGAAACGCCGCGCTAGCACTCAAAACTGATCGCACTCGTGACGGCGCTACTTCGTGCCCGGCTGAAACTGGATGTGGTATCCGGCAGTCGCCACTTCGTGCGCGATCGAGAGGGCGTCCTTGACGGGAACTTGCGGCATCACGACGAGCCAGAGCTTGCCGACACGAACGAGATCGATGAAGAGGAAACCGTTGTGCGAGAGCTTTGTCATCAAGGCATTCGCGGCTGAGACCGTGCTTTTTCGCGCGAAGACACCGACGACTTCTCCAGCCTGGTATTGCATCGGCGGCGCGGTTTGCTCGAACGTCACGTAGAAACCGGATTTGGCCGCTTCATGCGCGAAACTCGTCCGGTCGGCCTGGTGGTCGGCACCGTCGATTTCCACTTCGAAATCACCGCAACCCTCATTTTCGATCTTGATTCCCGCAAAGCCGAACCCAGCCGCACGCGCCTTCAGTTTCTTCGCAGCGGCCAGGGTGGAGAAGTGCCCGAAAACCGCTTCGTCGTGGACACGCACTTCCGGCGTCGCACAGCCCGCGGGGGCCGCCGTCGCGTGCGCAGCCGCAGCGCCGGCACTAGCGACAGAGGTGACAAGGAGCAGCAGAAGAACGGCAACGCGGTGCATCGCGCTCACCGTACCCATGCCAGAGGTAGTCGATGCTCGCAACCGGCAAGCCTTACGGTCACTTAACAACCGTAAAGCTGCGGACGCTTTCGCTCCCGCCGCGCGCGTCCCTGTACACGAAAGCCCCCTGAACGGGGGCTTCAACGAGAGCGGATGATGGGACTCGAACCCACGACCTTCTGCATGGCAAGCAGACGCTCTAGCCAACTGAGCTACATCCGCGAGCGGTGGCCAGTATAGCCAGGGTCAGGGACCGTCGAGCGCCTCGTTCACGAGGCGATCTGCGAGCTCGTTGTGTTCCCTGCGCACAGCGCGATAGCTGACAGTTCCGATTTGCCGTGCAAGCTGCGCGGCCTGCAACGAGAGCTCGCGCAACGCTTCATTCTTGACGCGGTACTCACCGGTCATCTGCTTCACGAGCAACTCCGAGTCGGAGACCACCTCGACCTCGGGAACCGCGAGCTCGATCGCTTTCTCGAGCCCTGCGATCAGCGCGCGGTATTCGGCGACATTGTTCGTTGCAATGCCGATCTTCTCGCCATGCGCTGCCAGCACCGTGCCGTCCTCCGCCTCGAGCACGTAGCCGTACGCGGCCGGTCCCGGATTGCCGCGCGCGCCGCCGTCGGTGGAGAGCCGCGCCTTCATCGCTCGCGTCAGGAGGCAGTATCTATTTGTGCACGCTGCAGCCGACCCGAATAATCGACGTAGATCGACTTCCACTCGGTGAACACGTCGAGCGCCGTCTGCCCCGCCTCGCGATGTCCGTTGCCGGTGTCCTTCGTGCCGCCGAACGGCAAATGCACTTCGGCGCCGGTCGTACCGGCGTTGATGTAAGTAATGCCGGTCTGGAGGTCGCGCATGGCGCGGAACGCCTTGTTCACGTCGCGCGTGAAGATCGACGACGAGAGCCCGAACCTAATCCCATTCGCGACGCGGATTGCCTCATCGAAGTCGCCGACCTTGATGAGCGCCGTCGTCGGACCGAAGATCTCTTCCTGCGCGATGCGCATGCCGGCCTCGACGTCGCCGAAGATCGTCGGCCGGTAGAAGAAGCCCTTGTCGAGATCGCCCTCGGTTGCGATCTCGCCTCCGGTCAGTAGGCGCGCGCCTTCGTCCTGCCCGATCTTCGTGTACGAGTGGATCTTCTCGATCGCGGCGCGGTTGATAACGGGGCCGACGTCGGTGTCGTCTTCCCAGCCGGGACCGAGGCGCATGCTCTCCGCGCGTGCGACGAGCCTGGACTGCAGCGCGTCGTAGATCGTTTCGTGTGCGATCACGCGTGACGCGGCGGTGCAGCGCTGGCCGGAGGTGCCGAACGCCGACCAGACAATGCCCTCGACGGCGAGGTCGAGGTCGGCGTCGTCGAGAACGATGATCGCGTTCTTGCCGCCGAGCTCGAGGTGCACGTGCTTCAGGCGGTCGGCAGCGGCCTTGGTCACGGCGACGCCGGTCTCGCGCGAACCGGTGAACGTGATCACCGGCACGTCTGGGTGACGCACGAGCGCCTCACCGGCGGTATCGCCATAACCGTGCACGATGTTGACGACCCCGGCGGGCAGGCCGGCCTCGTCGAAGAGCTCGACAAAGCGGTCCGCGAGCAGCGGCGTGTCTTCCGCCGGCTTCAGTACGACGGTGTTGCCGCAGATGAGCGCGGGCGCGAGCTTCCAAGACGGGATCGCGATCGGGAAGTTCCACGGCGTGATCGCACCGACGACGCCGATGGGCACCCGCACTGACATGTTGAATTTGTCGGGAAGCTCCGACGGTGTGGTCTGACCCCAGAGGCGGCGGCCTTCGCCGGCCATGTAGTACGTCATGTCGATTGCTTCCTGGACATCGCCGCCCGCCTCGGCCTTGACCTTGCCCATCTCGTGCGTCATCAGGTCGGTCAATGCCGCCTTCTCGCGCTCGAGGATCTGCGCGAAGCGGTAGAGGATCTCGCCGCGCCGGGGCGCGGGCACTAGCCGCCAGGTCTCGAACGCGGCGCGCGCCGTCTCGACCGCGCGCTCGACGTCCGCGGCGTCCGACTTGGGGAAGGTGCCGAGCACCTCGCCGGTTGCGGGGCTCGTACTTTCGAAGGTCTCCGTCGCCACGGAGACGAATCTAGTCGCTAGTCGGGTGCGTCCGTATTCGGGAAGGTTCCCGGGATCCTGGCCCGCCGGCGGTCGCGCGTTTCGCGCTTCTCGAGGAACTCCGGCTCGGGCTTGCCCGCGCGACGATCGTCGCCCTCGCGGCGGTCGACGATCACCGTCACGTTCGGGTTGTCCTTGTAGTACTCGACCATCTTGTCGTAGAGCTCGTCGACGAGCTCACGCGGAATCACGCAATAGATCATCTCGCTACTGATTGTAAGGAGAAGGGCGGTTAGCGCTAGAGGCGGGCTACAGCCGGGCGATCTCGGGCACGAGGCGGCCTTCCTCTTCGACGTGGGCGTTCCACGCCTTGAAGGTCTCCTCGAGCTCCTCGAGCTCGTGGCCGCGACGCTCGAGCCGGACGGGCTGCGCGGAGTCCGGGCTGACGCGGTACTGGTACCACGAGAGATCCCACGCGACGGTGACCGCCATCTCTCCGGCGTCGCCGGAGAGCGGGATGATGCTCGCCTTCGCGACTCCAAGACTCTTTGCGATCCCGCCGACGGTGCGGCGGTACGTGCTGCCGTTGAAGAGATCGGCCACCTCGAGCAGCGCAACCTCCTCGCTCGAGAGGCGGCGCAGGATCGGCTCCGCCGGCGTGAGCGTCTCACCGTTGTCGCGGCGCAGGCCGAGCAGCTCGCCGAGGCCGCGGCGGCGCCGCTTGCGCTCGCCCGGCACGATCGGCGTCGTCGGGGTGCCTTCCTTCAGCCAGCCGTGCTCGACCGCGATCTCCTGACAAAGCGCGCAGACATCGACGAGCTCCGCGCCTTCCTCGGGCGCATAGCGGACGGCGCGCTCCCCCATGAGGAGCGAGCGCTCGCAAATCGCGCAAATCCGCATCGCCCCGACCTTGGTCACGCGCATGCGCCGACTATAGCCCCGGGTCTTTGCGCACTTGCCTAGCGCACCCGTGGCCGCTACTGTCGTCTTACATGTGTGTTTTACACGTAGCGGCCTCGGAGATCGGGCTCTGAGGCACGGGCCCAGGTCCCGCCACCATCAGGGCGGTCGTTGGCGCGTGTTCGCGCGCGTCGAGCGCTTCACGGAGCCGGCGATCTTGTTGCTCCTGCGCGAACGCCCGGTGCACGGCTACGAACTGCTCGAGCGTCTTCCGGAGTTGACCGGCGAGCAGCGCGTCGAGATGGGAAACCTCTACCGCCTGCTGCGGGCGCTCGAGGAGGAGGGTCTCCTCTCGTCCAAGTGGGACGAGACCTCCCCCGGCCCGGCCAAGCGCCGCTATGCGATCACCGAGCGCGGACGCGCGCTGCTCGACCAGTGGGTCGACGCTCTCCGCCGCTCGCAGGAACGCACCGAACGCTTTCTCGAACGCTACGAGGAGAGGAGGTGAATATGCATCACCACCACCACCGCCACCCGCACGATCGCGGGCGGATCCACTTCCGCGGACCGTTTCCGAACAGGCAGGACCTGCTCGAGCGGCTGGAGAACTACCGCCGCGACCTCGAGCAGGAGCTCGCGGACGTGTCGGACGTGATCGAGCACCTGCGCGACCGGGACGCTACGACGTCGCAGCAGGAACAGGCTTAGCTCAGAAAAGCGGGGTCAGACCCGAAGGGTCTGACCCCAAGACCTAAGCCTTCGCCGCTTCGCGTTCCTTCTTCGTCTCTTCGATGATCTTCTGCGCGACGTGCACCGGCACTTCCTCGTACCGGAGGAAGGCCATGTGATGGTCACCGCGCCCACCCGTCATCGAGGTGAGGGCCTGCGAGTACGTGAGCACCTCCGCGAGCGGGACCTCCGCTTTGATCGTCGTCATGCCGGCGGCCGGCTCCATGCCGTGCAGCCGGCCGCGCCGGGAGTTGAGATCGCCGTTCACCGCGCCGACGGCGTCGTCCGGCACCGTCACCTCGAGCTCCATGATCGGCTCGAGCAGCACAGGGTCCGCCTTCTGGTACGCCTCCTTGAAGGCCATCGAGCCGGCGATCTTGAACGCCATCTCCGACGAGTCGACCTGGTGCATCATCCCGTCGACGAGTGTGACGCGAACCCCGTAGACCGGCGCACCCGCGAGGTCGCCGTGCTCCATCGCCTCGCGGACTCCTTTGTCGACAGCCGGGCGGAAGCCCTGCGAGATGACGCCGCCGACGATCTTGTCGACGAACTCGTACTCGGGCTCGCCCTCGCCGTTCTGCATCGGCTCGATCACGATCTCGCAGTCGCCGAACTGGCCGCGCCCGCCGGTCTGCTTCTTGTAGCGATGCCGCGCGCGTGCTTCTTTTCGGATCGTCTCCTTGTACGGCACGCGCGGCGGATGCAGCTCGACATCCACGTGGAAGCGGCCGCGCAGCCGGTCGACCGCGACCTCCACTTGCATCTGCGTCAGACCCGAGATCAGCTGCTCGCCCGTCTGCGGGTCGCGGCGGAGCGAGATCGTCGGATCCTCCTCCGAGAGACGGCGCAACCCGGCGGCCATCTTCTCCTCGTCGCCTTTCGCCTTCGGCGTGATCGCGAAGCTCATCACCGGCTCGGGAAAGTCGATGTGCGGCGGCTCGACGGGCACCTCGTGATCGACGAGCACGTCGCCGGTCACGACATCCTTGAGCTTCGCCACGGCGCCGAGGTCGCCGACGCAGAGGGACTCGACCGGCGCGTTCTCCTTGCCGTTCAGCAGGAGGATCTGACCGAGCCGCTCCTTCGCGTGCGTGCGCGGATCGACGAGCGTCGTATCGCCCGTGACGGGACCTGCGAGGACTCGAAAGCAGCTGATCCGTCCTGCGAACGGATCGGCGATCGTCTTGTAGACGAAGACCGCCTGCTTCGCGTCGCCGAACTCGATCGTCGTCCCCTTCTTCGCCGGTGACGGCACGCCCTCGACGAGCAGGTCGAGCAGAGCGGTCGTACCAAGGTTCTTCGTGGCGACGCCGCAAGCCACCGGATACAGCTCGTCACGCGTCACCGCGTCCTTCAACGCGTGCGCGACGTCCTCCGCCGCTAGCTCCTCGCCTTCGAGATAGCGCGCCATCAAGTCTTCGTTCGTCTCGACGACCGCATCGAGAAGCTTCTCGCGGTACTCCTGAACCTGATCCGCCAGTTCGGCGGGGATCGGCTGCGGCCCCCCCTCTTTCCCTCCCGACGGATCCAGGTACGCGCACATGTGCAGCAGGTCGACAATGCCGGAGATCTCGTGCTCGGCGCCGATCGGCAGCTGGATCGCGACGCAACGGCCGGAGAGCTGCGCCTTCACTGCGTCGAGCACACGGAAGAAGTCGGCGCGTTCGCGGTCGAGCATGTTCACGAAGACGAGGCGGGAGAGCTCGTACTCGTCGGCGCGCTTCCACACGCGGGTCGTGTTCACCTCGACCCCCATTACCGCGGAGACGACGACCAGGGCGCCTTCGACGACGCGAAGTGCCGCGAGCGTGTCGGCCTGAAAGCCCGCGTCACCCGGGCAGTCGACGAGGTTGATCTTGCGGTCCTGCCAGTCGAGGTTCAGCTGAGCACCGGAGAGCGACATCTGACGCTTGTGCTCGTCATCGTCCCAGTCGGCGACCGTCGTCCCTTGCTCGATCGATCCGAGGCGGCTCGTCTTTCCCGCCTGGAAGAGCAACGCCTCGACGAGCGACGTCTTGCCGACCCCGCGGTGTCCGGTGACGGCGATGTTGCGGATCTTGCCCGGCTCGGTGACTGCTGGCACTTCTCGAATCCTAAATTAGGTCTCGAGGCCGGCGCGCGCGGGTGAGCCGGAAAGCCGCGCCTTGAGGCGGAGAATCGCCTTCGTGTGGAGCTGCGAGACCCGGGACTCGGTCACTCCGAGCACCTCGCCGATCTCGCGCAGGGTCAGCTCCTCGTAGTAATAGAGCGTCACGACGAGCTTTTCGCGCTCCGGCAGGCGCGCGATCGCGTCGGCCATCGCCTCCTTCATCTCGGTCTGGGAGAGCGAGCTCTGCGGGTCGGGGGCGTCGGTGTCCTCGACGGTGTCGATGAGTGCGATCTGATCGCCGCCGTCGGAGACGGTCCAGAGCTCGTCGAGCGCGGCGATCGAGGAGCGCGCGATGTCGGTGAGGCTCTCCTCGAGCTCCTCCACGGTGATGCCCACCTTTTTCGCGATCTGCTCGTCGTTCGGCGCCAGCCCGGTCTTCGCCTCGAGCGCCGCGATGGCGCGCTCGATCTCGCGGGCCCGGGAACGGACGGAACGCGGCACCCAGTCCATGGCGCGGAGCTCGTCGATGATCGCGCCCTTGATGCGCGCAATCGCATAGGTCTCGAACTTCACGTCACGGTCGGGCTCGTAGCGCTCGATCGCGCCGATCAGCCCGAGCAGCCCGTACGAGACGAGATCGCCCTCGTCGACGTGCGCGGGCAGACCGCTCCCGAGCCGGCCGGCAACGTACTTCACGAGCGGCGCGTACGTGAGAATCAGGCGGTCGCGAATGCCCTGATCGCCAGTCTTGCGGTACTGCAACCAGAGGGACTGAGTGTCGTCGGCCCGGCTCACGAGTAGAGAATACGAGGTGACCGGGACATTTCCTCAGGACCGGAAGGCTGAAAGGCCGAGGGAGCCGAGCCAACCGGCGAGCGCGAGCGCCGCGATTGCGACGATCCAGCCGCGCGCCTCCCCTCCCGCACCGGCGAGCGCAGCTGCTGCGGTGACGATGAGGGCGGCGGCGAGACCGCAAAACAGAACGCCAAGCGCGCGCCGTTGCACGCGCCCAGACTAATCCTTGGTGCTCGGAATCCAGGGCTACAATCCGAGCTCGCACAGGGGCGTAGCTCAGCTGGTAGAGCGGCGGTCTCCAAAACCGTAGGCCGGGGGTTCGAGTCCCTCCGCCCCTGCTCGGTCGAGCTCTGCATCAGATCGTTTCGATTCCTGCGACATTGAGGACATGTCTGGCAGGCGGAGCCTTCTCCTAATAGCACTGGTGATCGCCGGCGCGTTTCCGGTCGCGGCCGCCGTCGCCTCCCCGCCTCCCGGGGCGACCGCGCAATGTCGAGATGGGAGCTACAGCTACTCCCTCCACCACTCCGGCACCTGCTCGCATCACGGCGGCGTCGCTGTCTGGCTCGACGGCAGCGCGACCCAGACCGGAACCAAGGCTGATCGCGGGTCGACGATTCTATTGGCGAAGCGAACGCGGACGAGCGGCTGCAGGCTCGCGGCCGATCCAGACCGCCGGTGCTCACCCGGCGCGTACTACGCCAGGCTCACAAAGAGCGTCATTTGCTCGTCGAGCTTCCACACCTCGGATTACCGCAACGTGCCGGCCTCGGAGAAGCACGCGGACGAGCAGGAGTACGGACTGGCGCAGAAGCCGTACGGATCGACGCTCGAGATCGACCACATCGTCTCGCTGGAGCTCGGCGGTTCCAACAACATCGCCAACCTGTTTCCCGAAGAAGCCAACCCGAGCCCGGGTTACCACGTCAAAGACAAGCTCGAGAACAAGGTTCACGACCTGGTCTGCGCCGGCCAGATCGCCTTACGAGCGCGCAGCACGAGATCGCGGCGAACTGGCAGGCGCTCTACAAGAAGGTATTTGGATCGGCGCCGGCCGGCTGAGCATTCGCGTCAGGGTTTCGTACGAGGCAACTTGAGGAATTCAAGCTAGTGGCCTACGGGATCCTGTTCTTGCGCGTTGTCGTCGGCATGTCGCTCGCAGCGCATGGCACGCAGAAGCTCTTCGGCTGGTTCGGCGGCGGCGGCCCGCGCGGCACGGCGGGGTCCTTCGGCTCCCTCGGTTTCCGGCCGCCACTCGCGATGGCGCTCGTGGCCGGCGGCTCGGAGACGGCCGGTTTCGCCTTCGCACTTGGCTTCCTGACACCGTTCGCGGCGCTCGCGATGGCGTCGGTCATGGTCGTCGCCGTCGGGTCGGTGCACTGGAAGAACGGGTTCTGGGCCGGCAAGGGCGGCTACGAGTACAACCTCGCCCTCTGGACGGTTGCCGTTGCGATCTCAGCGACCGGCCCGGGCCGCTTCTCAATCGATCACGTGCTCGGTTGGGCGAACAATCTCTCGGGTGTGTGGTGGGGCGTCGGCGTGCTCGTCGGATCGATCGCCGGCGGACTGCTTGTGGTCTCGACCCGCCAGACACCCGTCGCCACACCCTCCTAAACCGCGTCCAGCACAAGCTGCCGGTAGGCCACCAGGCCGGAGACGCCGACACCGACGAGGCGGAGTGCTCCCGGCCGGTCGCGGAGGCCGCGGTCGAGCAGACGGCACGCGAGGTCCGCGATCTGCTCGGCGTCGTCGATGCCAACGTCGAGCGATGTCGACCGGCTGCGGATCGAGAAATCGGCGTACCGAAGCTTCGTCGTCACCGTCCGCGCGACCTGACCCCTCTTCTGGAGATGCTCGGCGACCTCGCGCGCCATCCCGCGCAGCTCGTTGTACAGGAGCTCACGCTCGACAAGGTCGCGCTCGAACGTGTTCTCGACGCTGATCGAGATGCGCTCCGTCGCGTGCTCGAGCCCTCGCGGGTCGACGCCGCGAGCGCGGTCGCGCAGCACCGCGCCGACGCTTCCGGGCAGCAGCCGCCGCAGGTCGTCGTCGGAAAGCGCGGCAAGCGCGCCGACCGTGACGATGCCCGCCGGGCGCAGGCGCGCCTCTGCCTTCGGGCCGACGCCCGGGAGCTTGCGGACGTCGAGCGGCGCGAGGAAGCGCGCCTCTTGACCCGGCACGACGACGACGAGGCCGCCCGGCTTGCGTGCGTCGCTCCCCACCTTCGCGACCACCTTGCAGGGCGCCACACCGAGCGAGCACGTGAGGCTCGTCGCACCGAGCACCGATGTCTGGACGGCTTCGGCGACGACCCGCGCCTCGAGGAAGTCGTCGGCCACCTCGCCGATATCGAGGTAGCCCTCGTCGAGCCCGGTCTGCTCGAGCGTCGGCACCACCCCACGCACCGTCGACCACACGTGGCGGGAGTACTCGCGGTAGAGAGAGTGACGCGGCCGAACGAACACGGCGTGGGGACACCGGCGGATCGCCTCGGCCGCGCTCATTGCCGAATGGATGCCGAAGCGTCGGGCAACGTAGTTCGCCGTCGCGACCACGCCGCGGCCGCGCGGGTCGCCGCCGACAATGAGCGGCTGCAAGCGGAGCTCGGGGTTCTCGAGCTCCTCGACGGCGGCGTAGAACGCATCGAGGTCGAGATGCGCGACGATCACCGGTCCAGGCTAGTTCAGGCGTCGGGCGGCCTCGATAGGCTCCAGGCGTGGCCGTCCTCACGTCGCAGGTCGAGCGCAGCTCCGACGAGTTCGCGCGCCGCCACGAACGAATGGGCGCGCTTGTCGAGGAGCTTCGCGAGCGCACCGCCGAGGTAGCCCGCGGCGGCGGCGAGCAGGCCGTGGAACGCCACCGCTCGCGCGGCAAGCTCACGGCGCGCGAGCGAATCG
>PLZU01000022.1 GCA_003152275.1 Actinomycetota bacterium
GTGCGCCTGTTCGCCGGCGAGCGGATCAGTGGGATCATGGAGCGCTTCAAGATTCCGGACGACCAGCCGATGGAGGCGAAGCTCCTCTCGCGTCAGATTGAAGGCGCGCAGAAGAAGGTCGAGGAGCAGAACTTCGTCATGCGTAAAAACGTCCTCAAGTACGACGACGTGATGAACCGCCACCGCGGACGCATCTACGAGCAGCGCAGGCAAGTGCTCGAGGGCGACGACATGTCGGACCAGGTGCGCTCGTGGATCGACGAGCTCGTCGAGGCCACGGTGCAACAGTTCACGCAGGAGGAGTACGCGGAGGAGTGGGATCTCGAGGCGCTGACGAACGCGATGGCGCAGCTGTACAAGACCGAGATCACCGCGCAGGAGCTGCGCGAGGACCTCGCAGAGATGACGCGCGACGCGCTGATCGAGGAGTTTCAGGCCGATGGGCGCGATGAGTACACCGCGAAGGAGGACGAGTTCGGCGTCACGGACGACGGCACCCCGCTGATGCGTGAGCTCGAGCGGTTCGTGATCCTCCAGGTCGTCGATGTCCGCTGGCGCGAGCATCTCGAGAGCATGGACTACCTGCGCGAGGGCGTGCACCTTCGCTCGATGGCGCAGAAGGATCCGCTCGTCGAGTACACGAGCGAGGGCGAGCGTATGTTTACGGACCTCGGGGCCGCGATCCGCGGCGAGGTGGTGCTGCACCTGTTCCACGCCGAGCTCGCACCGGCAGAGGCCGAACAGCTGGCACAGACGCAAACGACGAACGGGAACCTGCAGTACGAGCACGAGACGGCCGTCGGCGCACAGGCGATCGCGGCCGCCGGGGGCGAGCGTGTGGCGACCGGCGCCACGCAAACGATGCAGGCATCACCTCACGAGAAGACTGGTCGCAACGACCCGTGCTGGTGCGGCAGCGGCAAGAAATTCAAGAAGTGTCACGGCGCCTGAGGGTGTCTGACACCGAAGGTGTCTGACACCGCTTTTCAGTCTAAAGGCATCGAGCTGCACGACCTCGCGAAGTCCTACGGGCGAATCGGAACCGGTGGTTCGTCATCCTCTCGCTCGGCTTTCCGCTCGTCCTCTACTTCCTGATCGCAGCGCCGAACCGCCATGTGCGCAGCATCGGCGACACGGGCATCTCTGCGCCGCTTTATTTCATGGTCAGCCTCGCCGGCTTCGGGTGCATGAATGCGGTGATCTCGGCACGCGCGCGGATCGCGGCCGAGCGCGCGGTCGGGTGGAACCGCCAGTTGCGGCTCACACCGCTCTCGACCCGAAACTATTTCCGGACGAAGGTGCTGACGGGCTACGTGATGGCGCTGAGCTCGCTCATGCTGCTTTACATCGCGGGCAGCACGCTGGGCGTCCGCCTGAGCGCCGGGCACTGGCTGCACATGACCGTGTTCATCCTCATCGGGCTCATCCCGTTCGCCGTTCTCGGCATCTTGCTCGGCCACCTGTTGAACGTCGACTCGATTGGACCGTCGATTGGCGGCATCACCGCCCTCTTCTCGATCCTCGGCGGGATCTGGTTTCCCATCACGAGCGGCGTGATGCACGACCTCGCGCAGGCGCTGCCCTCGTACTGGCTCGTGCAGGCAAGCCACGTTGGCCTCGGCGGCAACGGCTGGGGAACGCGCGGCTGGATCGTCGACGGGCTCTGGACAGCGACGCTCGCTGTCCGCGCGTACCGCCGCGACACCGGCCGCGCCTGACGTACCATCGGGCAGGCGATGGCGGAAGAGCGCGAACTCTCACTACAGGATCAACTCGAGGAGATCGGGGCCCAGCTCGACTGGGTCCGTGGTTACCTTTGACCCCGATCGACTGAGGGTGCGCACCGCCGAGCTCGAGCACGAGCTTGGCCAACCGGGATTCTGGGACGACCAGCAGCGGGCTGCCGCCCGATCTGCCGAGCATGCGCGGCTAACAAGGCGGCTCGAGCGCTACGACCGGCTGAACCGCGAGTACGCCGACGCGAAGGAGCTGCTCTCGCTCGACGAGAGCCTTGCGAACGACGTCGAGCAGTCGATCGTGCCACTGCGCCGCGAGCTCGAGCGGCTGCAGGAGGACGCGCTCTTCTCCGGCGAGTACGACGCAGGCGACGCGGTCGTGGCGATCCAGGCAGACGCAGGCGGCACAGATGCGCAGGACTGGGCCGAGATCTTGTTGCGCATGTACGAGCGCTGGGCCGCCAACCGCGGCTTCCAGACGGAGATCCTCGAGACGAGCCCGGGCGAGGAGTACGGCATCAAGTCTGCGACCTTCACGGTGAAGGGTGACAACGCGTATGGGATCCTCAAAGCCGAGCGCGGCAAGCACCGGCTCGTGCGCCTGTCGCCGTTCGACCAGGCGCACCGCCGTCACACGAGCTTCGCGCAAGTGATCGTCGCGCCGCTGCTCGACGAAGCAGCAGACATCGTCATCGACGACGACGACATCCGCATCGACACGTTCCGCTCGTCCGGCGCCGGCGGCCAGCACGTGAACAAGACCGATTCCGCCGTGCGCATCACCCATATGCCGTCGAACATCGTCGTCTCGGTGCAGAACGAGCGCAGCCAGATGGCAAACAAGGACACCGCGATGAAAATCCTTCGCTCCCGCCTCGCCGAGAAAGCAGTGGAAGAGCGCGAGGCGGAGCTCGCCCGCGAACGCGGCGGTGTCAACATGGGTTTCGGCGGCAACGCCGTTCGCAGCTACGTTCTCCACCCGTACCAGCTCGTGAAGGATCACCGCACGAATTTCGAGGTCGGGAACATCCAGGGCGTGCTGGACGGCGACCTCGACGGCTTCATCCGGGCGTATCTCCTACAGGTGGCAGGAGACGGGAGCTAGGGCGCCGAAGGGTCAGCTAGAGTGGGGTTTCGCCGCCAACTGACCGGCGCGGGCCCAAGCCCGCCGACCGCTGCGACCCCCGGTGCAGGACGTTGACAGATCTTCAGATAGAGCCAGCAGCCGAGACCGCCGTGCGTGCAGCGCCCACGCCGGGCTCCGGCACGATGATCGTGTTCGAGAGCGTGACGAAGGTGTACGAGCCCGACGTCACCGCGCTCAACGAGGTCTCTTTCGTGATCGAAAAGGGCGACTTCGTCTTCGTCGTCGGCGCATCGGGCTCCGGGAAGTCGACGCTCGTCAAGCTGTTGCTGAAGGAGATCGACCCGACCGAAGGGCGCATCTTCGTCGGCGGCCGTGACCTGACGCGGCTCAAGCACAGCAAGGTGCCGCTGCTGCGCCGCAACGTCGGCTGTGTGTTCCAGGACTTCAAGCTGCTGCCCAGCCGCAATGCCGCAGAGAACGTCGCGTATGCGCTGAAGGTGCAGGGCGAGAACCGCACGTCGATTCGGCGCAAGGTGCCCGAGGTGATGAACATGGTTGGGCTTGCGCACAAGATGGATTCGCTTCCGGACGAGCTGTCGGGCGGCGAGCAGCAACGCGTTTCGATTGCGCGCGCCGTCGTCAACCATCCGCCGCTCCTCGTCTGCGACGAGCCGACAGGCAACCTTGACCCCGATACGTCGGTTGGAATCATGCAGCTGCTCTACCGCATCAATCGTGCCGGCACGACGATCCTGATGGTCACGCACGACCGCGAGATGGTCGACAAGATGCGCCAGCGCGTGATCGCGCTCGAGGACGGGCGGCTTGCACGCGACGAGCGCCGCGGCGGGTACACGAGAGAATGAGCGCCCGCACGCGTCTGCTCTTCTCCGAAGCGTGGTCGTCGATCACCGCGAACATCTCGACGACGTTCGCCGCGACGATGACTGTGCTCATCGGGATGTTCCTCCTCGGGCTCTTCATCGCGCTCGGAACGTGGGTGCTCTCGTGGAGCGACCACGTCAAGAAGGAGCTGCAGGTCAAGGTCTACTTCACGAGCACCGCCACCCAGCAACAGGAGGCGTTCGTCGGTTTGCAGATCCGCAAAGATCCGCGCGTCAAGCTCGTCACCTACGTCTCGAAGGCGGCGGCTGAAAAGAAGATGCGCAAGCAATTCCCGCAGCTCTATGCGACACCGCTGCCGGGGAACCCCTTGCCGGACGCGTGGGTCGTGACGCCGACCAAAGGTGAGTTCACGCCCATCCTCGGCGCCAAGATCAGGAGCGCGCATTACCCGGGCGTTGAGACGCCTGGGGCCCAGGGAGTGCAGTGGGGCGCTCAAACTGCGAAGCGCATCCTCACGATCGCAGAGGTTGTCTGGATTGCCTTCCTCATCGCGGTCGTCCTGTTGATTACGGCCTCGACGCTCCTGATCGCGAACACGATCCGGCTCTCGATCTTCGCCAGGCGACGCGAGATCGAGGTGATGAAGCTCGTCGGCGCGACCAACTGGTTCGTGCGCGGGCCGTTCATGCTCGAAGGGCTGATCTGCGGCCTCGGCGGCTCTATCTTGGCCGTGATCCTGCTCGTGCTCGGCAAGGAGATCGCGCTGCCGTCGATCCTGCCCCACATCGGCGGCGGTTCAGACGTCCACGCGCTGCCGTTCGCTCTGAACGCCCTCTCGCTGCTCGGAGCCGGGCTTCTCCTGGGGGCGGCCGGCTCCGGCCTCACGCTCAGGCGCTTCCTCCAGGTCTAGCGACCCGAGGCCGATAGGCCTTGAGTGATCACCTGGCGTGTTCCCGTTGCGGTGCTCGTGGCCGTTGTTTGCCTATCGACCGTCGGCTACGCGATCTTCCCGCGTGCGCAGCACCGCGCCAGCGGTGTCACGTTCAAGCTCCCCGATCGCCAGCCCTCGAACGCGTTGTGGGTCTGGCCCGACGGCGTGCCCGGCTGGACGCCCGGTCAGACGATTAAGGGCTTTCCGGTCTCGGGCGTCCAGCCTGTCGAGGTGGAGGCGGCGCAGCTCGCTGCGGCTCGCAGCGGTCTCGACTCGGGCGATGTGCATGTCATCGTGTCGACTCGTGGAGACCGGCAGGGCGTGCTCGCGATTCTGGCGACCCGCACACTCGAGCAGACCCCGGTTCGCACGTGTCTCGCCGCACTGCTGCGCGGGACAGCGCCGGTCGCATGGGTGTGTCCGAGTGCCCACGTTCTCTCGCACAACCACGTTCTCATCGCGGCCGCGCGTTTCAACTGGCCGGGCACGAAGGATCCGCTCTATTTCGTCGGCGTCGCGCGAGGCGATGTCGCGCGCATCGTGCTTGTCGGCGGCGTAGCCGGCCGGGAAACGCTGTACACGCGCGCCAAGTCGTGGGGCGAGTTCGACTCGGCACAAACGACCTCGCTGGGAGCCACGCTTCTCGTCTACGGCCATGGTCGCCTGCTCGAGACGGTTCCGCTCGACGTTGCGGTCGGGCAGCAGCGCGTCCTTCGGTAGCTACCGTGGCGCCGTGTCCCAACGGCGCCAGAAACGACCGAGCCGCAGCGAGCGTCACCGGCGGCAGCTACCGCCGCCGCGCAAGTCGATCTCCGACTTGACCGTTCGGCTGCCCGAGCGCACGACCGAGCCGCAGACGGTGGTGGCGCATCTAGGCCCCACAAACTCCGGCAAAACGCACGACGCGCTGCGCTTTCTCGTCGAGAACGGCCGCGGCGTCTACGCGGCGCCGTTGCGCATGCTCGCGCAGGAGGCGCACCGGCGTCTGGCGGCAGAGATCGGGGAGGAGGGCGTCGGCCTCGTCACCGGCGAGGAGCGTGTGAATCCGGACGCGCCGATCATCTGCTGCACCGCAGAGATGGCGCCGATGCGCGGCGAAACGCTCGTCCTCGACGAGGTGCAGTGGGCTGAAGACGAGGAGCGAGGCTCTGCGTGGACGCGGCTCATGCTCGGCGGCGAATACCGGCACATCCTGCTGCTGGGCGCGGTCGAGGCGCTACCGCTCGTGCGCAACGCGTTTCCAGAGGTTGATGTTCGCTTCTTTGAGCGCAAGGCGCCGCTCGACTGGATCGGCAAGCGGGGGATCGTGGGGCTCGGGCCAGGAACGGTTGTCGTCGCGTTCAGTCGCCGCGCGGTGATCGGCCTCGCGGGCGAGCTCAACCAGCTGCAACCGGGCAAGATCGCGGTGCTATACGGCGCGATGCCGCTCGCGTCGCGGCGCGAGGAGATCGACCGGTTCATCTCCGGCGCCGCTGCGGTGTGCACTGCGACCGACGTCCTCGGGCACGGTGTCAACCTGCCGTGCGAAACGCTGCTCTTCGCCGAGACGAACAAGTTCGACGGGCACGAGCGCCGCGATCTCGAGCCGTGGGAGATCGCGCAGATCGCGGGCCGAGCCGGCCGCTTTGGCTTCCACGAGCGCGGGCATGTCGGCGTGCTCACGGGTGTGCAGTGGGCGCGTCCAGATCCGCAGCTCGTGCAGGACGCGTTGACTCCGCACGTGGAGATCGAGGAAGGTCACCTCGGCTATCGCATCGTCGATACGGGGAGGCTGCGGCCGCAGCTCGCCGACTTGAACGTCACTCGCGTCGACGAGCTCGAGCCCGCGCTGCACGCGTGGCGGCAGGCGGCGCTGCGTTACTGGAGCGTCGAGGGCTGGTTGACGGTCGAGTCGATCCAACCGCTGCTCGCGCGACTCGACGCTGTGCGCGACGCGTTGCACCATGCGCGGCGGCGGCTCGAGCTCCCCGATGTCTGGAAACTCATGCAGGCGCCGATCGACGAGGATGGCCTCGAGCTGCTCGGCATGCTCGCGTGCGCGGTTGCAGGCGATACGCCGCAGCGCACGGTGATCCAGTGGATTCTCGATCCGGAGCGCCTCCGCGGTGCAAGCCTCACCGAGGCGGAGCAGGCAGCGCGCGAAGCGTCGAACCTGCGCTGGTTCGCGCTGCAGTATCCCGGCGTCGCCGGCGTCACGATCGAGAAGGCGGCCGCGCTCGAAGAAGCCGCGGCAGCGCGCGTCGTGCATCAGTTGCGCGCGGAGATCGACGATCCGACGATCGGCCGCTGCCAGGTGTGTGGTTCGAAGACGGCGCCGTGGGCGAAGCTGTGCGACCGCTGCTTCATGGCGCGCGGCTACCGGGCGCGCTAGGAGGGTCTGGCGTGACGGTTCTCGTTGCACGGGTGCCATGGGCGTCGTGATGCAAGGACGCAGGGAGCCTCGCTAGCGGTTGCTAGCGGGGCGACCGAGGACGCGGCAGCGCGGCGTCCAGCGCGGCCGTGCGACACAGCCCTGTTGCGCCAGACCCTCCTAACGGAGAACCAACTGCGTGCAGCGGAAGAGCGCCATCGGGCGCCCGTCGGGGCCGTTCACGGTCGCGTCCCAGAGCTGAGTCGTGCGGCCGCCATGCACGAGCCGTGCCTCGCACGTGATCGTGCCTTCCTGCGCGCTGCGGATGAAGTTCGCCTTCAGCTCGATCGTCGTGAATCCGGTCGCGCCTTCCGGAAGATTGAAGATGCAGCCGTAGCCGCAAGCGGTGTCGGCGAGGCCGATTACCGCAGCGGCGTGCAGGAAGCCGTTCGGTGCGCGGTGGCGGTCGTCGAGCGGCATTCGCGCTTGCACGGTTTCGTCCGCGATCGTTTCGACCTCGATTCCCAGGTGTCCGGGGAAGAGGCGGCTGCCGGCGTCGTTCAGCTGGGCGAGCGTGAGGTCCACGCGGCCGACCGTACACTTCGCCCCGATGGCGAAGCCCGTAGGAGAAAAGCTGATCGTCGACAACCGGCGCGCGCGACACGACTACCACCTCAGTGACAGGGTCGAGGCCGGCCTCGTGCTGACCGGCACGGAGGTCAAGGCGCTGCGGGACGGGAAGGCGACGTTGCAGCAGGCGTACGCGGATGTGCGCGAGGGCGAGGCGTGGCTCGTTGGCCTGCACATCCCGGAGTACGGGCAGGGGAACCGGGCGAATCACGAGCCCGACCGCCCGCGCAAGCTGCTCATGCATCGGCGCGAGATCGACCGGCTCTACGCCCAGGTGCGGGAGAAGGGCTTCACCCTCATCCCGACACGGCTCTACTTCAAGAACGGGCGCGTGAAGGCGGAGATCGCGCTCGCGCGCGGCAAGGAGCTGCGCGACAAGAGGCGCGATGTCGCCGACCGCGATGCAAAGCGGCAGATCGAGCGCGAGGTCAAGTCGCGGCGGTAGGCAGACGGGTTTATGCTCGACCCCGAGGCGGCAGCCGCGCCGCCCTGGATCCCTGAAAGGAGGCGGCTGTGAGGACAGTGTCCCTCACGGTCAACGACGTCCCCCACGAGTTCGAGCTCGACCCGCGCGAGCTGCTCGTCTACGTCCTGCGCGAGCGGCTTGGGCTGACCGGGACCGTCGTCGGCTGCGACACCTCGTCGTGCGGCGCGTGCACCGTGCTGCTCGACGGCGAATCGGTGAAGTCGTGCACCGTGCTCGGCGTCCAGGCGGACGGGCACGAGATCACAACCATTGAGGGGCTGGCCGAGAGCGGCGCGCTCCATCCGCTGCAGGAGAGTTTCCACGAGCATCACGCGCTTCAGTGCGGCTATTGCACGAGCGGCATGGTGCTCGCCGCGGTGAGCCTGCTCGCCGAGAATCCGAGCCCGAGCGAGGACGAGATTCGCCATGCGCTCGAGGGCAACATCTGCCGCTGCACGGGCTACCAGAACATCGTCGATGCGATTGGGGCGGTGGCGCAATGAGCGCTCCGACTGAGGTCGAAGTTGGCAGGGCGATCGGCGCCCGTGTCGAGCGAAAAGAGGACCAGAAGCTTCTCCAGGGGCAGGCCGAGTGGGTGGACAACATGCACGTTCCCGGCATGGTCTACCTCGGCATCGTGCGGAGCCCGTACGCGCACGCACGCATTACGAAGGTCGACGTCACGCCGGCGCTTGCGCACGCAGACGTCGTCGGTGCATGGTCCGGGGCGGACATCGCCGACGAGTGGCAGGGCTCGCTGCCATGCGCGTGGCTCCCCACCGAGGACACGAACGCGCCGGAACACAAGCCGGTCGCAGTCGACAAGGCGAGATATGCCGGCGACGCCGTCGCGGTGATCGCAGCGACGAGCCGCGGTGCCGCCGAGGATGCGGCGGAGCTCGTCGAGGTCGAGTATGAGCCGCTTCCTGTCGTCGTCGACCCCGAGGCTGCGCTGGCGGACGGCGCCCCGCTGGTGCACGAGGAGTTCGGGACGAACCGGTGCTACACGTGGACGCTCGAGGAGGGCGAGATCGACCGGTTGTTCGCGGAGGCGGACGTGACCGTGAGCGAGCGGTATCGCCAGAACCGGTTGATTCCGAATGCGATCGAGCCGCGCGCGGTGTTCGTCACAGCGATTCCGGCCAACGGCGAGTTCACGCTCTGGTCGACGACGCAGGTGCCGCACATCGCGCGGGTCACGTTGAGCGGCGTTACCGGGATTCCGGAGGCGAAGTTGCGCGTCATCGCACCGGACGTCGGGGGCGGCTTCGGCTCGAAGCTGAACGTCTACGCCGAGGAGGCGCTCGCGCTCGCAGTCGCGCGAATGCTCGGCCGCCCCGTCAAGTGGACCGAGACCCGCAGCGAGGGTTATCTCTCGACGATTCACGGTCGTGACCAGGTTCAGGAGATCGAGCTCGCCGCAACGTCGGAGGGCAAGATCCTCGCGGTGCGCACCAAGCTGACCGCCAGCATGGGCGCGTACCTGCAGCTCGTCACGCCGGGGATCCCGCTGCTCGGTGCGTGGCTCTACGCGGGCTGTTACGACGTGCAGGGGTACAGCTTCGAGTGCACGGGCGTGTTCACGAACACCGTGCCGACGGACGCGTACCGTGGCGCGGGACGTCCGGAGGCGACGTACGCGATCGAACGCGCCGTCGACGCCCTTGCACGCAAGCTCGGGATGGATCCGGTGGAGATCCGGCGGTTGAACTTCATCCGGGAGTTCCCCGCGGCGATCAAGGCGGGACTGACGATCGACTCGGGCGATTACGACGCCTCTCTCGATGTCGCGCTCGAGCAAGCCGGCTACGAGTCGGTGCGCGCCGAGCAACGTGCGCGGCGTACTGCGGGCGACCCGAAGCGGCTTGGCATCGGGCTCTCGACGTATGTCGAGATGTGTGGGCTTGCGCCGTCGAACATCCTCGGCGCGATCCGCTATTCGGGCGGTGGCTGGGAAGCGGCGACCATCCGCTGCTTGCCTACGGGAACCGTTCAGGTGCTGACCGGGTCAACGCCGCATGGGCAAGGGCACGAGACGTCGTGGTCGCAGATCGTCTCCGACCGCCTCGGCTACGAGATCGACGAGGTCGAGGTGCTCCACGGCGACACCGCTGTCGTCCCGCTCGGGATGGACACGTACGGCAGCCGCAGCCTCGCCGTCGGCGGCGTTGCGCTGTATTACGCCGCGGATCGCATCGCGGAGAAGGGGAAGAAAATCGCCGCGCACCTGATGGAGGTCGACGAGGCTCAGGTCGACCATGTGCGCGGCACGTTCCACGGTCCGGAGACCTCCATCACGCTGAAGGAGGTTGCCTTCGCGGCCTGGACGGCGCACAACCTCCCAGACGGGGTGCAGCCGGGACTCGAGGAGACGTACGTGTACGACCCGCCGAACTTCTCGTGGCCGGCGGGCGCGCACGTCGCCATCGTCGAGGTCGACACGGAGACGGGTGCGGTCGAGTTGCTGCGCTACATCGCCGTGGATGACGTCGGCACCATCGTGAACCCGATCATCGTCGAGGGACAGATCCACGGCGGGCTCGCACAGGGCGTTGCGCAGGCGCTGTACGAGGAGGCGATCTACGACGAGGACGGTAACCTGCTGACAGGGAACATGGTCAGCTACCTCGTTCCGTCCGCCGCGGAGTTTCCGCGCTGGGAACTTCACCACACGGAGACGCCGAGCCCGACCAATCCGATGGGCGTGAAGGGGGTGGGAGAAACGGGTGCGATCGCTTCTCCGCCTGCGGTGATGAACGCAATCGTCGATGCGCTCGCCGAGGACGGCATCACCGACCTCGACATGCCCGCGACGCCCGAGCGAGTGTGGCGAGCGTTGGAGGAGGCGCGGCGATGATCCCAGCTCCGTTCGATTACGAGGTCGCCGAGTCTGTGGACAACGCGATCGAGTTGCTCGGCACGCGCGAGGAGACGAAGGTGCTGGCGGGCGGGCATTCGCTCCTACCGCTGCTGCGGCTTCGGCTCACGAGGCCGTCACTGCTCGTCGACGTCGGCCGGCTCGATCTGTCATATGTGCGAGACGCCGGCGACTCGATCGCGATCGGCGCGCTCACGCGTCATCACGACGTGGCGACGGCGCCCCTGTTGCAGGAACACAACCCGCTCATGTCGTTCGCGGCGGGGCTGATCGGCGACCCGCAGGTTCGTCATCGCGGCACGATCGGCGGCTCGCTCGCGCATGGGGACCCCGCTTCAGACCTGCCCGCGGTCGTGCTTGCGCTTGACGGCGAGATCGACATCGCGGGCCCGAACGGCGTTCGGACTGTCCGGGCTGCGGAGTTCTTCCGCGGCGTGTTCGAGACTGCGGTGGGACCGCAGGAGCTCGTGACAGAAGTGCGGGTGCCGAAGCTCATCGGCGACCATGTCTGGAGCTACTTGAAATTCCGGCATCGGGCGCAGGACTGGGCGACGGTCGGCGTTGCGGCTGTTGCTCGCCGCTCGAACGGCGGCGTCGCGGATGCCGCGATCGCGCTCGTGAACATGGGCGCGACGCCGCTACGGGCGGGGGCGGCCGAAGCGGCGTGGATTGCCGGTGCCGCCGACCCCGGGGTGGAGGCGGACGCGAAGACGGAGCCGCCGAGCGACACGAACGGGAGCGCCGACTACCGGCGCCACCTGGCGCGAGTTCTCGTGCGGAGAGCTGTCGAGGAGGCTGAAGCCCGCTAGGATGGGCTGAACGAACATACGGGGGCGACCTGGTTTCGACGTGGTCGATCATCCGGATGAGCTGCAAGCCGAGGTCGCCGGTAGGCCTCGTAAATCCACCGGCAACAATCAAATGCGAATCAGCATGATCTCGCACTCGCTGCCTAAGGCAACTTAGATCCAGCGACGTCCTGTCGGATTTGCCTGTGATCTGACGCGACGCTAACGAACAGGCTGGCGCCGAAGGAAAGCCAATCGCCGGAGGCGCAAGAATCAAGGATGGCTGGCTCGTCGGTAGGGCGGTGGCACTCCGGCCGGCGAGCGAGATCTAAGTGCCGCCTACGCTTGTAGATGCTCAGCCGGTGCGGCTTCGGACGCGGGTTCGATTCCCGCCGCCTCCATAAAACGGTTTCGAGGGTACTTGAGGGTTGATACGTCGAGCGTTGTCCAGTTGGGCGACGCTTGTGCTTTGCGGGCGAGCAGTGCCCGAGCGAGCGCAATTGCGAGTTCGTCAAGCTCGATCTCGTCGGTGTAGACCTGAGTTGTGTCGATGCGCGAATGCCCGAGCAGCGGTCGCAGTGCAGCAACTAGCTCAAGGGAAACGCGCCGCACGGCCACCACTCCGAATGTGCCAATCCTCGGCGCGGCGCTCACCTCGCCCTGGCGGGCCTGCGCGCGACAGAGATCGAGGTTCCACCGCTTCCGCGTGTATCCTGGAGCGTTGCCAGCGGGCATCATCGTCGGTGCCCGCCAGCGGGCTTCTCTGATCCCGCCCGCTGACGAACCTGTGTCATGGACGACTCCTTCCGCAACGCTCTCCATGTGCTCGACGCGATACCCGACGCGGTACTCGTCGTCGCGCCGGACGGCGTGATCGTGGCCGCCAACGCGCACTGCGAAGCGGTGCTCGGCTATCCGCCGGAAGAGCTCGTGGGTACGAGCGTGGACAGGCTCGTACCCGAGGAACTGCGCACGATCCACGCCTCGCAGCACCGCGCACATTTCGCGGCCGAGCCGCGCGTGCGGCCGATGGGTGGAGAGCTCGAGTTGCGCGCGCTCCATCGCAACGGCTACAGCATTCCCGTCGAGATCAGCCTCGCGCCTCTACGCGACGTCGGCGGCTCTCCCGAGATGGCAGTCGCGGTAATTCGCGACATGACCGAAAGACAGGAACTCGAGGACGTGCTCCGGCACGCGCTGAGGATGGAGGCGGTTGGACTGCTCGCCGGCGGGATCGCGCACGACTTCAACAACCTCCTAACGGTAATCAGCGGCTACACCGAGATCCTGGAACGCCGGCTGGGGCGCGAGACGGAAGGGAGCAAGGAGATCGCGGAGATCGGCAAGGCGGCCGGGCGGGCCGCTCGGCTGACCAGCCAGCTCCTTGCGTACAGCCGCAAGCAGGTCCTCGAGCCGAAAGTGCTCGACCTCAACAACGTCGTTACCGAAATTCAGACGATGCTCGAACGGCTAATCGGCGAGCACATCGAGTTCTCGCTGACGCTCGCCGAGGATCTCGGCAGCATCAGCGCCGGCGCCGGACAGATCGAGCAGATCATCATGAACCTGGTCGTGAACGCCCGCGACGCCATGCCCGAGGGCGGCAGGCTCCTTCTGGAGACCAGTAGCGTCACCTTCGCAGCTAGTCGTCCGGACACGACTGCGGGCGCCTACGTGCTGCTCGCCGTGACCGACACCGGGCACGGTATGGACGCGGCGACGGCCGGGCGGATTTTCGAGCCCTTCTACACCACCAAAGAGCGAGATGCGGGCACAGGGCTCGGCCTCTCGACCGTTCACGGCATCGTTAAACAGAGCGGCGGCCACATCGAGGTCGAAAGCGAGCCCGGCACGGGCACCAGCTTCCGGCTCTACTTTCCGCAGGTCGCCGGGGAGGCGGAAGCGTTCAGCCCGAAGCCGCCCGATCAACGTTCGCTGATCGGATCGGAGACGGTTCTCCTCGTTGAGGACGAAGCCGCGCTCCGCGCGGTTGGCAGGCAGATGCTCGAGATGTACGGCTATACGGTTCTGCTCGCCGGGGACGGCGCCGCGGGACTCGAGCTCGCGCAGAACCATCCCGGTCCGATCCAGCTTTTGATGACGGAC
>PLZU01000105.1 GCA_003152275.1 Actinomycetota bacterium
TGTCCGAGAACACATCGCCGAGCACATAGAGCGTCTGACCGAGCGCGAACAAGTACCACGGAAGACGGCGACCACGCACGTTGCGTCTCGCGCCGACAAGGATCGCCACGACCGCTGAGACGCCGATCACGTTGAACACGAGCGGGCTGTTCAGCCACTGCGGCCCCGTGAAATGCGATACGCCGTAGCCAGCGGTGACGACCGCCATCCAGCCCAAGAAACCCAGCCATGCCCGGTCGCCGATCCAATGCCCGAACGCGCCTCCACGCCGCAATATCGTGAAGCGAATCATCTCCAATTTTTCGGCATCGGTTGCCGGGACGGCAATACACGTTTCCCCGCTCTCAAACCCCTATCCGGGTGATCCGCTGCCCTAGCCGCCGAACGTCGCTACCGCTCTGTTGCGAGCGCCGACCGCGTAGCCAAAGATCCTCAGACGTCGTTAGCTCGTCGGGGGACGGTAAGACTCGGCGAGTTGGTCTGTCGGGGCCGTGTGTCTCAGTCACCGGTTCATTCGTGTTCGCTGAGCGTTCCCTCCCCGCGTCTCGCAGGTCGGCGATTTTGCCCGGCCGCGAACGCGCTCTTGCGTCATTCCCCAACGCCAAGACCCGCAAGCGCGGTTAAGCTCAGCGAGTGCGCCGACTTGTTCTCCGGTTGCGAAACCGTCTACGGCGTCGCACTGAACCTAGCGCCGTGTCGAAGCGGCTTGCGGGAGTTCTGACGCCCGTCAAGCGCCGGCGCTGACGCTTCACCTACGCATCGCCCACTGCTTCCCGTACCGGCGCGCCACGGTTGACGTGCGAAGCTGGATCTGAGAGTTTCGGTCAGCCAAGTCCTGCGTGCCCTCGGGTTTCGTAGGGACAGAGCGTTTCAGGAGCCACGCAGGGTCAGCCTGAACTCAGCTCGTCTCCGCCTCAGGACACAGGGCTGACCCCCAACTTTTCGCACCGGTGATCACCGAGGCAGCTTGTCGATCCAATCGCTGGCCTTCCGCCCTCTTCCGCTCTATTCCGTCTAATTCGCTCAAACCCGCTTGTTGAACGACGTTTCGGGGTTTCCGAGCCGGCCGACGACACGCGACGGAAAGCGACTTACCGCGCGTTCAGGCACTGCACAGGCACTACGCCTGTTTCCAGAACAGAGAACACCAGCAGCACTGGTCCGGATCTCCGACTTCAGCTCGGCCGTCACCAGTCGACAGGACGCTCGCCAGGCGACGCTGTTCTCGCGGACCGTCCCGCTACCCAGCCGTACCGGCAAGACAACATCCAAGAAGGGGAGCTGATAGTCGTGACGCAACCAAGCGAGAGATGCTCGCGCACGTGACGTTTCCGCACGACGGCTCCGTAGCCACGCCGCTACGGTCGCGCATCCGCGGTTCGCCAGGTCGACGGCTCGTGCCTGTGACAGTCGGTCCGCCGAAGTCAGGTTTCGACCGGCGTGTCGATCGCCTTGCCCCACTCGGACCACGAGCCGTAGTAGACCTGCGCGTCCGGATAGTCCAACAGGTACTTGAGCGCGAACCAGGCCTCGCTCGCACGGTTGCCGATCGTGCAGTAGGCGATCACGGTCTTGTCCTTGGTAACGCCGGCCCGCTCGAATATGCGGCGCAACTCGTCCGGGGTCCTGAGTGTCTCGTCATCGGTGTGCAACAGGTCGATCGGCATGCTCACCGCGCCCGGAACGTGCCCGGCCCGGCCGGCGTCCGCCGTTGCGCCCGACGGCCAGAAACGCTCGCCGCTGTACTCGAGTTCGGAGCGCACGTCGAGCAGCACCTGTTGTGGGTTGCCGATCGCCGTCTCGACCGCCTGCCGCGAAGCGAGCACATTCGCGTCCTCGGTTACACGCGTATCGGTGCTCTCGGCCACAACGGACAGATCCACGCTCCATTCGTGGCCGGCCTTCGCCCACTGTTCGCGCGACCCCATCAGCATCCGGACGTCGTCGTGACCGTACGCCTTGAGCAGCCAGAAACCGAGCGGCGCACCGTAACCGTAGGCGACCACGGTCGTCTCGCGCGTCACACCGGAGCGCGACAGCAAACGGGCCAGCTCAGCTTCCGGTACCGGCCTATAGTCCGCGTCGCGCAAATCGGCATAGGCATTCCACAACACCGCACCCGGGATGTGACCCTCGTCGTAGGCGGCGCGACTTACGTCGATCTCAACGAGCCGAACTCCCGGATCGCCCAGACGCGCCGCAATCCAGTCGACGTCAACCACGGCCTCATTTCCAGCGCTCATCCACTTCTCCCACGTCGGAAGGCGACCAGCACCGACTGTGTCACATCAAGCCGGGTGATCGCCTTCGACGCGCTCGGTCTCTCCTGGCACGCAACGGTAACCCGAGCTCTTTCCTCCGTGCGCTGAACTCGCGAAGATCGGCACTGGGTTACAGACGATCGCGGGGTCGCGGAAGACGATGAAGACACCTAATAGGAAGTCGGATCGCATGCGGATGGGCAATGAAGTCGAACACGAGCGCCTGGAAGCGGCGCGCTGTGGTCACTTCGCCGCGTGCCAACGACGCGTGGTTTGAATACAACATAGGCAACTGGCCGGCTGAAGCGGAGTGACTGCAGATGAAGCGTTGCCGAGCCTCCGAAGACCTGGCCGGAAAGCGTAGGGAGCAAGCGCAATCCTCGATTGCGATCGCCGAGCGCGGGTCCAAGCAGATCGGTGCCTGGCACACGGTGCCAGGCACCAGGGTTCGCTGTCAGCTGGGCGATTCGAAACAACATGGATAGCCGACGCCGGACGTGCCAGAAAGCAGCTCCGCGTAGCGGGCCAGGTAGTCGTAGATGCTCGTCCCATTCATCTTGTTCTTGGCGGTGAGGTGGTTGAGGAAGTCGTTCAGGCTCCCGTTGAGGGCCTGCTGTGCCAGTGAATTGACCTCACCGGGGCTGATGCCGTTCAGGGTTGGCACTAACTTCTGGACTTGCGCCGAGAGGTCACCGCGGCTGAGCAGCAAGACCGTCAGCAACAACGGCAGCGTCCCACTCGTGCCGTCAGAGAGAGGCCGAAGCGGTGTCTGACAGTCGGAGTACCAGCGGGATGCCGTTCCATCACTCGGCGCAAAGTTGAGCCCCAAGACGGGCGGAGGGAAGAAACCCGGTGCGTTGTAAAGCAGTGTCCGCACCACGAGATGGGACCCGGGACATCCCGCCACGGATCCCGGCCGCCGACTCGGGCGCTTGGAGTCGCGAGATCATCTCAGGCGCCGACCGTCGAGCTCTTCAGGACGGATTCGGCGATGCGCCGGAAGTCGGCCTCGTCGAGCAGGCCCTTCTTCTGGAGCGAGGTCGCCTTGACCTGCTTGAGGATCTCGTTCGCTTCTTCTTCGGGGGCCGACGGCAGGTCGAGCTTGTCGAGCCAGATGTGCACCGAGTCCAGCCCGCTGCCCTTGCCGAGTACGATCTCCGGACCGCTCTGGCCGACGACCTCGGGCCTGAACGGAAAGGCCTCGGTGAGGTCCTTCTGGCCGACGTTCTTCACCCACGTCGTGATGATTCCAGACTCGACGTGGAAGATCCGGTCGCCGACAACGCCACGGTTGGGCGGCACCGGCACTCCTGCAAGCTCACGCACGAGCTTCGACAGACCGTACAGCTTGGAGAGGTCGATCCCGGTCTCGACGCCGTAGAGCATCTTCAGCGCCATCACCGTGTCCTCGAGCGGGACGTTGCCGGAGCGCTCGCCGATGCCGGTGATCGAGACCTGCACTGTGCCGACGCCGTGGGAGACGGCGGCCAGCGTGTTCGCGACTCCGAGGCCGAAGTCCATGTGGAAGTGCGCTTCGAGCGGCTTCGTGATCCGTTCCTGCACTTTGCGCACCATGTACGAGGCTGCCGGCGGGTTGAGGACGCCGAAGGTGTCGACGAGCACGAGCCCGTCCATATGGCCGTCGCGCTCGATCGTCTGAATCAGATCGAGGAACTCGCCGATGTCGGCGCGCGTAGAGTCGATCGGGAAGAAGACGACCTCGAGCCCTTGCTCGTGCGCGAAGCGAGTCGACTCGACGGTCGCCTCGATTGCGCGCTCGTAGGGCCACCGGTACGCGAGCTCGATGATGTGCCGTGACGACGGCACCTCCATGACGATCCCCTCGACGCCCGCCTCGAGCGCCATCTCGACATCCGAGATCATGCAGCGCGAGAACGCGAAGATCCGTGACGGGAGGCCCGCAGCCGCAATGCGCTTTACGGCCTCCATGTCTGCCGGCGACACGGCCGGCAGACCCGCTTCGATCCGGTCGACACCGGCCTCCGCAAGCGCCTCGGCGATCCGCACCTTCTCGTCGGCCGTGAAGGCAACGCCCGCCTGCTGCTCGCCGTCACGCAGCGTCACGTCGTGCACGGACACGCGCGCGGGCGGCGTCAAGTCGCGCGTGACCTCGTCCTGGTAGTTCCAGGGGCTGACGAAATAGTCGTCGGTCTTCCAGGGCTGAGCTGCCATCGGATTCTCCTTCGGACTCGAATGAACCGGTCACAACATGATGCGGCCGCCCGTCACGTCCAGCGTGACGCCGGTCAGCCATGACGCCGCATCGGATAGAAGGAACAAGGTTGCGTTCGCCGTGTCTTCGGGCTGTCCGAATCGCCCGAGCGGCGAGAGCGCTGTCGTCCGCTCGATCGCCTCGGGCGTCATGACGCGTCCGATGCGCTCAGACATCGTCGTCCCGGGCGCGACACAGTTCGCGCGCACCCCGAAGGCGCCGACCTCGAGAGCGAGGTGCCGGGTGAACATCACCACGCCCGCCTTGGCGGCGGCGTATGCCGCTTGCGTCAGCTTGTCGAGGTAACGCCCCGATATCGACGACATCGTCACGATCGAGCCGCGGCCACGCTCGGTCATCCCTGGCAGGAACTCCCGCACGGTGACGAACGTTGACGTGAGGTTCGCTTCGAGGATCGCCCGCCACTCGTCCACGGCCAGTTCGAGAACCGGGGAGAACGACTCGAAGCCCCCGGCGAACGGGACGAGGAGCTCGACCGGCCCGAGCTCGGCCTCGGTCCGGCTGCGCGCGCGCGCAATGTCGTCGCCGCTCGTGCAATCGGCCGTGACGCCGACCGCGTCTGCGCCACCGCGGCGCAGCTCGGAGGCGAGCTCCTCGACGGCGCGGGCGCCGCGCGCGACGACGGCGACCTTCGCTCCGTTCGCGGCGAGCAGGCGGCACGTCGCCGCACCGATGCCCTTCGAGCCGCCGGTCACGAACGCCGTCTTGCCGGCGAGATCCGGATAGGTCGCGACGGGTTCCGTCAATCCGAGGCCGACCTTGCCCGCTCTGCGAGCGCCGCCGCGTTGACCGGCGAGCGCGGAGCCTCGCCGGTGAGCGCACGGGCCACCTCCTCGGCCGCACGGCGCTGCAGCTCGTCCTGCGCTTCGACGGAGTAGAACGCCATGTGCGGCGTGACGATCGCGCGGGGATGACGGCGGAGCGGATGATCCTCAGGTAGCGGCTCGGGCTCGGTGACGTCGAGCGCGACGCCGGCCAAGCGACCGCTCTCGAGCGCGGCTGTCGCCGCGGCAAGATCGACGAGCCCGCCGCGCGAGGTGTTGATCAGCACCGGGGCGCGTGACATCTGAGCGATCGTCTCCTCGCCGATCAGATGGCGATTCTCGGGTGTCATCGGCGCGTGCAACGAAACGAAGTCAGCTTCGCGAAGTGCTTCCTCGAGCGAGCCCGAAAGCTCGATTCCAGCGATCGGCGCCTCCGTGATGTAGGGGTCGTACGCCACGACGCGCAAGCCGAACGCGAGCGCGCGCTCCGCCGTCTTCGATCCGATTCGCCCGATTCCGACGAGCGTCAACTGGCGGCCACGCAGGCTGTGAATCCCCTCCTGCGGTACCGCCCAGCCGCCCTCGCGCAGTGTGGTGGCCGCTCGCACGACACCACGCGCAGCCGACAGCAGCAGCGCGAACGTATGGTCGGCCACTTCGTCGAGGCAGTAATCGGGCACATTCGTCACGAGGATTCCCGACGCAGAAGCGGCGTCGACGTCGACGTTGTCGTAGCCGACGCCGTAGCGAGAGATGATGCGGACCCCGCCTTCCGCAGCGGCGTCCACCACGGCGCGGGTCACCTTCGCGTAGCAGACGAGAAGCGCATCCGCGCCGCGCGCGAGGTCGGTCAGTGTGTCCTCGTCTGCGGCAGGTGCAACGACGACATCGGCGCCCAGCGGAGCGAGGACGGAGCGCTCGATCTCGATTCCGTCGAAGACGTGGTCCGTGACGACCACGCGCCACGCCATCAGGCCAACGCTTCCTCGTCGAACGGGTACTTGGTGAAGATGATCGGTCCGTCCTTGGTCACGAGCAGGTTCTCCTCCAGACGCACCGTCTGCTCAAGGCCCGGGTGACCCGCGAAGGTCTCGCAGGCGAAATACATGTTCTCCTCCAGCTCGACCGGGTATTCCAGCGAGTACGCGCGCGAGATCCACATCCCTTCATACAGCGAGAGCCCGATCGAGTGCGCGAACTGCTGGAGGGTCACCGTCCGGTGCTCGTCGTCGGCGTATTTGGGAAACTTCGCGGCCACGTCGGCAGACGAGTTGCCCGCCTTCATCATCTCGATCGCCGCGTACATCGACTCGTGGCATTCCTTGTAGAGATCCTTCTCCTGCGGAGTCCATTTCTTGCCGACCTTGAAGCAACGGACGAAGTCGACGAAGTAGCCGCCCGGCCCGATTGCGTTCTGATCGACGATCACCAGATCGCCCAGCCGGATGAGCTTGTCGGTGTGCCAGCGGCGGTACGGGCTTGTGTTCCCACCCGAGGCGACGATGATGTCGTAGACGAAATCGAAGCCGTTCTCGTACAGGAACTTGTTGACCTCGGCCGTGATGTTCGCCTCACGCACACCCGGCTTCAGCCACTCGTTCTCGATCTTCCAGAACGACGCATCACCGAACGCACTCGAGATCTTTAAGCACTCGATCTCGTCCGGTGTCTTCACGACCCGCGCACCCGACATCGCCGGCCACGCACTCGCGGTGTTGACGCCCGCTCGCTCGAACGCGGCCCCCGCACTAGGATCGTAGATGTCGATCCCGATGCGCTCGTTCCCGACCCCGGCCTCCTTCAACGCACTGAGAATCGAATCGACCATGCGGTCGGACATCATCTGCTCCGCCGTCTCAGCCCACTTCCAGGTGATCGCAGGACGAATGTTCCCCTTCAGCCACGGCGCATCGATCTTCGCGCACTCCAGGTCCGAGCCCGCCGTCTCGAACAGGATCGGCTCGCCATCGCGAGGCAGGACCGCGTAACGAATGAAGATGTTGTTCTTCCAGTTGCCCTGGTACACACCGGTCAGGTAGCGGACGTTCTCGCCCACGAAGCAGACCAGCGCACCGAGATCGTGCTTCTCCATCATCATCCGCGCCCGCGCCAGTCGATCCCGACGCAGCCGGTCGAAGTCGACGCGCGCCTGCCAATCCGTCGACGTCGTGCTGTAGACCCGCCGCGGATCGTGCTCGTGCGGCTTCTCGATGAACGACAGGTCGAGCCCCTTGCCCGTCTCAGTCAACCGATGTGGTTCGACCTGCATAGCTCGATACTCCTTCGCCTCGATTGCATGTCCCGGTCCTGCGTCTGCAACTAGCCGTGGATCGACATCACGCCTTCGGGGATGACATCACCGACGTGCGGTTCGATGGCCCAGCTCTTCGCCATGCGGTTGCCACCTGCCGTGAGGCAGAAGAACGCGGCGAGCTCGACAATCTCCGCCGACGAAAAATGCTCACGCAGCTCCGCGTACACCTCGTTGTCGCGGCCGTCGTCCAGCGTCAACGTCCGCGCGTAGTGCAGCGCCGCCCGGGTGCGCGGATCCGGATGTTCCCAATCGGGCCGTGCGCATGCGACCTTGAGGTCTTCGGAAATCTCCGCCAGCGGCGAGATTTGCCGCGCGCAGAACTCGCAGCCGATCATTTGCGCGATCTGCAGGCGTGCCAGCTCCTTTATCTCGTGCTCGACGAGACCGGCCCGGTGGAGCAGGTTCCAGTAGCCTGCAAATGCGACGGCGACCTCTGGATTGTGGCCCATCGTCCGATACCAGGACGGCGGCGGGCTCTTCGTGACGGTGGCGCCGTCGATGACTGCCCGGAGATCCTCGTCGTGAATCTCGTCGTCCCGCAGCGCGGGGATGTTCGGATGCTCGTGATCGCTCATTGGACCGCTCCCTCACTAAGCCGATTACCGGCCACGTGGCGATGCTACGACGTTCCGCCAGCGATCTGAATGATCGGTCTATCTGGGATCATCATGGCCGGTCCCGGCGAGGACGAGAGCGCCGCGGCCGAGCAGGAGGCCGCTGCGCAGCTCGTCGTGGATCGCTTCGACGCCCTCCAGACCAACGCGCCGGCTGATGACCGCACGGACTCGGCCGGCCGCCACGAGCGCGCCGGCGAGGCCGACCTCGAACCGCGACGCGTAGCGCGAGCCCAGAACCGCCGCCTGCGCGTGCACGATCTTCCGTGGATCGAACGGCGTCTCGCGACCGGGGAACGTCGTGACGAGCACGAGCCGGCCGTTTGCGCCGAGCGCCCGCAGTGCCCAACCGATGCTCTGGTGCGATCCAACGAAGTCCACGATTACGTCGGCTCGGCCGTCCCAGCGCGACGGCAGGGCGACGTCATCGAACGACGAGGAGTCGGCCACGTCGATGCCGAGGTCGTTCTCAAGGAAGTCGAGCTTCTCTGGCACGACGTCGAGCCCGACGACGTCGCCGCCGTGCAGGCCGGCGACCTGCACCATGTGGATGCCGACGCCACCGGCTGCGCCGATCACGCAAACGCGGTCTCCGGGGGTGATCGCAGCGCGACGCGCAATGTGTACCGGCGTCGCCACTGCATCCGCAACGACAGTCGCATCGACGAAGTCGATCCCCGGAGGGAGCGGGACGACGTTGCGCTCGGGGAGCGTCGTCAGCTCCGCATAGCCGCCGTCTCGCGCGGTCCCGATCTGCCCCTGCGGGTGCTCACACAACGGCTCGAAGCCTCCGAGGCAATTCCTACACCTACCGCAGAAGAGATAGAAGTGCGCAGTCACCAGCTCGCCGACACGCTGTTCGTCGACGCCGGGACCGACGGCGGAGATATGGCCGACGAGCTCGTGCCCCGGGACGACGGGCCGTTCGAGCGGCGGGTCCCCGAGCTGTCCGCCGATGTAGTTGACGACGGTGAGCCCGATGCCGCATGCGAGCACTCGGATCTGCACCTCACCTGCCGCGGGGACTGGAGCAGGCGCCTCGAACAACTCGAGTGTGCCGCCCCAGCGCGTGATGCGGAGCCCTCGCACGGCTAGCTCCCCTGCACCTCCTCTGCGACGAGCTCGACGACGCGACCCTCTCGCGCCGACCGTGCGATCCCGTCGGTGAGCTGCACGCTCCGGAGGCCGTCCAGGCCCGACGCGTTCGGCTCTTCGCCGGCGACGACCGCGTGATTAAACGCCGCGATCGCGCGGTCGAAGGCATTGGATGTCGAGGTCGGCGTCACACGCTCTTCTCCGCCCAAGAGGACGGCGATCTCGCCTCGGTCGATGAAGGGTCGCGTGACGGAGCGGCCGACGACCCGTCCTTCGCTGCCGTAGATCTGGAGATCGGGCTGGTAGTTCGGCACGGCCTGGTTGGCGTTCACGTACGCGAGTGTGCCGTTCGCGAACCGCAGCAGGGTCAACGCGATCGTCTCCAGGTCGTCGCGGCGTCCCACATCGAGGAGCGCCGAGACCTCTACGACTTCGGAGCCGAGCAGGTAACGGAGCAAGTCGTACGCGTGGACGCCGAGGTTGTTGATCGTTCCGAGCCCGGCGAGCGCCGGATCGGTACGCCACCCGCCCAGAGGGTGACGGCCGGGGCTCACTTCGCACTGCGCGATCAGGACGTCGCCAAGATCTCCCCGCATTACAAGCTCACGCACGCCGCTGAAGGCGCTGTGGTGCCGCGTCTGGAAGTTGACGCCGAGCTTCACGCCCGCCGAAGCGCAGGCATCGACGGCAGCCTGGGCGTCGCGGACGCTCGTGGCCAAAGGCTTCTCGCACAAGACGTGCTTACCGGCGCACGCGGCCGCCTGAACCTGCTCCGCGTGCAGCGCATTCGGTGTCGCGATGTAGACGACGTCGACTGCGGGGTCCGACAGCAGCTCGTCGAGACTCGTCGTCGCGAATCGCGCGCCGTGCTTGAACGCGAACGCTTGCGTCTTCGCCTCGCCAAGCTCGCCGACGCCGACGAGCTCGGCGTCGGCGAGCTTGGCGATCGCCGGCGCCACGGCGCTATCAGCGATCGCAGCCGTTGCAACTATAGCCCACCCGACTGTCACGATCGCCTCCCTGGTTGCTCTGGCGACGACTATAACGCGCTCCACACGCGTGGCACGCGCCACAGCGATAGCGGACGCTCTACTGTCCGCTTATGGAACTTCGCGATCTTCGAGCGTTCGCAGCTGTGCTGGAGCTCGGCGGAATGACTCGAGCGGCACGGCGCCTGCACGTCGTGCAATCGGCCGTGTCACAGGCGATCAAGCGTCTCGAGCAGGAATACGGTCTGCAGCTGCTCGAGCGCCGCTCCGACGGTGTCGTGCCGACGGCGGCCGGCGAGGAGCTGGGCCGTCATGCGCGCAGGATTCTCACCGACGTCGAGCGGCTCAACGCGGACATGGCCTCCTACCGCGGCCACGCTAAGGGCGTCGTGAACGTGGGCGTCGTCTCTACGCTCGGATCGATTCTCGTAGCCGCGTTGGTCCATGCCGTGGACGAGGAGCTTCCCGACGTCACGCTGCGCATCAAAGAAGGGGTGGCGGCAGAGCTGCTCGAGTCGCTGCGCCTCGGCCGGCTCGATCTCGTCGCGGTCGTCTTGCCCGTCGACACCGAGGGTCTCGTGATGGTCCCCACCGGCCAGCTCGACCTCTACATCATCGTGCCGCCGTCTCACCGTTTGGCCAGGCGGCAGGAGATCCGCTTTGCCGACGTCGCGGAGGAGCAGTGGATCTCGTTTTCGCCCTCCAATCCCGGCCGCCGCTGGCTCGACGACAACAGCCTGAAGGCCGGGTTCCGACCGATGGTGGCCTCCGAGGTGGAGACACTCACGCAGGTGAAGGCCTTCGTCGAAGCGGGCCACGGGATCAGCATCCTTCCCCGCGAGACCGTGGAGCTCGAGCTACTGGCACAACTGCTATGTGCGTTGGCCGCCATCGACCCTGTCCCTGTCGCACCGCACGGTTACGCCTACGACCCCCGCCAAGCGCGCGCGGCGGTGGCGCAGGTACGCGCGGTGCTCGAACGCGGTCTCCGCGGGCTTGGCCACGCCGACGATCAACTGTAGATCGCGCGACCCAACGCCGAAGGCCACATCGACCCACGTTTCGGCGATCGGCACGTCCGGCGGCGGCCGCGACGTTCGGCGTTGCAGCGTGCTCGACGACGACCCACAACGTCTGCAAATCGCGTCCCGTCTTGGCCACCGCCAACGAGGGCGCTGCAAACGCCTCGCCGTGTGTCCGCCGGCGCTCGCCACGCGGAACCGGAGACGCCGACGATCTCAGGTTTCTTCAGTGCGTGCCTTCATCTCCCCGGCCGCGGCGACGACGGCGCGGCGGATTCCCTCATACCCGGTACAGCGGCAAAGATTGGAGCTGAGGAGCTCCCCGAGGCGCCCGCCGTCTTCGGCCAGCTCCGGATCGTCCTCGAGCGCAGCGACGACGAGCATCAGGAAGCCCGGGGTGCAGAACCCGCATTGTAGCCCGTGTTCCCGCGCGAACGCAGCTTGCAACGGATGCAGCCCGCCCTCCGAGTCGGCGAGGCTCTCGACCGTACGGATGGCCTTGCCCTCGCACTGGACCGTGAACATGAGGCACGAGCGCACGGCCGCGCCGCCCAGGATCACCGTACAGGCGCCGCAGACACCGTGCTCACAGCCGAGGTGCGTGCCGGTCAGCGCGCAATCCTCTCGCAGGAAATCGGCGAGGGTTCGCCGCGGCTCGACGTCCCAAGTGCGCGCCTCGCCGTTGACCGTCAGTGTCACGCGCACGCAGCACCAACGTCAGCGGCGGCAGCGGCAAGCGCACGCAGGACAAGCACTTCTGCGGCGTGGCGACGGTAGTCGGCGGAGGCATGCGGCTCGGAGACGGGATCCGCCTGGGCTGCGGCGGCCGCCGCAGCCGCCGCAAATGAAGCCGACGTCGCGCATGCGCCGACGAGCACCGCCTCTGCGGTTTCGACACGCAGCGGCCGACTCGAGGCGTTTGCAAGCGCGATGCGCGCGTCCGTGACGCGACCGTCGGCGATGCCGAGCACTGCAACGGCGGCAACCATCGCAAAGCTCGAATGCGTCCGGCGCAGCTCAACGAAGCCGACTCCCATATCTGCGCCGAGAGCCGGGAGGCGTACCTCGATCACGAACTCGGCGGGGCCGCAATCGGTAACGAACGGCCCCCGGAAGAAGTCCTCGGCCGCGACGACACGCGTGCCACCGACGCTCGCGAGGCGCAGCTCGGCGCCGAGTGCAACCGCGACGGCGCCCCACTCCGCGGCCGGGTGAGCATACGCGAGACTGCCGACCATCGTGCCCCGATTCCGGATCGGCGGGTGGGCGACATGCCGGCTCACCCGAGTCAGCAGCCGACCCAGCGGGCCGTCGGTCGCGCCACGTTCGAGCTGGACGTGCCGCACGAGGGCGCCGACGCGCAGGGACTCACCGTCTGCCTCGATGACCTCGAGTGCGGCGATGGCGTTGATGTCGACGATGCGCGCCGGCCGGGCGCGACGGTAGTTCATCTCGGCTACGAGGCTCTGGCCGCCGGCGAGCACACGCGCGCGGGCGCCGTCGTCGCCGAGCAGCGCGACGGCTTCCTCGACCGTCTGCGGACGTTTGTACTCAAATGGCGCGGGCTTCACCGCGAGGTCTCCGTGATACAAACATTGACGACGTGGCTCGCTACATCGGACAACGAGTGCCGCGCGTCGAGGATCGACGATTCGTCACGGGAAGCGCAGTGTACGTGGCGGACATCCGCATCTCCAACTGCCTCGACGCCGTATTCGCACGCAGCGCTCTGGCCCACGCAGTCGTCCGCAGCGTCGACGCTTCCGCAGCACGGACTGCGCCCGGTGTCGTGGGCGCGTGGACGGCTACCGACCTTCGCGACCTCCCGGCCGTCCCCGCGTCGGAAGGCGAGTTCGACCGGCCCTGGCATTCGCTTGCCCGTGACCGCGTCCGCTACGTCGGAGAGCCCATCGCAATCGTGGCCGCCTTGGGTCGGTACCGTGCGGAAGACGCGGCTGAACGCGTCGAGGTCGAGCTCGACCCGCTGCCGGTGCTGCTCGATCCTGCCAACGCGGCCTCGGACCGCGTCGAGCTGTTTCCAGGTCATTCGAACGTCGTGAGCGAGCGCATCTTTGGCAATCCTATTCCTGCCGATATCTGGGAAGACGCCGAGGTCATCGTCGAAGGCGAGCATCGCGCGCAACTCCTCACGGCGACGTCGATGGAGACGCGGGGGATCGTCGCGATGCCGGAATCCGGCGGCGTCACGGTCTGGTGCTCGCACCAAGCTCCGCACCGGTTGCGCGAGACTCTCGCCGACGCGCTTGTACTCGACGAGGCGCGCGTCCGGGTGATCGTCCCTGACGTGGGCGGCGCATTCGGCGCGAAAAGCCAGATCTATCCGGAGTACCTAGCTGTCACGTACGTCGCGTTGCTGCTCGGACGGCCGATTCGCTGGATCGAGGATCGCGACGAGGCGCTCGTCGCATCCGCGCGGGGCCGAGGCCAGAGCCAGCGCCTCCGGATCGCTGCCGGAGCCGACGGACGGATTCTCGCGCTCGAAGCCGAGCTCGAGGCAGGCATCGGGGGCTATCCGCACGTCGGCGACATGATCCCGATCAACACCGCGCACATGATGTCCGGCGCATATTCGATCCCGCACGTGAGCGTGCGTGTCCGCTCGATCGTGACCAACACCGCTCCCACCACGGCGTACCGCGGCGCAGGTCGGCCGGAGGCCGCGTATGCGGTCGAGCGGACGGTGGATGCTCTCGCTCGCAAGCTCGGCCTCGATCCCGCTGAGCTGCGGCGGCGGAACTTCGTTCGGACGTTCCCGTACGAGACCCCGACGGGTCGCGTTTACGACAGCGGCGACTATGGCCGCGCGCTCGCCCGCGCGTTGGAGCTCGCCGAGTACGACCGCTGGCGCGCGGAGCAGGCTCGACGACGTACAGACGGCGGCGGTCATCCGCTCGGGATCGGCATCTGCTGCTACGTCGAGCGCTCGGGAGGCGAAGAAGGAAGCCCGGAGTTCGGGAGCGTGGAGGCCCTGAGTGACGGGAGCATCGTGGCTCGGGCGGGCACCTGTTCGACGGGGCAGGCGCATGAGACGGTGTTCGCTCAGGTGGTCGCCTCGGTTCTCGACGTCGAGCTGGACTGCGTCCGCGTCGTCGAAGGGGACACCGCAGAGGTGAAGCGGGGCGTAGGCTCCTTCGCAAGTCGGTCGCTGCAGGTTGGCGGCGCCGCCCTGCACAACGCTGCGTTGAAGGTCGTCGCGGAAGCCCTGCACCGTGCCGCGGCTCGCTTCGAGGTTTCGCCGGCCGCGGTCCGATTCGCCGAGGGCGCGGTGCACGTGGAGAAGGAGTCTCTGACGCTCGCGGAGCTCGTCGCGGAGACGGGCCCGCTCGTCTGCGAGGACGTCTTCCATTCGCCGCAGGCGTTTCCGTTCGGAAGCTACGTGGCCGTCGTCGAGATCGATCCGGAGCTCGGATGCGTCACCGTGCTCCGCCTCGTGGCCGTGGACGACTACGGCGTCGTCGTGAATCCCCTCGTCGTCGAGGGCCAGACACGAGGCTCGATTGCCCAGGGGCTCGGCCAGGCGCTATACGAAGAAGTGATCTACGACGACGATGGAGTCCCGCTCGCCCGCTCGCTGCTCGACTATCTCCTGCCGACGCTGTCCGAGATTCCCGACATCACACTCGACGAGACGGAGACACCGAACCCGAACACGCCGCTGGGTGCAAAAGGTGCAGGTGAGGCCGGCTGCATCGGTGTCCCGCCGGCCATCGCGAACGCTGTGGCCGACGCGCTCGACCTCGACGACTCGTCGCTGCTACAAATGCCGCTCACGCCCGAGACGGTCTGGCGTGCACTACCGGACCTGCGCGTCGGCCGTTAGACACCCAGCATTCGAGACGGATTGCCCGTGACGATCGCGTGCCGCTCGTCGTCGGTCAAGCAGTCGAGACTCGCCAGCCATCGGACCGCGTCCGTCAAGACCATCGGTGCCGGAGCATCTGTTCCCAGAACGACCTGGTCGATCCCGACCGTGTCGATGAGAAACCGCAACGTCGCCCCGGTGAAGGTGCAGCAGTCGTAGAAGAACTTCCCCAGGTATGCGCTCGGCGGCTGCGAGGATGGCGCGTCGTAATCGGGTGTCGGCGCGTACGGCACCTTGTATCCGGCTTGGCCGCCCGACGGCGGTTGATCCTCCACAAAGAAGCCTGCCGCCTTGTCCATGCGCGCGGCACCGAAAGCGGCGTATCCACCGGCGTGCGCGAGCAGCAGCTTCAGGTTGGGGAACCGGTCAAGGACGCCACCCGCGGAGAGGATCGCGAACACGAGGGCCCGGTCGACGAGATTGCCGATGGAATTGTCCAGGTGATAGCGACCGACCTTGTAGCGGCGGTCCGGCCCTTGATGGAAGAAGATGAGCGCTCCGAGCCGCTCGGCAGTCTCCCAGAACCGGACGAACTCTGGCTCGTCGTAGAGACGGTCGTTGACGTGATCGCTGATCATGACGCCCTTCAAGCGAAGGCTCGTCATCACGCGCTCCAGCTCTGCGACCGCGGCGTTGACATCTTGCATCGGGAGCGTGCCGAGCCCGAGGAACCGTTCGGGGCATCGCGCCAGGACGTCGGCGATCTCGTCGTTGCATTCGCGGGCGATCGCAGCGGTCGTCTCGAGGTCGTTCGCGTATTGGTAGAAACCGGCTGTGGGAGACACGAGTTGCACATCCACGCCTAGCGCGTCCATGTCGGCGACGCGCTCCTCGAGGGTCATCCGGAACCCGGCGTTCTCGAGCTCGCCGACCGTCGAGTCCAGGCCGTACCACTCGCCGTCCGCCTCGACCGCCGCCCGGTAGCGGTCCGGCGTCCAGTGAGCATGAGTGTCGATGACCGCCAAGCGACTCCCTCCTCAAGCTTCCGACCCTCTGTGAAGCAATCTAAGGTCACTCACAGGGCTGCTATGCAACTTGTGTAGCGTGGTTTAACATCATTTCCTGTGACCGAGAGCGTGGAGCGCTCCGACGAGCGCTGGGATCTCGATCGCGAGCGAGGTCTGCTGATCGGCTGGGACGTCGCGATCCCGATGGACGATGGTCTTGTGCTGCGGGCGGACGTGTTCCAGTCCGTGCACGGAGGCCAGCACCCCGTGATCCTGGGCTACGGGCCGTACGGGAAGGGGCTGGCCTTCCAGGAGGGCTACCCCGACCAGTGGCGGATCATCGAGGAGCGCTATCCGGAGGCGCTGGAGGGCTCGTCGAACGTGTACCAGAACTGGGAGGTGGTCGACCCGGAGCAGTGGGTGCCGGAGGGCTACGTGTGCGTCCGCGTCGATTCCCGCGGCGCCGGCCGCTCTCCCGGGTTCCTCGACCCGTGGTCGCCGCGTGAGACGCGCGACCTGTACGAGTGCATCGAGTGGGCCGCGGCGCAACCGTGGTCCAACGGACGCATCGGGCTGAGCGGGATCTCTTATCTCGCGATGAATCAGTGGACGGTGGCATCGCTGCAGCCGCCTCACCTGGCCGCGATCTGCGCCTGGGAAGGAGCCGCGGACTTCTACCGCGACACGACCTACCACGGCGGGATCCGCTGCGTGAACTGGGACAACTGGTACGAGATGCAGGTGATGAGCGTCCAGCACGGCGTCGGCGATCGGGGGCCGCGCAATCCGCTGACCGGTGAGACGGCGTGCGGCCCGGAAACGCTGACAGACGAGGAGCTGGCCGCTAACCGGGTCGACTTTGCCGCCGACATCCGCACCCATCCGCTCGACGACGACTACCACCGAGGCCGCTCCCCCATCTGGGATCGCGTCACCATCCCGCTGCTGTCGGCCGCCAACTGGGGCGGCCAGGCGCTGCACGCGCGCGGCAACTTCGAAGGCTTCGCTCGCGCTGCGTCGGCCCACAAGTGGCTCGAGGTGCACGGCGGCGAGCACTGGACCGCCTTCTACGCCCCATACGGCGTCGAGCTCCAGAAGCGCTTCTTCGGGCACTTCCTGAAAGACGAGGACACCGGCTGGCACCACCAGCCGCGGCTGCTGCTGCAACTGCAGCGCATCAATGGGACGTTCCAGGAGCGCGGCGAGTCGGAGTGGCCGCTTGCACAGACACGCTGGACACGGCTCTACCTCGACGCCAGCGAGCGCTCGCTTCAGGAGCAGCCTGGGCAGCGGCCAGAGTCGATCTCATACGACCCACTCACCGGAAACGCCGAGTTTCTCAGCGCGCCTTTCGAGCGCGAGACCGAGCTCACGGGGCCCAGCGCCGCCACGCTGTTCGTCTCTTCGGCAACCACCGACGCGGACCTGTTCCTGATCCTGCGCCTCCTCGATCCCGACGGCGAGGAGGTCGTCTTCCAGGGCTCGAATGATCCTCGCACCGCGCTTGGCAAGGGCTGGCTGCGGGCCTCTCATCGCTGGCTCGACCCCGACCTCACCCTCGACTATCGGCCCTACCACACACACGACCGCATCGAGCCGCTCCAACCCGGCGCCGTCTACGAGCTCGCGATCGAGATCTGGCCGCTGAGCGTGATCGCTCCCGCCGGCTACCGGCTCGGCCTCGTCGTCCAGGGACGCGACTACGAGCGCGACGAAGCTGCGCAACTGGCTAACTTCCGCGTCCCGCTACGCGGGTCGGGGCCCTACCTGCACACCGACCCCGACGATCGACCGGTCGACCCCTTCGCCGGCCGCGTCACCGTCCACACCGGCACCACGACACCCTCCTCGCTCCTCTTGCCGGTGATTCCCGAGAGCTAACGCCGCCCCCGGCCGGCACCGGCGACAAAGAGCGCTTCTCGGTCTCGACGCCGAAGAAGTAGAGCCAGCACATGTCGACTCCGACCTCGATCTAACTGCTGCTCTGGACCCGCGAGATGCGGCCGAACTTGGCCATCCAGCGGGTCGAGACCTCCTCGACGAGGCTCTTGTGCAAGTGGTGAGCGCCATCGCCCCCGCTCGGCGGACGGCCGGCGTCGGGCGTCACGAAACCGGCTCTTTCACGGCCTCCGGGTTCAGGAGGTTCGGCGGAGTTTCGCCCTTGATCATCGCGATCATGTTCTCAGCTGCCATCATCGACATCAACGTGCGTGACTCGTAGGTCGCGCTGCCGATGTGCGGCGTCAGGATCACGTTGTCCATCTTGAACAGCTCCTCCGGCGGCGCGGGCTCTCCCACTGGCGGCTCCGTCCAGAAGACGTCGAGCCCCGCGCCGGCAATCGCGCCGCTACGCAGTGCGTCGAGCAGCGCAGCCTCGTCGACGATCCGCCCACGAGCGCTATTGACGAAGAACGCCGTCGGCTTCATCAGGCCGAACTCGCGTGAACCGATCATCAGGTGCGTGGACGCGTTGTAGCTCGCCATCAGCGTCACGAAGTCCGCCTTCCGGAGCACGTCATCCTTGTCACTCACCCACCCGACACCGAGAGCCTGCTCCTGCTCGAGAGACAGCCGCTCGCGCTTCGTGTAGATGACCTCCATCTCGAAGGCCCGCGCACGCTTTGCGATCTGCTGACCGATCCCGCCCATCCCGATCAGACCCAGGACTTTCCCGGGCAACGAGTGCCAGAGGAATGACATCGACTGTTCCTGACGGAAGCGCCCGCTCCGTGTGAAACGGTCGGCCTCGACGAGCCGCGTCGCGAGGCCGACGATCAGCGCCATCGTCAAGTCGCACGTCGTCGTCTGGATGACGTGATCGATGTTGGTGACAGGGATGCCGCGCTCGGTGGCCGCGTCGAGATCGATCACGTTCGTGATCATCGTCATCGCCGCGATCCCGCGGAGGTCGGGGTTCGCGTCGAGGATGTCGGCGTCTATCGGCGTGTCGCCGAGCGTGTAGAGGTAGTCTGACCTCGTCAGCGCCGCCTTGAGCTCGTCGCGGCTGATCATCCGCTCCGACGCGAACACCTCCACCTCGGCGTGCTCCTCCAGAGCCCGCAGCGCAACGTCCATGATCGGTTGAACGACGAACAGTCTCGGTTTCACGACGCGCTAACCCTCCGTCTTTGGATTTGCCAGGATCTCCACTTCCCGACCGCCGAACTCCAGCGCCTCGACGGTGAACAGCCGCCGCGCCCGCTTCCGCGCGAGCTTTGCCCTCAGACGGTCGGACCAGGGAGACTGCGTCGCCCGCTCCGCCACCGCGCGATGCTACTCGGTTCTGCCAGCGGTCTGGATGATCCAGTCATCTTGGATCAACATGCCCCGCACGGAAACGACGAACCCTGCGTTTGTTTGTGTGAGAATCGCGTCGGTGAGCAACGGTGTGCGTAGCGATCTGGCCACGTTTGCGCACGGGCAGTTCCGGGTCGACTACGAGCATCGCCCCGATCCGCATGTGCTGCGGGAGAAGCGCGTCGCGCGGGCGCGCGCGGAGATGCAGGCGGCCGGGCTGGATGCCCTGCTGCTCTGGAAAGACGAGAACGTCCGCTACCTGACCGGTCTGCGCGCGCAGCTGATCGCGGGCAAGACGACGCTTCTCAACGGTTGCCTGCTGGTCGACGATGCGGCGCCAATTCTGCTCGCCTCCGGCGGCGAGGTGCAGCGCGCCCGGGTCGTGATGCCCTGGATCGAGGAGCTGCACACCGTTCCGATCATGGAGGCGCGCGGGCTCGTCCGCGGCGCGGTCGAGCACACGATTGGCCCCCTGCTCGAACGCTATGGAATCGGCGCGCTCGGTCTCGACGAAAGTGCCTACTGCCAGGTCGAGGCGCTCAAAGAGCTCGCGCCCAGCGTTGCGCTGGCCGACGGAGACGCCGTCATGCAACGCGCCCGCCTGATCAAGTTCCCCGAAGAGATCGCCTTCATCGAGGAAGCCTGCGCAATCGCAGAAGGCGTGCTCGAGATGGCGATCGATGCGATCCGCCCCGGCGTCCGCGAGACCGACGTCGTCGCCGAGGCGATGCGCGAGCTCTACCGGCTCGGCGGCGAGCTCTCCCACGTCGCTACGCCCTTTGTCGCGTCCGGCGAACACATGGCACCGCCTAACCGGATCCCCTCCGACAAGATCATCCGCAACGGCGACGTAGTCTTCATCGACATCGGCGCAATGTGGTCCGGCTACTTCGGAGACATCGGCCGCACTGTCATCTGCGGCACCCCCCGCCGCCACCAACAAGAGGTCTACACCGCCGTCTACCAGGCACTTGCTGCCGCAACCGACACCATGCGCGCCGGGAGCACGAACGACGACGTCGCCCGAGCCGCCCGCGACGCCGCCGGGGCCTACAACCTCGCCGACAACTTCATCAGCCTCTTCATCGGACACGGCGTCGGCATCGGTGCAAACGAGCCGCCCTACATCGGCGAAAACCTACCCGGCGCCGAAACCGTCGTGCTCCAAGAAGGCATGACCTTCGCCGTCGAACCGCTCATCTGGACGCCCGGCACACGTGGCGGCGCCGGCGTCCGCCTCGAAGACACGATCCTCGTCACACCCGACGGCGGCCGCCCACTCGACCGCGCCCCGTTCGACGACAAGCTCCTGCTCGACATCTGAGTCTTGCAGGCGTTCGAGCATTAGAAGGCTTCCTGGACAGGCTCATCTTGGAGGGTTCGGCGCAGCGGCACCTCGGAGATGCCGACGAGCGCAGTAACGAAGACGGCCGCCGCGACGCAGGCCGTGACGAGAAAGCCTGGCCGGATGGCGTGCTCGAGCGCAATCCGCACATCGAGTGGTAGCGAGCGGGCGTTGACACCGTTCAGAGCATCCGCGAAGCGTCCCGGCAACCGCTGGTTGATCATCACTCCCATGATTGCGACGCCGAACGTGGAGCCCATCGCGCGCGCCGACTGCGTCAAGGCCGTGGCGGAACCGATGTCGGCAAGCGGCACTGCGTTTTGCACCGACATCACGAAGACCTGCATCATCAGCCCGAACCCGACCCCAGCTACCATCATGTCCAACGCAGCCCGTACGCTCGTCGTCGCGATGTTCATGCGCCAGAGCAGCAGCGAGCCGGTGGTCACTACGAGCGGGCCGACGAGCGCGGTGGGCCGTAACCGCCCGGTGCGCGCGATCCACTGACCGGTGAGGAAGCTCGCGAAGACATCCCCCACCAGCAGCGGCATCAGCGCGATCCCGGACGACGTCGCCGAGGTTCCGATTACGGTCTCGACGAAGAGAGGGACGTAACTCAGGAGCGCGTACATTGCCATCGCGGCGAGCCCGATGGCAATGAGGCTCGCTCTGACCGTCTTGATGCGGATGTACTGAAAAGGCAGGACCGGTTCGGGGACGCGTCGTTCGACGATCACGAATGTCGCAGCGAGCAGACCCGCGGCGACGAACGACCCGACGATCGGGGCGGACGGCCAGGAGTACTGCGCACCGCCGCTAACGACCGCGAAGAGTAGCGCGGTCGTCGCTGCGGCGAGGACCGCGGCGCCGACCCAATCGATCGAGTGCGCGCGGCCGGGCGGGCGCCCGGGCATCGTCGCGAGGATGAGGGCGAGTGCCGAGGCGCCGAGCGGCACGTTGAGGTAGAAGACCCAGCGCCAGCTTGCGTGATCGGCGATGAATCCGCCAGCCAGGGGTCCGGCGATGGAACCGGCCGCGAATCCGGCGCCGAGCAGCCCGTGGTAGCGGCCGCGCTCGCGAAGCGGAACAATGTCTCCGACGGTGGCGAGCGCGAGGGGAAAGAGGGCGCCGGCGCCGACGCCTTGCAAGCCGCGGAACACCACGAGCTCCACCATGTTCTGCGAGAGCGCGCAGAGCACGGAGCTCACGACGAACACGGAGATGGCGAAGACGAAGAGGATCCGCCGCCCGTAATGATCGCCGAGCTTGCCGTACAGCGGTACAGTGACGGCGCTCGTGAGCATGTATGAGGTGAATGCCCACGAATACAGCGACAAGCCGCCGAGGTCGGCGACGATCCGCGGCAGTACGGTCGAGATCACGGTTTGGTCGAGCGCAGTCAGCATCAACGCAACCATCAGTCCGCCGTAGATCGCGAGTACGCGCCCGAGCGTGAGCTCGTAGCCCGCCGGAGTAGACCCCAAACGCGCGCGTACCGTCACTGCACGAATCTACTCGCTCGTACTTGACAGCGTGTGCAACGCATCTCAAGACTGCACCGAGTCAAGCCAACGTGCGGAGGACAACATGAAGACCGATGTGCACAACCACGCCGTCCCTGAAGCCGTGATGGAGTTCTTTGCGCAAGAGCCTGCGTTCGGCCTGAAGGTGACCGGTGACCGCCATCTCAGCGGCGGCCCCGAGGGCGAATACGAGCTCGAACCCGCGTTCTACGACGCGGACGCCAAGGTCGCGAACCTCGAGTCACACGGCCTTGAGGCGGCAGTCATCTCGGTCGACCCGCCGTTCTTCTACTACGACATCGACGCCGGAGCCAGCGCTACGCTCGCAGAGGTCGTCAACGACGGGCTCCGGAACATCTGCGCGAAGCGCCCGGACCGGCTGCGGTGGATGGCGACGGTGCCGCTGCAGGATCCGGAGCTGGCAGCGACGATGCTCGCGCAGCAGCAGCGCGCGGGTTGCGTCGGCGTGGAGATCGGCACGAGCACGGGAGCGAGACGCCTCGACGACGCCGCGCTAGAGCCGTTTTGGGCCGCGACAGAAGAGCTGGGCCTGCCGGTGATGCTCCACCCCGCCTACCAGCATCCGCACCCGGGATTCGACGCCTTTCACCTCACGAACGTGATCGGCAACATGCTCGAGACAACGATCGCCATTGAGCGGCTGATCCTCGCGGGCGTGCTCGATCGGCATCCGGGCGTGACTGTCCTCATCGTTCACTCCGGAGGATACGTCGCCTATCAGCAGGGCCGCCTGCGCCACGCCCGGCAGGTCCGGTCATACCCGGAATCAACGCCACGTGATCCCGCCGCGTACTTCGGCCGCGTCAAGTTCGACTGCCTCACGCACGACCGCCAGGCACTCGAGTTTCTTGTCGCGAAGGTGGGCGCCGACAACGTGCTGATGGGGACGGACCTCCCCTGCGACATGGCGACGCCGGAGCCGTGGACGGAGCTCGTTGCCGCGACCGACTACGAGACTGCGTGCAGGATCGCGGGCGAGAACGTGGCGGAGGTCTTTGGACTTCCGCAGGTGGCGGCCGTCTAGCCACGAGTCGATCCTCGCGGGACATCTTCATCGATCGTCCGCCCACGAGCAGGTATTGATGAGAACGCCGTCGAAGTCGCCAGTGCCACCTGTAGGCGACCCACAACACAAGGACGCGTACGCGGATGGTTGCAGCGGCGTTTGCGCGCCGCCTGCCGCCACGCTATGTTCGCCGCACTCCAACCGCAGAGGTCCGAGGAGCAGCGGCGCACTGATGAGCGGAATACTGATCGACCACGTCACGAAGGTCTTCCCCGGCGGCTTCAAGGCGGTCGACGACGTCAGCCTCGAGGCGCACCAGGGGGAGTTCATGGTGCTCGTCGGACCCTCGGGCTGCGGCAAAACCACGCTGCTGCGGATGACGGCCGGCCTTGAGGACGTGACAAGCGGACATATCGCGATAGGGGATCGCGACGTGACGTGGCTGCCGCCGGGCAAGCGCGACATCGCGATGGTCTTCCAGAACTACGCGCTCTATCCGCACATGAACGTTCAGGCGAACCTCGGCTACGGGCTGAAGGTGCGACGAACGCCTCGCGCCGAAGTGAAGTCACGCGTCAACGAGGTCGCGCGGCTGCTTGGCCTGAATGAGATGCTCGCGCGCCGACCGGCCGCTCTGTCAGGCGGTCAGCGCCAGCGAGTCGCGATGGGTCGGGCAATCGTGCGTGAGCCCGCAGCGTTCCTGATGGACGAGCCGCTGTCGAATCTCGACGCGAAGCTCCGTGTGGGCATGCGCGGCGAGCTCGCGCGGTTGCACCGGCGTCTCGGTGTCACGACAATCTACGTCACGCACGATCAAGTCGAGGCGATGACGCTCGGCAGCCGTGTCGCTGTCATGCACGACGGCACCATTCAGCAGGTCGACACGCCTCAGGCTCTCTACCGGAGGCCCGCGAACGTCTTCGTCGCCGCATTCATCGGGTCGCCTGCGATGAACCTCGTCGAAGCCTCCGTGGTCGAGGGGAAGGTCGAGTTCGCCGGGCAGACCCTTGCGCTCGACCCGCGGCGCGCACCGGCGGGCGACAGACATGTCGTGCTCGGCATTCGACCCGAGCATCTGGAGGACAGCGAACTTGCAGATCCCGGGCTCCCGCGGATCGAGATTTCCGTCGCCGTGCTTGAGGAACTCGGCTCGGAGACGGACGCGATCTTCATGCTCGATGCAGAGCGGCTGGAGCTGGAGGCCATTCGCGATGCGAACGAGAACGAGGACGCCACATTAATCGCCGACGATCGACGCGTTCAATTCACGGCGCGTCTCGACCCGCGAACACGCGCGCGAGTAGGCGAGCGGATCCAACTCGCCGTCGACATGACCCACCTGCACTTCTTCGATCCCGAGACCGGAGCAAATCTGCTCCCCGAGCAACCGGTCACGGTCTGAGTCGCGCGTGCTACGGCATTCCGTCATCTGGCTCCTCCGCGACACGACGACCCCTCAGCAGCGGATCGAGATGCTCAAGGGCCTCGCGTTCCTGCGGATGGAGTGCCCGATGGTCAAAGCCGGCGATTATGGGGAGGACATCTTCGGCGGCTCACGCACATTGCAGGAGGTGCGGCCCTTCGACCGCACGCCGATCTGGCGCCGAGAAGGCGACGGACCGCCTTCAAACTACGACGTCGCGCTTCACCTCGACTTTGACGACTGGGACGGGCACGAGGAGTACAGCGCCGACCAGACTCACGCGCATATGTCACGCTTCAACGAAGCGGCGTCGTGGGACGAGCTCACCGCGCGCGTCGACTGGTACTACGACGGCGAGCCGCCGACACGCCACAGGCACGTCAAGCATGTCGCCATGTTCGTGTGGGCGGACGACGCCAACGAATCTGCCAGGCAGCGCGCCATCGACGCGGTCCAGACGCTCGTCGAAGTGCCGGAGGTCGAATCGGTCGCCGTAGGCCACAACGTCGGCACGCTCCAGAGCGACTACGACTGGATCATGGACGTTCAGATCCCGGACCGCTCGTCAACCGAGCGGCTGCTCGCCGGCGAGCGCTACGCAGCTGCGATGGCCGACGTCGCAGCGGCCACGAAGTATGAGTGGACTGCGCGCCTCTCGCACATGATGCGCCGGTCGTAATACCGGCTCAGCCGGACTTCATTGTGTGTTGGATCTGCGCCGTTCGCTCGGTCTGCGTCAACGGGCCGAGGAGCTCCTGTGCGGCTCTCCAGGCCGGGTGCTCGAGGAAGGCGCGCGCAGTGTCGCCGTCGACGAAGTGCGCCTCGACGACGAGGTCAGCACGCCCGATGCCGGCCCAGCCGAGGTCGTCGACGACCTCGAGCGCCTGGAGGCTCTCACAGTCCGCACGCAACGATGCGAGCGCGCGGCGCGCTTCCTGTTTTGCTTCCGCGTCGACGCCCTCCTGCCAGAAGTGCAGTGCGAGATGTCTGACCCTGCCCTGGATCGATGGCTGTCCTTTGTAAACGTAATCGGCTCGGGCCGTGATCTCCTCGTGTGTCAGCGTGTCGATGAAGGCCCCGACCCGGTAATGGTGTGGGTCCGAGTTGTAATCGTCCCACGAGGCCTTGTCCCGATGATCGCGTGCGAGAAGCAGGCTGTAGTTCGCGGCCCCCGCAAGCCCGAGATCCTCCCCGAAGTCGACCGCATCCACGCGGCTCGCGTAGCTGATGTACGCAAGGCCTTCCTTGGCGCTGAGCTTCTGCTCAAGCTGGGTGGCGTCCTGCCACCGCCAGAGCACTACGCGGCGAATGACCGGCGTGATCACCGTGCTGGCGAACTTACCATCGATCCGACACGACGAGATCTCCATCTCGGCAGCGCATCCGCGCAGCACGGTTCTCGATGTCGAAACGCTGACTCTTGACTGCCGCGCGGGCGAGTTCGATGATCGCTTCTCAGGCAGCTGGCCGCCGTGCGCGCCCGTTGCGGAGAAGCAATCGTGAGAGATCTACGGGAGGTAGTAATGCGCAACTCGCTTCTCGCCCGAGTCGCCGTGCTGATGGCGCTCGCGCTCCCCGGAGCGATTCTGGTGGGCAATAGCGCGGCCTCGACGAAGGCCGGTTCCGCGTTCCCGACCGGCAACATCACCATTTCGATGTTCGGCAGCGATGAGCTGCCCCAGTTCCAGCTTGAGCAGAGCTTGATCACCGCCTGGCAGAAGCTTCATCCGAACGTTCAGGTCCAGGCCGAGCAGGCGCCGCTCGGACCTGCGTTCCAGAAGCTCTCGACCGAATTGCCCTCAGGTGGCGGCCCGACGATTTTCTCGGCGTACGAGCCGTGGATCGAGGGGTTCTCGAGCTACATGGCCCCGGCGATCCCCGCCGCCTTCGGAGTGAAGAACATGAAGGCGATCACCAACCTCTACATTCCGAACTCGCTCGCCGCGCAAAGCCGTCAAGGCAACGTGCTCTGCCTACCGAGTGCAGCCCCCTCGTGGGCCCTTCTGATCAACAAGAAGGAGTTCAAGGCGGCCGGATTGAAGATTCCTCAGAACCTTCCCAAGACCTGGAAGCAGGTTGCGGCTCTCCAGCGGAAGCTGACGAAGTACGACAGCAACGGACAACTTCTGCAGCGAGGTTTCGGCATTCGGTATACAGCCGGAGGCCAGTGGTACGCCATGCTCTTCGTAGCGACCGTCGAATCGCAGGGGGCGAAGGTGATCGACGTGGCCGGCAATCCCCTCCTGACGTCGTCGGCCGCAGCGAAGGCAATGCGCATCTTCCGCGATAATGCCGTCGCGCCTACCGTCACGAAGGACGTCCAGACGTCGCCGTACCAGGACTTCGCGGACGGCACCGACGTCATGTCGTACGGCGGAGCGAATGCCGTCAGCTTCGTCGAGAGCCTGAACCCGGCGATGAAGGGCAACATCTATGTCGCACAGCTCCCGAGCCTGACCGGCAAGATCGGCGGTTCGGTGAAGTATTCGTTCGACTACTGCGTCAACAAGGGTGCGTCCGCCGACCAGCAGTACGCCGCGTGGAACCTGGTCAGCTACATCACGAACCACGGCGGACAGTTTTGGACGACCACCGGCGCGGTGCAGCCGCGCAAGACCTTCTTCACCGATCCGGCCGTGAAGAACACCCCGTTCATCTCTGTCTTCGAGAACGAGCTCGCCCACGCGCAGGCGTTGCCGCAGACGAAGTACTGGGGCCAGTTGCAGCAGGCGATTCAAGACGGCGTCCAGAAGGTGGTGTTCAACCACGAGACGATCAAGCAGGCGCTCGCGGAGATGCAGACCGAGTATCTGCAGTCGATCGGCAAGTAACCCTCCGGCACAGCCCCTGAACCCGAGCGAGACCAGACGGCTTCGGGAAACGACAGAGTTTCCCGAAGCCGTCCTACGAGTCCTGGAGCCCCAGCGTGATGAGCAGTTCGAGCAGCGCGGTTACGCCGTTCCACGACGAGCCGTCTCGCTTTCGTCGGCGATGGTTTGGGCCTACACAGTCGTTCTGGGGCGTCCTCTTCGCGCTGCCGATGCTCGGCCTGCTGGCGATGTTCAAGTTCTGGCCAATGGCGTACGCCGGCTGGCTGAGCATGACGGACGCCAACCTCACGCAGCCCAGCCGGCACTTCGTCGGAATCGACAACTACACGCGGCTCATGCACGACACCGCTTTCATCGGTTCACTCGAGACGACCGCGTACTACGTCGGCGCAACGATCGCGCCGTCGATGGTCATCGGCCTGGGGCTGGCGCTCCTGCTCAACCAGAAGATCCCGGCGCGCGGCCTTTTCCGAGTCCTCATTTTCCTACCGGCCGTGATCCCGATCATCGTCGTTCCCGTCCTCTGGCAGTTTTTGTTCAATCCCTATGGGCTCGTGAACGAGGGAATCAAGAAGCTCGGCTTCGGTCCGGTCAACTGGCTCCTGTCACAACACGGCGCGGTACCTGCACTCGTGATCGCCACCGCGTGGCGTCTGACGCCGCTGTGCATGGTGATCTACCTGGCAGGACTGCAATCCATTCCCGCCGATCTCTACGCTGCAGCCAAGGTCGACGGCGCATCGATGGTGCGGCGTTTCGGCACGATCACGCTGCCGCTGCTGAAGCCGACCTTCCTCGTCGTGATCGTGTTCGCGGTCACGCTGACCGTCCAGAACTTCGTCCTCGCGCTCGTGATGACCGGAGGCGGACCGGCCAGGGCGACGACGACGTTGTCGCTATTCGTCTATCAGACCGGCTTCATCGGCTTCCGCCTCGGCTATGCCTGCGCCGCCGCGATCGTGATGCTCTCGATCATTGTCTTGTTCACCCTCGTCAACCTTCGCGCCTTTCGGACAGAGGAGTAAGGACACGTGAGCGTAAACTCGTCGGCCGCCGCACCGCACCGGGAGTGGCTCACCAGGTGGGGCCGAGTCCGCGGCGTGAGCGGACGACTGGTCGGGCTCTTCGTCCTCGTCATCGCGACCGCGACGCTCTTGATCCCGATCTTCTGGATGGTCTCGACCTCCCTGAAGACGCCCTTCCACGTCTTCGACCTCCCGATTCAGTGGCTTCCGTCCCACCCGGTCTGGAGCAATTATCCCGACGCGTACAAGATGGTGAACTTCACCCACTATTTCATCAACAGCGCGATCGTGACCGGCTCGGTCACCGTGCTGAACGTCGTCATCTCGACGCTCGCCGGCTATGGATTGGCCAAGTACCGCTTCTTCGGCCGCCAGGTGCTGCTCGTGCTGATCCTTGCAACCTTGATGCTGCCGCTCGAGGTGATCATGATCCCGCTGTACCTGACAGTGCAGAAGCTGGGCTGGCTGAACACCTACGAGGGATTGATCGTCCCCGTCACCGCGAATGCGATCGGCGTGCTGATCATGCGGCAGTATTTCCTCTCCCTTCCGGACGATCTTCTCGCCGCCGCCCGCGTCGACGGCGCTGGTCACATCCGAACGTTCTTCCGCATCGCGGTTCCGCTGGGTTGGCCCGCCATTCTCACCGTTGCGGTGCTCGTCTTCCAGGCGACGTGGGACGACTTCGTCTGGCCGTTCCTCATCATCAGCGACACGTCCAAAGCCACCGTGCCCCTCGCCGTGCAGTCGTTCGAGTCGGCGGAGACCTCGAACTTCCCCATGCTGATGGCCGTCTCCGCGATCGCAGCGATGCCGCTCACGATCTTGTTCTTCGTCTTCCAGCGCCAGTTCATCCGGGGCGTCGCGACGACCGGCATCCGCCAATGACTGCGCGCCTCACCGGCAAGGTCGCCCTCGTCACCGGCGGAAACACCGGGATCGGTGCGGCGATCAGTCGGCGCCTCTCGGCGGAAGGCGCCGCCGTCGCCATCGCCTACCACGAGCACGCCGACGAGGCGGAGCAGCTCGCGCAGGACCTGTCGACAAACGGCGCGCCAACGATCGCGCTGGCGTGCGACGTCACGAACGGCGCGACGGTCGCCGACGCGCTCAGGCGAACGACCGCGGAGCTCGGAGCCGTGACGGTGCTCGTGAATAACGCCGCGGTCCTGAGACGAACGCCCTTCCTCGAGATCGAGGAAGCCGAGTGGGACGACGTCGTCCGCGTCGCGCTCTACGGGACATACCTCTGCGCCCGGCTGACCATTCCCGGGATGATAGAGGCCGGGTCCGGGTCGATCGTGAGCATCGGTTCCGAGCTGACGTCGCTCGGAGGTGAGCGCCAAGCTCACTATGTGGCGGCCAAATGCGGCGTCGTCGGGCTCACACGCGCCCTCGCATACGAATTCGGTCCCTACGGTATCCGGGCGAACGTCGTCGCTCCCGGGCCGACGCAGACGAGGATGCTCTCGGAGGACGTTCCTCCGCAGTTCGTCGAGACCGTGCCGCTTCGGCGACTGGGGCGTCCGAATGACATTGCCGGTGCAGTCGCGTACCTCTCCAGCGCTGACGCCGACTGGGTCACTGGTCAGGTACTCGGCGTCAATGGTGGATTGGCAATGGTGTAGGAGCGACGATGCTGCGTCATACGGCTCTGTTCATTCATCGCGACACGACGGTGGACGGCGAGAAGCTCGCGATGCTGCGGGGCCTCGCGTACCTGCGGATGGAGTGCGCGGGTGTCCACGCCGCCGACTACGGCGACGACATCCTCGGGGGCTCGGGCAGATTGCTCGAGATACCGCCGTGGAAGCGAACGCCACGGTGGCGGGCTCGACTCGAAGGACCGCCGAGCAGCTACGACGTCGCGTTGCACTTGGACTTCGAGGATGAACGCGGAATGGCGGCCTATGACGCCGACGAGGCGCACCGTGGAGTCGCGCGATTCAACGCATCTGTGAGCGTGGACGAGCTCACCGCGCGCGTCGACTGGTTGTATGACGGCCCTCCACTGATCGAACGCGGGCGCGTGCGCCACACGGCGATGTTCGTCTGGGTCGGCGACGCCGACCCAGACGCCCGCAGCGCGGCGTTCGACGCGGTGCGCAGCTTCGCGGCTGCGTCGGGAGTCGAGTCGGTCACCGTCGGCGAGAGCATCGGCAGCCACTCGACCGACTTCGACTGGATTCTCGACGTTCAGTTCGCAGATACAGCGTCAGCGCAAGCCCTCGTGGGCGGAGCTGTGTACGCCGACGTCATGCGTGTCGTGGCGCCAGCCACCAAATACGAGTGGACCGCTCGAGTGACACACGTCATGCGAGGCCTCTAGTGAGCGGCCCGACTCCCTCGTTGATGGAGGAGATGACGTGGGTCGAGGTGCGCGACGCGGCCGCCGCCGGCCTTCCCGTCGTTCTGCCGATCGGGGCGACCGAGCAACACGGGCCGCACCTGCCTCTGAACACGGATTGTGTGATCCCCGTCGGCATCGCGCTCGAGGTCTCGAAACGACTACCGCTCGTCGTCGCTCCGCCTGTGCGTTTCGGAGCGAAGTCGCGACCCCTGAGCGGCGGCGGAGAGACCTTCCCCGGCACGCTCTCGCTCCGCGGGCCGACACTGATCGAGACGCTGCACCAAGTGCTCGCTGCTCTCGTGCGCTCCGGATTCCGCCGGCTCTGCGTGCAAAACTGGCATTACGAAAACTCCGGCTACCTTTGGGAGGCCTGTGACATGACTGCATCCGAACACCCCGACGCGACGTTCGTCGTGCTCGACCGTCCGCTGCCCGAGTTCAAGTCGGACCAACTCGCCCAGCTCTTCCCGCAGGGCTTCCCCGGCTGGAACGTCGAGCACGCTGCGAGCATGGAGACCTCGCTCATGCTCACGCTGCGCCCGGACCTCGTGCGTCGCGACCAGATGGTCGACGACGCTGCGGAGCGGCGGCCGACGTGGGAGGTCATCCCGGCTCCGGACGAGATCGTGCCGAAGAGCGGCGTCCTCTGGCGCCCGTCGGAAGGGAGTGCCGAGATCGGGCGACTGTATCTGCGCTGGGCCGCCGACCGGCTCGAGACCGCGTTGCGCACGGAGTTCGCGCTATGAAGGACCTCCACGTCGTAGAGGTTCGCGTCGCCCACACCTGGGGACGGCCCGATGGAACGCTACGCGAGGCGCCCGAGTGGGAGGCCTTCCGCGAAGCCGGCGTCTACGAGCCGGTGAAGGGCGTCCTCACGTACGGCGCCGTCCGCATGGAGCAGTCAGAGCTGGCGGAGAACCCGGTGGACGATGTCACACTGCTGAGCTCGCGCATTTCGAAAGAGGTCGCGAAGGGCTCCGCCGGCGGCAAGAAGGTCATGATGATCGGCGGGAACTGCGCCTGCGTACCGGGGATGTTCGGCGGGCTTCAGCAGGGGCTCGGGGCGACCACCCGCATCGGTCTCGTTTGGGTCGACGCTCACGGCGATTTCAACACGCCCTACACGACGCCGGGCGGAATCCTCGGCGGAATGCCGGTGGCCGTCATCGCCGGGCTCTGTCACGCGGGTTGGCGCAACGAAGCCGGCATCGAGGCTCCGTTGCCGACCGACCGCATCCTGATGGTCGGCGTTCGGAAGATCTATCCGGGCGAAGACCACCTTGTGAACGCGAGCGACGTCACCGTCGTGCCAATCGTCGGGCCCGAGCTCGGCGTGGCGGTCGACGAGCTCGCCGCGAAGACCGACATGCTCTACCTCCACGTCGACCTCGACATCCTCGATCCGAGCTTGATTCCGGCACACATGGCTCAGGAGCCCGAGGGTCCCGACGTCGCGCAGACGGTCGCTGCGCTTGAGCGCGTATTCGACACCGGCAAGGTCGGCGCCTTCGCGCTCGTATCGCTGTATGCGACGCGTCCCGGCGGCGACGAGTCAATTGCCGTCGCGATCGAGATGCTCCGTCCGTGCCTGGAGCGCTGGGTCGAGACGACGACATAGCCGTCCGATCACGCCTCGCCGGACGAAGGCGAGGCGTCGCGATCGTCGCGATCGGTGTGCTGCTGCTCAGCCCAGACGGGGTCTTCGTCAGGCTGCTGACGGTCGACGACGCAACGGTGATCTTCTACCGCGGCATCGCAGCGGTGGGATATCTCGTACTCCTCTACCTCGAGCGTGGACGCATCACGGGTCGTGGCTTGTGGAGACTCGGCCGCGCAGGGCTCGCGGTGAGCTGCTTGTCGGCGGCGGGGAATACGTGCTTCGTCGTCTCGATCCGCGCCACGACGGCCGCGCACGCCATGCTCATTCTCGCGGCCGCGCCCATCTTCACCGCCGTCTTTAGCCGCGCGTTCACGCATGAGCCTGTCGCACGACGCACGTGGTTCGCGACCGCGTTCGTCCTCGTCGGCGTCGCCGGCATCTTTCTCGCTCACCCTGAGCCGGGCCAACTAAAAGGAGACCTGGTGGCGCTCGCGGGCTCGGTGATCCTGGCCGCGCTGTTCGTCGTCATACGGCGAAATCCAGAGATCCCGATGCTACCGTCGCTTGCAGTCGGTGCGGTGCTGACGTCGGTCGCCGCTGCGCCGTTCGCATCTCCCGGCACGCTGACGGCGCCGGACGTCGCCATCGTCGCGTCGTTCGGACTAGTCCTCCTGCCTGCGTCGCTCGCGCTGGTCACGCGAGGGCCGCGCTACCTTCCGGCGCCGCAGGTGAGCCTCCTGATGCTGATCGAGACGGTGCTCGGCCCGGTCTGGGTGTGGGCGGCGCTCGACGAGCGGCCGTCGCCGGCTGTCCTCCTGAGCGGCCTCGTCATCCTGGCCGCGCTTGCAAGCCATGCGCTCGCGGGCGCCGATCCTTAGACAGGCGTCGCGGTCGTGCTCTTACATACGCTCGTAAAGCTCAGGGCGCTGCCACTGGCTGAGGAGGCCTGCCTTCACCGCGTTCCGTTGCCCGGACGTCGCACCGTCGACCTCGGCCCGCAGCCGGCGTACCCGCTCCAAGTCGACGTCGACGTAGAACACGCCGGAGCACGTCGATTCGAGCACGACCTCCTCTGGAGTCGCGACCATGGCCAACCCGCGGTCTTCGTGTGAGTAGATGTTCTGCGTAGTCACAACGATCGCGAGATTCTCGATCGCCCGCGCCCAGATCAGCGTCCGCCATGTCTCCCACAGGCGGAGCTTGTCGGTGCCGGCGGGGATGAACAGCACCTCTGCGCCCTGGAGCGCAAGCGCGCGGGACACCTCCGGCACGTAGACCTCGCTGCACATCGCGAAACCGAAGACGCCGTGCTCCGTGTGGAAGACTGGGAACTCCGAGCCGGTGACATAGTCGAAGTCCCAGGGCTTGCCGCTTGAATAGATCCACGGGCCGGGCGGATGCGTGCGGCGATACGAGACGGCTCGCTCGCCCGACGGGGTCGCGAGGCAGATCAGGTTGTACGCGCTCCGCGGATCCGATCCGGTCGGCTCGAGCGTTCCATAGACGACGTACACCCCGCAGTCATGTGCGGCCGCTAAGAGCTCCGGCTCGGGATCGAACCGCGCCGGCATGCCGAGCGGCCCGGGATAAGTCTCCGGAAAGACGACGACGTCCGCTTCCGCAGCCGACGCGGCGTGGATGTGGCCGACGGCTTCCACCGTGTTGCCCGCGTCATCCGGGCGTCGGTGCGCGACTGGCTGTACGACCGCGAGTCTCATCTTCGTCATCTTACGGCTAGGGTCTCGGGCGGCATGTAGTCAGGGTCTAGTCTCTTGGTTTCCGCGAGCGAATCGGCTGCCGGACGCGCTCGATCCGGCTCGGGCGCCTGGGCAGTAACGGATTCGAAACCATCCAAACGCCTCACTGCCTCTTACTCCCGAGTTGTCCGCGAACACAACGGACAAGCGCTTGCGCGCGCCTCGTAGCACCGCGTCAGCACCGGTCGCGACTCGTTCTCTGCCAAGAAAAGGCGAAAGCTGTGTTTCCAGGGTTTCCAAAGTGAGCGGTACTGGAGTCAGTCCGGAGACATCCTGTAACTCGTCAGGATGATCGTCGGCTGCCTGCTGGTCGGCGATGAGGGCGCGGTAGACGACGTTGGCGAGATGTCGTTCAGACGCGTCGCGCTTCGGCGGCGCTCTTTCCTTCGGCGAGTTTGCGTTCGAGGTAAAGACGCGGGCAGCGGGCTCTCAGCGGGCCTGGACATGGCGATAACTTCGTCTCGCGTCTTACGGGTGTGCCCATAGCAGCCCATAAGGCGGTCGTCGGAACGAGCACTCGAAGCGAGCCCGGGTAAAGAGCGGCTCGCGAACTCGATGCGAGGCCAACTCGTCACCGTCCGCGCGTGTTACGCCCGCGCGCGTTTTCAGATGCTGCTGTTAGCCCGCCTCGAGGAATCTCTCGGCTTCGAGCGCGTCTTATCAGCGCTGACGCCGACCAACAGCATCCCTCCTACATGCCCGAGCTTGAGGAGGGCGACCGGCGCCGTCCCCGGAGGGTCGGACTGGGAAGAATGCGCCGGTCACCCGCCCCTCCACCCTTCCACGCCTTGCTCATCAACGGAAGCGAGTTATTCGCTGATCGCGGGCGCCGGGTGTCGATCCGCTGGTCTACGGCCTCAAAAATCATGGAGCCTTTGCGGAGCCCCGGGGTGCTGTGACGTGCTCAGGTGACGTCGCTGTCCATGACCTGTGACAGCCATTGGAGAGCGATCTGTTGACGCTCGAACCCTCGAATTCCGCCGCGTCGTCCCGGCTGCGCGACGGCTGCAATCGGCCGCTGTTCCTTTCCAATAACCTCTCCGCGGCCGATTGTGGTGAGCGCTGCCGGTCCACCGGAACAGCGCGCCCGCGCGGACGCAGCGAGAGCTGTTTCCGCGCCGCAAAGGCAGAGGGTGCCGCGGCTCGCCTTCGGCGGACGTGGTTTGCGCTCGGCGAGCTAGGGTTCGATCACACGCAAGTCGCGGCTGAGGCGAGTAACGATTTCCGGACCGTCCGGCCGGATGATGACCGTGTCCTCGATGAAGGTTCCACCGAAGCCAAGCTCGTAGTACGGCGTCTCCACTTCGAACACCATGCCCTCTTCCAGCGGCGTGTCCACGCTGGGTGCGAGCACAGGGGCGTCGTAGAACTCGACGCCGATGCCGTGGCCGACGTGGTGCCGTTCGTAATGCGGAATCCCCGACTCACGCACCCGTTCGACGGCCGCGGCGAAAACGGCGCGCGCCTCGGTTCCGGGAAGCATCGTTTCGAAGGCGCGGTCCTGACCCTGCCTGCTCGCCTTGTAGAGATCGCGCAAGCGCTTGCTCGGGTCACCAAATGAGACGACTCGGCCAATATCGGATCGGTAGCCGCGATACGTACAACCGATGTCGAACCAGATGTAGTCGCCAGGTGCAAGCGTCGTGTCGCCGGGCTCGACCTGGCCGAGCGCCATGCCACGGCCGAAGCGGATGAGCGCGAAGGCCGGCCGAGCGCCCGCCACGACGATTGCGGTTTCAAACACGCGCTTGAGCTCACGCTCGGTCACACCGGCGTAGGCAGCAGCGATTGTCGCCTCGAACGCTGCTTCCGTTATACGAAGAGTGTGGATGAGGCGTGTGTGCTCTTCGGGTGTCTTGACCATCCGGATGCGACGCAACAACTCAGCGGCAGGTGTGAAACGCGTTCCTGGGAGACGAGCAGTAAGCGCGTCGATCAGCGACCGATTCGCGCCGCGTTCGTCGATGCCGACCGATCCGCCGACGAGACCCTGCTGCTCGAGTGCGGCAGCCAGGGCATCGAGAGCGTTCGCTGCCGGCTTGGCATCCAGCGTGATCGCTTTGATGCGCTCTTCGTCTGCCGTGAGGCTGACACCGTCCGGTGCAACGCGAGAGAACGCTCCGTAGGTGAGTATTCCCTTGAGCGTCGTGTTCGCTGCGAGTGCGATGTCGGCCTCACCGACAGACGTGATCACCGTACCCGCGGCAACATCGTCAACGTTCGCAACGACGTAGGACTCAGCGTTGTAGGGGAACAACTCCTGTCCGAAGTTCCAGACTCCGCTGAGGTAGAACGAGTTCTCCAGAGTCGCGGTCACGATTCCGTCGAGCTCTGACTCGAGAAGAAGATTGCGCGCGCGGTCGCTGTTCAGGAGTGGCGTTGCGCTGCTCGTCTTCGCTTCGGGCGTGATCGTCATTGCCGTCCTCCGTTAGGCGCCGGCGTAGGCCGGTTCGTTGACATCGAAGTCGTAGTTCTCGCGGAGCAAGCGGACGAGCTCGTCCACCTCGGGCTCGATCAGCGGGATCTCTTGCATGTGCTCCGCGGTCATTTCCGGGTCCTTGAGGCCCGTCGAGGTTAGAAACGCCACGACGGTGTCGTCGGTGTCGATCGCGCCCGCTTCGATCATTTGTGGGATTACGGCGAGGCTGAGGACCGATGATGCCTCGGCGTAGATGCCCTCCTGCGCTGCGAGCTGCTGCTGCATGGAGATCATTTCCTCATCAGTGGCGCTGCGTGCTGCTCCCTCTGATTCGCGGAGGACGCTTAGCGCCTGGTAGGTGCTGGTGTGCATTCCGACGGAGATCGCGACCGTCGGAGCGCGATGAGTTTCCTCGACGTGGTCGAGATCCTTCGCGAGCGCGTTCTCGAGCGGCCCGAAGACCTCGCCGGCGAGCATCGTCGGCACGTCGTCGGAGTAACCGAGGTCGCGGTATTCCTGGAACCCTTTCCAGGCGCCGAAGAACGCGTCGCCCGCACCGACCGGCATGACGACCTTGTCGGGAACACTCCCGAGCTGGTCCACGATCTCGAAGGCGATCGTCTTGTAGCCCTCGATGCCGTAAGTGTTGCTGCCAACGAGCGGGTAAACGAAGACCGTCACCGGGAACCAGCCGAAGAGGTCGACGCCGGCTTCGACGAGCTTCCAACGGTCGTAGATCGTTGGCACGGCGACGAGCTTCGTCCCGTAGACGCCCATCTGTACCTTCATCGCAATCGGGAACTGCTGGGTCGTAAACATCACGCACGGCATCCCGGCGCGCGCGGCATACGCCGCGGTCGCGGCGCCGGCGTTGCCGGAGGACGACCCGGTGATCACGCTCGCGCCGAGACTCGGCGCGAAGGACACCGCGCTCGATGCAAGGCGGTCCTTGAACGACCACGTCGGGTTCATGCTTTCGTTCTTGACATAGAGCTTGGATAGGCCGAGTTGGCGACCGAGACGTTTGAGATGCACAAGCGGAGTCAGCCCTTCGCCAAGCGTGACGGCATCCTCGGGCGCCGCGGGCAGGAACTCCCTGTACCGCCACATGCTTGCCGGGCGGTCCTCGAGTGAGTTCGGGTCGAAGCTCGCTTTGATTGCGTCGCCGTCAACTACGACCTTCAGATTCGTTGGCAGGCCACGTTCGAGGCAGGCGGGACAGCCCTTGTAGAGCGGACCGATCCCGTACTCGCTCCCGCAGCGGATGCATTGCAAACCGACCGGATAGCCCATTCGTCTAGCTCCTTTCCGCGGCTGCCCGCCGCCCTTGCACAGCGAGCGCAAAGCACCCGCTCGCAGTCGTCGTTGAGTTCCGAGGAAACCCGCTTGAGCTCCTGCGGTCGGTGCCAGTTCTGCCGATAGGGCGGAACTGGCACCGACCGAGCATCTCATTTCAGAAACGAGTTTCGTTATTCGCCGCTCGACGGTACGACCTTCAGGAGCTTGATCTGGCCGTTGAGCGCGGTCTGGAGCGCTACGTTCGGGTGGGCTTGATTGTGCGCATCGAACTTGATCCGCCCCCACGCCTGCTTCAGATTCACCTTCTTGAGCGCGTTGCGGATGGCGGTTGGATCAGTCGACTTCGCCAGCTGGAGCGCGTCGCGGAGAACAAACGCGTCGTAGTACGGTCCGATGCTGTCGGGCGCCGGAGCCGTCTTGTACGCGGCCTTGTACGCCTTGGCGAGGGCCGGATCCTCTGCGGCGTTCCAAAAGAAGGCCCCGGTGATGCCGTTGGCGAGGTTTGGCGCGCCGAGTGCCGAGAAGAACTCCTGCGAGAGGAACCCGCCTCCGTCGAAGATCGGTTGCGTCAGTCCCTGCGCACGCAGCTGGCGAAGCAAGGTCGCTGCGTCCTTCGGCTCAGAGATGAGCACGAGTCCGCCCGGGTTCTTCTGCTGCACGGCCGACAGGATCGGCGAGAAGTCGCCGGTACCGGTCGTGTAATAAGAGGAGCCCGCGATGCTGATGTGGGCCTTTGTCAACTCCTGCTCGTACCCGGTCACGCCGTCGCGACCGAACGCATCGTTTTCGGCGATGAAGTAGACGCTCTTCACCTTTGCGGCGACGTAGCGCGAGAGGGCGCCCGCTTCCATGCTCGAGTCGAGGTTAATCCGGAACTCCCACGGGTTTCCGCCGACTCCAGCCTCCTGCGTGATCTGGGGCGAGGACGAGTCGTCCGTCAACTGAACGATGTGTGCAGCTTTGACTAGCGGCATCGCCGCCAGGGTCGCGCCGCTGCAGACGGAGCCGAGGATGATCGACACGTGGTCGTTGATCAACTTGCGCGTCGCCCCGACGGCAGTTGCTGGATCGCAAGCGTTGTCGGCGGTCACGATCTTGAGCTGCTTGCCGAGGACACCACCGCCGGCGTTGATCTTCTTGATTCCCAGCTCGAGGCCGTGGAGCCAGTCCTGACCGGCGTACGCATTCGGCCCGCTTAGGACCGTCGAAGCACCGATCAAGATCGAGCCGCCGCTCGCTTTCGATGTCGTCGCATGGTTGCCGGAGATCGCTGCCTCGGCAGCCATGACCGGAAGAAGCACCGCTGCGGCGGCCAGCGCCGCGGCGAGGCCCATGAGACGGCTTCTATGCCGCCGTCCAAGAAAGAGCATTCCTTCGCCTCACTTTCTCGCTCTGGATCAGTCGATCCAGATGATGAGTGTTGCTTGTTCCGCAACATTGTTGCGCGGATGGCCGTGATCTTCGCACGCTGTCGCAGCGGTGTCAAGTTAACTCTGCGTTTGAGAGTGTTAAACTTGACAACGCCACATTGGGGAAGCACACTCGACGTGATGCGCAGGACGCCTAATCGTTGCGACTCACGCAACATTATATTGGACCCGCTGCTTCCGTGGCCGCGCTTGCGGCGCCTCCTCGACGATCAGATGCTCGATGCCTTGGTCGTTTCGACGCCGGAAAACGTGACCTATGTAAGCGAGTATTGGGGGCTGAGTCACTGGGCCCGGCGGGGGACCCAGGTGTATTCGGTCGCGTGGAACGGCTCGACTCGCAGTGTCGACGTCATCGTGCCGGCGACCCTCGCCGACGAGGTCACCGAGGCCGTGGCGATACACAGTCACGCTCATGCATACGGCACGTTTCCACTCGAGCACGATCGGTTCGCTCTGACGCCGTCAGACGAACGACTCCTTGAGCTGGCAACCAACGACGCGAATCCGCCCCAGGCGTTCGAGGTCTTGCATGCATTGCTTCGCGACCGACTTCCGAGCGGCGGTCGCGTGGCGATCGAATCCGGCGGACTCGCCGAAGGGACGGCTGCGATGATTGCGACGGCGATGCGCGACATGACGTTCGTTCCTGCTGACGACGTGCTTGCGCGAGTACGCGCAGTCAAGAGCGGGCGGGAGATCGAACTGCTGCGGCGCGCGAGCACGATTACTGAGAACGCCGTCGACGCAGCGGTCACAGACGTCGCAGCAGGTACGTCCGAAGATGAAGTGGCACAACACTTCAGGACTTCGCTGATCGGCGAGGGCGCGCTGCCAGAAACGACCGTGCTCGGCAGCGGTCCTCGCAGCGCTCTCCCGAACGCCGCGCCAAGCGCGCGCAAGCTTTCAAACGGCGACATCCTCCGCTTCGACGTCGGCTGCAGATACCACCACTACGTCTCGGACATCGCACGAACGGTCGCCATCGGCACTGCGACGGCCGAGCAGCGTTCACTTTATTCCTCACTCTCCGCGGGCCTCGAGGCAGCCGCCGACCTGCTGCACCCCGGCGCCACCGGCTCCGACGTATTCGGGGCCGCCCTAGACGCGGTGAGGGCTACAGGACTGCCGGGATACCAGCGAACGCACTGCGGTCACGGGATCGGGATCGCCAACTACGACCTGCCTCGGATCACCGCCGATAGCACTGACGTGCTCGAGCCAGGAATGGTCATCTGCCTGGAAACGCCCTACTACCGGCTCGGGTCGTTCGGTTTGCAAGTCGAAGACACGTTCGTCATCACCGATAAGGGCGCCGAACGCATGACGCACGCTCCCCGGCAGCTAAAGGAGATCGCTCGCTAAGGGCGGGTAACCAGAACGATGAACCTGTTCGTTTCTGAAATCGTGAACGGCCTCGTCCTTGCGTCGTTCTTCGCGCTCCTCGCCGGCGGACTCGCGCTGATCTTCGGCGTCGTCGGAATCGTGAACTTCGCCCACGGCGACTTCGTGATGATCGCGGGCTACTTCTTCTACGAGTTCTACGTCTACATGCACCTGCCCTATCTGGTCGCGATCGTGCTGACCATGCTCGCCACCGCAGCGTTCGGTGGCGCGATCTACTGGCTCGCGCTTCGACACCTGATCGCGCGGGCGTGGTACGCGCAGCTGCTCGCAACGCTCGGGTTATCGATCCTATTCGAGAACATCGCCCAAGAGATCTGGTCGCCAAATGCCCGCTCGGTGGCGACGCCCTCAACGCTGCAAACGGCGATGCGGATCGGGACCGTGAACGTGACCGTGCAGGACCTCTACGTCGTCATCGGGACGATCATCTGCCTGCTCTCACTGTGGCTGGTTATCGCAAAGACACGCTGGGGCAAGGCGATGCGGGCTGTCTCGCAGAATCGCGAAGCCTGCATCGTCACCGGCATCAACGTCAAGCTGGTCGCGCTTCTCGCGTTTACGATCAGCACGGCGCTCTGCGGACTTGCGGCCGCCCTCGTCCTCCCGCTCCAGGACGTCTACCCGACGGTCGGCCTCGCGTTCACGACGCAGGCGTTCGTCGTCGTCATTCTTGGGGGAATGGGCAGCATGCGCGGCGCCGTCGTTGCCGCCGTCATCATCGGTCTCGTCGACGCACTCGCCGCCGGATACATCTCTTCCGCATACACCGATGCCTTCGGCTACGCGGTGATGATCCTCATCCTGCTCGTCCACCCCGCCGGCCTCTTCGGTGATCCATCGCAGCGCCGCGGCTGGGTCGCGCTCTAGTGACTGAACGGCCCGCCCATGCAGACTCACTCCCGCCGAACGAGCGCCGACCGCTCGCTGCGCGTGTCGGTGCAGGTGTTTGGGGACGTCCGATCGTCCCGGTCGTCGTCATCGGTGTCGCCGTCGTTCTACCGCTCGTTGTCAAGAGCGGCTTCACGCTCGGGATCTTCACCGACTCGCTCGTCTACGTTGTGCTCGCACTGAGCTACGACCTGTCCGTGGGGCGTGTCGGGGCGCTTTCGCTTGCGCATCCGGCGTTCTTCGGAACCGGCGCCTACGCCGCGGCGATCGTCTTCGAGCGTTATGCGCTCCCGCTCGCGCTTCAGGTTCTGATTGCGGTCGGCGCAGCCGTCGTGCTCGCCTTTCTGATCGGGATCCCGGCATTCCGCCTCGCCCACCTCACCTTCGGCATGGCGACGCTCGGCTTCGCCTTGATCGCCGAACTCATCGCACAGAACGAAATCGGCCTCACCAACGGCCCTCTCTGCATCGCCGGCCTCTCATCACTCAGCTCGAGACCGCTCGGATCGCTCGGCATCGACCAGAACGGCCAGCAGTACTACATCTTCCTCGTCATCGCCGTCGCCGTCGCCGCGTTCGTCTGGGTACTCGTACGCTCACGAATCGGCCGCGCTTACATCGCAATCCGCGAGGACGAGCCGATGGCGATGTCGGTCGGCATCAACCCAAAGCGCTACCGGATGTCCGCATTTGTCATCGGCGCCGCGCTCGCAGGTCTGCTCGGCGCGTTCTACGCGCATTACCTCTCCGTCGTCTGCCCGACCAACCTCGACATCTCCTACACCGTCAATCTGCTCGTCATCCTCTTCCTCGGCGGCACCGGAGGCTTCTGGGGCATCATCGCTGCCGCGTTCGTCTTCACCGCCATCCCCGAGGAACTGCAAGTCGCACCGAACATCCGCCTGATCGCCTACGGGGCCGCGCTCCTGCTCGGCGTAACGCTCCTTCCGCAGGGGTTCGAAGGAGCGGCGAAAAACGTTCGCCGACGCCTCACCAGACGCGCGCGAGCACGCCGTGCTTGAAGTCAAAGGAGTGACCAAGTCCTTCGCGGGCGTTCACGCGCTCGAGGACGTCGAGTTGACCGTCAAAGCCGGTCAGTTCGTCAGCATCATCGGCCCGAACGGCTCTGGCAAGACCACACTCTTCAATTGCATCAGCGGCTTTCTCCGACCGGACAACGGCACCATCACGTTCGAAGGCCGCCCGATCGCCGGCCGGCAGCCGTTCCAGATCGCACATCTCGGCCTGGTCAGGACCTTCCAATCAGTCCGACTATTTGGACAGCTGACCGCGCTCGAGAATCTCGCCGTCGCCGTGCAGCAACACCAAGGCGACTCGACACTCGGCCGCTTCTTCCGTACGCGTACGATCCGCCGCCACGAGGCGGAGGCCGTCGCCCACGCAGAAGAGCTCCTCGAGCGCGTCAACCTCGAGCAGCATCGCTCGACACCCGCAGCGGAACTGTCATATGGGCAGCGCAAGCTACTTTCGATCGCCGCTGCGCTCATGGCACGGCCGAAGCTTGTTCTTCTCGACGAACCGACAGCCGCCGTCAACCCCACAGCGATCCTCTCGATCAGAGATATCCTGCGCGAGCTCCACCAGGAAGGCCAGACGATCTTGCTCGTCGAGCACAACATGCAGTTCGTCATGGATCTCTCCGAACACGTTGTCGTGCTCGATGCAGGGCAGAAGATCGCCGAAGGAAGCCCACGAGAGGTTCGTGAAGATAAGCGCGTCTTGGAGGCCTACCTTGGAACCTGACGCCGTCCTCACGGTCTCCGACCTGCATGCCGGGTATGGCGATCTCGACATCCTGCACGGCATCGACCTCACAGTTCGCCATGGCGTCACGACCGTCATCGGCCCGAACGGCGCCGGCAAGTCGACACTGCTTAAAGCGATCTTCGGTATGGCAAACACGACGAAGGGCACTGTCTACCTCAGCGGCACCGATCTGCTGCGGCTCTCCAATCGACGGCTTCTCGCGGCGGGCGTCTCCTTCGTGCCGCAGGGCCGCTGCAACTTCCCCCGGATGTCCGTCCAGGAGAACCTCGAGATGGGAGCGTTTACACTGCCGCAGCGCCAAGCACGCGAGGCCGTCTCATCAATCTACGATCGATTCGAACTGTTGTCCGCAAAACGCGAACAACTGGCAGGCGAATTGAGTGGGGGCCAACAGCAGGTGCTCGAGATGGCGATGTCTCTCGTTACAAGTCCCCGCCTCCTCCTCATCGATGAGCCCTCACTCGGACTCGCGCCGATGACGCTCAAGATGGTCCTCGACGAAGTGAAGTCCATCAGTGAGCAAGGCGTCACGGTTCTGATGGTCGAGCAGAACGCTCGCCAAGCACTCGAGCGCTCCGATTGGGGTGTCGTGCTCGAACTCGGACGCAAGGCGCTAGAGGGCACCGGCCCGGACTTGCTCAACGACGCACGCCTCGCCGACCTCTACCTCGGCGGGGCTGCGCTCAGCGAGACGGCGGTAGGCGATGAGTGAACGCGTAACTCGCGCCTCCCAACTCGCGGCATCTTCACTCAGCGACAGTGACGCTAGGCGGGGGCAGCCGCCTAACAAGGCCCTCGCACACGCGCTTCGCGTCCTCGACCTGTTCGCCGACGGCTCGGCTCCTCTCGGCGTCACCGAGATCTCTAGGAGTGTCGGTCTCGACAAGAGCACCGTGTCACGGATAGTCACCACGCTTGGTCAACATGGCTACCTCGACCGATCCGGCGACGGCCGCCGATACCAAGTCGGGCCCACGGCGTGGCTTGTCGGAATCCGCTACCGCCTCGGGCTCCTGCTCGCCGAAACCTCCCGCGTCGCCATGGCGGATGTTCTTCGCCGCTTCCCCGGAACTACCGGCTACGCCGGCGTCCTGCATCAACATGAGGTCTGCTACGTCGCGGTCGTCGACGGGCCGGAAGCGCAACGCGTCCATCTCGAGCTCGGGGAGCGAACGCCCGCTCCGATGATCGCGCTCGGCCGGGTCATGCTCGCCCACCTACCGACAGACGAACTCACAGAGTGGCTCGCACACCTATCGCCTGCGGATCTCCCACCGCGGTTCCTGACGCGCGGGTCCCTACTCGACGAACTCGACCGGGTTCGCGAGCAAGGCTACGCAATCAACGAAGGTGACCACGACCCAGAGATCGGCGCCATCGCCGCCCCAGTCTTCGCAAGCGACGGCCTACTCATCGGTGGCATCGCAATCGACTTCCTCACCCGCGATGCGACTCCCGCTCTCTACACAGAGCTCGCGCCCGCGGTCACGACGACTGCAGTGCAGATCCAGCGGATCCTCGCAGCGCTTGAGTAACAAACACACACGCGGGCCTTCCGAGCGAAGCACATCCGTTGACCCCACACGTTCTGCGTTGGCGTCAGCTTGTCGAGCACGCCCAGGCGTTAGCTGGCTGGCGCCATGGTGCTTGGCGAGCGCGCCGGCCTCCTTGAAGGAATCGAAGAATCCACGGTCACTGACCGACACCAGAAGTCCGGCGCCCGCTGCGCCCTTGTGCAAGGTCTCGATCTCGCATTCGCTGAATGTCTCGCTCACGTTGACGCCGTCCCTCGTCTCGATTTGGGACAGGTGTGCCTACACACGCGCCTCAGGCTGCTGCGTGACACGCGAACGCAGCGAGCTCAGACAGCTGCCAGGGCACACAGTCCGTCGACGATCGGTCTAACCTCACCCGCCCATTTCTCAAGGAAGCGCGGGTTCGAGGTCGTCGACACTGACGAGCCCGGCTGGACCGACTGGTGCGATGAGGGTGGCGGGTACCTCTGGCGCGAAGAGCGAATCGCTGAGCTGCTTGCCGAGGAGCGCCGGCGGACGTTGTACGTCTCCGGCACCGTCGCGAACCAGGGGCGCTTCTACCCGCAGTTCGTTGCCGTCGTACTGCTTTCCGCACCTGCCGACGTCCTCTTAGGCCGGATCGAGCGCAGGACGACCAACCAGTACGGTAAGGCCGCCGCCGAGCGGGAGGCAATCCTCCGACACCTCGCAGAGGCCGAACCACTGCTTCACGCGACCTGCACGCATGAGATCGATGCGACCCAGCCGATCGAGGGGATGGTTGCCGAACTCGTAGCGATCGGCATTGGTGCCGACGCGTAGACGGCGTCAGAAGCGCTGCCTGCGCAAGCGTGCTTGCCCTACCCCCCGTCAGACCAAATAGCGTTAGGAGAACGGTGTCCGGAGAAGCTGCTGAAGAGACTAAGAACTCATTTCAGATTGAGCTT
>PLZU01000068.1 GCA_003152275.1 Actinomycetota bacterium
GATCGCGGAGACCATGTTGATCCCGGCGCGGTCGCCGTGCACGCGTGCGGCGACGTTGGCTGGGCGCAGGGCATCGAGCAGCTTCTGTCCGTTGCCGACCCGTGGCACGAGCGACAGGACGAGCACGAGTGCCACCACCCCCAGACCGACAACGAGGACGACCGACGCGCCCGCCATCGCGCGCCCACGCGATACCGGCCCCCTGAGGTTCAGCGCGATCATCACCGCCGCGAACAGGATCACGACCAGCCCGACGATCAGCAGCAGCGGCGCGATCCAGTTGACGGACGAGGTCCCGTCGAGACTGTCGAAGTTGCCCTGCTGAGTCTCCAGAACGGGGATCAGATCCGCGCTGACATACGTCCTGAACTGTGGCACGGTCTGCACGGGCGCGCCGTCGAAACGTGTGAGCCCGCCGATCGACTGGATGTTGTCCCACCCGCCGGTCACCGCCGGCAAGTTGGTGATCGCCTGTGCGAGCCTCGGGAAGTTCGCCTGCAACGCCGCAAGCAGCTGCGCCTGCGACGCATGAAGCGCCTTTTCAAGGAACGCAAGCAGGCCGGGCAGCTCCGTCGTCACCGACGACAATGGGATCGTCTGCAGAAGCGCCAACGTGTGCGGGAAGTTCTTCTGCAGCGCGGCCAGGACCGCAGCCTGCGAGAGCCCCGTCTTCTGTGAGACGAACGCGATCAACTTCGGCACCTCGGCCGCGGCCCCGCCCTGCGAGTTCACAATCGGATCCGCCATGTCGACGTCCTTGGAGATGATGTTGATGCCGGCTCGGGCGCCGGTGAGACGCTCAGAGGCGAACGCCGGCTTGGCCGCGTCGAGGACCTTCTGTCCGTCGTTGAGGCGGGGAATCAGCTGCAGCCCGAGGACGACGGTCACGACCAAAACGCCGACCACGAGCACGACGACCCATTGCAGGACTCCGGACCGGCTCCCGCTCTTGCCCTGCATGCAGATCCTCCTCACGCGCTGGTTGCCGGCGGACCAGGTGACCGAGCCGTTCGACCGAGTCTTGGCCTTATTTATTAGAGGCAGATGCTGGCGGTGCTAGACCGAAACGTCGCGGCTAGGGAGACAATACGCCGGTAGAGCGACAATACGCCGGTAGAGCTCAGCCGGCGACGAAGGGCCGCCGTTCCTCGAGCAACGTGAGTTCCTGGTCGCAGCAGCGCCCATATCATCCGCAGCCGTGCCTGACCTCGCAGCGCTGAAGAGCGCCTTTGAGCGACCTGATCGCCCTCGACGAGCACAGGTTCATCCTGACCGGCGAGGCCGCCGGGCGAACGCGCGAGCTCGAAACCTCGAGCGACGGAGTGTTCGCCGTCGGCGACGTGCGCTCGGGCTCGATGAAGCGCGTCGCGGCAGCCGTCGGCGAAGGCGCAACCGCGATCCGCCTCGTCCACGAGCGCCTCGGTACCGACACCTGAGACTGCGGGACTGTTACGCCACCGCGGGCGCCTTGACGCTCGCAACGTAACCGCGGACGTCCTCCGCGGGCTCCGTGTACGCGTCGCCGAGCGCCGACTCCATCGCAGCGATGTACGACTCCGCCCACGTAGGCAGCTCGTAGTCGATCGCCCGCAGAAACTCGAGCGTCGCGGCGAGCCGGATGTCGGCGATCGACGGCGTGTCGCCTCCGATGAACGTCTTGCCGTCGAGGAAGAACGCGCGGTAGACCTCGAGCGGCCGCGCGATTGCAGCCTCTGCCGCCGCCTGCGCCCCGGCCTTCGCGTCCGCGCCGGCATCGGAAGCGCCGACCTCGCCGGCGTACTGCGGGAAGTTGAGCACCGGGTAGGTGGCGCGCGCGACGACCGGATACATCGTCCCGATCAAGTAGAACATCGCGCTGTCGACCATGGCGCGTTCGGCGGGATCCGTCGGGTAGAACCGATCAAGCCGGTGCTTGTTGCATAGGTACTGCATGATTGCGCAGCTCTCCCAGAGGGAGCCGCGCGGCAGTCCCTCCTCCTCGAGCAGCGGCGTAAGGTCGGCCGGGTCCTTGGCGAGGAACTCATCCGTCCCCTTCTTCCCCCAGACGTCGATCTCCTCGAAGTCGAGACCGGCGGCACGGACGAAGATGCGGACTGTCAGGTTGTTGACGCTCGGCTTGAGAATGCTGATGGTGTTGGAAGCCATGTGCGCTCCTCCGCTGGTAGGGGTCCTTTATGAGACCACTGTGGCGATCTGGCGCTCGTCGAGCCTCCGCATCACCGGGCCACCAGTTTGGACTTGTATTCGCTGCGTTGCAAGCTCCCCCACGGCACGAGCTCGACGTCCATCTGGACGACAAGTACGTCGCGCAACCGCGCGCCGATTGTGCGGGCGAGCTCGGCGTCAGGCGCCGCATCGCGCGACAGCTCGACCGAAACGGGCAGCGGCGGCTCCTGCTTCACGCCAACTCCGCGCGGCCTGACAAGGATGCGGCCGCTGACGTCCGGAACGAACCCACTGACGATCTCGCGAACCGCCGACGGGAAGACATTGACGCCGCGGACAATCAGCATGTCATCGGTGCGGCCGATGCAGCGGACGCGCGGCGCCGTTCGTCCGCACGCACAGGGGCTCGTCCAGATCTCGACGTGATCGCGCGAGCGGAACCGCAGGAGAGGCGCAGCCCGGTGGCGCAGGTGCGTGAGCACGAGCTCGCCGGTTGCGCCGTCGCGCAACTCGCGCGCCTCGCCCGTCTCCGGATCGATCAGCTCGGCGTGCACGAAGCCGCGCGCGCCGAGGTGCATTCCCGCCTGTTCCTCACACTCACCCCAGAGCGAGGGACCGATGTCGCCGATTCCCATCGCCTCCGTCACGCGCGCGCCCCAACCGTCCTCGAGCGCCGCCCGAAATGCCGGCTCACCGCCGCCGGGCTCGCCGGCGACCAGGATTCGCCGGACACTCGAGCCGCGCAGGTCACCGAGCTCGAGGAGGTAGGCCGCGTACGACGGAGTCAGCACGACCGCTCCGGGCCGCAACTGTTCGATCGCGAGCAGCACGCGCTCGCTCGAGCCCGTGCCAACAGGGATGTGACAGACACCGATCCGCGCAAACGCCTCTAAGAACTCGTTTCTGAATGAAGGGAC
>PLZU01000090.1 GCA_003152275.1 Actinomycetota bacterium
GAAACTCGATCACCGAACGCGGAAATTCAGGACGCGGCACCCACAGAACCTAAGAACACCCCCGGACGGAGCTAACCGGATAAGCAGAAGTGGTGCTATCGGGGCTCTCCGAGGACGCGGCCACGGGCGGCGAGACGCCGCCGGGAAGCGGCCGAACTTGCGGCCGGGTGTACTAGCGCCCGAGGCGAACCCGGCCGCGATCGCGGCCTTCCGTCACAGCGCGGCGAATCCAGGGCCATGGGTGCGGGAGCCCCGGACTTGCAGGCGGCTCGAGCGCCTCATCGAGCAGAACCTCGAGCTCGACCACCGCCGGCGTGACTCCCGGAGTGAACCTCGCCTGACCGTCCACAACCTCTTGCTCCAGAATCGTCGCGGCCGATCGCATGCGGACCCGCAGTGACTCGGAGAATCCGATCCCTGTCTCGACACAGATCGTTTGGACCCCTTCGGGAATTCGCACTTGCGCACGGCGCGTGTGCAGCCGAAGCCGAAGCTGATCGCCCACCACACGTGACTCGTAGTTCGACCGGCAGATGTCCTCAAGGGTTGACCATTGCGCGGGACCCAGTCGCGCGACGTCAGCAGCGGCATCCAGCAACACGTCGGTGCCGGATGAAACGTCTTCGTGGTGTCCATAGAGGATCACGGGCTGACCGAGAAACGCGCGCAGGACTAACTCGTCGTGCGGCTGCCCCAGGTGAAGGCGGGGAATCACCGGTAGCCCGCCGACAACGACCTCCGCGGGCTGCAACCCGGCGAGTGGCCGATCGACCGGCGGAGCCGAGAGCCACGGATAGGGACGGCTGACGCAGAGGGCTTCGAACCCGGCGGCGAGAAGCTCCTCAGCGGCGACCTGAGAGCACACGCCGTACGGCGGAGCCATCACTCGCTGGACGTGAACGCCGTACCGCTCTTCGAACCGTCGTATTCGCCGAACGGCCTGCACGAGCCGCCGCGTGACGGCCTCACGCTCTTCATCACGCGCGAGCTCGCGCCGGAGGTGATCGTTCCCATGGCACACGATGGATAGCGCGTCCGAGCGTTCGCGAAAGAGCGCGACTGCGTCTCGGGACGCATACCAAGCGTCGAGCGGAATCATGGCGACTGCGACGTGGATGTTCGCGCGGACGACGGTGCGGTAGTCGAGATATCCGTACGACATGGCATGAAGATTGGGATCGTCGAACAGGAACGCTGCGCGAAGCGGTGGCCGAGTCCACGTCGGCGCGACCCGTCGGGCGAAGTCGATCAGAGGAAGGATCGGAAGAAACCGACCAAGACTCACGCACTCGCGAAGCGGCCGATCGCGCGTCTCTTCGAATCCCGTGGCGACTCGATCACCGGCCGCACTCCGCGTCCAAACCGGCCTTCCGTCAGCGTTGGCGAGAACCCGTTCTCCGCGGGACGGTACGAGCCGAGTTGCAAATGCGAGATGCGGGAGACGCGCATTTCGCAGTGGCGGTTCGGCGTCCGCCGTGAACTCGACGACAAGTGAAGCTCGGTCAGACAGCACGGAATCGGCGTTGACGGAGAAGGTCGGGGCATCCGCGTGTTCGCCGAACTCGAAACGGACGTCGAGCAGCTCGGTCAGCGCCTCGAGGCACGCCCCGCCGATGGCAGCCGAGGCCAGGATGACCCGCGCGCTGCTCATTGGAAGAGCATAGACGCACGCCCGATCGACTCAACGGTGAGGGTGGCGGTAGCTGTCAGCCACTTACGCCGGCGGAGTGGCCGGCCAGAGCCGCCGTACCGGCGGATGTGAACGACATATCGGGCGCCGCAGCTGAGGGCTGCCCGGACGCTGTCGCCTGCGACCAGTTCGACCAGATCTGGTCGAGCGTGACCGGCAACACCGCGTCGCCCGCGCACGTTCGCGTAACGACGTAATTGTTCGCGAGCGTCCCGGACCCGCCGCTGAACGTCGGGCATCCGTTGGTGCTCGTAGCAATTTTCGATGCGATGTTGTTCGAGACCGTCAATGACCCCGCACCCGACACAAGCTGTGCGGTTGAACCGCTGCCGATTACGATAACGCCGGCGAACGAATTGAACGCGATCGTCAACGGATTCACGATTGCCACACTCCCGTTTCCGTTGTTCCACGAGATCGACTGGCTACCACTGCATGCATTCGTCGAGTAGTTGTCGCAAACTGTGCCGATGGAGTTGCGGGTGAAGGTCCCTGACGGCATGTTCGAGCCCGTGCCGTTGTTCGTGAAAAAGATTCCCTGGTTGCCGCCACAGTTCCAGAGCGTATTGCCGGTGAAGACCACGTTCTGAGGGCCACCGAGGAAGACACACTGCTGATGGTCGGCCGTATTCGTCTTGTTGATGTCGTGAATGCGCGAGTTGGTAACGCCCGAGCCACTTGCGTCCTTCACAAGGGTCCCTGCGGGACACTGCGGCGAGCCCGAAGTACCACACATCAGCGCCTTGATCTGAACCACAGGCGATCCTCCCGCAGCAGAGCAGCTCCCAGCTCCGGACAGAAGTAGGCTCTGCCCGACGGGGCAGCCACCCATGGTGATGTCGGACGAGTCGATGATCGAGTTCGTCGCACCGAAGATCCCGACGCCGCCGAACTGCGAGCCGAGCTTGCTGTGTCCGACGAAGATGTTGTCTGCGACTCGCGCGTTGACGTCGGTGACGCCACCGCTGCCGTTCCACGTCAGGGTATACGCCTGGATGGTCATGTATTGGAATTCGAGGTTGCGCGCTCCCTGAACCGAGATGCTCGCAACGGTCACGAGCGAGCTGTCGTTCGCTTCCGGGCGAACAACAACGCGACTGGCGTAGCCGTCCGTATTCGTCTCGTTGACGACCTGTGCAGGGTACGTGCCGCTCTCCATGAAGACGAGGTCGCCGGAGAGCGCAAGCGAAGCCGCCTTGTTGATGCTCGCGCAAGCAGTCGCGGCGTTGGCCGGTGCGGGGACCGCAGTCGCCGAACGTACGCAGGCGCTACCGGAGTCGGAGCCCGTACTACTCATCCAGATGTTCGCCGTCGGGCCGCTCGGTGCAGGCGGTGCAGGCGGTGCGGGCGGTGCAGGCGGTGCAGGCGGAGTCGACGAGCCCCCGCCCGAACCGGAACTCGACCCGGAGCCGGAGCCCGAACCGGAGCTCGAGCCCGAACCAGTGCCTGAACCAGTGCCTGAACCGGAGCCGGAGTGAGAGTCAGCGACGACGGGGGTTGAGGGCTTGACCGAAACAGTGGTCGTAGCGTCACCGGAACCGGACGGGGCACCAACAGACGCCGTGGTGCCGGTCCCAGCCGTAGAAGCTGCGCCGCCGGCAGCAGGTGCCGCGTGGATCGACAATGGTGCTGCTTTTACTCTCAGCTTCGTTTGGGTCGTGAGCTTCTTGACCGCGCGGAGCGACGCACGCGAGCGGATCTGGATCGCTACGGTCACCCCGGAGCGCATAGCTAGCACGAGGGGCTGCGACCAGTTTCTACCGAGGAGACCGGGCGCCTCGCGTCGCATCAGGCTGATGACCTGAGTCGACCGGGGTCCGCCGGCGAGCTTGGCGAGTGCAGCCGGGGAAGAGACACGGACTGCGACGAGCGACGTAGGTGCCACGCTTGTTGCATCCGCGTTGGAGCGCGCGAGGACAGCGCAGCGACCCTGAAGTTTTCTGGTTGGGAGCGAGCAAGGGCTGACCGCGCGGGCGCTACTACCGTTGCCGAGCAACGACACAACGACAAGACCGGCGTTCGTGGCTCGGCGGGTGAGACCGACGCGCTCGTTGGTCGTCAGCACAGAAGCGTCCATCACGATCGACTTCACCCCTGCCGCGCGCAGCTCCGAGAGCAGCTTCGAGCCGAGGAGGCGGGACGTCGACCCGTTCACTTCGACAGCCCAGCTGCCGCGAGTGGACGAAGCAGGGGTTGCTCCTGCGGACGGCGCGAGGAACGCCGCGCCGGCAAATGCCAATGCGGCAGCAAAAACATTCTGGAGTGCGGCTCTCCTCATGACAATTCAAGGATCGGCGCCATCTCGTCACGACAGGCTCCCTAGTTCGAGGGAGTAGGCCGTCCGAAAACGTGCGGCTTCACTACGCCTGGTACCGTCGCCGGGTGGCTCTTCTCGACGCGGTGATCGTCACGTACAACAGCAGCGCGTATGTCAGAGCGTGTGTCGAACCGCTCTGCAACGACGAAAAGATCAACGTTGTCGTCGTGGACAACCACTCCACGGATGACACGGTCGAAACCGTCTCGCAGTTGGATGTGCGGTTGATCCGACAGGACGAGAATCGCGGCTTTGCGGTCGGCTGCAACACCGGCTGGCGCGCCGGCACCTCGAAGTTTGTCGTCTTCCTCAACCCGGACTGTCGCGCGGATCCAGCCGATCTCAGGTCGCTGGTCGGACTCCTCGACGCGCATCCGACGTGGGGCGCCGTCGGGCCCCGACTAGTCGATGAGAGCGGGGCTATCGAACATTCGCAGCACCGTTTTCTCTCGCCGGCGGTCTCCTTTGCGCGAGCGATGCTGCTCCATCGACTCTTGCCCCGATCACCGTGGACACTCGACGTGACCGATCCGCTGGCGTACGACACGCCCGGTCAACCGGACTGGCTGGGAGGAGCGTGCATTGCCCTGAGAAGAGAGACGCTCGAGGAGCTCAACGGGTTCGACGAACGATTCTTCATGTACTGCGAGGACATGGATTTGTGCAAGAGGATCCGCCAAGCCGGTGCGGCTGTCCACTACACGCCCGAGATCACGATTCAGCATGCAGGCGGGGCGTCCGCGCCGAAGGCGCGGATGATCCCAACGTTTGCGTACAGCCGGATCAGGTACGCACGCAAGCACGGAGGTGTCGTCGGCGGGCTCCTAGAACGGCTTGCGGTCGCGATCGAATCATCGATTCGAGTGGTCGTTACCCGATCGGGGAGCGAAGCACGCCGAGCGCACGCGCGCGCTGTAGCCGTCGCTCTCTCAGGAGACGCTGGAGGCGGTTAGTCGACAGAGGGGGCAGAAGCTGCCCCGCGACGCGGCGGGTGGCCGGATTTCTCCCGCGCCCGCCGCCGAAGGTGCCTCAGACGCTGCTGCGAGCGCAGACATCGGATCACCGCTTCGTCCTCAAGACGAGGCTCGCGGTGGAGAGCCGCGCCGAGGAACGCGGGGATCATCATGAGAGCACCGGGATCGCGACGCGCGTTGTGTAGAGCGCGCAAGGCCAGATATGACCACCGGTACCCCATGTAGTACGAGCTCTCACCGAGTGCCCTCCACCGTTTCGTGCCACCGTCGCGGGCACCTACGCGACGGTGATGGAAGAACGGGAGGTCGTCGATGATTCCGGTTTCCCAGCCTCGAACCGTGGCTCGCACCTCGTCCACCGTGTCCCAACCCATCCGCTCCTCCAGGGGACCGACCTCGTCAAGACATTCGCGGCGGTAGGCGCGCGCCGCGCCGCGCACAGAATCGCCGGTTACATGCGTCCTCGTCCACGCGCCTGCCTCGAGCTCGAAGCAAGACCCGCTTGCAATTCCGAGGCGGGGACGGCGCGCGAACTGATCCAACAACTTCGCGAAATGGTTGGAGTCGAGTGAGATGTCCGCATCGAGTTTCACGACGACTTCGGGGGTTGTGGCGAGGGCTTCGAGTCCGGCTTTGAACGCGCGCACGATCGGCGCGCCAGGAAGCGGGGCAGGCTCGCCCGCAACGGTCACTACCTTGATCCACGGATAGCCCGTCGAAAGTGCCTCGGCAGCGTCCAAAGTGCCGTCGGTCGACCCGTTGTCGACAATGATCCATTCGCCCGGCTGGACGGCCTGCGCGAGCATGCAATCTCCGAGGCGGCGCAGATTTGCCTCCTCGTCGCGAACGGGAGTGATCACGGCGTACTTCATGCGACTGCAACTGCGGTGTCAGCGGCGCGGGAGGCGTCACGCACTGATTCCACGTACGTCCGGAGCCACACCTCCAGCATCAAGAGCGTCAGGACCGGATCTGCTGTCGCCGGGGTCGGCGACGCGACGTGGCGCTCGACTAGCGCCCGCATCTGTCGCACATCGACAAACTCCGCTATCTCGGGACTGCCCTCGAGCAGGAACGTGCGAACGGAACGATTCGCCTGTGCCGCGAACCAACGGCCCACCACAGGGTTGAAGAACCCGAGCTTGGGCCGGTCGACGACCTCGGGCGGGAGCAAGCCCCGCGCCGCAGTCTTCAAGAGATACTTGGTAGTGCCGCCTCGGACCTTCAGGTCGGTAGGCACCGTCGCGCAGAACTCGACGAGCTCATGGTCAAGGAAGGGAACTCGCACCTCGAGGGAGTGCGCCATCGACGCGCGATCGAAATAGTGAAGCATGTCGTCGACGAGTCCGAGCTGCGAGTCGACGTACATTGCGCGCGCCACAAGCGAACCGTCGAAGCCCGCTGACGCTGCCGCGAATGCTCGGGTCGCAGCACTGCCGTGGCTCCGACCGAGCGTCAACGCTGCTTGTAGCTCAGGCGAAAGGTGCCGTTTCATCCGCATGAGTCTCGCGTCCGGAGAGGACTCGCGTAGGACCGCGAGCGCGCGGCCAAGGCGCGGGGACACTAGACCTGCAACGGGCGCAGCGCGACGCAACGCAGCAGGAAGACGATCGAAACGCTCGATCAGACGCGCGTTTCGGTATCGCTCATAACCGCCGAGCATCTCGTCAGCCCCCTGCCCAGACAGCGCCACAGACACGTGCTCCGAGGCAAGACCGCACAACGCGTGGAATCCGAGGGCAGAAAGATCTGCAACCGGCTCATCGAGATGAAATGTCAATTGCGCAAGATCAACCGTGTCGTGAATCGACAACTCCAGCTCGCGATGGTGTGTGCCGAGGTGCTCGGCGACGAGGCGGGCGTGCCGAAGCTCACTCGCAGGCCCGGCCTCCGTGAACCCAACCGCGAATGTCTCGATCGGATCGGTGCTCAGGCGCGCCATCAGCGCAACGATCAAGCTCGAGTCGAGCCCCCCGCTGAGCAGCGCGCCGAGAGGCACATCGCTCATCAGCCTCATCGCGACCGCCTGCTCGAGCCTCTCCAGCAATTCACTTGACCAGGACTCCACCGTCCGCCCAGGCGCCTCCTCGGGTGCCGGCATCGACCAATACCGGCTGACGCGCACACCTTCGGAGTCGGCGACCAGTCGCTCACCCGGCATCAGCTTGCGGACGCCTTCGAACGGGGTGAGCGGTCCGGGAATGAAGCCGAGCGCGAGATAGGCATCGATCGCATCGCGGTCGATCCGAGCCGTTAGAAGGCCAGACGCGACCAGACTCTTGAGTTCCGAACCGAAGATGAGCACGTCGCCAACCTGGGCGTAGTAGAGCGGCTTGATCCCAAGCCTGTCCCGCACGAGCGTCGCGCGGCGGCGTCTTCGATCCCAGACCGCCACGGCGAACATTCCACGCAAGGATGTCTCGAAGCTGTTGGCGTCGTCCTCGTAGAGATGCGGTAGCACCTCGGTGTCGCACGCAGTCCGGAATTGATGTCCGCGAGCCACAAGTGAGTCGCGGATCGCTCGATGGTTGTACAGCTCGCCGTTCTGCATCGCGATAACGCGCCCGTCCTCATTTGCGAGTGGCTGGTGCCCGCCGGCGACGTCGATGATGCTGAGCCTTCGAGCGCCGAACTCAACTCCTGGCTCAACATGAGTTCCGAAGTCATCGGGGCCGCGATGGCGAACAACTTCCGTCATCCGGCGGATTGTGCCCGGCAGCAAGACCGCCCTCGGCGGCCCACCTAGCTGCACCGCTCCGGTAATCCCGCACATGCCGCTACTCGCGCCCTAGGTGTTCGGCCCACGCCCGAAGCCCGACGCGTGCACGCTGCGAACGGCGTGAGACCAAGCCGCCGCGACGAGCGACGACCCGCTCGTACGCCGCGAGCAACTCGCGCTCCGAGCGCTCCCAAGTGAAGCTCCTCGCGACCCTTAGCCTCGCCGCTTCGCCTAACGCGCGCCGCAGGTCCGCGTCTTGCAGCAACGCATCGAGCGCCTCTGCATAGCTCGCAGGACCGTCGCCGGCGTAGATAGCGGCATCGCCGGCGGTGACCCGCGATTCCGGCAAGTCCTGGCAGACGACCGGCTTGCCGGCGGCCATGTACTCAGCGATCTTGACGAGAGTCGAGATGTCGTTAATCGGGCTCGGGGGTTCCGGCGCTATGCAGACGTCAGCGGTTGCAAGGAGCTGCGCGAGCTGCGGGCTGCTCAGCCAGCCCAAAAAGTCGACACGACTCTCGAGGCCCAGCTCTCTCGCTTGTCCACGAAGCTCCTCGAGACAATCCCCGTCGCCCGCAAAGGCCGCATGCCAATCCGAACGGCGGTCGCCGAGCTGCGCGAGTGCTTCGAGCGCTCTGCTCACGCCGTCCTGCGGCCCCATCACTCCGGCGTACGCGATGAGATGCTTCTTCCCTCGCCGGAGAGCGAGATCGGGGTCGCGAGCCTCGAACCGCCGTAGGTCCGGGGCGTTCCGAACGACGAAAACATCGCTCGGAGAGCGACCCCCGCGAGATTCCGCAAGCGAGCGAAACGATTCGTTCGTGACGATGACGACGGACGAGAGCCGGTAGCTGAGCTGCTCGAAGGCTCGCACCGCGCGCAGCAGCAAACGACGATGTCCGCCGAAGCGCGTGAGAAACAGTTCGGGGAAAGCGTCGTGCTGGTCGTACACCACCGACGCGCCGCGAGCGCACGTCAGACGAATCCACGGCACAAGCACATCAGGAGGATTCGCAACGTGGATGACGTCGAAGGGACGTTCTCGCGAGAGACGGCGCGCCATAACGCAGATGCGCAGCGCCGCGACGACATACTCACGCAGGTACGAGATTGCACTCCCCGAAGCGGGTGCGCTCTCAAACCGATGAATCGCGACGCCGTCGCGAACCTCGACGCCGGCGGCGTCACGCTCGCGACCTTTCGGGCAGACGACGGTGACCTCGTATCCCGCGGCCGTGAGCGAACGCGCCTCCGACCACACCCGCCGATCCATCGGCACGGGAAGGTTCTCGACGACTAGAAGAACTCGCAAGGCGGACACGCTCAACTCGCCGGAACGTAAGCGACCGCTGGCACGTCTGCGCGAACCGTTCCCGGACGGACAGCGGCGGCGCTCAAGCCCATGAGGATGAAGGCGGCGAACGTGACTTGCGTGAACGAGAACGCGTCGTACGTAAGCATCCCGAAGGCAAACGCTGCAATCGACGCGGCGAACGCCGCAGCACGTATGCCCTCGTCGCTGTCGTCCTCGCGGGCTCGGCGAGCGGCCATGCGAAAAGCGCGCACAAAGAACCAACCCAGGGCAAACGTGCCGACCACTCCCGTCTCCAGGAGCACGTTGGCCCACTGATCGTCGAGAATCGGCGCATTCGCCGGAACGCCCGGCGCCGGCACGGTCACCCGTGTGTCGAACCCCTCGCCGAAAATGGGGTTGGGATCGAACTCAGTACGCAAAGCGGGCCCGAGCGTCGCGAGGCGACCGCTCCCGACGGCATTCTTCTTCTCCTGAGCGATCAGTCCGCCCTTTGGAAAGAACGCCTGGACGACGGATCCGAGCGTGCCGGGAACCGCGAAGTGGATGAGGACGATCGCCGGAAGGAGCGCAGGCCAAAATCGCTTCATCTGGCGAGGCCGGAGCGCAACGAGGACCAGCATCGCGACGATCAGCATCACGAATCCCGTACGAGAGACCGTCGCGAAGACACCAACCATGAGGCACGCCGTCGCGGCCCACCAAAGACGCTGCTTGTACCGGCGGGCCAAGTAGAACGCGAGCGGTACAAGCATCGCCAAAACTGCTCCGAGGGCAATCGGATGCTCCGCAGACGCGTACGCGCGCACGTCACCTCCGCGCGACATTCCCGTCGGATCATGACCATTCGCGAAGGGGATCTGGCCAAGGCGCAGGATCGGAATCACCTTGGAGAGATGATTGAAGACGTTGTAGTGGGTCCGCGACTCCACGACCGCCGAGATGGCGACAACCGCGCCGCACGCCACGGCAACCTTAAGGAGTCGGTCGATATCGGCAGAGCGCCGCGCCACGCTCCCGACGACGTACACGACGAAGAGGAAGCTCGCGAAGAACATCAGGGACTTGTCCAGCACAGAGCCGGCCGCGGTTATCCGTTCGGGATTCAGCACGAGCGACGCGATGCACGCGAAGAGAAAGAGCCCGAGCGGCGCTTCGTAGCCGGTTGCACGGAGCCGGACGCGTGGGTCGATCAGGAGAGACGTCAGCCAACCGACGATGATGAGCGCGGCCAGCAAACGGTATGGCTCGAGCTGGATCGGCAGACTCGCAGGCAGTGAGTAGCGCCCGATCGGGATGAAGAAGATGACGACGATCAACGCCGCGAGTAACGACCGCCAACGCAGGAAGCTGCGATTGACGAACGTCAGTGCGATCACGACAACAGCTGCCGGGACGACCTTCGAGGCGACGCTGCCCAGCACGGCAGAGGTCGCGATCGCAATGAAGCAAACCGCAACTACACCTGCAGCGATCGCAGCGCCGCGCTGGCCCTCCCCGGCGATCGCACGCATTGGCTACGCGGTGTGGGCGATGTCGCGACTCGCCTCGGCAGGCTTGGCGCCGCGGCCGACGACTCGCACCCGCGGTCGGAGGTTCTCGAGCACGAAGGCCGCCGCGATCGCAGCGACCAGCACACCGAGGAACACGATCACCGGCAGCGTCTTCTTGCGGGGCACAGCCACCGAAGCCTGCCGCGCGGCGTTCAGGACCTGTACGACGATCCGCTGCGATGTCGGCGTGTGACTCGCCTGCTGCTGCTGGTGGATATAGCCCCGAAACGCCTCGCTGCCGGCAATTGCGACGCGAATCGCTTGGATCGGCGACGTACCGAAGCCGACGAGATTGATCAGCGGCAGCGGCGTTGAGGAGTTCCCGGGCGCGAGAATCGCGTTGGCCTGAATCGCCGCGGGAACGCCTGCGAGCGTGGTGGCACGAGCTCGAATGAGGTCGCCCTGCGCGAGCTGCGCGTAGAACGTGGCCAGGCTTGCGAGCCTCCCAGGATCGGCGTAGTTGCTGGTGGCCACGCCCTTCGAGTCGACCGTGAACGGGAGTTGCGTCCGCCCCCAGGGGAAGCCTGTTTGCGTGATCACCAGAGTCTCGGCACTCTGGTACACGACCGCATGACGGTAGGACACCACCGGCCGGCCGTCCTTGAACTGAATCTTGGCATACGAGATGAAGCTCAGAGCGATGGCGGCCAAAATCCCCGCCCCGACGAGGAAGCGGAATCGCCAGAGCACGCGACCGTAGAGCGGCAAGTCCATTGTTAAGCCCCTTTCTCCGCGGTGCTTTCCTGCCGCAGATACGTCACTGCCGCTTCCGTCCGGTTGGCGACACCGAGCTTCCGATAGATCGACGCCAGGTGGAATTTCACAGCGTGAACCGTCACCTCTAGTCGGGTGGCCATCTGAGAGTTCGTCAGCCCTTCGGCGGCCATCTCCAAGACCTGGAGCTCCCGCCGCGACAAAGACTGCTGCCGCATCGGCTCGATCACAGGCCGAAGCGTATGAGCGAAGGCCCAGCCGAGCTACGCGCCGTAGGGGCAGTCCTTACTAGCCGTTCGAGCAGGTTCCCCGGCGGCGAGCCAGCGTACTCGCTTATCTAGCCGTTCGACTAGCGGTTCAGCCGCGACTCCTGGGTTAGGTTCAAATCTCAGCGCTTCCGCCGACTTCGCCGATGGCACCAGAATCAAACTCGCCCCTCCAGCTCAGCGTAGGCCGAATCCCCTGGCGTGAGGTGGACGGCGAGATCGTCGCGCTCGATCCCGCCACCTCGGTGTACATCTCGATCAACGGCAGTGGCGCGATGTTGTGGCGCGCCCTTGTCGAAGGTTCTTCTGCCGAGGGACTGGCAGAGCTCCTCTCCACGCGATACGGGATCGACCCGGCGCAGGCCGCCGAGGACGTCGAGAAGTTCTTGCGCCAGCTCGCTGAGCGCGACTGGCTCACTGCGGTCGCGTCCTGAGATGAACGGGACGGCAGCGCACCCAGTTGCGAGTCCCGACGCGACGGCCGACTCGTCGAGCGCCTTCTGGCAGGCCGTCTACGACCGGCTGGCGGCCGCACCGAGCCTGCAGGCAATGCAGGCACACGGCGTCGAGCTGCTCGAATCGCACCGGCGCAGAGTGTTCGGCGAGCCTGTACCAGACGAGCTCGTGACGATCGAACGCACGGCGAATCTCGTCAGCCTCGCCGCCCCCGCCGTCCTGCAGCGAATCAGGGAGCTTCACGAAGGGCCTCTCGTTCTGATCAAAGGACCCGAGCTCGCGCTCCTCTATCCAGGACTGGCTCGCAGCTTCGGCGATCTCGATCTCATCGTCGACGATGCGCGCGGTTTGCAGGACCGCCTCCTCGACGCGGGCTTCATCGAAATCAACGACCCGGATCGCTACGTCGACATCCACCACCTCCGGCCAGTCATGTGGCCGGCACTACCGATCAAGATCGAGCTGCACACGCGCCCCAAGTGGCCGGACGGCTTCACACCTCCCCCGACGGCGGAGATCCTGGAAGCCGCTGTGCCGGCCCGTTCAGCACCGGAGGGGATCCTCACCGCATCGCCCGAACATCACGCGGTCATGGTCGCCGCCCACGGCTGGGCTCACGTGCCGCTCCGACGGTTGCGCGACATCATCGACACGATGGCGCTTGCTGCGATCGCCGACGAAAGAGAAGCCGATGATCTCGCGCGTCGTTGGGGAGTCGATCGGATCTGGCATACGACCATTCGCGCCGGCCGCGAGCTCGGTGCCGGCGACTCCCATTCGTTCCCGGCTCGAACGTGGGCGCGCCACTTGCCAAAGGTTCGCGAACGCACCGTCCTCGAAGCCCATCTGGAACAGTTGCTGTCACCGTTCTCGAGCCTGCCACCTGGACGCGCCGTCGCCCGCATGCTCCGGGAGATCCGCGCAGATTTCTCGCCCGCGGAAGGGGAGACGTGGGCCGACAAGGGGCGGCGCACCGTGCTCGCCGTTCGACATGCATTCACCCCTCGTTCGAAGCACGACGAGGCGCTCGGTGAAGCGTCCACCCGTCACCGGTCGTGAGCGGAGAACCGGCTTCCGCACGGGGCGAGGACCGTTCGGACGCCCACGAGGCGCCTGAGCCCGCACGCCGACTGGTCGCGTACTCGAGCACGAGTGCCAGCCCGGTCGGGCTCACTCCTGCGCCGCGATGGCGCGACTGGATGAACGCCACGCAGGAGCGCTGGGCCAACCGCTGCCTGCCGCTGCTCATGGCAAACGAAGCCGGCTGGACGCTCCTCAATCCTGCGGCCTTCACGGTTACGTGGAGCGGCCAGGATACGAGCGAGGCCCTATCGATCGAGTTCGACGGCGGCGTGCCACCGCGCCAGGTCTTCGTGGACAGCCACTTCGGCTATGGCGTACTCACCTGGCGTGTCCCGTATCTCTTCCGCACGCCTCCGGGTTGGAATCTGCTCGCCCGCGGGCCTGCGAACTGGCCGAAGGACGGCATTTGCGCGCTCGAAGGCCTGGTCGAGACTGACTGGACAACCGCGACGTTCACCATGAACTGGAAGCTGACGCGCCCGGATCATCCCGTGCGATTCGAAGCTGACGAGCCGTTCTGCATGGTCGTCCCGCAGCGCCGCGGGGAACTCGAGTCCTTCGACCCGGAGATCCGCAACCTCACGCACGACCGGGAGGCCTACGAAGCGTCGCTGAAGATGTCACAACGGCGCCACGAGCTCCAGGTGCGCAAGTTTCTCGGACGCTACTCGCCGGACTTTGCGGATGCGAAGTACGAGTGGGAGCGCGAGTATTTCAAGGGACTGCGCCCAGACGGAACGCGGGCCGCCGAGCACCAGACGCAGCTCCGCCTGCCCCCCTTTGCGAATCGCTACCGCGACGACGACTGACCGAAGCATGCAGAACGCCCTGGCACCGCCAGGGCGTTCCTGGTTGCAGCCTGTAAGTTCGGAACGGTTACGGCAGGCTGAAAGCCTGGTGGTTGAACACCGGCGTCCCATACGGCACGTCAGTCGTATTGCCAGTGGCGCTTGCCTCCGTGACCTCCCGGAGCTGGCCGTAATCGACCACCTCGGGCTTGACGTACTCGAACTTCGTCTCCTCGTTCTGCATCTCTATCCTCCTCCCCTTGATGCGCGAGTTCATGTCTCGCACCTTACGCCCGCCACTCGCCACGTCGAGGAGGAAAAAAGGACGAATTCAGCCTTGCCGGCCCCGGACGCGGTGGTCGGCGCGTGCCGTCGGACTGACGTCCGACGCCGCACGAGTGCGCTCGGCAAACGTCGAATCGGCCTGCTGCCGGAGCCACGCCTCGATCGTGGCGAGCTTCCAGACCGCCGAAAACCACTCGTACCATCCGCGACCGCCAACGCCGGGCCGTTCATCGAGGAGGGCGGCCATCGTGCGGCGCTCGACGTACGCCGCTACCTGAACGTCGCCCTCCGTCAGGAGACGGCGGATCGGGGCGAGGTCGGCTCCTGCCAGCGTCTCGTAGTAGAACGCCGCCACGTTGCTCTTGACCGGGTTGAGCCGGATCAGCTCCGGAACCCTCCCTCGTAGCGCCTCGCGAATGAGGGGCCGGTCTTGCACCGAGCCGTCGAAGCTCAGCCGCGGCGGCATGCGCAGCGCGAACTCGATCAGATCGACGTCGAGGAGCGGTGGCCTCGCCTCAGCCCCGACGACAGCCGCTCGGTGGCGGATGTAGTCGTTGGAGCCGAGCGCATCGCGCATCTTCGCAACCGTGTAGACCTGCCCCGCCCACCAGCGAGGCCCCCTGTAGTGCTTCCAGCCCCACGGATCGGGCACCTGGGGGTCGTAGCTTCCTGGGGGAAGGTCGAGCCATTCCGGCAGAACGCGGTCCCGCTTGCGCAACTCTCGCAGCGCGGTATGCAGACGACCCGGTAGCGCGCCCTGGAGCCCTGCGAACTTCCAGATGCGGTAGGCGCCGCGCCAGCGGTTCGCAAGGGTCACACCGGCCGGAGGCGGAAAGCTCGCCGCGAGGCGCAAGCTCGAGATCAGCCGGCCACGCCGCAGCCGGTCCGCGACGAGGAAGGACGGGCGCCCGAAGATCTCGTCGCCCGCCTGCCCGTCGAAGATGACCGTTGCCCCTTCTTCTGCCGCGCGCTCGACGAGTGGCTGCTCGAGCGCGGCCCCGGGGCCCGGCAGCGGCAAGTTCCAGACGTCGAGATAGTCCAGGGCGAGCCTGAACGCGCCCGAAGGCTGCAGGCGGATCTGCACATTGGCGAGGTCGAGAGCATCGACGAGCGAGTCGATCCGCTCCGACTCGTCGATTCGCCCATCGCCCGGAAAGACGGCCGAGTAGGTGCGGGGGGCAGGCTTGCCGCGACCGACGAGCTCGACGGCGGCAGCCGCGACGACTGACGAGTCGATGCCGCCACTGAGAATGATCGCCGGTCGATCATGCGGGTCGGTCTTCGCGTCGACCGACCGAACAACCTGAGCCCAGAGCGCGGCCGCGACCTCTTCGCGCGACGCGCGGTTGTCCGGACGTTCGTAGCGCGGGAACCAGTACGTGCTCGGGAGCCAGCCCTCCCCGAGGCGGAGGTACGCGCCGGCCTCCACGCGCTCGACTCCCTCGAACAGGGTCTCTCGTGGGGACAGTGACAGCTCCAGCAGCCACTGCGCCACGGCCGACTCCTTCGGCGCCGGCCGGCGCGACAGAAAGTCGAGCAGCACCCGGATCTCCGAGGCGAACGCGAGAGAGCCGTCGCCTTGCGACAGGTAGAAGAGGCTGCGTCCCCCGAGTTGGTCAATTGCAAGGGCGCCCACCCTGCGTGGAGCGTCCCAGAGGACCGTTGCGAAGGAGCCGCGAAGACGGGCGAGGACGTCGTCTCCCCACCTCCGGTACCCGGCGGCGAGCACAGCCTCGGGCGGGGCTGTCGCAGGGAGGTCGAGCGCCTGCGCGAGCTGCACGCGGTTCTCGATCCGCCCCTCGAGCATCGCGCATCCGTCAGGCGTCACCTCTGCAAAGCCGTTCCCGGTAACACCGACGACGAGCCACGCGTCGGCGTATGGCGAACGTGCGTCGATCCCGCCGAGCACCCGCGTAATCCGTGAGGATGCGTCGTCCCGATCGATGCGGCCGCGCGGGTCGTAGATGCCGGCGAGCGCCGCCGGCCGAAACCGCTCTGGCACGAACTACAGCTCCGTCAGACGCTCGAAGTCGTCTCCGGCGGGCAGCAGCGGCAGCCCGTCGTATTCAACCCAGGCGTGCGCCAAGAAGTCGTCGCCGGCTCCGCGCACGCCGATCACGAACCGGGAGGCGATCCCGCGCCGCTCGAGCACCGCGGTCAGCACGAGCGAGCGCATGAGACATCTCGAGTCGGTTGGAAGCAGGCCGAGTGTCCGAACGACGGCGTTGCCGAGGCCGACGCCCGCTTCGAGCTCGGTCCGCCCCTCATGCGGCCTCGGTGCCGCCGAACGCCGTCGTACCGCAGCAAGCGCAGTGGGAAACTCCGCGTGGCGCCGGAGGAGGTACCGAACGCGCGCGTACGCGATGACGATCTCGGCAGCCAGACGTACTTTCCCGACAAGCGACAGGTGCCACCTCGTCCGCGGCCGCTCGCCAAGAGCGTCGGCGGTGCGCGCGTTCACAGTTCGCGCTCCACATGCGATCCGATCTCTTCCGCGAGAGCGGCTGCGCCGTAGGCGCGCGGCACACGCACCCGAAACGACGGAACGAGCTGAGCGAAGCCGGCGCAGAAGTCGAGCTGGGCCAGCAGCCGGGCGGGCGTCTCGAGATAGGTAATGAAGGCGCTTGCCAGCAGTTGACGAGGTTCCGGCGGCGAGACGTCTTCGATCTCGAGCGCTTTGAAGGCCGGCCCACGCGAGAGGAAGTACACCGCCGTCAGCTCTCGGGGACGGGAGTCCGCGCGCGCCGCGACATGAACCTTGTCCGTCTGGCGGAGAGCGACGCCGACGCGCGCACGCTTCGTGGGGTCGATCGCACTCAGCTCTGCGTCGGAGAGATGGAGGACTGTCGCCCCGGCGTGAGCGATCACGCGCCGGTCGAGGATCTCCAATGCGAGGACGTCGTCGGTCACGAAGCCGGCGCCCTCCGAGACGAGACGTGCTGCAAGCGATGTCTTGCCGGTTCCGGATTCGGCGACGAAGGCGACTGTGCGCCCTCCGATCTCGACAGCGCTTGCGTGGAAGAGCTCTAGACCCTGCAGCAGTGCTGCAAGCGGCAACGGCTGCGCCATCAGCAGCCGCTCCCACCGGCGGTCGGGCGGACGCGGGACGCTCGAGCGAATGCACGTCCCGTCGCTCGAGACGAGATGCCGCCCATGGCCGGGCGCCCAAATCCGGTATCCGAGCTCTGGATCCGCTTCCACGCGCATCAGGGGACGACCGGCCCGCACTGAGCGATCCGAGAGAACGGTGGCGTCGCGCGGCGACCAGACATCCTTCAGCGCCCCGGGCGGTTCGACGTCGAGCGAGACGCGCCGCGTCAACGCGCGATCCGTAGGGGCGGCGATCGAGTCGAACGGCGCGTTCGAGTCGATCTCCAACCCGAAGGCCCGGCCATGCCATGTCACGGGCTTGGTGCCCGACGGCTCGGCGGCCGGCGAATTGAGCTCAGCCGTCGTCACCGGCATCGATCACGAGCAGGCCCCGACGCTCGAGCTCGGCGCAAAACGCGTGCAGGTCTTGCTCCATCTGCTCGAGCGGCTGCCCGTAGTCCTCCGACAAGATGCGCGCGGCATCGCGCAGACGCGGGGTCTTCTCCAGCACGCGCAACATCCGTCCGCCCGTCGGGTTCAGACCATGGTATTTACCGGTCTGGAGATTGAGGACGACCGTCTCGTGCATGAAGTCGCGGTAGACCACATCGGGCGGAATGCGGGCCGACGCGTGAGGGCTCAGCGCCATAGTCGTATCGGGTCCCGGTTGCACCGTGTCGTCAAACAGCCGTCGTCGAGGAGACGCGGTCCGAATCGCGCCGAGCCTCACCGGAGATTTCGAGGATGCCTGTGCCGAGGCCGCTCGCCGGGTCGAGGATGAGCGCGGTCGCCTCATTGCGCGAGCGGACGCCAAGCTTCGCGAACGCCGACGAGAGGTGACTCTTGACAGTGCTCTCAGCGACAAACAGCTTCGTGGAGATCTCCAGGTTTGAGAAGCCCATCACGACCATGGCGAGAATCTGCTTCTCACGGACGGAGAGCGTGGGCTGCGCGATCTCGCGCCGCAAGATGCTCGGCAGCGTGAGCTGGCCCACATGCGCAGCGCGTACCGCCGCTGGAAGCGTCGCTTCGAGCTCCTCGAGCGCCACAACGCCCTCGGCTCCATCGCGTAGGAGCGCTCGCACCGTCTTCCAGCGCGGCTCAACGACGAGGCATACGATCGGCGCGCCGGGGCACCGGTCGCGGGCCCGGCGGAGATTCCGAATGTCGTGGTCGCTCGCCGAGCAACCGAATGCAACCACATCGATTCCTGCTCCGGTGAAGTTCTCAACCGTTCGCGTGAGCTCGCCCACCTCGAGCTCTCCGGCCTGCAGCGCGGCAGCGATTCGGGAGCGGAGGGCGTCGTCGTGCGCAACCACTCCCACCACCGGGAGCCGCGCAACTGAACCCAGCATCGACGCCTCCGAAGAGCCGGCCACAACCATGAAACGAAGCGTAGTGCAGTGTCCGCCGCGCAACAGCTACCCGATGGACTAGTCGGCCGGCCGAAGCGCTAGACCGGGTCCACCCCGCGTCCCGAACCCCTGTTTTCGCAGCCCGACGTGTCCCATCCCCGTCGCAGGAGATACCGGAGAAACCGCGTCTTCGTGCGCCCGAGCCGGAGATACAGATCGCGCCCGTCTGCAACCGCATCGAACTGTCCCCGGCTCCGAAACACCTGCCAGCCGTGCAGATGCCCCGCCACGTAGGAAAGCCAGAGGTCCTCGACGAACCAGAAGCGGCGCGGGCAGCGGAATACGCGCGGATCGAGGAAGACCTCGGTGTCCACGATCATCCCTCCCGTGCCGAGATACATGGCCGGCGCGCCCACCGGGACCCGCTCACGCTCGCCATAGTCCAGCCCGTCCCGGAAGCAGTACGCCCACCAGCCGCTCATTGACCCGGGCCGGTGCTGAGCCTGAAGCTCTCGCACCATCGACGGGTCGAAGTCGTGATCGTCATCGATGAACACGGCGGCTTTATGGCCTTGCTCGCGAAGCTCCCGCGCCAGGTAGAAACGTCCGAAGCCACCGACATTCCGCGGACTGTGGAATACGGTCACGTCGACACTCGCCCGCGCTGCCGCGTCATCAACGGTCTGACGGTCAGGACTGTTGTTCCAGATCACGGCCTGCACCGGAACATCCTGTGCAGCAAGGAGCTCGAGCATTCGCGGCAGACGTTCGAGCCGCACCCACGTGCAAAAGACGACCGGCAGCTCTTCGCCGACGGGTGCGAGTGCGAAGCGCTGATTGCGACGCCACCCCAACAGGTGTAGCCCGTTCTGGACGTTCGTCTGCGCCGAACGCAGTCGCCATTCGATCCCCCGCTGGATGCGACCGATGCGCATCGCGAAACGATGCTAGCCGACGAGCGGCCGCGGCTCCGGTGCGGAGAGGCGCCGTCGAACGCCACGTGCCAACTCGAGAAATCCCCGGACCATCGCGCGCGCAAGGAGCGCCGCCGCCTCAAGCCGCCCTGCTTCATGCAGGTACAACGCGACATCCGGTGAGGCGCGCGGACGCTCCGCGTGCCGGAGCTGACGGGCCACCACCTGCACAAGGAGCCGTCGCGAAAACGGCTTCGCCCCAGGAATGCGGCGCCGGAGCCAAAGGGCATTGGCGCTCTCCTTCTGTACGACCTCGCGCCAGTGGCGCTGGCGCGTGTAGAGGTTTCGATCGTGAAGGCGCTGCAGCGAAAGGGGCCGCCGGTCGAACACCACGGGCGCCGTCGCGAGCGTTCCCCATTTCATGAAGTGATCGCCGAAATAGTCTGCCGGGAGCTCGGGGAGCGGCACGAGGAGATCGAGTGCGCGCCGGCGAAAGCACATCGCGGACGTCGTTGTCGAGATGAACGGCACTCGTCCGGCTCGGAACTCGTCGCGGAGGTCATGCGGCCCCTCCAACTCGAGAGCGGGGCCGGTGGAGATGCCGCCGCGCGTCAGGAAGTCGCGACTGTGAAAGCAGGCACCCACCTCGGAGTGCCGTTCGAACAGCGCGACCACGTACTCGATCTTCGCCGGAAGAAATACATCGTCGGAGTCGAGCAGGAAGAGGAACTCGCCGCTACTCGCCGCAAGCCCTGCATTGATCGCCGCGTGTTGTCCGTGGGAGGATTCTCTCAAGACGGCAGTGATCGCGCCCGCGTACGCAGCCATGACGTCACGGGAGTCATCGGTTGATCCGTCGTCGACAACAACGACTTCGAGCGGCGCGTACGTCTGGTCGAGCGCACTCTCGATTGCTTCGCTCAAGTAGCGGCCGTAGTTGTGGTTGTTGATCAGTACCGACGCGCGGCCCCGCTGAAAATCGGCGCCGGTCAAACCTGCCCCTGCGCTGTGCGGCAAGCGCCTAGACGGCGAGGGTGGTGTGCGTCGCTCCGGTCCGAATCCCGTCTCTTTCCCACCCTTACCGATACCCCCAGTTCAGGTTGTCCGACCTGACACCCTGACTAGCGTCTTCCGCCGCGGGCGAACGTTCAACTGGTCGTACGACTAACTTCAGGCGTCAGCCGCAGTCGAGCAGCTGGGCGTGCATCTCCCGCAAAGCGAGGAATCGTGGGACCCGTTGAACGCGACAGTGTTGACTCAGCCAGCTGTTGCGTGCGATGGCATATGGCGAGGCTGCCGGTGGTCGAGACACGACGAGCCTGACGGCATCGCTGCGGATGAGTCTCTGCAGCACAGCAGGCGTTGGCGGCGGATCGCTGCCGCTCAGGCCACCGAGCGGAAGAATGCGCAGGTTGAAAGTCGAGATGAGGGGACTGGCGGTCAGCGCGTCGGTCGCCGCGGCAGCGTAACGCGATCCGCTATGTGCACGAAGATAGGCCGCCAGTGGCCGGAGGTCGCCGATTGGGGCGATGGGGTCCGGAGCATCGATGCCTCCTGCGCGCGGCCCTGCGACAGGATTGATCGCGCCCCAGAAGGTCTGTTGCTGCCGTAGCGAATCGATCGCCCAGATCGCGGGTACGACGAGAAGCGAAACCACGGCCAGGTAGCGAGCACCTGAAGCCGGCCGGTAGATCACGGCGAGGAAGGCCACGAGGGCGACGAGAGTCGCAAGCGCCGGCGCCCAGAGAAGATAGTCGGCTCGCTCGGTGAGGAGCCACGCGCACGCGCACCCGACCACGAGATACACGGCTAGGAGACCCCGCCGCGGCCTGCCGGCGAGCGCGGCGCCGGCCAGTGCTGCGATGGCGGGCGCCAGCGCGACCGTGTAATACGGATGAATGCCATAGCTCGCGCCGCTGAACGCAAGTGCATGAATGCCAAACCAGAGCCCCCAGAATGCGTAGCCGGCCCCGAGCAGGCCCTTGAGCCGGGAGCGTCGAAGCCCCACGAGTAGGCCAAGGAATGCAAGGGGCAAGAGCCAGGCAATCTGCGGCGCGAGCTCGTGGTTGAAGAGGCGCGTGGGCCCAGCCAGACCGCCAAAGGGCAGGTGCTGCTCGGCGCTCCTGAACCGATCGAGCCCGTCGTACCGCACGACGAGCTCCACTGCGGAGTTGTGCGTCGTGCCCCCGACGTACGGCCGCCCGGAGGCCGGGGTGAGCTGCACGAGCACGATCCACGCAGACGCAACCACGACCAGGGCGCCTCCAGCCAGGAGCAGGTCCGCGATCCGCTTCCGCGCGGGTCGAGGCCCCCAGACTCCGTAGACGAGCACGAGGATGGGCACGACCAGGAGCGCCTGGAGCATCTTCACGTTGAACGCAGCCCCGATGAGGACTCCGGAGAGCACGATGTCGCGGCGTCTGCCCTTCTCGAGCGCGACCCAGAACCGCTCTGCCGAGAACACGAGGAAGAACACGAGCAGCGTGTCTGGAATGGTCGTGCGCGCAAGGACGACGACGACCGGCGTCGTCGCGTACGTAGCTGCGGCAATCAGTCCGGCGTCGGCCCCCGCCCAGCTCCGGACGACGCGGAAGAGCAAGACGACGGTGGCGGCGAAAGCCAGAACCTCCGGCAAGGCCATCGCCCAGCCGTGGAAACCGAAAATACGCACGGACAGCGCCTGTACCCAGAGCGCACCCGGAATCTTGTCGACCGTCACGAACGCGGACGGATCCAGCGCACCGTAGAAAAAGCCGTGCCAGCTGTCGGACATCGATCGCACAGCCGCGCTGTAGTAGTAGTGCGTTTCGCGGTGTCCGATGCCCCAGGCGGCGGCGGCGAGCGCGAACGCAGTGATGCCGACCAGGACTCCCGGGACGCCGCGCCTGTGGCCTGGACCTTTCGCCAGTTCCGCCGCCTCCCCCGCCAAGCCGCTCGTAATGTCGTAGAATCGTATGTCTAGGTTTCAGGGGTGAGGGGACTGCGGCACTGAAGAATTATCGGAAAGCGGATCGCCGGCGCTGGCGTCAGGCGTTGTCGGGTGTGGTCCTCGTCGTTCTCTTCGCGGCCGGGGCGCTTCTGGCTGGAGTCGGCACGGGCGGCGCCACTGGAGTCGAGTGTGCGCCCGGTGCGGCGGCGATCTCCAACGCTTCGCTGACGTTTGCGGGAGGCGATGCGACGGCGACGTTCAGTATCTCGCAAACCTGTGCGGCGACGACGGTCACGCTCGCAAGCTACGAGGCGCAGTCAGCGTCGTATTCGCTACCGCAGACGCTCTTCGCAAGCAGCGTACCGCAAGTCTTTCACCCCGGAGGGCCATACACACTCACCGTCCACGTCCCTGATTGCTTCTTCCAGGTGGACCTCGTGACGGGCGACGCGATCCAGCAGCTGATGACTGGGCAGGTGTACGGACCGCGGAAGGCGGCCTTCGCGAACGGAGGCAGCGGGGCGTGTCCGCCACCGACGACGACCGGCACGACCTCCACCGGCACGACCGCCA
>PLZU01000005.1 GCA_003152275.1 Actinomycetota bacterium
GAAACTCGATCACCGAACGCGGAAACTCAGGACGCGCCACCCACAGAACCTAAGAACACCCCCGGACGGAGCTAACCGGATAAGCAGAAGCACCACTATCGGGGCTCCCTGCGTCCTTGCCACGAACGCCGAGCCACTCGCCGGATAACCAACTGAACTTACGGCCGGATGCACTAGCCGGGGCTCGGGGTAGCCTGGGCCCCGGTGCATCTGCGCGCCGTCAAGCTGCGTGGCTTCAAATCCTTCCCGGATCTCGTCGAGGTGCGCCTCGAGCCGGGCGTCGGCGTGATCGTCGGACCGAACGGATCGGGAAAGTCGAACATCGCCGACGCGATCCGCTGGGCCGCCGGCTCGCTCAGCCCGAACGAGTTGCGCGCCGAGAAGCCCGACGACGTGCTCTTCGCAGGCGCGGCCAACCGCGGCCCGGCCGACTTCTGCGAGGTCGAGCTCCTGTTCGACAACGAAGACGGGACAGGGCCAATCGAGTTCTCCGAGCTCTCGATCTCGCGGCGGCTCCATCGCGGCGGGGAGGGCCAGTACCTCGTCAACAAGGCCGCCGTGCGGCGGATCGATCTCGTCGAGTTGCTCGCCGACCTCGGCCTCGGCCAGGGCATGCACTCGATCATCGGCCAGGGCAAGGTTGAGGCGATCCTCGCGTCGAAGCCCGAAGAGCGGCGTGCGCTCGTCGAAGAGGCCGCCGGGCTCGGTCGCTTCAAGGCGCGCCGCCATCGCGCAGAGCTGAAGCTCGCTCGCGTCGCGACGCAGGTCGAGCGCGCGAGGGATCTCGAGGACGAGGTGCGCAAGCGTCTGCGTCCGCTCGCGCTCCAGGCGACCGCAGCCGAGCGAGCCGAGAAGTTGCGCGGCGAGATCGCGCAGCTTCGTGCGCGCATCGCCGAGCTCGACCTGGCATCACTCGACGAGCGGCTCGCCGAGTCGGGCGAGCGCAAGACCGCGGCGACGTTCGCGCGGCGCGCGGCCGAGGAGAGGCTCGAGGCGGTGCTCGCCGAGCGCGGCGGCGCCGAGGAGGAACTCGCCGACGCGGCAGGCAAGCGCGAGCAGGCGATGCAGGTGCTCTACCGGTTGCGCAGCGCGGCCGAGCGGCTTGGGCTGCGGCGCGAGTCGGCGACGACGCTGCTCGAGCACGTGCGAAGCGAGCTCGCCGCTGCGGAGTCCGACGCCGGCGATCCGACTGTCGAGGTGGCCGATCTCGAGCGCCGTGCGCTGGAGGCGTCCGAGGCGGCGCGCCGTGCGGCGGTCGAGCGCGAGGCTCGCGCCGAGCGTGCGCGGCAGGTGCTGGCGCGATTGCTCGTGGCCGAGCGGTCTCTGCACGATGCGGCGCAGGTGCAACTCGACGAGTTGTTCGCGCGCCGCGGCACGATCGAAGAAGAACTGACAGGCGCGGCAGGCGAGCGCGAATCTGCATTGTCCGTGTCCTACGAGCTGCGCAGCCGTGCAGCGCGGCTCGCGGTCCAGCGCGAGTCTGCGGCGCGCATGATCGCGCGCCTGCGTGCCGAGCTCGCAGAGGCCGAGGCCGACGCTTCACGTCCGGGGCCGTCGCCCGAAGAGCTCGAGCAGCAGGCGCTGTACGCGCGCGCCGCTGCGCGGGACGCAGCGCACGAGCGAGACACGCTCGCCGAGCGTGCGCTCACCTTGCAGGAGCGGCTCGCGACGCTCGAACGCTCGCTCGCAGAGCGCGAAGGGATTCCACCAGCGGCGCGGGCGCTGGTGGATCAGGGCGAAAGGCTGGCGCTCTCCCTGCTCACCGTCGAGCCCGGCACCGAGCGCGCGGTCGCCGCGGCGCTCGGTGCACGCGCATCCGCGCTCGTCGCGCCGACCGCCAAAGCAGCGCTCGAGCTGCTCGAGCGGGCGGCCGCCGCAGGTCTCGGCTCCCTGCGCGTGCTCGCCGGGCGCGATCCGCGCGAGCTCGTCGATGAGCTGCCCGTGGTCGAGAAGTCGGCGCTGCTGCAGTCGACTGTCCCCGCCGTCACGCGCGAGGGCTACGGCTACGACCCGCAGCGCGGCGAGCTGTGGTTCGCCGGCGAGACCGCCGAGGCAGTTCTGCTCGAGCTCGAGGCTCGCCGCGCGGCGCTCGCCACCGAGGCGAAGGCACTCGCCGAGCGGGCGCAGCTGGCGGAGCGAACAGCGGCCGGTGCCGACGAGCAGGCGGCGAAGGCGGAAGCAGCGTTCTCGGCTGCCGCTCCGCGGTTGCGTATCCGCCGTGCAGACGTCGGAACGCTCAAGGCTGTGCTCACTGCAGCGGGCAGGCTCGAGCGCGCGCTCGAAACACTCGACCGTGCGGTCGACGTCGTCGAAGCGCCGCTGCGCGCACGCGGCGAGGCTGGCGCCGAGCGCACCGGCTTGCTCGGCGCGTCGCTGCGCGAGCTCGGTGAGACAGAGTCCGTGTTGCGTCGCTCGGCTGCAACACATGCCGAGGGTGCTGCGGCTGCAGAGCGCGATCTCGCCCGGCTTGGCGGCAAGCCAGGCGCGGTCGAGTCTGGCGACGCCGAGACCTTGCGGATGGAGATGCGCACGCTCGTCGCCGAAGCCGACGCGGCTGCCGCGGAAGCAGCCGAGCTCGGCGTGCAGGCGCGGACCGCGGAAGCCGCACGGATCGACGCTGCAGTTCGTGCCGGCCGCCGCCGCGCGCGCCCGCATCAACTGGCGCGGGTGCTCGCAGGCGCCGAGCGGCTCGATGTCGTGCTCGCGGGAGCCGCCGACGCCGCGTCGCGCTTCGAGACGCCGCTGCGCGCACACGTCGACGCAGGCGGAACGCGCACGGGCAGCCTCGGCGAGGAGTTGCGCAGGCTAGGCGCGGCCGAGGTCGAGCTGCGACAGGCGCTGACGACGGCGTCGGCGGGTGTCTCGCAGATCGACGTAGAGGTCGCACGCATCGAGGCCGAGGCCGACGAGGCCCGCCGCCGGCTCGAGCACGCGGGCACCGACGACCGCGCCGAGGGCGACGATCGCGACGAGCTCGCCGAGCGCACGGAGCGTCTCGAGCGCCGCCGCGAGTCGCTCGGCCAGGTGAATCCGCTCGCGAAGGAGGAGTACGACGGCGAGAAGGTACGCCTCGAGGAGCTCGCAACGCAGCGCAAGGATCTCGAGCAGAGCCTCTCCGAGCTCGAGAAGCTCCGTACGGAGTTGGCCGAGACGGTCGAGCGCCGGTTCAACGAGACCTTCGATGCGGTGCAGCGCAACTTCACCGAGGTCGCCTCGACGCTCTTCCCGGGCGGTGAGGGGCGCCTGCGCCTCACCGAGTCGGACGACGAGGAGATCGAGGCGGGCATCGAGGTTGAGCTGCGGCCGGCCGGCAAGAAGGTGCAGCGGCTGTCGCTTCTCTCCGGCGGCGAGAAGGCGCTCGGTGCGATCTCGTTCCTCTTTGCGCTCTTCCTCGCGCGCCCGTGTCCTTTCTATTTGCTCGACGAGGTCGAGGCGGCGCTCGACGACACCAACATCGGCCGCTTTGTCGCGCTGCTGCGGCAGTACAGCGACCGTGCGCAGTTCGTTGTGATCACCCACCAGAAGCGGACGATGGAAGCCGCCGACGTGCTCTACGGCGTCACGATGGGCGGCGACGGCATCTCGCAGATCGTGTCGCGGCGCCTGCCGCGCGAAGAAGCCGAAGCGGTCTCAGCCGCGTAATCGCATGGCGAGGAGCTGGGGAGAGCTGCTGGGCGAAGCCGGCGCTGCGCCCGAGCCCGAGGCGGAGCGCGCCGGCAGGTTCGCGCGGCTGCGCGACTCGCTCTCGAAGTCGCGTCGCGCGCTCACCGAGCAGATTGCCGTGGCGGCGTTCGACCCCGGCGACGACCTCGCCTGGGAGCGGCTGGAAGAGGCGTTGATCCAAGCAGACGTTGGCGTGCCCGCGACGGCCGAGCTCGTGCGGCGGCTCGAGGCGCGCGGCGAGCTCGGCGACCTCGGCGGAGCGCTCGCCGACGAAGTCGCCTCGCTCTTCGGCGAGCCGGCGCGGCTGAACGTTGCAGGGAAGCCGACGGTGATTCTCGTCGTCGGCGTGAACGGCACCGGCAAGACGACAACGATCGGCAAGCTCGCGTCGAAGCTCGCGGAGCACGGACACTCCGTCGTCGTCGCGGCCGCCGACACGTTCCGTGCCGCCGCCGAGGAGCAGCTCGAGATCTGGGCGAAGCGCGCCGGCGCCCGATTCGTCGGCGGCGAGCGCGGGGCGGACCCTGCGGCGGTCGCCTACGACGCGGTCGGCGCCGGCGGCGACGTCGTCATTGTCGACACCGCAGGCCGTCTCCATACGCAGACGAACCTGATGGACG
>PLZU01000089.1 GCA_003152275.1 Actinomycetota bacterium
CGGAGCTAACCGGATAAGCAGAAGCCCCGGTTCCGATGTCCTCACGGCGACGGTCTGATCGCGTGTAGCGAATCCTGCGGCGGCTCAGTCCTCCGGCTCGACGCGAAGAAAACCGACGAACGGCGAGCCCTCTTCCTCGACCGGAACGACGGCGAGTACGTGGAGCTTGCGGCCGTCCCCCGCCAGATCGTCTCGCCTAGCCCGCGCGGCCGTAGTGGTGCCCGACAACGTGTTGTTTGAGGGCGGAGCGGGTGAGACGGTGCGGCGCAAGCTCCTCCACGAGTGCGATGTCCACACGCTGCTGCGGTTGCCGACCGGCGTGTTCTACGCACAGGGCGTGAAGGCGAACGTGCTGTTCCTCGACCGCAAGCCGGCGTCCGAAACGCCGTGCACGCGGGAGCTGTGGGTCTACGACCTGCGGACGAACATGCACTTCACACTGAAGCAGAACCCGCTCCGCTACGAACACCTGCAGGACTTCATCGAGGCGTACAAGCCCGAGAAGCGCAGTGACCGAGTCGTATCGGAACGATTCAAGCGGTTCGGCTATGACGATCTGATCCAGCGCGACAAGGTCAGCCTCGACCTCGTTTGGCTCCGTGACGAGTCGCTCGAGGACATGGCGAACCTGCCGCCGCCGGAGGTGATCGCGCAGGAGATCGTCGACGACCTGGAGGCGGCGCTCGCGCAGTTCGCCGCCGTAGCCGAGAGCCTCGCTCGTCCGTCGCCGGCGAGCGACTGAGCTAGACGCCGCGAACGAGACGCTTCCTCACGGTCCGAGACAGCGGAAGCCGAGGATCGGGTGAAGCTCGATCGCGTTGGGTGCGACGCCGGTTTGTCCGTGCTTGAAGTCGAAGAAGGCGACGCCTGTGACTTCGGCGCGCGCGCAGAGGCGAACGGCGGCCCTGGCCGTTTGCATTTGCGCCCGCCGTGCCGGTGTGGCTCCTGCGACGCAGCTGGATGCTGGCGCTTCGGCGATCATGTGTGCGCCGCCAGCCAAGAGCACGAGGTGAATGTCGCCGTCGTCCTCGGGGCAGACAAGGTAAGGGCGACGTCGTTGAGCTTGCGGTCGACGCTCAGCGTGGCGCGTCGAGTGCATGATCTGCGAGTGTGCGGCGCCCGCGCTCGGTCAGCCGGTAGCGGCCGTGGTGGTCCTCGACGAGGCGGTTGGCGAGCAGCCGCTCGACGGGCTCGCGTAGCCGGTGGCTGAGCGGGCGGCCGAAGTTCGTCCGCGGCAGCCCGACCGCGTCCGCGAGCTCGCCCAGGCTGCGATCGGGCGCGCTCCGAAGCGCGCGCAGCAACTCCTGATCAAGGGATAACTCGTCCATCTCTGCGTCCGCGAACGCTACGTCCGCCGGATGAAGGCTTTGTGAGCGAGCGCGAGGTGCTGCTCCCGCAAACTGCGACACCTGGGCTCAGCGCACGCGCCCAGGTGAGACTCGGCTACGCCTCAACAACTTCGTGCAAGCAGCGATGTGGCCGCGAGATTGGGCTGTCGCGCCGTCTGGGCTGCTTGAGCCCTGTAGCTATACGGGTTGGACGGATCCTGGGCTGGCTCATTCGTCTGGTCCGATCTGGCGGGAATGGGCTGGTGTGTGTTGCCCGACCCGGGCGTGTCGCGTTTTGCGGGGAAGACGACAGGGCGACATCGGTTACTGGCGGCGTCGGAGGCCAGCGGCTCGTCGCCCCGTCTGCTTGGCGCCGATCGTTGTGCATCGCTCGGCCGCCTTCCCATCGATGGCGCCCTCGGCGCCAGATGACCCGTTCTACTGACGCCGGTTCCTGACGCAGAGCCGAGCACGGCGTTTCGCCGTAACCAAGCGGAGCGCGAAACATCTGTGACGCCACTGACGCCTTGCGTCAGACAGAGGCCGCGTTTCCGGCGGCTCGAGCCGGCTATATGCCTAAAGACTTCGATACGTCCTGAGGCTCGAGCTCCTCGCCGCACTCACAACATCCGCGCAGGCAAGAGGGGTCGGTACCGGTACCGCCGCACCGGGGGCAGTCCGGGTCGATGGAGCCGGTCTTCCCGAGGCAGTTCTTCGCCTTGCAGAGCACAAGCGCGGAGATGTTCACTGCCGTGCCGGTCATGCATGCCCACAGGCGCCCGCAGGTCGGGCAGGGCCGCATGTCGGAGATAGCCGTGCCGGTCATGCTGCGGCCTTGACCGCGACCGGCGCGGCCATGCCGTCCGGTGCGGGCCACAGCGTCCCGTCAGTGAACTCAACCGCGAGTCGAGCGCCCGGCGACCCGCGACCGGGGGAGAGGGTCACCTTCGAGATGATCTGGCGCAGGATGCGCCGCTGCTCGGGGATGGGCATCTTCTCGAACTCCTGCCGGGCCCCGACCGGAGTCAAGAAGTCTCCGAGTCCTAACGGGGCGTCTGCCTGTGTCTCGAACTCTGCGAGCGCCGACTCAGCTGCTTCGAGCGCCAGCGCAGGCTTTGAGTTCGCGGGGGGCGGCACACCGAGCAGCTCCCCGGCCTGTTCGAACTCTGCCTTTGTCGCCTCGACCTTCTCTCGGAGTGCGTCACGCTCTGGTTCATCACCGCCCGGCTTGCGCTTCAGCATCGGGCCGAGGTGCGAGAAGGCGAGCGAGAGAATGAAGTCTTCCGCCTTTTCGTAGCCGATTGCCACGTGGCCCTCGCCGATCGTCGGGCAGCGTAGGTGAGGCTGACCGCGGGAATGCGTGCGCACAAGTCCAGCGTTGCACGTCCGGCAGCGGCAGAGTCCCTGCCCGAGCGCGTAGCCCTCGCCGCGCATCGCGCGTGTGCCGTCGCTCTTCGGCTGTGCCTTGTCCCACTGCCAGGCAGGAATCGGTCCGTCGGGGGCCCGGTAGGCGCGATTACCGATGAAATGGCGGACGGACTGGCGCGACCACACCCTTGAACTGCGCGCCGTCGGGACGTCGCGCGCGCCTAAGAGCCTTGCCGTCTCACCCCAAGAGCCGCCACGTGCACGGAGCGCGAATGCCTCCTTCACGACCGCTAGATGCTCGGGGTGTTCCGCCAGAGTGCCGTCGGCCTGCCTGACGTAGCCCACCCTCGCCATCCCGATGTGCACGCCGCGCGCCTTGGCGCGATCCTGGGCGTCCTTCCAGCCTTCACGGATGCGACGAAGTTCGAAGGCTGCCAGCGAGAGCATGATCCGCAGGACAAGCTCACCCGCCGCCGTCGATGTGTCGAACTCACCGTCAGCCGTCAGGACAACGCCGTCTACCTGTTCGATGCTCTCGACAGCTTGGAGCCCCCCGATCAATGTGCGTGCGAATCGGTCGATCCGTGCGACGATGACACCGCCGGACGCCCCGCCCTCGATCCGCGCAAGTACCTGTTTGAAGGCGGGCCGATCCATCTTCCCACCGGAGCGGTCGAGGTCGGTGAACACTTGCCCGACCTGGAGACCACGCGCCTTCGCGAGAGCTCGGCACTTCTCCTCCTGTAACTCGGGCGAGATGAAACTGTCACCCTCGCGTCCACCAACGCGCGACACCCGGACATAGACATCGAGCGGGCGAGTGATCTTCCTTGGGCTCACGCCCATCCTCCTCTGCACGCGGATCGGGCCTATCCACTGCCCAAATCAACAGTAGGCCAACAACTGCACTATGTCAAGTTCCTAGGCGCGAACGTGTGGGCCGGAGGCAACGAGCTCGACCTGATCGTGCGGCGCGGGCAGCAGCTCCGGTTCGTCGAAGTGAAAGAGAAACGCGGCCCGCGGTACGGCGAGCCGCACGAGGCGGTGACTCCGGAGAAGCAGCGTCGCGTGGGGCGGGCGGCCGATACCTGGCTCGCCTCGCATCCCGAGCTCGACGGTCTCTCCGTCGGGTTTGACGTCGTCGCCGTGCGCGAAGGGCGCCTCGAGCGCCTAGCCGACGCGTTCTAGGATCGCGGCTGCGGCTTCGAACTTGTCGGCGAGTCGCTCGAGCTCGACTACGGCGTTTTCGTCGAGCTCGTCCGCGCCGTCGATGCGCACCGTCGCTCCCTCGAGCTCGGCAAGCAGCGCGTCCAGCGCTGCGATCGGGTCGACAGCACCTGAGCTGGTCGCGGGCGGAGTCGCCGCTTCTGCGATCACATCCACCGGCCGGCGCACGAGCACGAATGCGATCGCCACCAGGGCCGGCAGGAAGAGCAGCGCGAGGAGCATGCGCTCCACCCTAGGATCCAGCCATGACGGAGGCTCCGCTCGTGCCCGCCGATGAAGGCGGCCTGATGCCCGACGGCGACGAGGGCTGGTTCGTCCTCAACGCGAAGGACGCGCGCTGGCTCGACGGCGACTTCGGCAAGTACACCGCCTGGGAAGGCGCGAACTTCCGCTTTCCCCAGCTCGGTATCAACCTCAATGTGCTGGCGCCGGGCGAGGCGATGACGATGTACCACCGTGAGAACGCGCAGGAGGACTTTCTCGTGCTGTCTGGCGAGTGCGTCGCGATCGTGGACGGGCAGGAGCGCCCGCTCCGGCAGTGGGACCTGTTGCATGTCCCGGCAGGAGTCGACCATGCGATCGTCGGCGCTGGCACGGGACAGTCCCTGGTGCTCGCCGTCGGCGCTCGCACGGGCGCCGAGGACGAAGGCCTCGTCTATCCGGCCGAACCGGCCGCACAGAAGCACGGCGCGGGGGTGGCGGAGACGACGAGCGATCCGAAGGTTGCGTATGAACAGTTCTCGTTCCGCAAATGCGGATACGAGCAGGGGTGGCTGCCATAGAGGAGGATCAAGTGAATGTGCGTTGGAAGCGCCGGCCGTCGCCGGCGCTCTCGCCAACACGTCGATCTCCTTCATCTATGCCTTCGCTGCAGCGCCGACGGTGAAGATCGTGCTCCAGGGAGCGGCGGCACCGGCGGAATGCGCCGGCAACGCGACCTTCCCGCAGGCGCAGACCGGATTCCTCTGCATCTATGAGGGGTCGAAAACGAACTCGGTTGGCGTGACGCTCAACGCGGTCAACCGCTNNTCAGCTACGGCACCTGGGCGGCGACGGGGAGCTAACCGGAGCAACAAGCCCCGGCGGGCGCGAGGAGTTCCCGCCGGGCTACCGAAGTCACGAGGCTCGTGGCTGTCACGCAGGACGAGCTATACGCAACGCTGGATCTCGAGCTTTCGTGGTCCGAACAAGCGCTGCCCGAGCACGTGCGGACGAAGCACGTGCACCGCCTCCATCCGTATCACGGGAAGTTCATTCCGCAGCTCGTCGANNCTCGTGCAGGCGCTCGAGTCCGGGCTCGACGCAACCGGCGTCGAGCTCGCTGCGTTCAACTGCTTGCTGATCGCCGTCAAGACTGCGCCATACGACATCGACGCGCTCGGCGTGGAGCTGCGTGACGTGTGCGGGCGTTTGGACTCGCTGCCGGCGAAGCGCCGCGCGACGAGCGCATATCTGCGCGAGTGGTACGCCCCTGGGGCGATTGGGCAGTTGCTCGCATTCGGAGCACTCGTCGACGACTACGAGCATCGCGACGTCCTGCGCGTCATCCTGTCGCGTGCTGCGCGCTCGGCGCGCCGCGCCGCGCACTTCGACCTCGAGGCGCCGCNNGTACTGGTGCCACAAGCACAAGCGGATTTGCCGGCCCGTCGAGTCGGCGGTCGGCTTCCTGCGCCGGTACACGCTCGACACACTCGCGCGGATCGAGGCGTTCGCTGAGATTCGCGACAGCGCGTGCGCAGCGAGCGTCGTCCAGGCTGATTCGCGCACCGTCGAGTACGACACAACCTTCGACGGTGTTGTCACGTCGCCGCCGTATCCGGGCTTGATCGACTACCACGNNGTACGAGCTGCTCGGGCTCGACGACGCGCGAGACCTCGAGCTCGGCGCCGCAGAGGCGGGCACGTCGCGCGCTGCGATCGATGCGTACACGGAGGGCATTGCGTGCGCGCTTGCGAACGCCGCTGACGCGCTCGTCCGCGATGCGCCGCTTGCGATCGTCGTGAACGACCGGCGCAACCTCTACCCCGCGATCCTCGAGCGTGCAGGTCTGCGCCTCGACGAACGCCTCCGGCGTCACGTCAACCGCCGTACCGGCCGCCGTGCCGGCGAGTACTTCGAAGATGTGCTTGTCGTGCGCAAGCTCTGACGTTCCCGTGACACCTCTGCGCGTACCGTCGCAGCGTGCTTGCACGCGCGGTTACCCATGCTCTCGTCGGTCTCGAACCGCGGCGCGTCGAGGTTGAAGCGGATGTCAAGGACGGCACGCCGGCCTTCGTGATCGTCGGCCTGCCCGACCGCGCCTGCGCCGAGGC
>PLZU01000052.1:0-9512 GCA_003152275.1 Actinomycetota bacterium
GCGACAGTGGCAGGACATGTTCTTCGACGAGCGCTTCTCGCAGATTCACCTGACGCAGACGCTGCCCGACTACGCCGCTCTCGCGCGTGCGTACGGCGGCCTCGGCTTCACGGTCGAGAACGACGAAGAGCTGGAAGCGGCGCTGAAGGAAGCGCTCGCCTCCGGTCGCACCTGCGTCGTCGACGCGCGCGTCGATCCGCGCGAGCACTGCTTCCCGATGATTCCGGCGGGCGCGGCGGCATTGGACGTCATGGAAATGCCCGCTGACGATCCGGTGACGGCATGATCCGCAACCAGGTCGAACTTCTCGGGACGCCTGCATGGGCCCGGTTTCGAAGTTTGGATACGCCAGTTAGCCGGAACGACTGCAATCTGGCTGAAGCCAGGTTGCTCACCGGCCAGCACCGACGCCCGTCGCGCACCGACATGCGCGGGGTGCGACGGGCGTCCGTTTCTGAAGAAGGGGGTTCGTGGGGGAAACATGGTTTCCCCCACGAAGCGAGCGCGCCGGAGGCGTGCGAAGCGAAATGAAACACACGCTGTCTGTCCTCGTCGAGAACAAGCCGGGCGCGTTGATGCGCATCACGAGCATGTTCGCGCGGCGCGGCTTCAACATCGAGAGCCTCGCCGTCGGGCCGACCGAGCGGCACGAGGTCTCGCGTATCACGCTGCGCGTTGACTGCGAGACCCACACGCTCGAGCAGATCGAGAAGCAAATGCACAAGCTCGTGAACGTGCTGCGTGTGCAGGAGCTTGCTCCCGGCGAGTCGGTCGAGCGTGAGCTCGCGCTGCTCAAGGTCGCTGCACCGGCGAGCAAGCGCGCCGAGCTGATGGCGCTCGCCGAGGTGTTCGGCGCGCGCGTCGCCGATCTCGGGCCGGACTCGATCGTCTTCGAGCTCGTCGGCTCGCCGGAGGAGGTCGACTCGTTCGAAGAGCTCGTCCGCCCGCACGGTTTACAGGAGCTCGGCCGCACCGGTCGCATCGGCCTCAGCCGTGCGACGCGAGCCACGCGGCCGCGCTCACAATCGCAGGTCATGGCCTGAACCCTCAAAAGGAGCCCACTCACATGGCAACGATTCATCGCGACGGCGATCTCGGACTTCTCGACGGCAAGGTCGCCGTCGTTGGCTTCGGCAGCCAGGGCCACGCGCACGCACTGAACCTCCGCGACTCCGGCGTCGAGGTCGTGGTCGGGCTGCGCGACGGGAGCTCGTCCCGCGCCGCCGCTGAGGAGGCGGGCGCCGAAGTCGCGCCGATTGCCGATGCGGTTCGCGGCGCGCAGGTCGTCGCCATGCTCGTGCCGGATCACGTCCAGAAGGGCGTGTGGGAGTCGGACGTCGCGCCGAACCTCGCCCCGGGCGCGGCGGTGCTCTTTGCGCACGGGCTCAACATCCACTTCGGGCGGATTGCGCCGCCCGAGGGTCACGACGTGATCATGGTCGCGCCGAAGGCGCCCGGCCATCGCGTGCGCGAGCTCTTCGTCTCGGGCGCGGGCACACCGGGCCTGGTCGCGATCCACCAGGACGCGAGCGGGCGGGCGCTGAAGCTCGCACTCGCGTACGGCGTCGGCATCGGTTGCGGGCGCGTCGGCCTGCTCGAGACGACGTTCGCCGAGGAGACCGAAAGCGATCTGTTCGGCGAGCAGGCTGTGCTGTGTGGCGGCGTCCCCGCGCTCGTGCAGGCGGGCTTCGACACGCTCGTCGAAGCCGGCTACCAGCCGGAGATCGCTTACTACGAGTGCCTGAACGAGCTGAAGCTCATCGTCGACCTCCTCTATGAGGGCGGCTACGAGTACATGCGCTACTCCGTTTCCGACGTCGCCGAGTATGGCGATCTCTCACGCGGAACTCGCGTGGTCGACGACAGCGTGCGCGAGCGGATGCGGGGGATCCTCGAGGAGATCCGCAGCGGCGCCTTCGCGAAGGAGCTGTTCTCCGACGACGAGGCCGGCCGGCCGCGGTTCGCGGAGCTCCGCGCGCGCGGCGAAAAGGAATCTGCCGAGATCGAAAGGGTCGGGAAGGAGTTGCGCGAGCTCGCGGGCGTGGAAGGCCTCCACGGGACGGAGCGCCTTGGCGTCCGTTGACGTCGGAGTAGCACTGCTCGGCTACGGCACCGTCGGTGCGTCGGTCAGCCGCATGCTGGCCGAAAGTGGCGACGAGATCGAACGCGCTACCGGGCACCGGTTGCGCGTCATTCGCGCGCTCGTTCGCGATACCGCGAAGGAGCGGAGCTTTCCCGCCGCCGACGGCGTCCTGACGACCGATTTTGCGGCCATCCGCGACGACCCCAACATCAACGTTGTTGCGGAGGTGATGGGCGGACTGGAGCCGGCGGGCGGCTACGTCCGCGAGCTTCTCCGCGCCGGCAAGCCGGTGGTCTCCGCGAACAAGCAACTCGTCGCGCGTGAAGGCGCCGAGCTCTTCGCCACCGCATCGGCTGCCGGCGTGCAGTTGCGCTTCGAAGCATCGGTCTGCGCAGCAATACCCGTCGTCAAGGTCTTACGAGAATCGCTGATCGCGACGAACGTCCATCGGATTCTTGGGATCGTGAACGGGACGACGAATTTCATCCTCTCGCGTATGGAGCGCGGCGACTCGTATGCGGACGCGCTGGCCGAAGCGCAGGAGCTCGGCTACGCGGAAGCTGATCCAAGCGACGATGTGAACGGTGCCGACGCGGCTGCGAAGATGGCGATTCTCGCAACGGTCGCCTTCGGATCGCGCGTCGCAATCGACGAGGTCGAGACGCGCGGCATCACCGAGATCGAGCCTGCCCACGTCGCGGCTGCTGCCGACCTCGGTATGGTCGTGCGGCTGGTCGGCATCGCCACGCTCGCGAACGAGGCAGTGGACGTGCGCGTCCAGCCGGCCTTTGTGGCGCGCTCTCACCCATTGGCCGCCGTCGACGGCGCGTTCAACGCGGTGATGCTCCAGGGCGACGCGATCCGGGAGATCACGCTCGAAGGGCCCGGGGCAGGCGGGACGGAGACCGCGTCCGCTGTCGTTGCAGATCTCGTGAGCGTCGTCGGCACCGCGGGTACCGGTTTCCTGCAGAACGACGCGTGCTGGCGCGAGCTCGACCGCCTCGATCCGAACGCCTGGCGCTCGCCGTTCTACGTCCACCTCGACGTCGCCGACCGGCCGGGCGTCCTCGCGCACGCCGCCAGCCGGCTCGCGGCGCACGAGGTGTCGGTCGCGCAGCTGGTGCAGCGCCTCGGCGATGGTCAGGCAGCGCTCGATCTCGTGCTGCACGAAGCGCCGCTCGGGCAGGTCGCCGCAGCGCTCGCGGAGATCTCCGCGTTCCCGGAAGTGCTCGGCCGCCCGTTCGTTGCACCTGTCGTCTCGGACCGGTCGCTGTGACCATCACGCTCGGAGAGGGCAACACGCCGCTGCTGCAGGCGCCGCGCCTGTCGGAACGGCTCGGCGTCGAGCTCTGGCTCAAGTGGGAGGGCGCGAATCCGACAGGGTCGTTCAAGGACCGCGGGATGAGCGTCGCCGTGACGAGAGCGGTTGAGGGCGGTGCGACGACGGTCGTGTGCGCATCGACCGGTAACACGGCCGCGTCCGCGGCGGCGTATGCAGCGCGCGCCGGGCTCGAAGCCGTGATCGTCGTCGCCGCGGGCGGCACCGCGAGCTCGAAGTTGGTACAGGTCAGGGCTGTCGGTGGGCGCATCGTCGAGGTGGACGGCTCCTTCTCGGATGCGTACGCGCATGCCGAAGAGCTTGCGTCGCAGAACGGGCACGTGCTCGTCAACTCCACGAATCCGGACCGGATCGAGGGGCAGAAGACCGCCGCGTTCGAGATTCTCGAGCAGTTGGGGGGATTGCCCGACGTGCTGACCCTCCCGTACGGCGGCGGCGGCAACACGAAGGCTTACGCGCTCGGCTTTATGGAGGCGGCCGGCGCGCTGCCGCGGCTGCATCCCGTCGAATCGGCCCAGCGCGCGACGACACTTGCGTCGGCGATTCGCATCACTGACCCGATCCACCGCGCCGAAGTCGACGCGGCGCTCGCGCAGTCCGGCGGTTCCGTCGTAACCGTCGACGACGCAGAGATCGTGCGCGCCTGGCGCGCCCTCGGCCGTGAGGAAGGGCTCTTCTGCGAGCCGGCGTCCGCCGCCGGCCTGGCCGGGCTCGAGCGCGGCTCCGCGAAGCAGGGCGAGCGCGTCGTCTGTGTGATCACCGGTCACGGCCTCAAAGATCCGGACGCGGTCGGATGACGATTCACGTGCGTGCACCCGCCACGACCGCGAATCTCGGCCCCGGCTTCGACGTCGCAGGCGCGGCGCTCGACCTCTGGAACGAGCTCGAGGTCGGCGAGGCGAACGGCACGCTCGACGAGTCGCACCTCGGCGTGCGCGCGTTCGCGCGCTACGCCACGCCGTCGGACTGGTCGTTCACGTTCACGGATCGAATCCCACGCGAGCGCGGGCTCGGGTCGAGCGCAGCCGTCGTCGCGCTCGGGCTCGTCGCGGGGGCGATCGCAGCCGGCGCCGAGCCCTCCGCCGACGAGCTGCTCGCGCGAGGAATCGATCTGGAGGGACATGCGGACAATCTCGCGGCCGCCCTCGCGGGCGGCGTCTGCCTCACCTGGGACGGCCGGATCGCACGGATCGCCGACGACGTACCGGCGGCTGCGATCGCGGTCGTGCCGCAGACGCGCGTGAACACGGCGGAGGCGCGTGCCGCTCTGCCGCAGGCGGTGCAACACGCCGACGCCGTGTTCAGCGCGGGTCGCGCGACGCTGCTCGGTGCAGCTCTCGCGCGAGGCGATGCAAGCCTGTTCTCGGCCAGCGCCCAAGATCGCCTGCACGAGCCGTACCGCGCAGCGCACGCACCCCATCTCGCCGAGATCCGCGCGAACCTGCCCGACGGCGCGCTCGGCGCGACGCTCTCCGGCTCCGGGCCGACGGTGATCGTCTGGGCAGAGAAGGCACGAGCGGGCGCTGTCGCGCTCGAGCTTGCGGATCGCTACCCCGAGCACGAGGTCATGCATCTGGCAATCGCGACGACTGGAGCCGGGCCCGCATGAGCGACCCATATGCACGCAAAACGGATCCTGCGAAGCGTCGTAGCGCGGCGCTGACCGACGGCGTCGACCGCGCGCCTGCGCGCGCGATGCTGAAAGGGATCGGGTTCGACGACGACGCGCTTGCGCGTCCGCTCGTTGGCATCGCGACGACCTGGATCGAGACGATGCCGTGCAACTGGAACCAGCGCGAGCTCGCTCGCCACGTGCGCCGAGGCATCCTCGAGGCAGGTGGTACGCCGATCGAGTTCAACACTATTGCGATCTCCGACGGCGTTTCGATGGGGACCGAAGGCATGCGCGCGTCGCTCGTGTCGCGCGAGGTGATTGCGGACTCGATCGAGCTCGTCGCGCGCGGCCATCTGCTCGACGGTCTCGTCTGTCTCGTCGGCTGCGACAAGACGATCCCGGCGGCGGTGATGGCGCTCGCGCGTCTCGACCTACCCGGCCTCGTGCTCTACAACGGCTCGATCGCGCCGGGGCGCTTCCGCGGCCGCGACGTCACGATCCAGGACGTCTTTGAGGCGGTCGGCGCCGCCGCCGCCGGAACGATGAGCAACGCCGACGTACACGAGCTCGAGGGCGTCGCGTGCCCGGGAGCCGGTGCGTGTGGCGGACAATTCACTGCAAACACGATGGCGACCGTCCTCGAGTTCCTCGGCATCAGCCCTGCGGGGCTGAACGACGTGCCGGCGACCGATCCGGCGAAGCACGAGGCCGCGTTCGAGGCGGGGCGCATTGCGATGCAGCTCGTCCGCGACGACACGCGCCCGTCGCAGGTGATCACCCGTGACGCACTCGAGAATGCCATTGCCGCGATCGCAGCGACGGGCGGCTCGACGAACGGCGTGCTGCACCTGCTCGCGATCGCTTACGAGCTCGGAATCGATCTGACGATCGACGAGTTCGACCGCATCGCCGCGCGGACGCCGATCGTCGCGGACATCAAGCCGGGTGGTCGGTTCGTCGCAACCGACTTGCATGCCGCCGGCGGTGTGGCGCTTGTCGCGCGGGAGCTGCTGAAGGCCGGCCTCGTGCACGGCGATGCGCCGAACGTCGACGGGCGCTCACTCGCCGAGGTAGCGACCGCAGTCGTCGAGACGCCGGGGCAGGAGGTCGTCGTCCCGATCGAGACGCCGTTGAAGGCAACGGGCGGTCTCGCGGTGATGCGCGGCAACCTCGCGCCCGACGGCTGCGTCGTGAAGCTCGCCGGCCACGAGCGTCTCTTCCACACCGGGCCTGCCCGGGTGTTCGAGTCGGAGGAGGATTGCTTCGCTGCCGTGAAGGCGCGCAGCATCCACGCCGGCGACGTGATCGTGATCCGCTACGAAGGGCCGGCCGGCGGCCCCGGCATGCGCGAGATGCTGCACGTCACCGCCGCGCTTGTCGGGGAAGGGCTCGGCGACGAGGTCGCGCTCATCACCGACGGACGCTTCTCCGGTGCGACGCACGGGTTGATGGTCGGCCATGTCGCACCCGAGGCCGCCCATGGCGGGCCGATCGCGGCCGTGCACGACGGCGACGTGATCGAGCTCGACGTCGAGGCGCGCGAACTGCGGCTCCTGCTCTCCGACGACGAGATTGCAGCGCGGCTCGCCGTTGTCGTGGCGCCCGCGCCCCGCTACACGAAGGGCGTCTTCGCCCGCTATGCGGCGGGCGTCTCATCGGCCTCCGAAGGAGCCGTCCTCAGGTGAGCTTTCTTTTGTATAGTCCCCCTAAGGAGACGGGCCCGTCCCGCTCCACATCGAGAGAGGCTGAGGGAACCGGCCCTTTGAAGCCTCGGCAACCTGCCGACTCTGCTTTTTGCAGAGGGGGCGTGGTGCCAATCCCGGCCGTTCCGCCCACTGCGGTTCGGAGGATGTCGAGTGATGGACGAAAGGAGAAGGACTAATGCCCGCCACCGCACTTCGCTGCCGGGTCTGTGAGACCCAGTTTCCCCTCGAGCCGATCGGGGTCTGTGCCCGCTGCTTCGGGCCGCTCGATCCGGTCTACGACCGCGACGAGCAGCGCCGCACCGTCACCCGCGAGTCGATTGCCGCGGGACCACAATCGATCTGGCGGTACGCATCGCTTCTGCCGGTTGCGCCTCCCCGCGAGGCCCGACTCCCTGCCGGTTGGACGCCGCTCATCCGTGCGCGTCGGCTCGAGGACGCGCTCGGCGTCGGCGAGCTCTGGCTGAAGCTCGACACGGCGAATCCGACGCACTCGTTCAAGGACCGCGTCGTCGCCGTTGCGGCCGCGAAGGCAATCGAGCTCGGCCGCACGACGATCGCCTGCTCGTCGACGGGCAACCTCGCGAACGCCGTCGCTGCGCGCGCAGCGGCGGAAGGGCTCGAGGCGGTCGTGCTTTGTCCTGCCGATCTCGAGCCGGAGAAGCTGATCGCGACCGCCGTGTACGGCGCGAAGATCTTCGCCGTCGAAGGAAGCTACGACGACTGCTCGCGGCTGACGGTCGAGTTGTCGTTCGAGCTCGACTGGGCGTTCGTGAACGTCGAGCTCCGCGCGTACTACGCGGAGGGCTCGAAGACGCTCGGCTTCGAGATCGCCGAGCAGCTCGGCTGGGAGCTGCCGGATGCGGTCGTCGCACCGATCGCGTCGGGCGCGATGTTCTCGAAAGTGCACCAAGGCTTCAGCGAGCTCCTCGAGCTCGGTCTCGTCTCCGGGACGACGCCACGTCTGATCGGCGCGCAGGCCGAAGGCTGCTCGCCGGTCGCGACCGCGTTCGCCACCGGCGAGAAGGTGAAGCCGGTGCGGCCGAGCACGATCGCGCGCTCGCTCGCGATCGGAAGTCCCGCCGACGGAGAGCTTGCCGTCGCCACGGCGCGCGCGTCCGGCGGCTCGATCTACGCCGTCGCCGAGGACGAGATCGTCGAGAACATCTCGTTGCTTGCAGAAACGACAGGCGTGTTCGGCGAGACGGCGCCTGCCGTCACGCTCGGCGCACTGCGCGAAGCGGTCCGTCGCGGCGAGCTCGGTGCGAACGACCGCGTCGTCCTGATCGTGACGGGAGACGGGCTGAAGACACCCGGACTCGTCGCCCACAAGCTCGATCCCACGGTCGTCGAGCCGGACGCCGATCTGATCTTGGAGACACTCGGTGTCGCTGTCTAGGCGAGAACGAAAAGGAGGTGCAGCATGAGAACCGGTCCGCGGACCGGGTTCCGCTGGACGAACGAGACGATCGTCTACGCGATCACGCTCTGGTACCGCAAGCACAGTCGGACTCCGTTGACGAGCGAGTGGGACCAGGCCGGCGAGAACCATCCGTCGAGGCAGACGGTCGCGCGCGTCTTCGGAAGCTGGAACGCTGCAATGCTGGCGGCGGGCTTCACGCCGCGCCCGCGCGGGCGGCAGCCGCGCTCGCTCGGGGAGGGTGCGCTTGCCGACGGGTAGTGAAATTGTTGTCCTCCTGCCGGGGGACGGCATTGGTCCAGAGGTTGCGGAGGAAGCGAGGCTCACCCTCGAACTTCTCGTGCCCGAAGTCGAGCTCGAGGAACGCCTGATCGGCGGCGCGGCAATCCGCGCGACGGGGAAACCGCTGCCGGATGAGACGCTCGACGCATGCCGTGCCGCGACCGCCGTGCTGAAGGGTCCCGTCGGCGATCCTGAGTTCGACGCGGCCGACGTACGGCCGGAGCAAGGCCTGCTCGCGTTGCGTGCCGGGCTCGATGCGTACGCGAATCTGCGGCCGGCGGTGCTCGACAACATCGACGTGCTGATCGTGCGTGAGCTCGTCGGCGGGTTGTACTTCGGTGCGAGCGGTGTGCGTGACGACGGGACGGTCTACGACACGTGCGAATATCACCCGCGCCAGGTCGAGCGGATTGCGCGGCGCGCGTTCCGCCTTGCGCAAGCGCGCGGTGGCCGGCTGACGTCGGTCGACAAGGCGAACGTGCTCGAGACGTCGCGCATGTGGCGGCGTGTGGTCGACGAGCTGGCGCCCAACTATCCCGACGTGCAGGTCGAGCACATGCTCGTCGACAACGCTGCGATGCAGTTGGCGACGGCGCCCGAGCAGTTCGACGTGCTCGTCACCGAGAACATGTTCGGCGACATCCTNNACCTCGCCGCGGCGATGACCGGCGGCCTGGGGCTCGCGCCTTCCGCAAGTCTCTCGGACGGCGGCCCTGGAATCTTCGAGCCGGTGCACGGGTCGGCCCCCGACATTGCAGGTCGCGGCGCTGCGAACCCCACGGCCATGCTGCGCTCGACGGCACTGCTGCTCGAACACGGCCTCGGCCGACCCGACGAGGCGGCTGCGCTGATGCGTGCGATCGAGGCGGCGATCCACTCCGCTCCGACGTCCGACCTCGGCGGCAACGCCAGCACGTCCGAGTTCGGCTCGGCGGTAAGAGCACAACTTCGTATTGACGACCCGACATTTGCGTCGTACCGTGGTAGCGATGGCTCTCGCGCCTGAAGCCCTGCAGTTCTCGAGCTCTTTCGGCTTCTACCGGCGCGCCTTTATGCGCTAGCCGGCGCTT
>PLZU01000052.1:9577-12813 GCA_003152275.1 Actinomycetota bacterium
GAGACGCACGACCTGCTCTACGAGCGGGCCCTGTCGATCGTCGGCGAGACGGTGCTGCCGATCCGGCATTGCCTGGCCGCGCCCGAAGCCGTGCCGCTCGACGAGATCCGCATCGTGCGTTCACACCCGAGCGCGTTCGACCAGTGCCGCGACCTGCTCGCCCGCCTCCCGCAGGCGTCGGTGATCGCGGCGTCCACGACGGCCGACGCCGCGCAGCAGGCCGCCGAAGACGGCGATCCGACGGTCGCGGCGATCGTCAGCCTGGAGGCCGCCAGGATTTACTGCCTGACCGTGCTAGTCGACGACGTCAGCGACAGCCCGGCGTTCACGCGCTTCGTGTCGATCGCCCCGTACACGCGCATCAACCGCGTGCATGCAGCGCGCACGGCGTTCACCTTCGCGACCGACCACCGGCCCGGTGCGCTCCACGTCGCAATCGAGCCGTTCGCTCGTGCAGGGCTTGATCTCGTGCGCCTCGTGTCGCGGCCGCTGCCGGCGACGCCGTGGAAGTACCGCTTCGACGCTGTCGTCGTCGGCCATCCGCTCGATCCGTTGGTGCGGGTCGCGCTGCAGGAACTGGAAGCGGTGACGCGCACGCTGCGCGTCGTCGGAGTCTACGAAGGTCACGAGGAGCAGGCATGAGTGCGGCCGTTGATGATCCATACGTTCTAAAGGTGCGGCGCGAGATCTCCGATGTCGACAGCTCGCTCGTCGCGCTCGTGAACAAGCGGCTGAAGCTCGTCGCGCAGCTGAAGCACTACAAGGAAGAGCACGGGATCGGCTTCGTCGATCTCGCGCGCGAGGAATGGATGCTCCAGTACCTGCAGCGCGCGAACACGGGCCCGCTCTCAGCCGAGGGGCTGTCGGAGCTCTACCACTACGTGCTCGATCTGACGAAGAGCGAGGTGGTCAAGAACCTTGCGACCTGACGAGTAGGCGTAGACTCGCCATGGGCGCGGGTGCCGTGTCTGAGCCGAAGAGCGGGGAGGGAGATGCAAGCCCCGCCGCGCAGGCTTGGCTCCTCTGAGGGGCCGCGACAGTCGCTCTCCAGTAGACCGGTTCCCGCGCCCGGTTCCCAAGCCCGGTTTCGGCTTTGACAATGAGTGCGGGAATGACCCCCGAGGGCACCTCGTTCGAGGAGCGACGGTCTTCGAAAACAATTGAGGAGGTCCGGAGCCGTGGGCTTTCATGTCGTCAGGCCCGAGCAACTCGATTGGGAGCCGTACGATCGGTTCCCCGGACGTCATCGCGCTGCGTTGACCGAGACGGCCGCTCTGCGCCATACGCGTGCGAACTTCATCCGCCACGAGCCCGGTGAGAAGGGCCCGCGGCACATCGAGCGTGTGCAAGACGAGACCTTCGTCCCTGTCCGCGGAACGTTGACGATGTACCTCGGTGAGCCGCCCACGCGACACGAGATTCCGGTCGGCGGCCTGGTCCACGTCGAAGCGGGTACGGCGCAGCAGATGGTGAACGAGACCGACGAGGAGATTTTCGTTTTCGTCTACGGGGCGCCCGCCGAGCGCGCGGGCGCGGACGTGATCGAGAGTGCCGTCTAAACGAGTGCCTACGACGGTGGTGGCGACTTGCCTGGGCGACCGTTCCGGAATGACGCCCGAGCTATGATCTGTCTCGGACAGTCCGTCTGTTATTGAGCTACTCGAAGGCCCGCCGCAAGGCGGGCCTTCGGTGTCCTGGACCCCGGGGGCCGGACTCGAACCGGCACCCCTCGGATGGACAGTCCGCCGCTCTGCCATTTGAGCTACCCCGGGGTCGTACCCGAGGTCTACGGAGCGAACCCGTAGGCCGCAAGTCGCAGTTGAAGACAAGGCCGGGTTGGCCGGATGCCATCGAACTCGCTTGGGCCAGTGCGGGAATGAAGCTCCTATGACTGTCAAGTGGTGAGTGGCGTCGTGTTTTGCATGACGCGGTAGAGGTGGCGGGCGAGGTAGCGCTTGAGTAGGCGGACGGCGTCGCGGGTTGTTTTGCCTTCGGCGACACGGCGTGCGATGTAGTCCTTGGTTGCTTGGTCGTGTTGGCGTCGGTGGAGGATGACGGTGTGGAGGGCGCGGTTGAGTTGGCGGTCGCCGCCGCGGCTGAGGCGGTGGCGTGTCGTGAGTCCGCTTGATGCGGGTAGCGGTGCGACGCCGGCGAGGCGTGCGAAGGCGGCTTCGGATGAGACGCGGCCGTGGTGTGACCAGGTGACGATCAGTTGTGCGGCGACGATCGGGCCGATACCCGGCTCGGCCAGGAGGTCGGGCGCGAGCGCTCGGACGTGAGCGAGGATCTCGCGTTCGAGGACGTCGGCTTCGTGGGTTGCTGTCTGGAATCGCTGCGCGAGCGAGCGGAGTGCGAGGATCGTTGCCAGTTGGTCGGGTGTGCGCGAGCTCGAGCGGCGGAAGCGGCTGCATCGTCGAAGTAGCTCTCCCAACGGCAGCCGCCGCAGCTCGTTGCGGAGGTCATCGGGTGCGGTCACGATCACGCTGCGGAGTTGCACGAGTGCGACCCGGCGCACGTCGACAGCGCTGCGGCGGGTGAGGAGGAGCACGCGGAGAGCCTCCTGTCGTTGCCCCGACCGCGGCGATGCCGGCTGGTTGCTCGCCAGCGCTGAGCGGGCTGCACGAGTGGCGTCGAGCGGGTCGTCTTTGCCGCGCAGCCGTCTCTCCGCACGACTGCTGCGCCCGCTCTCATGCACGACCTCGCCGCGAGCGCTCAAACATCGCGTCAAGCCCGCGCCGTAATGACCTGCGCCTTCGACCGCCCACACACGCGCGCCCGGCGCATGCCGCTCTGCAAAGCCAACGGCCTCGGCATAGCCCCGAGCGTTTGCCGCTACCGATCGCTGCGCGATCAAGGCACCCGTCGGCGCGGCGACAACCGCGAGCACGTGCTGATCGCGATGGGTGTCGACACCGACGACGTAATCCAGTTCGTCTGCAAGCATCTCGACCGATCCTCCGTTCGTAGGGTCCGGTACGCCGGTCTGGAGCAGGGAAACCGCGCGGCAGGTCTGTGATGAGTCACGCCTCTCATCGAGGCGGACAAGCTCCTGATCAAGCCAACAGCGGGCGCCAGGCCGGCGTCGCCGTGCATGCTCGGACGACTCATTCGCAAGGCACGCACAGACGGCCTGACGCCTGAGGAGTCACAAGCAGCACCAACGACACAGGCTGGCAACGGCCCCTGACGGACCGACTAACCGAGTCTCACAGACGCCTGATGGGCGAGTCCCACAG
>PLZU01000052.1:12889-13135 GCA_003152275.1 Actinomycetota bacterium
TCAAAGCACCGATGCTGACCTGGGCGACCGTCCTTACGCCTGACCCGCTCTCGCCAAACGCCGACCACCCGCGGGAGTTGGGTAAGGCCGCTGCTTGACCGGGGTATGCCGCTCGGCCGCTGAAGCCGCAGACCGCAACACTGCAGGTGCTGTGCGTTTCGCCAACCCCCTCCTACTCGCCGCCGAAGTCGACGTCGCTCGTTGCGACGGTCCCGGCCGTGCGCCCCGGCGCCGTCTGGTAGGTCC
>PLZU01000013.1 GCA_003152275.1 Actinomycetota bacterium
GAGGTCGGCAAGAACATGACCGTCTACGAGGCGAACGATTCGATCGTCGTCGTCGACGCCGGTCTCGCCTTCCCGCGCGATGAGCACCTCGGCGTCGATTTGGTTCTCCCGGATTTCAGCTATCTGCGCGAGCGGGAGCACATGATCCGCGGGGTCGTGCTCACGCACGGCCACGAGGACCACGTCGGCTCGCTGCCGTACCTCATGCGCGAGGTGAAGATCCCGGTGGTCTTTGCGACCCGGCTGACCCTCGGGCTCGTCAAATCAAAGCTCGACGAGCACGGTCTCCTGCGCGACGCCGACCTGCGCGAGGTCTCGCCGTACGACGAGCCGTTCAACCTCGGGCCGTTCCGCATCGAGTTCATTCGGATGGCACACTCGATTCCCGACGCCGTCGCCGTCGTCCTGGAGACGCCCGGAGGCCGAGTCGTACACACCGGCGACTACAAGATCGACCACACACCGGTCGACGGACAGCGCACCGACGTCGGCAAGCTCGCCGAGATCGGCAACCGCGGCGTCGACCTCCTGCTCGGCGACTCGACGAATGCGGAGCGCGCCGGTGTGACGCAGTCGGAGCGCGTGGTCGGCGAGGCGTTCCGTCAGATCTTCCCGCAGCGCAAAGGCAAGATTCTCATCTCGTCGTTCGCGTCGAACGTCCACCGGATGCAGCAAGCCGCCGACGTCGCCATCGACTGCGGGCGCAAGGTCGCGTTCGTCGGACGATCGATGCGGAAGAACGCGAACATCGCGCGCAACCTCGGCTACATGAACGTTCCCGACGAGCTCGTGCTGCGCCCGAACGAGCTGGCAGAGCTGCCGCCGCACGAGCAGCTCATCCTCTGCACGGGCAGCCAGGGGGAGCCGATGTCGGCGATGACGCGCATTGCCTACAACGACCATCCGGGCGTCAAGGTCGCGCCGGGCGACACCGTGATCATCTCGGCGAAACCGATCCCTGGCAACGAGCTCAAGGTTCACGACGCGATCAACCGTCTTGCGAAGTCCGGTGCCGAGGTGCTGCATGAGGACAACGCGCCTGTTCACGTCTCCGGGCACGGCCGCGCCGAGGAGCTGCGCACCATTATCAGCCTGCTGCGGCCCAAAGCCGTCATGCCGGTGCACGGCGAGTTCCGCATGCTGGCTGCACACGCCCAGCTGGCCCGCGAAGGAGGCATCCCGGAAGAGGGAATCATCCTTGCCGAGAACGGCTCGGTCGTCGAGCTCTCCGAACGCGGCGCGCACATCGTCGACCAGGTGCCTGCGGGCATGACGTTCGTCGACGGCCTCGGAGTCGGCGACATTCACGACGTTGCGCTTCGCGACCGGCGGCGCCTCTCGGAGGACGGTGTGCTTATCGTCGTCGCGACCTTGACGGGCGCGAACGGTCGCGGCGGCCTCACCGCGGCGCCCGAGCTGATCGCTCGCGGCTTCGGCGACGGCGCAGAAGCACTGCTCGCAGAGTTGCGCGGCGAAGCGCAACAGGTGCTCGAAAGGCTTTTGACCGACGACGTGACCGAGATCAAGCTCCTCCAGGAGCACCTGCACGACGCGCTCGGCGGCCTGATCTACAACCGGACGCAACGCCGGCCGATGATCCTGCCGGTGCTGGTGGAGATTTGAGCGGGCGTAGGCTCGACGGAGCCCGCCAAGGAGCGGAGGCGCCGGCTTCGCCGGCGTCGGAGCGGGCATGAGCGTCGGGTATTACCCGACGTGGGCGGAGGTGCTGGAGGAGTGCGCGACGGAACCTGCGACCGCGCGGCGGCTGATCCAGCAGCTCCGCGCCTGCGAGATCTCGGCACTCGCATTCTGCCGCCTGCTCGAGCGCTGGGCGCGCGGTGACGCGCACCCGCCGACGCCGGGCCAGCGCCAGTCCGCGCTACGTCGTGCCGCGGAGCGCATCGAGACGGCGTTGACCGGACTCGAGGATCCGCTCAGGCGCTATCTGCTCGAGCTCGAGGCGGAAGTGCTCGAAGGACGTTCGTGGTACGGCGGGCCGGGCGCGGCGGAGCTGCTCGACTGGGCGCCCGTCCTCATGCGCGCGGGAGTGAATGCGCCGGCGGAGCGTGTCGCACAGGCGTACCTCGAGCTCGCCATGCTCGTCCGTGCGCTCGAAGGCCTGACCGCGACTGCGGTCATCGAGGCGACACCGGATCGGGCCGCGCTCTGGGCGGGGCTCTTCGACCTCCGCGACAATCTGCTCGGGCAAGCGCTCGAGGATTTGCGCATGCTTTCGGTTATTTAGAGCCGTTTCTGCTTCGCAATCCGGTACTGAGCGTGTAGCGTCTTTAGGGCACTGAGCGCAACCGATTCCGCTGCCGAAATCGTCTTCGACCGGGCCACGAAGCGCTATCCGGGACGGCCGCAGCCTGCCGTCAGCGAGCTCTCCCTGACGATTCCCGCCGGGGAGATTTGTGTGCTCGTCGGGCCCTCGGGCGGCGGCAAGACGACCGCGATGAAGATGGTGAACCGCCTGATCTCGATCACCGAGGGCGACATCCGGATCGACGGAACCAGCGTCCGTTCGCTCAACCTCACGGACCTGCGCCGCGGGATCGGGTACGTCATCCAGCAGGTCGGGCTCTTTCCACATCTCTCGGTCGGCGACAACATCGGCACCGTCCCGAAGCTGCTCGGCTGGCCGAAGAAGCGCATTCACGCGCGCTCCGAGGAGCTCCTCGAGCTCGTCGGTCTCGAGGCCGCCGATGCGAAGCGCTATCCCGGCCAGCTGTCGGGCGGACAGCGCCAGCGCGTCGGTCTCGCGCGTGCGCTCGCGGCGAACCCGCCGTTGATGCTGATGGACGAGCCCTTCGGCGCGATCGATCCGATCACCCGCGAGCGCCTGCAGGACGAGTTCCTGCGCCTGCACCGCGAGATCCGTAAGACCGTGATCTTCGTGACGCACGACATCGACGAGGCGATCAAGATGGGCGACCACATCGCGATCCTCCATCAGGGAGGCGTGCTCGCGCAGTACGACACGCCCGACGAGATCCTCGCCAATCCGTCCAGCACATTCGTCGAGAAGTTCGTGGGCGCAGACCGCGGCTTGAAGCGCCTGTCGCTTCGGCGTCTTCGTGACGTCGAGCTCGAGCCCGCAAGCGATGCGTCCGCCGATGCGCCGCGCTGCCTGCCGGCGACTACTTTGCGCGACGCGCTTTCGCTGATGCTCACGGAAGGGGCGCACGAGGTCGTCGTGGCCGGTGACGACGGCGAAGTGACCGGGATGCTCTCGCTGCAACGCGTCAGCGACCTCCTCCGCGAGCAGGTGACGGCGTGATCCACATCGTTGCTGCGGGGCCGGTGATCCCGAACTACGGGACTGCGCACGGGTGCATCGCGAATGACAATGCGATGTTCTGCACGACGTGGATCCGCGAGCACTGGCACGACACGCTTGAGCCGGCGCTCGTGCAGCATGTGTGGCTGACCGCGATCGCGGTCGGGATCGGCTTCGCGATCGCGTTCGCGTTCGCGCTGCTCGCGCACCGCTTCGGCTGGCTCGCGCCGACGTTTAGCGCGTTCTCGGCGTTTCTGTACACGATCCCGTCGATAGCGCTCTTCCAGCTGCTCGTGCCCGTCACGGGGATCACGGTGACGACGATCGAAATCGGCCTCGTCGGCTACACACTGCTGATTCTCTTCTCGAACACGCTCGCCGGCCTGCGCAGCGTCCCGCCGGAGGTGATCGAGGCGGCGCGAGGGATGGGGCTCACGCAGTTCCAGATCCTGCGCCGGGTTGAGCTGCCGCTCGCGTTTCCAGCGATCTCGGCGGGCATCCGCATCGGGGTCGTGACGACGATCAGCCTCGCGACGGTGGCCGCGTACATCACACCGTACGGTCTCGGTAAGCCGATCTTCGACGGCCTGCAGATCAACTACCGCACCGAATACGTGGTCGCCGGACTACTTGCGATCGCCCTGGCGCTCGTGGCCGACGGCGTACTCGTAATCGTGCAGCGGCGGCTCACGCCCTGGCGGAGGGCAACCGCATGATCGTTGGCGAAGGCTTCAATGCGCACACGTTCGCGAACGCGTTCCGGTTTCTCTGGTACGACCGCAGCTTCGTCGCGACAAAGACGCTCGAGCACCTGGAGTTGTCCGCCATTGCGATCGGGATCGCCATTCTGATCGCGCTTCCGCTCGGCGTCTGGCTCGGCCACATCCATCGCGGCTCGTTCCTCGCAATCAACGTTTCGAACCTCGGTCGCGCCTTGCCGAGCCTCGCGGTGATCTCCGTCGGCCTGCCGGCCTTCGGCATCGGCCACACGGTCGTGATCCTCGCCCTCGTCGTGCTGGCCGCGCCGCTCATCCTCACGAACTCGTTCGTCGGGGTCGACTCCGTCGAACCGGACGTCGTCGAGTCGGCGCGAGGGATGGGGCTGACGCCGTTCCAGGTGCTCGCGCGTGTTGAGCTGCCCCTCGCGCTGCCGCTCGTCTTCGCGGGAATCCGAACGGCAGCTGTCTATGTTGTTGCGACGGCGACCCTGGCGGGTGTCGTCGGTGGCGGCTCGCTCGGTGACATTATCTTCAACGAGCCGACGTATTTTCTCTCCGGCGTGGTTGGCGCAGCCATGGTCGTGTCGCTACTCGCGTCCTCGGCGTTTTTCCTGTTCGCCGGCCTGCAGCGGTTGCTCACGCCGCGAGGCCTGCGCTATGTCGACGCTGCGCATGTGCCGGAGGAAGAACCGCCGTCGGTGTTGGAGGCTGCGGCAGCGTGACTTTGCAACACGACAGGAAGGAAGGAAGCAATGAGTAGGAAGAAGTGGCGTTCTGTGATGATCATCGGGCTGCTCGCGGCGCTGACTGCCGCACTTCTGTCGGCGGTGACCGCGTCTGCGGCGCCGAAGGCCGGAGCGACGGTCATCGTGGGCTCGAAGAACTTCACCGAGGAGTACATCCTCGGGGAGCTCTACAGCCAGGCTCTGAAGGCGAAGGGCTTCAGCGTGCAGTACAAGCAGTCGATCGGCGCGACGGAGGTCATCGACACCGCACTGACGAGCGGGAAGATCAACGTCTACCCGGAGTACATCGGTGAGATCGACCAGACCGTCTTCCACAAGACGGTCCTGCCGAAGACGGCGAAGGGGTGGTGGCAGCTCGCCGTGAAGCTGAACAAGGCTCGCGGCATCACCGTGCTCAACCCGACGCCGTTCTTCGACGTCGACGCGATCGCCGTGCGCAAGGCCGACGCGCAGAAGTACGGCCTGAAGACGGTCGCCGACCTGAAGAAGGTCCCCAACGCGTCGATCGGCGCGCGGCCGGAGTTCAAGGACCGGGAAGAGGGCTTCAAGGGCATGCAGGACGTCTACGGCCTGAAGAAGATGAAGTACGTCTCCCTCGACCAGGGTCTGACCTACCAGGCGCTGGATCAGAAGAAGGTCTTCTCGATCGACGTCTTCTCGACCGACCCGCAGCTCGCAAGCGGGAAGTACGTCGTCCTCACTGATCCGAAGCTCATCTTCGGCGTCCAGAACGTGGCGCCCGAGGTGTCGAACAAGTTGCTGACGGCGCTCGGCTCGAAGGCAGCGCAGTTCAAGAGCACGATGAACGCCGTCAGCGCGAAGCTGACGCAAGCGGCGATCCTCGCCATGAACGCCGCGGTCGTGAACAACAAGCAGACGCCGCACGCAGTCGCCTCGAAGTTCCTGAAGGCGAACGGGCTCGGCTAGGAAGCGGAGTCAAAAGACGGTCCTGGTGCCTGACACCGCGTGAGCGGTGTCAGGCACCGCTTTTGACAAGCGCGCGCACAGGTTCCAGATCTTGTGGCGGCGGCTCTCCGCGACTGGTGGCAGCGATCAGTTCTCGCACCTTGCGGTACAGCGCGTCCGTCGCGACGCCGAGCTGCGGCTGCCCGCGGAGGTCGATCGCTTGCGCTGCGACGACGAGCTCGATCGCGGCGACGCGCTCGCCGAGCTCGACCATCTCCGCGAGCCTGCGCGCACTGAGCGGAGCGAGAGTGATGCGGTCCTCGATCCCCTCGTGATGGCTCGTACTTGCCGTCTCCATCGAGACTGGCGCGGCGAGCAGCTTCGCCTCTGCGGCGAGCGCTTGCACGGGCACGCCGAACTCGGAGAGACCGCTCTCGGCCAGCCCGGCCTCGGCCGCGAGCCCTTCGGGAAGACCGGTGACGGGCGCTTGCAGGAGCTTCACCGTGCGCTCGGACGCGGTCGTCAGCACTGGTGCGAGCGCGATGCGCGCGAAGTCGAGCGCCTGCGCCAGCGGCAGCGCGTCGAAGTTCCCGACCGAGATCATGCGCTCCTCCTCTAGGAGCACGAGCGGATTTTCCTGGGATGCGTTCAGCTCGAGCGCGAGCCGCGCGTGCGCGAAGCTGAACGCCTCGCGCGCGGCGCCGTGCACCTGGGGGATGCAGCGGAAGCTGAGCGGGTCCTGGAGGCTGCGCGCCGATCCTTCGCCCCAGAGGTAGCTGCCTGCGAGGAGCTCGCGGAAGCGTGACGCCGCCTGCAGGGTGCTGAGATTGCCCGCGAGCGCCTCGAGATCGAGCGCTGCGGTGACGTCGAGTACGTCGAGGAGCCGCGCCGCGTCCGCGAGCGCAAGAGCTGCGAGTGCTGTCGAGAAGGCGTTGTGGCTGAGGAGCGCGAGGCCTTCCTTCGCTGCGAGCTCGAAGCCGTCGAGCACACCATGGGCGAGATCGGCGTTCGCAGGGAGATCCGCCATCCCGATCGAGCCGAGTGTTCGCACGGTCGGCGCCGCGTCGTTGTTGAGTCGCGCGACGAGATGCTCGAGCAGCGCGAGGCGAACGCCCGACGTGCCGCGGGCGAAGCCGTTCGTGACCAGCAGGAGCTGCGCGCGCACGACGTGTGCCGGCGCGGCCGTGCCCTGGCCGACGCGGTGCTCGAGGATCAGCCGCCGGTTGAACTCCGCGAGGTCGCCCGGCTCGACGGCCGTTCGCTTGCGCACGCCGACACCCGTCGTCAGGCCGTAGACGGGCGAGTCACCTGCGAGTGCGCGCTCGACGATCGCCCTACCGGCTTGTACGCGCTTGGCGACATCCGCGGCGAGCGCGACGCGTTTGCCGCCTCGTGCGACCGCCAGCAGGTCGTCGAGCGTGAGCGTGTCGCCGGTGAGCGTGACCGCCATCGGGGATAGTCTCGCGCACGTGCCCACCCGCCTGACCGTCGTCGGTTCGATCAACCTCGACCTCGTCGCCCGGACCGAGCGCCTGCCGCGGCCAGGCGAGACCGTCACCGGCGCGATGTTCGCGGAGATTCCCGGCGGCAAGGGCGCCAATCAAGCCGTCGCCGCGGCTCGTCTCGGTGCCACAGTGGCGCTGATCGGGTGCGTCGGCGACGACGATTTCGCCACGCTCGCGCTCGCGGAGCTGCGCGCAGCCGGCGTTGGTCTCGACGGGCTGAAGACGGTGACAATGACGACAGGCGTCGCGCTCGTCACGGTCGATGCCAACGGCGAGAACGCGATCGTCGTCGCGCCGGGCGCGAACGGCGAGCTGCGCCCCGAGGACGTCAATCTGCCGGACTGCGACGGTGTCCTGTGTCAGCTGGAGATCCCGCTCGAAACCGTCGAGCATGTCGCCACGACTGCGCCGGGCGACTTCTTCCTCAACGCGGCGCCGGCGCGCGGCCCCGTGCCCGCGGCCGACGTGACGATCGTGAACCAGTTCGAGCTCGAGGCGCTGACCCACCGCGACGGCGTGATCGCGGTCACGCTCGGAGCGGAGGGAGCGATCCTGATGGAGGACGGGCAAGAGGTCGCGCGCGCAACACCGCCTCCGATCGAGGCCGTGGATGGCACGGCGGCCGGCGACGCCTTCACCGCGTGTCTCGTCGTCTCGCTGCTCGAGAACCGCACGCGCGAGGAGGCGCTTCGCCGCGCGTGCATCGCCGGCGCCCTCGCCGCGTCGCGGTTCGGTGCGCAGACGTCGCTGCCGACTGCCGAAGAGGTGGACGCACTGCTGTGAGCACGCCGATCGTCATCGACTGTGATCCCGGCCACGACGACGCAATCGCCATCCTGCTCGCACTCGCCTCGCCCGAGGTGGAGCTGCGCGGGATCACAACCGTAGCCGGCAACCAGACGCTCGAGAAGACGACGCGGAACGCGCTCAAGGTGCTCGAGCTCGCCGGCCGCACGGACATTCCGGTCGCCGCCGGGGCGGACGCCCCCTTGAAGCGAACGCTGTGCGTGGCAGCGAACGTGCACGGGGAGAGCGGTCTCGACGGGCCCGACCTACCGGAGCCGACCGCGAAGCCTGTGGCCGGGCATGCCGCGGACGTGCTCGCCGAGTGGCTCGAACCGGGCGTCGTACTCGTGCCGACCGGGCCGCTGACGAACGTTGCGCTCCTCTTCGAGCGGCACCCCGATGTGAAGGAACGCCTCGAGCGGATCGTTTGGATGGGCGGTGCGATCGCAGAAGGGAACGTGACGCCCGCCGCCGAGTTCAACGCGTTCGTCGATCCCGAGGCGGCGGCCCTAGTGTTCAGCAGCGGCATTCCGGTGACGATGATCGGCCTCGACATCACGCACCAAGCGCTCTTCACGCGCGCGCATGCAGATCGGTTGCGCGGCACGGGGCGCGCAGGAAAGGCCGTTGCGGAGCTGTCCGACTTCTTCCAGCGCTTCCACGAGTCGCGCTACGGCTTCGACGGCTCCCCGATCCATGACGCGCTCGCCGTCGCCGAGGTGATCGACCCGACACTCGTCACGCGGCTCGAGTGCAATGTGGAGATCGAGACGGCGTCCGAGTATTGCGACGGGCGAACGGTCGTCGACCGCTGGCTCGTCACTGACGGCCCGAAGAACGCGCGCGTCGGGATCGCCGTGGACGCGCGACGGTTCCTCGAACTGCTCGTCGAGCGAATCTCGTCTCTGCCGTGATCGTCTTTGCCGCGATTGCGCCGCACGGCGATGTCGACCTTGCGCCCGAGCTGCGCGAGGCGATGGCGGAGCTCGGCCGCCGCTGCACCGCCGACGTCGCGATCGTCGTCACGCCGCACAACGTGCACGTTGAGGGCCACTTCGCCGTCGTCACCGCGGCGAGAGTGGGGGAGCACGAGACGGATCGTGCGCTTGCGCAGGCGATCGTCGACGCGTTACGGGCAGACGGGCTGCCGGTCGTCGGGGTCTCGTTCGGCGGCAACGACCCGACCGCAGCGGAGATGCCGCTCGACTGGGGCGCCGAGGTGCCGCTGCGGTTCGTACGCGTGCCGCGAGTCGTGGTCGTCGCCCCGGCGCGTGACCGGCCGTTCGACGAGCACGTTCGGGCCGGCGCCGCGATCGCGCGCGCAACGGGCGACCTGCGGGTCGCGCTGATCGCGAGTGCGGATCACGGTCATGCGCACGACCCGGACGGGCCGTACGGCTTCGATCCGGCAGCGGCGGCGTACGATGCGCGCTTTCAGGAGCTCCTCGCCGCGCAGCCGCTCGACTTCACGCCGCTCGCCGAGCTCGTCGAGGACGCGAAAGCGGACTCGCTGTGGCAGCTGCTCGTGCTCCAGGGGGCGACCGCGGGCCGGGCCGAGCTGCTGGCCTACGCCGCGCCCACGTATTACGGCATGGCAGTGGCCATCGTCACGTAGGGCCGGAGCAGGAGCCGGCCAGAAGCAGGCGAACAGGGCCGCATGCCGCGCCAGAAGCGCAAAAGCAAGCTGCGCCCCAAAACACCCAGCCGCATCAAGAAGAAGCGGCCGGCGAAGCAGCGACCGCGGAGCCTGCAGCATCCCGAGCTCTGGGGCCTCGGCCTCGTCGCGCTCGGGCTCTTCCTCGGCAGCGTTATCTACGCCGGCTGGAACGGCGGCTACGTCGGGCGCGCTCTTGCCGACGGTCTCGACTCCCTGATCGGCGGCGCATCGTGGGGCGTGCCGGTCGCCTTCGTCGCACTCGGCGCGTTGATGGTCGTACGCAGCGCACTTGTCGACGTGCGCCCATTCCGCGTCGGACTCATCGTCGGCTCGTTCGGCTTGATGCTCACGCTGGGACGTGACCAGGGCGGCTACGTCGGACAGATGCTCAGCGGCGCCGTCGGTGTCGCGATCGGCGCGACCGGCTCGACCATCCTCGGGGCTCTTCTGCTTGTCGTCGGCGCGCTGCTCCTCTCCGGGGCGTCACTCGGCGCGATCCTGCGCAGATCGCATCACCAGGTTCGCGGAGCCGCAAAGCGTGCACGGCGGTCGCGCACCGTCAAGGAGACGTGGGACGAGCCTGTCACCCCGCCCCCATTGGCCAAGAAGCCGATCGTCGACGCGGAGGCCGCGTATCCGGACATTATGGAGCCGGCGCCCTTCGCACCGTCGCCGCTCCTGAGGATGGACCACGCGCCGCTTGTCGCCCAGCAGGAGATGCTCTTCGACGACATCACGAGGGAGCATCCGGAATACCAGCTTCCTGATCGCAACGTCCTGCGCGTCTCACCGGAGAAGGCGGATGTCTCCGGCGAGACTGCGGCGCGTGTCGCTGACCTGCTCATGCAGACGCTGGCGAATTTCGGCATCGACGCGACCGTGATCGGTCAGATCTCCGGTCCGCGCGTGACGCGCTACGAGCTGCAGCTGGCTCCCGGCACGAAGGTGTCGAAAGTGGCTGCGCTGAAGGACGACTTGAGCTACGCGCTCGCGACGACCGAGATCCGCATCCTCGCGCCGATCCCGGGCAAGCAGGCCGTCGGGGTGGAGATTCCGAACCTCTCCCCGAACCTCGTCACGCTCGGTGACATCTTCGATGACCTCCCGGCGACGGCGAGCCCGCTCTCGGTTTGGCTCGGCAAGGACATCTCCGGCGCGGCGGTCTGGACGGATCTCGCCCGCATGCCTCACCTACTGATCGCCGGCACGACCGGCTCGGGCAAGTCGGGCTGCATCAACGCGCTGCTCACTTCGATCCTCCTGCGCGCGACGCCGGACGAGGTGCGGATGATCCTGATCGATCCGAAGCGGATCGAGCTCAACCACTACGAGTCGATCCCGCATCTACTCACGCCGGTCGTGTCGAGCCCGAAGGAAGCGAGTGCGGTGCTCGCCAACTGCACCGCGGAGATGGAACGCCGCTACGAACGGCTTTCGTCCGTGCGAGCGCGGAATCTCAACGAGGCGAACCGCGCGTTCCGCCAGCGCGGCGAGCCGACGATGCCGTATCTCCTCGTCGTGATTGACGAGCTTGCGGACCTGATGATGATCGCGCCGCAGGCCGTGGAGGACGCCGTCATCCGCCTCGCGCAGAAGTCGCGCGCCGTCGGAATCCATCTCGTACTCGCGACGCAGCGTCCCTCCGTCGACGTGATCACCGGCATGATCAAGGCGAACGTGCCGTCGCGCATCGCGTTCGCCGTGTCGTCGCAGACCGACTCGCGCGTGATCCTCGACACCGGCGGCGCCGAGTCACTGCTCGGCCAGGGCGACATGCTGTTCAAGCCGCTCGGCACGTCGCGGCTGCAACGCGTGCAGGGCGCGTACGTGTCGGACGAGGAGATCGCTCTGGTGGTCGAACAGACCCGGCAGCGCGAGCAGGAGCTCGACGAGGGCTACCTCGAGCTGCCGGAGGTGTTCGCACCGGAGGCGGACGGGGACGACGCAAGCGGCGAGTTCGACCCCGACGAGGATCCGCTGCTCGACAAGGCGATCGAGATCGTCGTGCAAACGCAGACGGCGTCGGTGTCGCTCCTCCAGCGGCGCCTCCGCGTCGGGTACACCCGTGCCGGCCGGCTCGTCGACATGCTCGAGCGGCGAGGCATCATCAGCGGGTATGAAGGCTCGAAACCGCGCCGCGTCCTCATCGACGAGAGCCAGATCCACCAGTACGCCGCGCCCGATTAAATCCGTCCGAGGCGCAGCGAACTGGCTCGACCGCGTCGGGATCGCGGCGCTCCTGCCGGGCGCCGATCTCGTCCTGCCGTCGCTCTGGGAGGCAATCTCCGGCTCGCGCGCGGTCGACTGGGGGACTGTCGACGACACGGGCCGTCACGTCTTCACGCCCGAGATGGCGAAGTGCTGGGCCTGGAAGGATGAGCTGCCCGAGCGCGGCCTCGCATGCGCCGGCAAGCACCTTGGGCGCTGGAGCGCGCTCATCTCTCCGCGCCTGCTCGCACCGCTCTACGCCCTGACCGGGCGGAGCGGGCAACCGGAGGACTTCCGCGAGGGCGAGTTCACGCCCCTGCAGCTCGAGGTTGCCGAGGCCGCGCTCGCGGAGGGCCCGTGTACCGGTCCCGAGCTCCGCGCGCTCGTCGGCACCGAGAAGAAGCAGGTCGATGCCGCTCTCGTCGTCCTCCAGCGCGCACTCGTCCTCACGAACGCCGGCGTGGTCGAGCAGAAGAACGGCTGGGGAGCGATCGCGGTCGACGTGCTCGCCCGGCGCTGGGAGGTGGCGAAGCTGCCCAGCGAGGGCGAGGCGTGCCGTTTGCTCGCGGCCACGGTGCTGGCGTTGTCGGGCGAGCTGTCCGCGGCCGACCTCGGCGGAGCGCTCGGCTGGCGCCTCAAACGTTCGCGGGAGACGCTCGACGAGCTTGTCGCCCTCGGGACGGCCGAGCGGCGGCAGCAAGAGGAACTCGCGCTCTGGAGCGCCTCCCCTGGAAACCTTGCCTAACAAGAGGCTAGGATCGGCGTCTGTAGCGCAGGGGACCGAGCACGGTCGACTTTGTCTGTAACAGGAGGGACACATCTTGAGGATTCCACGCTGGACGGCGGTCATTGCCGTCGTAACGATCTGCGTCGCTGCGGCGGCGCTTGGCACCGCCGGGAGCAGTAATGCGAAGCCGACGGCAAGCACCACGGTCGCGCTCGTCAGCGACATCGGCAAGTTCACCGATCACGGGTTCAACCAGAACCAGCTCGCGGGCCTGACCAGGGCGAAGGCGAAGCTCGGGATCAACACCATCAGCCTGCAGTCGAACTCTGCGAGCGACTACTCGCCGAACTTCAACTCTGCGATTCGCAAAGGTGCGAAGCTCGTGATCGCGGCGGGCTTCCTGCTCGCCGGCACCGAGGCCACGTACGCGAAGCAGTTCCCAAACGTGCACTTCGCGATCACGGACTACACCGTGCACACGTCGCCCTTCTCGAACAAGAAGGGCAAGGTCCTCTACAACAACGTCGAGGGTCTGACGTATCAAGCAAATGAGTCAGGCTGCCTTGTCGGCGTGCTTGCAGCGAAGATGGCGCACAAGATGGGCGGCGACACGATCGGTGCGGTCGGCGGCGTGAAGATCCCGCCGGTCGACATCTGGATCGCCGGCTACAAGTTCTGCGCGCAGAAGGCTGTCCCGGGCACGAAGGTCCTGATCCAGTACTCGCAGGACTTCGTCGCCACCGACAAGTGCAAGACCGTCGCCACGAACGAGATCTCGCAGGGCGCGAAGGTGCTCTTCCAGGTCGCGGGCGGCTGCGGTCTTGGCACGTTGCAGGCTGCGGACGACGCCGGTATCTGGGGCATCGGTGTCGACGTCGACCAGTACAAGCTGGCGAAGCGCGTCCTCACGAGCGGCGTCAAGCGGGTCGACAACGGCGTCTTCGCCGTCGCGCAGCAGGAGCAGCAGGGGCAGTTCAAGGGCGGCACCGACCTCAACTTCGACCTGAAGAACGGCGGCATGGGAATCGGCAAGATCAGCCCGTCCTGCCCCCCGGCATTCATCAAGCTGATGAACAGCTACAAGGCGAAGATCATCGCCGGCACGCTGAAGGTTCCGTCCGCGCTGAAATAGTCAACGCGACGAAGCGGAATGAACAGAGAGGGGCGGGCTCGATGCCCGCCCCTCTCTCGTACCGGGATAGGATCGGGGCCGCGTGACCGACGAGCTTGTTCTCGAGATGCGGGGAATCACGAAGAAGTTCCCGGGCATTGTCGCCAACGACGACGTCTCACTCGACGTGCGCAAAGGCGAGGTGCACGCGCTTCTCGGCGAGAACGGCGCCGGCAAATCGACGCTGATGAACATTCTCTACGGCCTCTATAAGCCGGATGAGGGACAGCTCCTCCTGCAGGGGAAGCCGGCTGTCTTCGGATCGGCGAAGGACGCGATTCAAGCGGGCATCGGTATGGTGCACCAGCACTTCATGCTCATCCCGGTGATGACGGTCGCCGAGAACATCGTGCTCGGGAATGAGCCCGTGCGTGACGGCGTGCTGCTCGACGAGCGGGGGGCCGAGGAGCGCGTGCGCGAGCTGTCGAAGCAGTACGGGCTCGCGGTCGATCCGACGGCGCTGATCGCCGACATCACGGTCGGCCAGCAGCAGCGGGTCGCGATCCTCAAGGCGCTTTACCGCGGGGCGGAGATCCTCATCCTCGACGAGCCGACCGCAGTGCTCACGCCACAAGAGGCCACGGAGCTCTTCGGAATCGTGCGCAGCCTGCGGGCCGACGGCAAGTCGATCATCTTCATCAGCCACAAGCTGAACGAGGTGCTCGAGATTGCCGACCGGATCACGGTCTTGCGGCGGGGCAAGAAGGTCGCGACGGTTTCGCGCGAGGGCGCGACCGAGGAGTCGCTCGCTCGCGCGATGGTGGGTCGCGACGTGCTGCTGCGAGTGGACAAGCCCCCCGCGGAGGCCGGAGAGCCGCTGCTCCAGGTCGACGACCTGCACGTCTTTGACGACCGTGGCATCGAGAAGGTGCGCGGCGTCTCGTTCGCGGTGCGCGCGGGCGAGATCGTCGGCATCGCGGGGGTCGACGGGAACGGACAGTCAGAGCTGATCGACGCCATCGCCGGGCTCCGCAAGATCGAGAGCGGCACGATCGAGCTTGCGGGCCGCACACTCGAGCACGCGACCGCGAGAGAGATGCTCGACGCAGGTCTCGGCCACATTCCCGAGGACCGGCAGGTGCGCGGGCTTGTGCTCGAGTTCACGATCGCAGAGAACATCGCGTTGCACGACTACGCAGAGCCGCCCGACGCAAAGTGGGGATGGCTGTTTCCGAAGAAGCTCGTCGAGCGCGCGCGGACGCTGATCAGGGAGTTCGACGTCCGCGGTGGCGGGCCGCTCTCCCGCGCCGGCACCCTGTCCGGCGGAAACCAACAGAAGGTGGTGGTGGCACGCGAGATCGCGCGCGATCCGCGGGTGCTGATCGCCGCCCAGCCGACGCGCGGGCTCGACGTCGGCGCCATCGAGTTCCTGCACCGGCGGCTCGTCGACGAGCGGGCGGAGGGTCGCGCGATCTTGCTCGTGTCCCTCGAGCTGGACGAGATCCTCTCCCTCTCCGATCGGATCCTCGTGCTCTACGAAGGCGAGCTCGTCGGCGAGCACGGCGCCGACGTCTCCGAAGAGGAGATCGGCCTCGAAATGCTCGGCGGGAGACGGACGGCCGCGTGAGCGTGTTCACGNNTCGCGCCTCTGGTGCGGCGCGGCGGGAAGGACGGCGTGAGCGATCGCCCCGACCCGGACGCGGTCCCGGAGACGCCGGAGGAGGCGTCGGCGACCGGCACGCTCGCAGCGCGCTTCGCGCTGCGCCAGCGCTCCGGCGGGCTCATCGTCCCCGTTCTCACGGCGCTGGTCGCGTTCCTGCTCGGCGGGCTGATCGTGCTCGCCACGGGTCACAACCCGCTACTGGCCTACCGCGACATCTTCAACGGTGCGGGCCTCAACTGGATCTTCCATCCGACGACGAGCATGGTGAGCACGGCGTCATACAACCTGTCGCAGACCCTTCTGCAGACAACGACGCTGATTCTTACGGGCCTTGCAGTCGCCTTCGCGTTCCGGTGCGGGATGTTCAACATCGGCGGCCAGGGCCAGTACTTCGTCGGGCTGTACGTCGCGAACTGGGTGGGCGTCAGCTTGCCGCACCTGGCCACGTTCCCACACATCGTCCTCGGGATCGGCGCAGCGATCCTCGCCGGGGCGGTCTGGGCCGGCATCGCGGGCTCCCTCAAGGCGTACGTCGGAGCGCACGAGGTGATCACGACGATCATGCTCAACTGGATCGCAATCTGGATCGGCACGTACTTCTTCGGCGACGGCGGCCCGCTGCAGAACAGCCAGAACGCGACGGTGCCGATCTCGAATGATGTCGCAGCGAGCGCAAAGCTGCCGGTCTTTTGGGGGATTCAAGCGCTCCAAGGCCTCGACGTCGGCTTCTTCATCGCGCTCGCTGCGCTCGTCGTCTTCTGGGCGCTCCTCAACCGGACGACGCTCGGCTACGAGGTGCGCGCGGTCGGCTTCAACCCGGAAGCTGCGGCGTACGGCGGCATCAGCGTGAAGAAGAACCTCATTCGCGCGATGGCGATCTCCGGCGCGTTCGCAGGGCTCGCAGGCGGCCTCGACATGCTCGGCTACCTCTACCACTTCGCCACCTCGGATATCCCCGTGTCAAACATCGGCTTCCTCGGCATCGCTGTCGCGCTGCTCGGGCGCAACACCGCGGTCGGCACGGGTATCGCTGCGCTGCTCTTTGGCGCGCTGCTCTTCGGGACGACGCATGGGCTCTCGTCGAACGTGATCCAGCCCGAGCTCGCCGGCAACCTCACGTACATGATCCAGGGGCTGGTCGTGCTCTTCGTCGGCGCCGACGTCCTGATCCTCTACGTCTGGAACACGCGTCGTCGCTTGCGCGTGCGCGGGGTGACTGCATGAGCACCTTCGCGCTTGACAACCCGGTGTGGAACCGGCTCCGCGATCCGCGGACCGCAGGCATCGCGGGCATCGTCCTCGGCGTCGTCGCCTGCTTCGTCGCGCTGCCGCCGATCACCGCGCGCTCACCGCTCTACCCGGTCCTCGTCGGGATCGCTGCAGCGATTCTCGGTCTTTCAGCGGCGCTCCGCGGGCTCCGCAGGCTGGGGTGGGGTGCCTTCGCCGCAGGCCTGATCGGCATCGTCCTCGGCGTCCTCGCCACGCGATCGAGCGAGGGCAACCTCAGCATCGTCTTCACTGCGTCGCTGATCGCGTCGATGTTCGTCTTCTCGACGCCGCTCGTCTTCGGCTCGATGGCGGGAATCTTCTCCGAGCGCAGCGGCGTCGTGAACATCGGCCTCGAGGGGATGATGTTGATGGGCGCGTTCTGGGGCGTCTACGGCGCCGACAAGGGGAAGAGCTGGGCCGTCGGCATCCTCGTCGCGATGCTTGCGGGCGGGTTGCTCGCACTCGTGCACGCATATTTTGCGATCCATCTCCGCGCGGACCAGATCGTCGGCGGGACAGCGGTGAACTTTCTCGCGCTTGGCATCACCGGCTACTTCTTCTTCCAGCTCTACAACGGCCAGGACATCCCCATCGGCGTCTCGACGATCCCGGACGTTCATCTGCCGTACATCCGCCACTGGAAATACATCGGGCCGGCGATCGGGTCGCTCAACCTGCTCGTGTGGGTGAGCTTCGCGCTCGTGATCGTCACGTGGTTCGTGCTCTTCAAGACGCCGATCGGATTGCGCATCCGCGCGTGCGGCGAGCACCCCCGCGCTGCCGACACCGTCGGCATCAACGTCTACGCGATCCGCTACGGCTGCGTCGTTCTCTCGGGCATGCTCGCTGCGCTCGGTGGCGCCTATCTCTCGATCGGCTTCGGCGGCGGCGCGTACACCGACAACATGACGGCCGGCCGCGGCTTCATCGCACTCGCGGCGATGATCTTCGGCAACTGGCGCCCATTCGGGGCTTTCGGCGCCGCGCTTCTCTTCGGCTTCTCGACGGCGCTCGCATACCGTCTGCCGGCGTACTCAGGCTCGGCAGCGACACTCTTCCAGGCGCTCCCGTACGTCCTCACGCTCATCGCGGTCGCCGGCGTGGTCGGCAGAACCGTGCCACCTGCCGCAGACGGCAAGCCGTACAAGAAGCAGTAGCCGTCTCGGTCGATGGCTGAGCAGGACGACGCGCCGACGGTAGCCGGGCGGCTTGCACTCGCCCAGCGCGCAGGCGGCGCGGCCGGGCCGGTGCTTACGGCGGTCTTCGCGCTTCTGCTCGGCGGCTTCGTCGTCCTCGCGACCGGCGCGAACCCGCTCTCGACGTACCGCGCGATCTTCGACGGCAGCGGCTTGAACTGGCTGTTCCCGTGGGTCAGCGGCAGCGCCCGCTCATTTGCTGCGACGAATCTCCAACAGACGCTGTTGCTGACCACAGCACTCGTCCTCTGCGGTCTCGCGGTCTCCGTCGGCTTCCGCTGCGGGCTCTTCAACATCGGCGGCCAGGGCCAGTACATCGTCGGCTCGATCTTCGCCCTGTGGATCGGCTCGTCGTTCGTGACGATGAACGGACCACTGCACGTCGTGCTCGCGATCGCCGCCGCGACGCTCACCGGCGCCGCCTACGCGGGCATCGCCGGCCTGCTGAAGGCGATCACCGGAGCGCACGAGGTGATCTCGACGATCATGCTGAACTGGATCGCCGTCTGGGTGGGCAGCTGGCTCGTCGGGCAGGGAGGCGCACTGCAGAGCCATGCGAACGGCGCGTCGGTTCCGATCTCGAGCGCCGTCGCCCCAGCGACGCACCTGCACGTCTTCTGGGGGAACCCAGTCCTGCAAGGGCTGGACGTCGGGTTCTTCTTCGCGCTCGCCGCCCTCGTCGTCTACGCCGTCTTACTGAACCGCACCACGCTCGGCTTCGAGTTGCGGGCCGTTGGCTTCAATCCGGAAGCGGCGCGCTACGCCGGCATCGCAGTCGCTCGCACCTACGTGAAGACAATGGCGATCGCGGGCGCGTTCGCCGGCCTCGCCGGAGCGATCGACGTGCTCGGCTGGGAGTTCCAGCTCGGAGTGACCGACATCCAGACGTCGCAGATCGGATTCATCGCGATTGCGGTAGCGGTACTCGGGCGCAACCGAGCGCTCGGCGTGTTCTTCTCGGCACTGCTCTTCGGCGCGCTCCTCACCGGGACCTCGACACGCAACCTCGACGCGACGGTCTTCCGGCCCGACCTCGCCGGCAACTTGACGCTGATCATCCAGGGGCTCGTCGTGCTCTTCGTCGGCGCAGACGTGCTCATGCTCTGGCTCTGGAATCGCCGGCGCCGGCTGCGGGTGGCGACATGAGCCGTAGGCTCGACGGAGGCTCACAGAGAGCGGAGGTACCGGCTTTGCCGGTGCCGGAGCGGGCATGAGCGTCGGGAAGGTCGGGATCACCGGGATCGTGGCGGGCGCGCTCGCGTTCTGGCTGACGCTGCCGCCGCTCGCGACGTCCGTCGTCGCGTTGCCCGTACTCCTCGGGCTCCTCGCCGTCGGCTGCGGCGGCTGGGCTATGGCGAGGGAGCAGAAGCGGCTTGGCTGGTACGCGGTCGTCGCGGGCGTGCTCGGAGCGGCGCTCGGTGTGCTCGCCGTGCACGCGGGCCGTGGGAATCTCGGCGCCGCAGTCGTGTGGTCGGCTTTGATCGCGTCGATGCTCGTCAATGCGACCCCGCTCACCTACGCGGCGATCGGCGGCCTCTTCTCCGAACGGAGCGGCGTCGTGAACATCGGCCTCGAGGGGATGATGCTCACCGGTGCGTTCTTCGGCATCTGGGGCTCGGACGTCACCGGCAGCTGGGTGCTCGGACTTCTCATCGCGATCACGTTCGGCGGGCTCGTCGCGCTCGTCTACGCGTTCTTTGCCATTCACCTTCGGACCGACCAGATCATCGGAGGCACGGCGATCAACTTTCTCGCGCTCGGCGTCACCGGCTACCTGTTCGTCGACATTTACGGCACCGTCGGCACGCCTCCGTTGCGCGCCGCGCAGCAGATTCCGGACGTCACGATCTCGCAGAGCTCGAACTTCTTCGCGCAAGCGTTCGGTCAGCTCAACCTGATGGTCTGGCTCTCGTTCGCCGTCCTTGCCGTCACGTACGTCGTCGTCTTTCGGACGCCGCTCGGCCTCCGCATCCGATCGGTCGGCGAGCACCCGCGCGCGGCCGACGCTGTCGGCATCTCGGTCTACAAGACCCGCTACGCTGCGGTCGTCCTCTCGGGCATGCTGTCCGCGATGGGTGGGGCGTACCTCTCAATCGGCTTTGTGCACTCGTTCAATGAGAACATGACGGAGGGCCGCGGCTTCATCGCCCTTGCCGCGCTGATCTTCGGGCGCTGGCGGCCTGTCGGCGCGTTCGGCGCAGCGCTCCTCTTCGGTTTCTCGAGCGCGCTCGCACAACGGCTCGGAACGATTCCGAACTGGAGCTCGTACGCCGTGCTGTTCCAGGCGCTCCCGTACGTCCTGACGTTGATCGCGGTCGCCGGTGTGATCGGCCGCTCGATTCCCCCCGCCTCGGTTGGGCGGGCCTACGCGAAGCAGTAACCACCGGGCCTCCCTCGCGATGGTGCTCGGGGTCGCGGCGGTGCTCGCTGTTCCGGCGGCCGTTGTCCTAGCGTGGCAGACCGCCGGCATCGGCCTGCTCGACGCGGCCTGGGCGATTCCGGTGGCGGCGATCTGCGGCCTCGCGGCGCTCCTCTTCGTGCGCGGCGCGCGCGGGCGGATCCGCTGGACGCTCGAACGGGCGGGCGGAACAGGCCGGATCCGGCTCGGGCGGATCCTCGGCGTGGCCGGCATCTGCGTAGCCCTATCGGCCTCGATCGCCGTCGGCTTCTACGAGCTCTTGCTGCGCCTCGAGGGCTAGTACATCCGGCCGTAAGTTCGGTTGGTTATCCGGCGAGTGGCTCGGCGTTCGTGGCAAGGACGCAGGGAGCCCCGATAGTGGTGCTATCGGGGCTCTCCGAGGACGCGGCCACGGGCGGCGAGACGCCGCCGGGAAGCTGCTGAACTTGCGGCCGGGTGTACTAGCACGAGCTGCCGGGTGTACTAGTGCGAATCGGCTCTACAATGGGCCGCTGAAATGTTCGAGATCGGCCACAGCCTCCGTGAAGCGCGCGTCCGCCAGAACCTCGACTATCCGCAGGTCGAGCTCGCGACGAAGATCCGCGCGAAGTACATCCGCGCGCTCGAAGAAGAGCAGTTCGAGGTGCTTCCTCCGGGCACCTACATCAAGGGCTTCATGCGGTCGTATGCGGAGTTTCTCGGTCTCGACGGTCAGCTCTACGTCGACGAGTACAACTCGCGCCATGTCGTCGAGAACTTCGACGACATGCCCCAGCGGCGCCCGCGGGTCCATCAGAACCGCTCGATCGAGCGGAAGGTGGTTCTGCTCGCACTCGCCGGCATCGCTGCCGTGACTGCGCTCGTGATCGTCGCCTGGAAGTTCGGCGGCGGTGACTCGTCCACATCGACGCCCCCTGCCGTCAAGGCGCCGCACAAGTCGGCGACAGGCCTGCGGTTCGTCGGGCTCGGGAAGGGAACGTACCTCGAGATCCGCCGCGCCTCCGCCGCCGGTGCCGTCCTCTACCAAGGAACGCTCCAGCCCGGCGACGCGGAGTTCGTGATCGGCAAGCGGTTCTGGCTGGCGGTCAAGCACCCCGCTGGGGTTCGCTTCAAGCTCGCCGGCAGGCCGGTGTCGCTGCCCGCCGGTCGCAACCTGAAGGTCCTCGTCACGCCGACGAAGACAGCTCGCGCCCCCGGTTGAGCCGGCCGCGCGCGGTGATCGTCGTCACGGGCAGCGAGCTCGTGCGTGGCGAGCGAACCGATCTCAACGGGCCGTTTCTTGCACGCGAGGCACTGCGGCTTGGTCTCGAGCCAGCGCGAATCGCGATCGTCGGCGACGAGCCCGAAGAGCTCGAGGCGGTGCTGCGTGCTGCGCTCGAGGAGGGCGATGCGGTCCTCACGTCGGGCGGGCTCGGCCCGACGCATGACGACCGCACCGTCGAGCTCGTTGCGAAGGCGCTCGGTGTCAGGCTGCACGTCGACGCCGAGTTGGCGGCGCAGATTGAAGGCGTCTCGCGAGCGGCGGCACAGCGGTTGAAGCGCGACTACGGCGATTTCGCGCCGGGCGTGACGAAGCAGGCGACCGTGCCCGACGGCGCTCGCTCGCTTGGGCTCGCCGGAACGGCGCCGGGCCTCCTGATCCCGCGCGACGGCGGACGCATCATCGTCGTCCTCCCGGGGCCGCCGTCGGAACTGCAGCGGCTATGGCCGAGCGCGGTCGAGACGGACGAGTTCCGATCGCTTCTCGCGCACACGCAACCGCCGGGACGGCGCGTCCTGCGCCTGTTCGGCGTGAGCGAGTCGGCGGTCGCGCGCGCGCTCGCCGAGGCAGGTGGAGACGGCGACGGCGTGGAGGTGACGATCTGCGCCCGCGACTTCGAGATCCATGTCGATCTGGTCGTGCAGCCCGGTGCGGAGGTGCGTGCGGACGCCCTCGAGGCTGCGTTCGTTCCGCAGCTCGAGCAGTGGCTGTACGGACGCGACGAACGCGGGGTGGAGGAGCACGTGCTCGAGCTGTGCCGCGTGCGGGGCTTGAGGCTTGCGACGGCGGAGTCGTGCACCGGCGGACTCGTCGCTGCGCGGCTGACGTCGGTGCCAGGGTCGAGCGATGTCGTGCTCGGCGGCGTTGTCGCGTACGCGAACGGTGTCAAGGAGGCCGAGCTGGGCGTGCCGGCGGAGCTGATCGCGGCGCACGGCGCGGTCTCTGCCGAGGTTGCCGCGGGTATGGCGCGCGGTGCGCGCGAGCGGCTCGGCGCCGACGTCGCGGTCGCGGTGACCGGGATCGCGGGCCCCGACGGCGGCAGCGCCGAAAAGCCGGTCGGGCTCGTCTACCTCCACGCCGAGGGGCCCGACGGCGGCGTGGGCAGGGAGTTCAGCTTCCCCGGCGACCGGGCCTCGATCCGTGCCCGGTCGGTCGTCGGCGCGCTGCATCTCGTGCGGCGGCTCCTGACCCAGAGCCCTGACAGTTCCGTATGACCTTGCCGGATAGCGTGGGCGGCGATGAGCGATTGCGCCTCTTCCTCGCGCTGCGCCTGCCCGACCAGGTCCTCGACGGACTCGAGGCCTGGCAGGAGGAGCAGCTGCGCGGTGTCCGCGTCGTCCCTCGCAGCCACCTGCACGTCACGCTCGCCTTCCTCGGCTCACGGCCCGCCGGCGAGCTCGAGGCCATCGTCGGCGAGCTGCGGGCGGCCGCTGCGGACGCCCCGCCGGATCTGCGTCTTACCCCGGCCCGTTATCGGGAGACCCGGAGCGTCGCGATGCTCGTCCTCGACGACCTCGACGGGGGAGCCACAGAGCTTGCTGACTCCGTCCAGGCCCGTCTGGAGCGCCTGGGGGTCTACCGACGGGAGGGGCGGCCCTGGCTCCCCCACGTCACCGTGGCGCGTTTTCGGGAGCGTCCGGGGCTCCGGCTCGACCCACCGCCCGTGCGAACGTTTGTTCCGTCCGACGCGGCTGCTTATCTATCACGACTGCATCCGAGGGCTGGAAGCGTCGGCGGCGAAGCCGCCGACGCCCGGCTGGAAGACCAGGGTCGCCTTCGGCAACCCCGGGGGGCGCAGTACGTCGTACTGGAATCGGTTGGCTTAGGAGGCTGAGATGGACAAGCACGAAGCATTGGACGTAGCCCTCGGGCAGATCGAGCGCCAGTTCGGCAAGGGCTCGGTCATGAAGATGAACGACCGCGCCGCAGTCGCGATCGGCTCCATCTCGACTGGATCTCTCGCGCTCGATCTTGCCCTTGGAGTGGGTGGGCTGCCACGCGGCCGCATCGTCGAGGTCTTCGGGCCGGAGTCGTCCGGCAAGACGACGCTCGTGTATCACGTGATCGCCGAGGCGCAACGCCGCGGCGGCATCTGTGCGTTCATCGACGCCGAACACGCGATGGATCCCGCCTACGCAAAGCGCATCGGCGTCGACATCGACAACCTCCTCGTCTCACAGCCGGACACTGGGGAGCAGGCGCTCGAGATCGCCGAGCTGCTTATCCGCTCGGGTGCGCTCGACATCGTCGCGATCGACTCGGTCGCGGCACTCACGCCGAAGGCGGAGATCGAGGGCGAGATGGGCGACTCGCACGTCGGCCTGCAGGCGCGCCTCATGTCGCAGGCGCTGCGCAAGCTCGCGGGCACGCTCAACCGCACCGACACGATCTGCCTCTTCACGAACCAGCTGCGGGAGAAGATCGGCGTCATGTTCGGCAGCCCGGAGGTGACGCCGGGCGGGCGCGCGCTCAAGTTCTACGCGTCGATCCGCCTCGATATCCGTCGCATCGAGACGCTGAAGGAAGGCGTCGAGGCGATCGGCAACCGCATCCGCGTCAAGGTCGTGAAGAACAAGGTCGCGCCGCCGTTCAAGCAGGCCGAGTTCGACATCATGTACGGCACCGGCTTCTCCTGGGAAGGCACAGTGCTCGACGTCGGTATCGAGCGGAAGGTCGTCACGAAGTCGGGCTCGTACTTCAGCTTCGGCGACGAGCGCCTCGGCCAGGGTCGCCAGAACGCGACAGCGTTCCTCAAGGAGCATCCCGACGTCACGCAACAGATCCTTCAGGGGATCCAACTGCAGATCGGACCGGACCAGGTCGTGTCGGCACGGCTGCTCCCGATCGTCGAGGAAGCCGAAAGTAACGGCGCGCCCAGCAACAAGGCGGCGAAGGTCGCTGCCGCAGCGGCTGCGGTCGCCGAAGTCGGCGCGTCGTCCGAAGAGTAGGAACCTCCTAATGCCGGTCATCACCGCGCTGCGGGAACGGCCGCGCGGGCGAGTCGAGGTCGACCTCGACGGCGCTCCATGGCGGCTCGTCCCCGCGGACGCGGTGGTGCGAACCGGCCTCGTCGTCGGCCGCTCGCTCGACCGTGAGACCGCACGTGCCCTCGGGCGGGAATTGCGGCGATCCAAGGCGCTCGGTGTCGCACTACGCGCACTTCGTTACCGCGATTACTCGCGCAGCCGACTCGAGACGCGGCTGGCGAGCCGCGGCGCCTCTGCGGCTACCCGTCGGGACGCCCTCGAGACCCTCGAGCGGGCCGGGCTCCTCGACGACGCACGGGTCGCCGCCTCGCGGGCGCAAGGGCTCGCCGGCCGGGGCTTCGGGGATGCTGCGATCCGCTGCTCGCTCGCAGGGGAAGGGCTCGGTGCGGAGCTTGTGGAGGAGGCGCTCGCCGCCCTCGATCCCGAGCTGCAGCGCGCCCGGCGGCTGCTCGACGAGCGGGGCGAGACCGCCAAGACCGTCCGGTGGCTTGCCGCCAAGGGCTTCGACGCGGCGACCCTGGAAGACATGGGTGGATTTGCGGATGGAGCTTGACCGCGCTACGATCGAAGCCAAGCTTCACCCGACATTTACCTGCAAACTGCGCTTTTCCGAACACGCTGATCGTGTGACAACCGTTTTGACGACACCGCTTTCCACCGGCAGACGACGGAGGACCACGGCAAGGTAGGCCGGCTTCTGCGGGGCGCGCGCGTGCGCGCGCAAGGAAAACTGAGCGACTTCGGGGGAACTGCGAGACGGGTCCGGTGCCGGATGGGGCAACCCAACCGAGGAGTCTGCCCGCGTGCTGATCGGGATCGGAGTCGCCATCGGAATCGCTGCAGGGGTCGCGCTAGCCCTGCTTGCGGTTCAGGTCTTCGGCGCGACGGGGGTCGGCAAGGCGCGGCGGGTCCGGCGCCAGCTGATCGAGGACGCCGAGCGTGAGGCGGAGGCGCTACGCCGCGAGGCGCAGATCGAGTCCAGGGAGCAGGCCGTCCAGCTGCGGGCGAAGATCGACGCAGAGCTAGCCGACCGGCGCGACTCGGTGCTGAAGATCGAGGAGCGTGTCCTTGCGAAGGAAGAAGAGATCGAGCGGAAGCTCGTCGACCTGACGCGCAAGGATCAGGGCCTTGCAGACCGCGAGGCCCACCTCCGCCAACTCCAGGACGAGCTGAAGCAGGCGAAGGTCGCCGGGCACGCCGAACTCGAGCGCATCGCCGGCCTGACGATGCAGGAGGCGAAGGCGCATCTGCTCGAGCGCGGGGAGGAGCTCATCCGCCACGAGCTCGCGCGCCGGGTGCGCATGCTGGAGGAAGAGGCGAGAGCGGAGTCGAAGCGACGCGCCCGCAACCTCGTCGCCGATGCACTGCAGCGTGTGGCTGCGAGCCATGCGTCGGAAACCACCGTCACGGTGATCGAACTGCCCTCCGACGACATGAAGGGCCGCATCATCGGCCGCGAGGGCCGCAACATTCGTGCGCTCGAGCACCTGACGGGTGTCGACTTCATCATCGACGATACGCCGCATGCCGTCGTCCTCTCGTCGTTCGACGGGCTGCGCCGCGAGATTGCGCGCCTCACGTTGACGAAGCTGATCGAGGACGGGCGCATCCATCCGGCGCGGATCGAGGAGACGTACTACCAGTCCAAGTCGGAGCTCGAGGAGATGATCAAGCAGGCCGGCGAGCAGGCGGTCTTCGAAGCGAACTGTGGCCCGTTCCATGAGGAGCTCGTCAAGATCCTCGGACGCCTGCGCTACCGGACGAGCTATGGGCAGAACGTGCTCCGGCACACGCTCGAGGTCGTCCACCTCGCCGGGATCATGGCGACCGAGCTGGGTGCGAGCGTGACGACCGCCAAGCGCGCCGCGTTGCTGCACGACCTCGGAAAGGCGATGACCCACGAGATCGAAGGCTCTCATGCGGCGATCTCCGCGCAGCTCGCGCGGCGCTACGGCGAGACGCAGCACGTCGTGCATGCGATCGAGGCGCACCACTACGAGGTGCAGCCTCAGACGGTTGAAGCAGTGCTCGTGATCGCGGCAGACGCAATTTCCGCGTCGCGCCCTGGCGCGCGCGGCGAAAGCCTCGAGCACTACATCAAGCGGCTGGAATCGCTGGAAGAGCTCGCCGCGTCGAAGCCCGGCGTCGAGAAGGTGTACGCGCTGCAGGCGGGCCGCGAGATTCGCGTCATCGTCAGCCCGACCGACGTCGACGACGAATCCGCGGCGCTCCTCTCACATGAAATCGCGCGCGAGATCGAGGACCAGCTCGAGTATCCCGGCCAGGTGAAGGTGACGGTGATCCGTGAGAGCCGCTCGGTCGACGTCGCGCGCAACCACACCAGTGTGCAGAACGGCGAAGGTAACGGTCACACGCTCGAACCCACCGAGCCGCAGGATTCGCCAATCCAGGCCGCGTAGCATCGCGGTTAGGCTTTGAGTTCATGGTTCCGGAGTCGAAACTGGAGAAGACCGAGCACGGGCTCGTTTCGAAGGGCGAGGGATGGTTCGTCCTCGGCATGCGCGACGCCGTATGGCGTCACGCCGACGGCCGCGGCGCCGTCTGCGTTGCGCTCGACAATTTCGAAGGCGAGCGGCAATTCGAACAACTCGGCCTCAATCCGTTCGTGCTCGGGCCGGGCGAACCGATGGCCATGTACCACTGGGAGGCCGATCAGGAGGGCTTCCTTGTCGTCTCAGGCGAAGCAGTGCTGATCATCGAAGGCGAGGAGCGGCAACTGCGCGCGTGGGACTTCGTGCATTGCCCGCCAAACACGAAGCACGTGATCATCGGGGCAGGAAGCGGTCCGTGCCTCGTGATCGCAATCGGCGCACGCGAACGTTCAACCGGGCCCGACTCGATCGGTTTCACCGTCGACGAAGTCGCGAAGCGCCACGGTGCGAGCGTCGAAGAGGACACGACAAATGGGGGGGTCGCGTACGCCCGGCTCCCGCGCCGCGAGCGGACCGCGTACCGCGACGGCTGGCTTCCCGAGTAGCCGTCGCGTTGGCGACTTCCGCACCGATCATCCTGGTTCGCGGATTCTGGCTCGGCGCGTGGGCGTGGGTCGTCATCTTGGTGATCGTCGCGGCCACGGGCAAGACCGACACCTTGCACACCTTCCTCTTGGTCTTCTACGGATGGGTTGTGGGGTGGACGTCGGCCACGATCGCCAGATACGTGTACCCGCCGCCGAAATCTCGCCGCCTCTCGCAATAGCGTCCACCCTTGATGCTCAGACGGCCACGTTCAGGGGAAATGTGAAGGCGCTCTTCGCGTGGAGCGCTCGTGGCGTTACCGTCTAGGTGTGGACAACAGGCCCGACCCCGACGACTGGTTCGGAGATCCGGATCCGCAGGAGCGCCGGATGCCCGACGTTCCTGCAGATGAGAGCGTCGCCCCGCGCGCCGACGACTGGCTGAACGAGGCCGGCGACAGCCAACTGCGCCCGCCGTGGGTTCAGACGATTGACAGACGTATGGTCACGGTTGGCGCGTCCCTGCTCGTGCTGCTGATCGCAGTGCTTGCTGCCGCCGGCGTATTCAGCGGCAGCGGTGCCAACGCTCCTACCTCGACCTCACGGATCCCGACGCAGACCACAACCGCTGCGACGACAGCGACAACCGCGCGACAGCTTCCTGCTCCTCCCACAACACTCAAGCCGGGTGACACAGGGACACAGGTCGTGATCCTCCAGCGTGCACTCGCCAGCCTCGGCTTCTCGAGCGGGAAGGCTGATGGTCAGTACGGTCCTGCAACGAAGAACGCGGTAGCGCGGTTCCAGCACTCGACCGGTCTAATCGCCGACGGGATTCTCGGCCCAGCGACGTTGCGTGCGCTCGCAAACGCGCTTCGCGGGCCGTAGACGCCTCGGCGGCACTTCACTTCGAGTGGTCAGGCGGACCCGTGTGGACGTGGTTCCGGTCTCCCCACCCGTTGCCAGGGCGTGTCTCCACCGTCGACGTCTCGACGACGATCGGCGGCGCTGCGACCGGCACCGTGCTCGCGGGCGGAGTCGGCGCGGGAGGACTCTCGACAGGAGACGCGATGGTTGGGGGCGTAGTCACCGGCGTGGTCGGGGGCGCCGTCACAGGCGGCGCGTTCGGTTTCGGTGACGGTGGTCTTGGGCTTGGTCGCTTTCCCAGATGCGGGCGGGCCCGCTTGGGTTCGACGGGCGTCTGCACGGGCTCGGTGCGCGTCGCCGCTTCCGGATGGACGACCACCGCAAGCCGGACAGCCTCCTTCTTCGCGACGACGTCGTGAGGACGAGCGGTGACGCGATGCCGCGGCGATGGAAGCGCCGGCGGCGCGATCGCGACCGGAGGCACAGCCGTATGGGAGAGGGGCGGTTGGGGCAGCGAAGACACCGCCGTTGTCGAATGACGCAAACTACCCAAGGTCAAAGTTAGGGCGACCAACCCGACGGCGCAGGCAGCTACGAGCGCGCGAGGCACGTTCGGGGAGTATCTATTCGCTGCCAGACGACGCAAGGCGCGCCCCCCGCATCGCACGGGCCCGCCCAAGCCAACGGCGCTCCACGGTCAAGGGAGGCACGACCGTCGAGCGCCTTGGCCGCGCGTTAGAAGGAAAACCTGGTCAGCGTACGCAGCAAGCCCAGTCGACGGAGACGGGGCTTTGCGTAGCGTTTTCGTGTCGTCATAGCTGCTTCCCCCTAATCGCTGATTGTAATTGCGGCGTTGGCGCCGCGCTTGCCGCCGATCCCGCGGATTGTAATCGTGTTGTGCGAGCCGGCCCGCATCGCACGTCCCACGTCGATCAGTTTCGCCTTGCCGCTGCGGAGGGCCACGTGGAAGGCCCGACCGTTGACAACGACCAGGAACTGGCGGAAGCCGACGCTACCGTTGCCGATGTAGACCTTTCCCTCGGCGCGGGTAAGGCCCTTGAACACCTGGACCCCTGTGCCGGCGAGGCCCTGAGCGGTGATCGTCGCGAGGAACGGATCGCACCTCGTCTGATTACCCGACACATCGGTGACCGTCAGGCTCAGATGTGCGGGCGAGGTCTTCACAATCCGGGTCGCTGTAACTGTAAACAGCCCCTGGTCGCCAACGGTGAACGTGGGAAGTACGACGTTGGCGTTCGTATGTTGGGTAACGGTGATCGAGGCGAGACCGCTGCCTGCGTCGCTCACGTTCACCTTGATAAAGGCAAACCCTGATGAGTTGACTCCGCGTTGCGCGATCGCGCAGAACGGCGGCGTCGTTTCTGGGGTGCGCACCTTGAAGTTGTCGTGCTTGCACGCTTTGTTCGTGTCAACTGGATAGGTGATGTGCGCGCTGTCCGGCCCCAGGTAACAGACCGCCATGTCGTACTCGCCGCCAGGATTGGGCGTGTCGATGTACGGCGGGCAGCCGCCGCCGTTGCAAAGGCGAATGAGGATTCCGTTGCCGCCGTTTGGATCTTGATCGTGGCTACCCGAGTAGGAGCTGATCTCACCGTTCGAACCAATCGTGAACGTCCGGTTCGTGTACGGGTCGGCGCAGACAACAGTCGGACAAGAAAGGTTGTCGGAATTTGCGGTCGACGTGCTCGGATCGTTCGGGTTCGGCTGACCGCCCGGCTTGAGCACGACAAAGAAATACAGGCCCGCCGGGCTGAGCTGGTTCGCAGCCGGGCCCCCGTTCAGCCACACGTACTGCTTACCGAAATAGATGTTGCAGTTGATCGCACTGTTCTGACAGTGCCCGGTGCCGTCGACGGCGGTATCGATCGAGGTGAAGACAGCCCCGCTGACACCTCCTCCCGCTGCAACCGACCCTCTCGTGGAAGCCGCCATCGCCCCCGGCGCAACAGCCAGTACTCCCAACAGCACGATCCCAACCGCGAACCCAATCCAAGCTCCACGCCGCACGCCGCTGCTCCTTCCTACTGATCAAAACGCCGCAGTGACCGCCGGATTTAACCGACAGCTAGAAGGCGAAGCATCGCGATCACTCGAACGGTCTACAACTAGCCACTAGGCGAGAAGCGTCGAGAACCCCCCGGTACGGAGCGAGAAACCCCCCAAAGGGAGAGCGGCGATCATACACGCGTCCTGCGGCACGGCCATGGTTACCCTACGCCGGTGCAGAGATACTTCGTGACGACCTTCGGCTGCCAGATGAACGCTCACGACTCCGAGCGGATCAAGGGCATGCTCGAGGAGCTCGGCCTTGGTGAAGCGCCGAGCAAAGGTGAGGCCGACGTCCTCGTCTTCAACACTTGCACGATCCGCGAGAAGCCGGACACGAAGTTCGCGGCGTACATGGGGGAGGCAGCCGCGCGCAAGCGCGAGCGGCCGGAGATGATCATCGCGGTTGGCGGCTGCTACGCCGAGGCGCAGCGCGAGCGGCTCTTCTCGCTCTACCCGGACGTGGACGTCGCATTCGGGCCAGGCACGATCCCGCATCTCGCCGAATGGCTCGGCGCCGGCGGCTTCGGCGTGGAGCGCGGGGTGTGGGGGACGGGCGAGGAGCGCAAGTTCGCCGCCACTTTGCCGATGCATCGCGAACGGCGCTTCCAGGCGTGGGTGCAGATCTCGATGGGATGTAACTCGACGTGCTCGTACTGCATCGTGCCGGCGGTGCGCGGCCGCGAGGTGAGCCGCAGACCCGGCGACGTGCTCGCCGAGGTGACGCATCTGGCACAGCAGGGAGTGCGTGAGTTGACGCTGCTCGGCCAGAACGTGAACTCTTGGGGCCGCGATCTTCTGCCGGAGATCCACACCGAGTTCGGCGAGCTGCTGCGCGCTTGCGACGCGGTCGACGGGATCGACCGCATCCGCTTTACGAGCCCACACCCGAAGGACTTCCGCCGACCGGTGATCGAGGCGATGGCCGAGTGTGCCGCCGTGTGCGAGCACGCCCACCTGCCGCTCCAGTCGGGCTCGACGCGCATCCTCAAGGCGATGCGCCGCACGTACTCGCGCGAACGCTATCTGAAGCTCGTCGGCGAACTGCGTGCCGGTATCCCCGATCTTGCTCTCACGACCGACATCATCGTCGGCTTCCCTGGCGAGACGGAGGCTGACTTCCGCGAGACGATGGAAGTCGTCGAGGAGGTGGCCTTCGACGGCGCCTTCACGTTCGTCTACTCGCCGCGCGCCGGCACGGACGCAGCAGTGATGCCTGACCAGGTTCCCGACGAGATCAAGCGCGACCGGATCGACCGTCTCGTCCGGCTCGTGCAGCGACTCGCTGCGGAGCGCAACGAGCTGCGGGTCGGCCGGGTCGAAGAGGTCCTCGTCGAAGGCCCGAGCCGCACCGACCCATCTGTCCTGCGCGGGCGTACGCGCCGCAACACGACGGTCAACTTCGTCGGCGCTGCAGCGCCCGGCGATTTCGTCGACGTGCTCATCGAGCGTGCCACCTCGACGACGCTCGGCGGCTCGCAGGCTGCCGTTGCGGTCGCCTAAGCGGCTGCGGTCGCGGTCGCGCGCATGCGGCGCAATCCGAGCGCTGCGGGAACGATCGGCAGCCAGAGATTGAACACGCGATACGTGAACACTGCGAGGACGGCAGCCGCGAGAGAGATCCCACACCACGAGAGTGCGAACGGCAGCAGGGCGTCAACCGCTCCGGCTCCGCCGAGGGGCAGTGTGCGGCGCGTCAGTGCGTAGCCGGTGGCGTACCCGAGCAGCAGGAGCGAGATGTTGGGCGAGCCGTGAGTGAACGCCTGCAGGCAGGCCCACAGACAGAAGATGTCGCCGAACCAGTAGACCGCCGACCCGAACGGGCCGAGTAGGTGGCGCGTCTTGAACAGGCTCTTGAGCACGTGGATCGAGTCGAGCGCCTCAGCGAGGTGCCGCCGCCGTCCCGAGTGGACGCGAAGCGTCTCGCGCTTCTCGACAGCCCAGAGCGCCGCAACGAAACCGAGGGGCACCGCGATCGCCCACGGAAGCGTGAGTGCGAGCGACGGAGAGTGTCCGTCCGCGAGCAGTTGTATGGCGACGATGCACGCGGCTGGTGCGAGCAGCGCGTACTCCAGCGCGCCCAGGCCGAGGACGCGGACTCGCACTTCCCGGTCGGTCAGTCCCGCTTGCTTGAAGGCGTGGACGTCGACCGCAAAGCCGCCGCGCGCGACGAACGGACCGAAGCCCGCCGTCACCGCTGCGATGACATCGCGCGTTCTGAAATCGCAATCGTGGTCGATCCGCGCTACCTCGCGATAAGCAAAGACGTAACCGACGTACGCGAGCGCCTGTGCGCCGAGCGCGGTCGCGAACCAGACCGGGTCAACTGCCTGCAATCGGGCCGCGACGTGGTCGAAGCCGGCGACCCAGGTGACGGCGAAGAGGGTGCCCAGCGCGATCATCGTTGTCGCGACCACGAACGCGAGCGACTCCGCCCGGGTTCGTTCCATATGGCTCTTACGAGCGAATGCGGACAACGCCTCCCAGGTGTAACGCGCGCGAGAATGCACTGGTGACGGTTATCGGCATCTTCGGGCCGACCGCGAGCGGCAAATCGGGGGTTGCGGAGGCTCTGGGTGAGCGGATTCCCTCAGAACCCGTCTCTGCGGACGCGCTCCAGGTCTACCGAGGGCTGCCGATCCTCACGAACCAGTCGAGCTACCCCACGAGACTCGTCGGGATCTGGTCGCTCGACCGGGAGGCGTCGGTCGGCGCGTATACGCCGCTGGCGCATGCGGCGATTGACGAGATCCTCGCGGATGGCCGCACGCCGATCGTCGTCGGCGGGACGGGTCTCTACCTTCGGGCGGCCCTCGCCGAGCTCGCGTTGCCGCCCCCGCCCGAGCCAGGTGCGCGCGAACGCTGGCAGCGGGTCTACGACGAAAACCCGAGCGCCGCCTACGAGCGGCTGGGCCGGCTCGACCCGCCTGCGGCGACAGCTGTCCACCCGAACGACCGGCGGCGGGTCGTGCGCGCGCTCGAGCTTGCCGAGGCTGGAGCCTCGCTCGCACCCGAAACCGACCGGCTCTGGGCCGAGGCGACGCGGCATCCAACCGTCATCGTCGGGCTCGATGTCCCGAAGAAGATCCTCGAGCGCCGGATCGAGGAGCGCACACGCGCGATGTTCGATGCGGGCGTGGACGAGGAGGTTCGGCGCGCGCTCGCCGGACGCATCTCGTCGACTGCGCGGAAGACGCTCGGGCTCGACGAAGTGGCGGCCTTGCCACGCGAGGAGGCGATTGCCGCGATCGTCGTGCGCACGCGCCGCTACGCCGCCTACCAGCGCAAGTGGATGCGCCGCGTGCCAGGCCTCGTTATGGTCGATGCCGATCGCCCACTGGGCGAGATCGCCGATGACATCGTCGCGCTGGCACGCCCACGGGAACATCTACCTCGTCGCTGAGACGAGCGAATACGCGATGGACCCCGAACTCGATGGGGTCATGCAGGTGCTCGAGGTCGACGGCGACGACGTCACCGTTGCGATCGTCAATCCCGACGGATCGCTTGCAGAGATGTCCGGGAACGGCACACGCATCGTCGCCGCTTGGTTGATGGACCGCACAGGTCACGCCATTGCGCGGGTACACGCCGGCGCACGAGTGGTCGAGGTGCGGCGCGTCGGGCGCCGGCTCTACGAGTCCGACATGGGCGAGGTACAGGTGGGCCAGCGGGAGACGGTCGGCGACATCGAGCTCACGACGGTCGACGTGGGCAACCCGCACGCCGTGGTGCAAGGCGATCCCGCCGACCTGCCCGTCGTTGGGCCGCTCCTCGAGACCCATCCGCGCTTTCCGAACCGAACAAATGTCCAGGTCGCCCGTATCGACGCGCCGGGAGAAGTGACCGCGCGCGTCTGGGAGCGCGGAGTGGGAGAGACGACCGCATCGGGCTCGAGCGCCGTCGCGGTCGCCGCGGCGACGCACGGAGAGGGCGAAGTCCTCGTGCACTTTCCCGGCGGCGATTTGCGCGTCCGCCTGCACGACGGGCGCGCAACGCTCATCGGGCCTGCGGAACCTGTCTAGCTGCCGATCTCGTACTCGCGCAGCACGTCGTTCAGCGACGTCTTCAGGTCGGTCTGCTCGTTGCGCTTGCCGATGATCAGGGCGCATCCGATCTGAAACGTGCCGGCCGGGAACTCCTTCGGCCGGGTGCCGGGCACGACGACGGAGTACGGCGGCACGTAGCCGCGATACTCGACCGGCGTTGGGCCGGTCACGTCGATCACCGGCACCGACGCGGTGAGCGAGACGTTCGGCGCGAGCACTGCGCGCTCACCCACCAGCACGCCTTCGGTGAGGATGCAGCGCGAACCGATGAACGCTCCGTCCTCGACGATCACTGGGCGGGCCTGCACCGGCTCGAGCACACCTCCGATGCCCACGCCGCCTGCGAGGTGGACGTCGGCTCCGATCTGCGCGCACGAGCCGACGGTCGCCCACGTGTCGACCATCGTGTTCGGCCCGACCCAGGCACCGATGTTCACGTAGCTCGGCATCATCACGACGCCGGGCGCGAGGTACGCGCCATAGCGGGCGGTGGCGGGCGGAACGACGCGCACGCCCAACGCGGCGTAGTTGCGCTTCAGCGGAATCTTGTCGAGGTACTCATATGGACCGACCTCGATCGGTTCCAGCTTGCGGATGCGGAAGTAGTCGAGGATCGCAGCCTTCGCGTCCTCGTTCACGCGCCACCCGCCGTCGATCTTCTCCGCGACCCGCAGTTCGCCGCGATCAAGCGCCGCAATGGTCTCTTCTGTCGTCAAAGCTCCTCCAGGATCGCGGCGGCGCGCTCGCACTCCTCGAGCGTCGGCACGAGCGCGAAGCGAACATAGCCTGCGCCGCTCGGCCCGAAGTAGGTGCCGGGCGAGATGAGCACGCCGCGCTCGAGCAGCTGCTCTGTGAGAGCCGACTCGTCTGGCACCGCGACCCACAGGTACATCGTCGCATCGCTCGCCACCACCTCCCAGCCCTTCCGCTCCAACACCGGAATGAGAACCTCCCGCTTTGCCCGGTAGCGGTCGCGCGTTTCCGCGACGTGGCGCTCGTCATTCCAGGCGACGACAGACGCGCGCTGCACGAACTCCTGCGGCGCGGTGCCGACGGTGGGCCGGTACGACTTGAGCGCGGAGATCACCTCCGGCGGCGCCGCAACGAACCCCGATCGGTAGCCGGTCATCGAGGAGCGCTTGCTGAGTGTCTGGAAGACGATCACGCGCGAGCGATCAGCGACCTGCAGCGCCGAAACCGGCGGCTTGTCGAACCACAGCTCGCTATACGCCTCGTCGGAGGCGATCACGAAGTCGTGTCGCGCAGCGAGCTCGGCGAGTCTCTCGTAGAACGAGGGCGGCGCGAGTGCGCCGGTGGGGTTGTGCGGATAGTTGACCCAGACGATCGCGATGTCGTCTCCGAGCGAGCTCAGGTCGGGCAAGAAGCCGTTCTCGCGCAGGAGCGGCAGCGTTCGCACTCGGGCACCTGCGAAGAGGGCGCCGCGCTCGTAGACGGGATATGCCGGCTCCCCGTACACGACGACGTTCTTCGGCGAGCGTGGATCCACGAGCACCTGCGCGAGAGAGAAGATCGCCTCCTTGGACCCGTACGTCGGGATGAGCTCCGAGTCGGGATCGAGCTCGACGCCGAAGCGGCGTGCGCACCAGCCGGCGGCGGCCGCACGGAGCTCCGGCAACCCGGCGGCGAGCGGATACGGCGCTCGCTCGGGTACCGCGTCGATGAGCGCCTTGCGGATGATCGGATCGGTCGGTTCGTTCGGATCGCCCTTACCGAAGTCGATCACCGCACGGCCCTGCGCGACGAGCGCGCGGCGCGCCTCCTCGAGGCGAACGAACGGATAGGTCGCCATCTCCGCGAGCGTGGGCGCGATCCGGATTGCCATCGCCTAGACGCTACCGAGGAACGCGCGCAGGGTCTCGAAACAGCGCTCGAGGTTCTCGACCGGCACCTGCTCGTCCTGCTTGTGCGCGTACGCGGTCGCGCCCGGGCCGTAGTTGATCGCGTCGATGCCGCGCTCGGCGAACTGCGCGACCGGCGTCCACGCTTGCTTCGGTGCAACCTCGGGCACGAGCTCGCGCAGCTTCACGGCGAGCGGATTCGCCAACGCTGGCGGGGCGGAGGGGGAGTTGCTCAGCACCTCGAGCTCTCCGGCCGGGACGAGCTCGCGCAGCCGGGCCTCGGCATCCTCGCGCGAGCGGCCGGGGGCGTAGCGAAAGTTCAGCTCGACGCTCGCTCGCGCCGGCACGACGTTCGAGGCGATGCCGCCCTCAACGCGCACTGCGCTCACGACCTCGCGGAAGGTGAGCCCGTCCAACTCGACGTCCCGCGGCTCGAGGTCCCCGAGTCCCTGCAGTCCGCGGACGAGCTCATGGATCGCATTCACGCCCGTCCACGGGCGCGCCGAGTGCGCGCTCTGGCCGTGAAAGGTAACCCGCGCCTGGATGTTTCCGAGGCAGCCCGCGTGGAGGATGCAGTCCGTCGGCTCGAGTACGACGGCGAGTTGCGCGTCGGCGACGAGGCCACTGTCGAAGAGCGCCGGGAGCGGGCTCTCCGCAACCGGGATCTCCTCGCGCGTGAAAAAGAGATAGCGCCCGCGCGCGCCCGCGCGCGCAAGCTCGATCATCACGGCGACGCCCGCCTTCATATCGCTCGAGCCGAGCCCGTGCACGGCGCCGCCGGCGATGTGTCCGGGGATGTTCTCCTGCGCCGGGATCGTGTCGAGGTGCCCCGCGAACACGACCGGCCCGTCCCCGTAGAGAAGCACCTGGCCGTCGTCGTAGAGCGCGGGCCCGGGGACGAGCTCGCGCACGAGGTCGACGAGCGCTCCTTCCGAGCGGCTTTCGGAGGGCACGTCGACGAGCTGGAGCGTTCGGGCTGCGAGATCGGGGGTCGACACGGCAGGCGTCATAATGACCTGCAGATGGCGGTCAGACAGCCCGATCCCACGCCGGGCCCGGAGCCCGAGCGCGGGTTCATCCTGGCCGTGCTCGCGCAGGGCGTCGATCCCGACGGCGAGCTCGCAGAGCTCGAGGAGCTCGCCCGCACCGCGGGCGTGGAACCCGTGGCACGGCTCGTTCAGCATCGGGGAGCCCCCGATCCACGCACGTATGTCGGCAAGGGAAAGCTCGAGGAGCTGAAACAGTCGTACGAGAACGCTCGGGCCGAGGTGTTGATCGTCGACGACGAGCTCTCTCCATCGCAGCAGCGCCTGCTCGAGAACGAGTTGCAAGCGCGCGTCGTCGACCGTGCCGAGCTGATCCTCGACATCTTCGCGCAGCACGCGATCACAGCAGAGGGCAAGCTCCAAGTCGAGCTCGCGCAACTCGAGTACAACCTGCCGCGCATGCGAGGCATGTGGCAGCACCTCGAACGACTCGGGGGCGGCGTCGGCACGCGTGGCCCAGGTGAGTCGCAGCTCGAGACAGACCGCCGGCTCGCACGCCAACGCGTCTCTCTCCTGAAGAACCGGCTGAAGGACTTGGGGCGACAGCGCGACGTCCGCCGGAAGGAACGGCGGCGCACCGAGATTCCGACCGTCGCGCTCGCGGGCTACACCAACGTCGGCAAGTCGACGCTTCTGAACGCCCTCACGGATGCCACCGTCTCGGTGCGCGACCGGCTGTTCGAGACGCTCGATCCGACGACGCGCGGCTTCGAGCACGATGGACGCCGCTACCTTGTCACCGACACCGTGGGATTCGTCCGCCGGTTGCCGCATCAGCTTGTCGAGGGGTTCGCGGCGACCCTCGAGGAGACCCTCGTCGCCGACCTCGTCTTGCACGTCGTCGACGGCTCGGTTGCCGAGGACACGCTCATCGAGCAAATCGCAGCGGTCAACGGCGTGCTGCACGAGATCGGGGCAGACGAGCTGCCGATCGAGCTTGTGATCAACAAGGCGGACGCGGTGGATGGCGAGCACCGCCGTCACCTCTCGAACCGGTATCCCGACGCGTTGCAGGTCTCGGCGCTGACGGGCGCCGGTATCGACGAGTTGCGCGTCCGGATCTCCGACCGCTTCGCCGAGCGGTTCGAATCCGTCCGTCTCTTGCTCCCGTACGCGCAGGGCGCCAAGCTCAACGAGCTGTACGCACTCGGCGCGCCGATCGAGCAGCGAGAGGACACAAGCGAAGGCGTGCTCGTCGTCGCCCGGTTGCCGAGGCGCGAGATCCGCCGCTTTGCGCCATACCTCATCAACGGCGCGTGATCGAGCTCTCCATTCAACGCCTGCGTGACGACGCTGTCGTGCCCACGCGCGCGTACGCGGGCGATGCGGGACTCGATCTTGCAGCGTGCGAGCGCGTAGAGCTCGGACCGGGGGAGCGCGCGACCGTGGGCACGGGGCTCGCCGTCGCGATTCCGGACGGCTATGCCGGCTTCGTTCAGCCGCGCTCAGGGCTCGCTTCACGACACGGCATCACGATCGTGAACACGCCGGGCCTCGTCGACTCCGGCTACCGCGGCGAGCTGAAAGTGATCCTCCTCAACACCGACTCGAGCGAGCCGTTCGTCGTGGAGCCCGGAATGCGCATCGCGCAGCTTGTGGTCGTGCAAGTACCGGACGTCGATCCTGTCGAGGTCGACGAGCTGCCGGAGACCGAGCGCGGCGTGCGCGGATTCGGCTCGTCTGCCGTGTGATGCCGCTCGAGCCGCGTATCCGCGTATCGGCGGTACTGCGTTGGCAGGACCGGGTCCTGCTTTGTCGGCATGAGAAGCCCGGGCGCGGCGACTACTGGCTCCTGCCCGGCGGTGGTGTCAACTCCGGTGAGAGCCTCACCGACGCTCTGCACCGCGAGCTTCGGGAAGAGGTCGGCATCGAGGACGAGATTCCCGTCGAAGGCCCGGTTGCGATCGTCGACTCGATCTCACCGCAGCGGGCCGTCACCGCGAAGCATGTCGTGCACATTATTTTTGCCGGCGATCTGTCCGGCCGCTCGCTCGAGGCGGCGACGTCTCAGGACGCCGCGGTCCGCGGCCATCGGCTGTTCGATCGGGCCGAGCTCGACGACGTCGTGCTCCATCCACCGATTCAGCGCTTCCTGCGGCGCTGGGAGTCCGGCGATCCGGCGGTGTACCTGGGCTCGCTCTGGGCACCGTGATCGTGTAGTGCCGCCACTCAAGCGAATCTCGATCGGTGGCTATCGCGCCGCGAGCGAGCTCGAGTTCGAGCCGCGCTCGGTCTGCGCGCTCGTCGGCGAAGCATCGAGCGGCAAGTCGACGGTGCTGACGGCGATCTGGACGTTGCTCGAGGCAGCTGCACCACCGCCGACGATCGACGACGCGACGCGGGTCACCTCGGGTGGGCGCATCCACCTCGAGGCCGACGTCGAACGAGGCCGCACGATCTTCCTGGACGCACGCCCGCCTGACACGCTGAACCTCAACCGAGCCGGCGCGCCGCCGGTGCTGTTTCTGCCGGCGAACCTGCGCTCGCGCTCACTCGTCGCGCCTGCGACCGGAGCAGCTGCAGAGGTGGCACAGCTCCTTCAGCCACCACTCGCCGTGCACCACTGGGCTGCCGCCGACGGCGGGCTCCAGCTCGTCATGGGGATGGAGCGTCTGCTCGGGTCCAACCTGCGCCGGTTCGTATTCCTGATCGAGGAGCCCGAGCTCTACCTCAGCCCGCATGCGCAGCGGCATCTCTTCCGCGTCCTGCGCAGTCTGGCGCGGCACGGGAATCAGATCCTCTACTCGACGCACGCACCTGTCTTCTTGAGCGTCGACCGGCTGGAGGAGCTCGCCCTAGTCCGCCACCATCCCAAGCGAGGGACGACGCTGTTTCAGCCGGAACCGCTCGAAGAGGCCGAGGCCTTCCGGGTCCTGTCCGAGTTCGACAGCGACCGTGCCGAGCTCTTTCTCGCGCGGGCCGCGCTGCTCGTGGAAGGCCGGACCGAGAAGCTTACGTTCCCGCTCGTCTTCGAGGCGCTCGGCGTGGAGCCCGACAAGGAAGGAGTCATTGTTCTCGAGTGCGGTGGGAAAGGCAACATCCCGCTCTTCGCGCGTGTCTGCAACGCGTGCGGCGTCCCGTATGTCGTCGTGCACGACCGCGACGCACCGAAGGGCAAGCGGCCTGTCGACTCCGAGCTGGTCGTGAACCGGCAGATCCTCGCGATCGCGGGCCGGCGACGGACAGTCGTGCTCGCGCCCGACTTCGAGGCGGTGTCCGGCGTCAGTGCGCGAGGCCGCGGACGGAAGCCGCGGAAGGCGTATCGCCGTTACAGCGGCGACGGAGAGGTGCCGTCGGAGCTTCGGCTTGCGATTGAGAAGGTGCTGAAGGCCGCGCGCGGTTAGCGCTTGCCGCCGCGCGCCCGCGCGCGCCCAGCCGAGACCTCGTGCGCGCGCGACTCGAGCTCGTCCGGAAGCGGCGGCAGCTCGGGCGGCTCGCCCCCGGTGCGGTGCGCGAGCGCCTGCGCGAGCAGCCAGTCGGCGAGCCACGGGTTGCGCGGTAACAGCGGACCATGCAGATACGTCCCGAGCGCGCGGCCGAGCCGGCAGCCCTCGAAGCCGCTTTCGCCGTCGTTGCCGAAGCCGGAGACGACGCGCCCAAGTGGCTCGGCGCCTGGATCGAGGCGTGTGCGGCCCGCGTGGTTCTCGAAGCCGGCGAGCGTCCGGCGCACACCAGGCTCGAGCTCACACTCGAGGAGAACGTCGCCGATCATCCGCCTGCTGCCGGCGACCGTCTCGAGCGGCAGCAGCCCGACACCCGCCATGTCCTCGCCGTGGAAGCCGCGGTAACGGCGGCCGAGCAGCTGGTAGCCACCGCACACCGCAAGGAGCGCGGCGCCACCGCCGATGACCGCGTCGATCAACGGCTGCGACTTCGCTGCGAGATTCCCCGCGACGAGGAGTTGCTCGCGGTCCTGGCCGCCGCCGATGTAGTAGAGGTCATGCATGCCGGGGACGATTGCGTCCTTCATGCCGATCGACGTCACCTCAAGCTCGTGGCCGCGCCAGGCGGCGCGGCGGGCGAAGACCGCGATGTTGCCGCGGTCGGCGTAGATGTTCAGGTACTCGGGGTAGAGATGCCCGACGCGGATGGTGCTCATGCCGCGCGCTCCCAGTAGGGCTTGGCCAAGCCCCGTCCAGCGACGACCCGCTGCAACGCGAGCATCGCCGTGTACGTCGGGAGGACGACGAGCTCCCCGGCATCCGGCGTCAGCGCCAGACCCTGGTCGACTGCTGCTTCGAGTGACGGCTCGACGACGATCCGCGATTCGTCGAGACCGCCGTACTTGAAGCGCAGCGCGAGCTCCGCCGCCCGCTCGCCTGTGGCGATGACGGTCTGCAGCCCTTCGAGCAGCGGTTCGAAGTCGACATCCCAGATCCACGAGACGTCGCGGCCGTCGGCAACCGCGTCGTTCAAGGCGACCACCGCGACCCGCGGTGCTCCGCCGTCGACGAGCGTGCGCACTGCTTCGTTCGCGCCGGCCGGATTCTTGATCAACAGCAGAAGGAGTTGCTTGCCATCCACCGGGATGCGCTCGAAACGGCCGAACGCCGCACTGAATCGCGCGAGACCTGCGGCGATCTCTTCAAGCGGCGAACCCAGCGCCTGGGCGAGCGTCGCAGCGCCGAGCGCGTTGTAGACGTTGTACAGGCCGGGCAGGCCGAGCTCGACGCGCTGTGTGCCCTCGGACGTAACGAGGTCGAAGGCCGCGCGTTCGAGCCCGTGAAGCTCGATCGATCGGGCGGTCACATCGAGCGCGGGCCGGGCATGGCCGCAGTTCGGGCAGCGGTAGTCGCCGAGATGGCCGACGTATGCCGCGAGGTATTCGTATGGCGTTCCGCAGCGCACGCAGTACTTCGAGTCCGCCGCGTGCTGAAGCGCCGGGCGGGCCACCCGTGGATCGTCGACGCCGAAGACGATCGAGCGCCCGTGCGCCTGCGCCAGTGAGCCGACCCGGGGGTCGTCGCCGTTCACGACGAGCACGGTCTTCTCCGGCAGGTGCGCGACCGCCTCGCGCCAGCGCTCGGCCACGAGCTCGAGCTCGCCGTACCGGTCGAGCTGGTCGCGGAAGAGATTCCCAAGACAAACGGCCCGCGGCCGCACGCGCCGCAGAACCTCCGGTAACGCGCCTTCGTCCACTTCGAGCAGGCCGAGCTCGGCGTTCCAGGCCGCGAGGAGGGTGGAGGCGACCCCGGAGACGAGGTTTGCCCCCGAGTGGTTGTGCGCCAGCCGGAAGCGCGGTCGCAGGATCTCGGCCGCCATCGCAGTGGTCGTCGTCTTCCCGTTCGTCGCGGAAACCGCGGCGACGCCGGCTGGAAGGCGAGCCGCCAACCGATCGATCGCGCCCGGATCGACCTTCGAGAGCAGCTTGCCCGGCACTGTCATCCCGGCGCCCGCGCCGACACGGCGGGAAAGGCCTGCAACGAGGCGCGCAACGCGAATTTCCGCCGCCGTCAGCACCGCCCGAGCGTACGCGACGACCGGGGTACCTCGATCGAGGGATCAAGCAGGTCCTGACCCTTCCGGGGGACGTGTCGACCCCAGGACGGGCCTACGTTGCAGCGGCTTGACGTGTATTTGCGGCTCCGTGCACGTACGCACGGATCACGGAAAGAAGGAGAGGAAAAGGGTAGATGCGGCATTCACGAGCGACAAATTGTAGTGATCGCTCGAACGCGCTTTGGGGGCGCGGCTCGCGAGGCGAGTCGCGTTCGAACGCGCTTTGGGGACGTGGCGGCCGTCGGGCCGGCGTCGCCGTAGCATCGCTCGTAGTTCTCTTCGCCATGGCGGCGGGGGCAACGGCGGCCAGTAACGGAAACGCACCCGTTAAGGGCTCGAGCGGCGGCAATCTCAAGGCATACGTTCCGACCGAACTGCGCGATGCAATCACGCAGAACCCTGGCCAGACGTTCGACGTCATCGTCCAGGGCGACAAGAACGGAACCGCCAACGGCTTCTACAAGAAGCTCGTCGGCGACAACTACGGAAGTCAGGTGCGGCAGCAGTTCACCTCGATCGCGGGAGTTGAGGCCAACCTCACGGGCAACCAGATCCTCGCCCTCGGGAAGCGGCCGTACGTGACCTCGATCATGGCGAACGAGACGGTCAAGATGGCCGGCGTTCAGCTTCCGTACTCGAACTCGCAGCTCTGGCCCTGGGCGACCGGTGCCCCGGTCGACTGGCTCAAGCAGAGCCCGAACGCGGGGACCATTGCGATCGTCGACTCCGGGATCGACGCGACGCGGACGGCGGACTTCGGCAACCGGATCCTCGGCCAGGTGAACATGGCGAGCCTCTCGCCGAATTCGCCTGGTGATGGTTACGGCCATGGAACGTTCGTCGCCAGCATCGCTGCAGGTGCGGCTCCCGGTTACGCCGGCGCTGCTCCGAAGGCGAACCTGCTCTCGATCGACGTGATGAACGACCAGGGCGAGGCCACCGTCGCGGACGTCGTCAGGGCGGCCGACTGGATCCTCGCGAACAAGACCCAGTACAACATCAAGGTCGCGAACTTCTCTCTGCACGCGGTCAACATGGCGAGCGTCATGTTCGACCCGCTCGACCAGGCAGTGGAGAAGCTGTGGCTGAACGGAGTCGTCGTCGTTGCTGCTTCGGGCAACTACGGCACGCCGGGCGCGCCGAGTGGCGTGAACTTCGCCCCGGGTAACGATCCGTTCGTGATCACGGTGGGCGCAACGGACATCGGCACGAGCCTCAGTGCGAGTGACGACACCGCTGCACCGTTCACGGCCTACGGCTACACGCCGGACGGCTTCCAGAAGCCGGAGATCGCAGCACCTGGCCGGTACATGATCGGCGCGGTGCCTCCGAACTCCACGCTTCCACAGGAGAGGCCTGCAAACGTCACCGCCCCGGGCTACATGATGCTCAGCGGTACCTCGTTCGCAGCTCCGGTCGTGTCAGCGGCTGCGGCCATGCTGATGGCCCAGCATCCCAACTGGACACCGGATCAGGTCAAGGGCGCGCTCATGCTCACCGCGACGCCCGAGACGAACGCGCCTGCTGGTTCGCTTGGTGTCGGCGATGTGAACATCGCTGCCGCCAGGGCGTACAAGAAGAACCCTCCGAATCCGAACGCCGGCCTCGACCAGTTCATCAACGTCGCGGCCGACGGGACGAAGGTGTTCAACAGCGTGGCCTGGCAGGCCGCTGCGATCGCCAACGTGGCGTGGGACGACGTTGCCTGGTCTGACGTCGCCTGGTCGGATGCGGCCTGGTCTGACGTCGCCTGGAGCGACGTGGCTTGGGCCGATGTTGCCTGGGCATCCGTGGCATACGGCACCGCCGCCTGGAGCGACGTTGCCTGGAGCGACGCGGCGTGGGCGGATGCGGCGTGGGCGGACAACGCCACCGACTCCGGCTCGTCCGACGCCATTCCGGCAACGACGGACGACGTGAGCGCGGGGCTTGCGGACCTCGGCATCGTCGATGACACGTGTGACCCGACGGTCTCCGTGTGCGACGCGTCCACGACCACCGGTGGGCTCCTGCCGTAGGGCCCGGCCGATCTACCCTGGAACGCACCGCGGGCCCTGGCGACGGGGCCCGCAGTGCGTCCGCGCAGAGAGGGGCGAATAGCCCGAACGGGTGACGCCCTTCGGGGGATTCGCTCCGACAATCCCCGTATGGCTCTGCGGCCACAAATCTCCGTGCGGTCAGCGCCGTGAACACCGTTTCCGGGACGGTTCCGGGCGTACTGCTCCACGACGTCCAGCCTCCGAACGAACCGGCCGTCCGCAGCGGCGGCCTCCCGCGAAACGCCCGCATTTACCTCGCATTCATCGCGTTGGCGACGATCGCGGCAGCCGGCAAGTTCTATGTGAACGCACCGAACATCCGCCATGGTTGGGGGGCCTTCGCCCTCTTGGCTGTCGCAGCGACGATCGCCCATACGTTCCCAGTGAAATCGCCGCGGAACGCGATGTACCACACCTCGGTCGTGTTCCTTGTTGCGGCTGCCTTGCTGCTGCCGCCCGAGCTGATCGTGCTGATCCCGCTCGTGCAGACCGTCCCGCAGTGGTTGAAGGAGCGCAGTCCCTGGCCGATTCAGGGCTTCAACATCTGCAACTACACGCTCGCCTCGCTCGCGGCATGGGGTGTCGCGCGGCTGGTTCAGGAGCACGGCAGCGGCATCATCGCGAACTCCGACGCGCGTTTCGCCGCCGCCGGCTTTGCGGCCTCTGTCGCCTTCGTCGCGCTGAATCACGTGGTCCTCGCAGGGATCTTGAAGCTCGGCCGCGGCCACAGCTTCCGGGAGACGGGCCTCTTCAACGCAGAGAGCATCTCGGTCGACGTCGTGCTGACGATCCTCGGGGTGTCGCTCGCCGCGTTCTGGAATTGGAACCCCTGGCTGATCTTCGCGGCGCTCGCGCCGCTCGTCGTCGTCCACCGCTCGCTGAGCGTTCCGCAGCTGCAAGCGGAGGCGCGCGTCGACCCGAAGACCGGCTTGTACAACGCGCGTTACTTCGCGACGACACTCGCCGCGGAGCTCGCGCGCGCAGCACGCTTTGAGCGTCCGATGTCGCTGATCATGGCCGACCTCGACCTGTTGCGCGATATCAACAACGGCTACGGCCATCTCGCAGGCGACGCTGTCCTCAAGGGGATCGCCGAGATCTTCCGCCAGGAGCTTCGGAACTACGACGTGCCGGCGCGCTTCGGCGGTGAGGAGTTCTCGATCCTGCTGCCGGAAACGCCACCGGAGCAGGCGATGGAGATCGCGGAGCGGATCCGGCGCGCGGTTGCAGAGCGCGAGTTCGAGGTCGAGACAGCCGCCGAGCCGATCCGCGCGACGGTCTCGCTCGGAGTAGCCGGCTTCCCGAAGGACGGCCTCGACGCGAACGAGCTGATCCACCAGGCCGACCTCGCCGTGTACCGCGGCAAGCTCCAGGGTCGAAACCGCGTGGTCGGCGCGAGCACCGAGCCGCTGCTACTCGCCGCGGAGCGCGGTGCAAAGCTCCGCGCCGTCGTCGAGGACGGCGCGCACGTCACGACGCTTCCGCCCGCCGAGCAGCTCGAGCCTGCCGAGGAGCGTCGTACCCCGAGGCCGCGCACGCTTCACGGACCGACCTTCTTCCAGCTCTCGACGCGCCTTGCGTTCGTCGTCGCGTCGGTGAGCATCATCGGCATCGGCGCGGGTGTCGCGGGTCTTGTCTGGGGGCACAGCACCGACTACGTCGGCCTGCTCGCCGTGCTCGCACTCGTGGGCGCAGGGCAGGCGCTGTCGTTCGAGCTCGCCGAGGTCGAGGGCTCGCTGTCTGTCAGCGTCGTGGGCTCGCTGGCTGGTGCTGCGCTGTTCGACTACCGCGCCGCGCTGCCACTGGCGGTCACGATCGCCGTCGTCGACTGGAGCGCGCGCAGGAACTCGCTACACACGGTCGTCTACAACATTGGGACGATGGCGCTGTCGTCGCTCGCGGCTGCGTCCGTGTTCACGATCTGGTCAGGGACCGGGAACGCCGGCCGCCTGGTCGTGGCCGGTATCGGGATCCTGGCCGGAGCGGTGTACTTCCTCGTCAACATGGGCCTGCTGAGCTTCGCGTCCGGCGTCGAGGGACACGAGAGCCCGTGGGCCGTCTTCCACGAGCGGTTCGCTTGGCTGCTCCCGCACTACGTCGTCTACGGCTTCATCGGCGCAGTGATGGGCATCGGCTACGAGGCGGTCGGCCTCTACGGGCTGGCGGTCTTCGCGGTACCGCTGCTGCTCATGCGGAAGACACAAGAGGCCTACCTCAAGCACACGCAAAAGTCGGCGCAAAAGCTGCGTGAGGCGGCCGAGACGATCCAGTCGCAGAACGTGTCGCTCGAGCAAGCGAACAAGTTGCTCAGGGAGCGCTCGACCGCGGCGATGGAGTCCCTCTCCGCCACGGTGGATGCGCGCGACTCCTACACCGCAGGCCACTCGCGGCGGGTGCAGCAGCTCTCGCTGGCGATCGGCCGCGAGCTCGGCCTCTCCCAGGCAGAGCTCGACCTGCTCGGTCACGCCGCGCTCTTCCACGACATCGGCAAGCTTGCGATCCCGGACGCGATCCTCCTGAAGCCGGCCAGCCTGACAGGCGAAGAGTGGGCCCTTATGCAGCGCCACGCAGACGAGGGGGCGCGCATCATCGACCGTCTTGGCTTTCTCCAGGACGCGGTGCCGGCGATCCGCCACCACCACGAGCGCTTCGACGGGACGGGCTATCCGGACCGGATCGCCGGCGAGGAGATCCCGCTCGGCGCCCGCATCATCCACGTGGCCGACGCGCTCGACTCGATGCTCACGACGCGCATCTACCGCGCTGCCCGGCCGGTGAACGAGGCGCTCGCCGAGGTCAAGGACAAGGCCGGCACGCAGTTCTGCCCGCGCTGCGTCGCCGCGCTCGACCGGATCCTGCCCCTGGAGTCCGTCGTCGGCGACCTGCCGTCGGTCGAGCCTCAGCTGCAGCCCGCGCTCGTTCGCGCCAGCTAGAAGCGTCTGACCTCTCCTTAGCTCGCACTTGCGTTTTTTCTAACTTGCTCTACCATTCTTGGCATGCCCCAGAAGCGCCGCTTCCGGGCGGTGGCCGAGATCGATCCGAAGAAGCTGGCCGAGTTTCAAGCCGGGATCCGGAAGCGCTACTCCGACGAGCAGATCCTCGCTGAGCTGCGAGCGTGCGCCGAGCGTCTCGGCCGGTCGCCGACGATGCGCGAGTTCGCGGCGGACCCGGAGACCTCGGTGCACCCGCAGACCGTGATCGAGCACTACGGCTCGTGGAACGCAGCCAAGCGGGCGGCCGGGCTGGTCCCGCGCCGCTTCGCCACGCGCGAGGAGCTGCTCGGGCTTTTGACCGAGCTTGGCGAAGAGCTCGGGCGGCCGCCCACCGCGCGCGACATCGACGAGCACAAGGGGAAGCTCCCGTCCAAGTCGCTCTACTGGCATACCTTCGGCTCGCTCACGAACGCGCTGCGCGAGGCCGGGTTCGACGTGCCGGTGGGGGAGGAGCGGCTGGAGCGGGCGGTCGAGCAGGGCACAGAGCTCGCTCACGCGCTCGGCCGGCTCCCGAAGTTCGCGGACTGGGCCGACGCGCGCAAGGAGGACAACACGCTCTTGACCGAGTGGCAGGTCTACCGGATGCTCGACGCGCGGCGGGGCGCCTGGTCGACCTTCCAGTTCCTCGTTCGGGAGCGCCTGGACGAGCAGGGCATCCGCGTCTCGACGGATGGGCGCCTGCTGAAGAAGCGCTAGAGGGTTGCGAGCGCCGCAAGGCGCGCGAGGCAGGAGAGACCCTCCTGCGGAGCGCGGACAGCGGGCAGTGCGATGGGATCGGTGTAGCTGAGGTCGGGCCGGAAGCGCTCGTCGCGGGCGATTCGCCCGGCGCAGAGGGCGAGAAAAGTGCCCATCTTGAGCTCACGCTTGCGCAGCTTCACGCCGGCGTAGCGCTCGACCACCTCGAGGGCGGCACGCGTCGAGGCGAAGAACAGCTCGTGCTTACTCGCGCCGAGCCAGAGCGGCCGGCCTGCGCCGCGGGCGACGAAGACGGTGCCGGCGAGGCGCGCGTCGAGCCACGCCGTGGCGAAGGAGCCGTCGAGGTCCTCGAGCACGCGGGCGTCGTTGTGAGAGTGGGCGGCGAGCGCGAAGATCGCCTCGGAGTCGACGGTCATCCGCGCCTCCGAGCGTGCGCAGCGATGGGGGGCGAGCAGCTCGTCGTCGTTCAGGATGATTCCGTTGTGGATCCCGACGACCGGCCCGTGGCGAACCGGGTGGTTGTTGGCCGAGATCGAGGGGTGGCCCTTCGTGTAGTCGCGGACGTGAACGAGGAGCTCGGTCGCCGGCTGAGGCACGGAGATCCGGTCCAGGAGCTTGCTGGCGGCCGTCCGCTGCTTCGTGACGACGGGATAAGCGTCTTCCGGGCCGCGATAGGCGTACCCGACGGCGTCGGCACCGCGCTCTGCAATACCCGCGAGCAGGGCTTGAGCCGCGAGCGTCCGGTCAACGGCGCTGCGCGTGGAAAGGCTGTAGCCGGCAATCCCGCACATTTCTCGACAAGCTCCTCGTAGGACCCTCGTCTTTTACGACGCGGACCTTGATACCCAAGTTAGCGGAGGATTCGGCGGGCGCCGCTGCCTCCCTTGTGGCTATCAAGCCAAGCCCCGACCCGGCCGATAACCCAGGCGATGGAGCCGCGGCCTCTTTCCGAAGACCCTGCGACCCCCGACGTCGCCGAAGCGCACCTGGAGCTCGTCCCGGCGCTCGACGATCCGGAGGCGCCGGAGGAGCCCGAAGCGGCAGAGGACGACGACGGTCCGGCTGCGGAGGATCTCAAGGCTCTCGAGGCCGCCGCCCAGGCGCAGGACCCGCTGAAACTCTACGTGCGCTCGATCGGCGGAGGCCCGCTCCTCACTCGCCTCGAAGAGCGCGAGCTTGCGCGGCGCAAGGACGCCGGCGACGAGGACGCGAAACGGAAGTTGATCGAGTCGAACCTGAGGCTCGTGATGTCGATCACGCGCAACTACACGAAGGCCGGTGTGCCGCTCCTCGATCTGATCCAGGAGGGGAACCTCGGTCTCATCCGCGCGGTCGAGAAGTTCGACTACAAGATGGGCTACAAGCTTTCGACCTACGCGACGTGGTGGATCCGACAATCGGTGACGCGCGCGCTCGCAGATCAGGGTCGCACGATCCGGCTCCCCGTCCACGTTGCCGAGCAAGTGCGCCGCTTGCTCCGGACACGACGGCAGCTCGCACAGAAGTTCAACCGCGAGCCGACGCAGGCGGAGCTTGCCAAGGAGTCTGGGTTGGACGAGAAGCGCGTGCAGGACTTGCTCGACCTCGTCGAGACACCGGTGAGCCTCGAGACACCCGTCGGCGACGGCGAGAGTCTTTACGGCGATCTGATCGAAGATGTCAATTCGCACACGCCCGACGAGATGACCGCGCAGCGATCGCGTTCGAACGAGCTGGCGCACGCGCTCTCACATCTCAATCCGCGCATGCGTCGAGTGCTCGCGCTTCGATTCGGGCTAGACGGCGAGACACCGCAGACGCTCGAAGAGGTCGGTGTCGGTCTCGGCATCACCCGCGAGCGTGTGCGTCAACTCGAGTCGCGCGCGCTGCGCGAACTGCGCATCGCAGCGCCGGATCTCGAGCTGTACCTGCGCGCCTAGTAGTACTAGCTCGCGGCGACCATCTGCATCTCGCGCAACCCCGCGAGACGGCGAAGCGACTCGAGCTCGATCTGCCGGACGCGCTCGCGTGTGAGACCGAGACGCTTTCCGATCTCCTCGAGCGTCCTCGGCTCCTCGTCGACGAGGCCGTAGCGCAGCACGAGCACCATCCGCTCGCGGTCGGGCAATGCCAGCAGAGCCACCGTGAGAGCCTGGCTGCGGAGCGACACTTCGACGCGCTCTTCCGGAAGCGGGTCGTTCCCTGCGACGAAGTCGCCGAACACCGCATCCTCGTGCTCACCGACGGGCTGGTCGAGGCTGGCCGACGCGCGTGCGGCGGCTTTCACCTCGCGCGCCTGCTCGACCGGGAGCGACGCCTCCTCGGCGATCTCCTCGAGCGTCGGCTCGCGACCGAGCTCCATCCAGAGCGTGCGCTCGGCCCGGTTCATCTTCTGCATGCGCTCGACGATGTGCACCGGCATGCGGATCGTGCGGGCCTTGTCGGCGAGTGCGCGTGCGACGGCCTGGCGGATCCACCAGGTGGC
>PLZU01000045.1:0-18837 GCA_003152275.1 Actinomycetota bacterium
GCACGTCGCCACTGGTCATAGCCGGCGCGGTGCCTAATCACCGCCCGGACGTGCTCACGAACTCGCTGATCAGCGGCCCCGGCTGGGCCGGCGCAAACGGCAACATCACGGGCGACCCGCACTTCCTCAACGAGCCTCTCGGCGACTACCACCTCGCAGCCGGCAGCCCCGCGATCAACGCCGGCACCCCGATCGGCGCACCCCCCTACGACCTCGACGGAGCACCACGCGACGCCCAGCCCGACATCGGCGCGTTCGAGTTCGGCGCCGTACCCCGTCCGCTGCTGAGCGTGATCGCCGAGCAACTCGGCGGCTCGGGAACAGTCACGAGCCGCCCGGCAGGCATCAACTGCGGAACCACCTGCAGCGCCCGCTTCGACCCGAACACCACCGTCACGCTCACCGCGACACCGGACAAAGGGTCGCGATTCCTCGGCTGGAGCAACGGATGCACTGGCACAGCCCGCTGCACGATCACACTCAACAGCGCCACATCCGTCACAGCCCGCTTCACGCCCTAGGCGACCGTCTCTGACCGCGGCGCTCAGAGTGTCTTAACGAACACTGGCGCAGGCCACCGCACTGGTGTCTGACACCTACGGTGTCAGACACCCCTTCGATCTGCCGTCGGCCTCCGAGAAACTCGCGAATCAGATTCAGAGAGCGAATCTGGTTCGGTGTTCGCGAACCTGCGATCAGAGCTGCCGCAGGAGCTCGACGAAGGCCTCGGTCGAGCCGAGGATCAGGTCTGCGCGCTCGCCGAGCTCCGACGGGCCTTCGGCCGAGACGACCGCGACGCGCACAGCCGCATCGAGCCCGTCGAGCGCTGCGAAGCCGTCGAGGTCGGTCGTGTCGTCGCCGGCGTAGAGAGCGCGGCGCAGGCCGCTCTCGTCGAGCAGGTGCCGGACGGCGGTGCCTTTCGTCGCCTCCACGGGCGGCAGCACCTCGAGCACCATGCGCCCCCAACGCGTATGCAGCCCCTCGGCGAGCGCGGCCGTCGCGACCGCCTCCAGCTCGACGCGCGCCGTGGCCTCGTCGGGGGCGAGCCGGTAGTGGTAGGCCGCGGTCAGCGGCTTGCACTCCTGCCACGGCCACGGCCACGCGCGCGCGAAGGCGTGCACGCGGTCGGCCCAGGCCGCCGCAGCCGGGTCGAGCTCGAGGCCGTGCTGGCCGATGTAGCGCAGGCCGTCGACGCCGACGATCGCGCGCGCCACATCGCCGGTCCGGCCGGTCACGCACGCGACGAGGGCGTAGCGCTGCGCCAGCCGCGCGAGCTCGTGGCGGGTCCCGGCCGGCACCGAGGAGTCCTCGGGCCGCGGCACGATCGGAGCGAGCACCCCGTCGACGTCGAGGAAGAGCGCCGCCCGTCCGGGCTCGGCAGCGATCAGGGCGAGCGCATCCACCCCGCGTAGAGTACGAAACGTGTCGAAGCTGGTTGCGATCGGGCTCGTCGCAGGCTTCTTCGGCGCGATCTTCGGCGTCGGCGGCGGGATCGTGATCGTGCCGCTGCTCGCGCTGCTGCTTGCCTTCGACCAGCGCCGCGCTGCGGCGACCTCGCTCGCCGCGATCCTCGTTTCGTCCGTCGCGGGCGCGATCACGTACGGCTTCCACGGCGACGTCAAGCCGGGAGCCGCGGCACTCGTCGGCATCCCGGCGATGTTCGGGGTCCTGCTCGGGACGACGCTGCAGCAGCGGATCCCCGTGCAGCGGCTCACGTACGGGTTCGCCTTGCTGCTCGCCGCCGTCGGAGTGCGGCTGNNGTCGGCGGCGGCATCATCTTCGTGCCGACGCTCGCGCTCGTGCTCGGGCTGACCCAATTGCACGCGGAGGCCTCGTCGCTGCTCGCGATCCTCCCGACGGCGATCGTGGGAACGTGGCGGCAGCGAGGCTACGGCAACCTCGACGTCCGCGCCGCCGCGGTGATCGGCGTCGCCTCGATCGTCGGCGTCCAGGGTGGCGTGGTCGTTGCCGAGTCGCTCTCCGACAGCACCCTCCGGAGGCTCTTCGGCGTTCTTCTTCTGATCACCTCCGCCCACATCGTCTGGCGGTCGCGACGGCAATCGTGAACACTTCGAGACCATGACCGAGCACGACGACATCTGGATCCCGCTCGTCGACGAGCCGATCGGCTCGATCGTGGCGCAGCTGCAGGCGGAGCATCCCGAGATCGACGAGCTCGTCGCGAGCCCGCACAAGATCCTTGCCTTCCGCACGTTCGCCTACATCCGTGTCGGCGTGCTGCTCGGCACGCTGCTCGTCGAGAACGACGTGCCCGCCTACGACGGGACCGAGACGTGGATCGAGGCGCTCCTCCGTGATCCCCGTCACAAGGAAGCCGTCGTGCGCGAGCTCCGCGCCGTAGCCGAAGAAGTCGCTGCCGATCCGCGCTACGACGACGAGGAGCCGGCCGGCCCGGACGACGAGGCCCGCGAGCGCTTCCGCGAGTTCGCGCGCAAGCAGCTCGGCTGACCTTCTGGCCTGGCAGAATCAGGAGCGGTGCGCCGCCTCCTCGCACTGCTTCTGCCCCTCGCGCTGCTCACCTTCGGGTCGGCCGGCGCCGAGGGACCTGCGCGCGCCCCGAGCGCGGCTGCGGCCGCCTGGGCGATCAAGATCTCGCCGCCGGCCGCGAGCGCGGTCACCACGGCGGTGATCGTCTCGCCGCCGAACGCGGCGCCCTCGGCGGCCGGCGCGTTCTCGTATCCCTCCGACGGCTCGATCGTCGCGGCGCAGTCGACGACTGCGAGCGCGACCACGGCGGTCGAGACGAACGCGTCCGCGGAGGCTCAGAGCGCGGTCACTGCGCTCTCGCTCTTCAAGGGTGAGATCACCGCGGACGCGGTCACCGCGCGCGCCTCGGCGGGCACCGGCTATTCGGGCGCCGGCGGCAACGCGAGCGGGAGTGGCGTCGCGAACCTGAAGGTCGGTGGCCAGCCCGTCGCCGCCGGCGTGTCGAAGGTCGCGCTCGGCGACTGGGGCCAGCTGACGATCGGCCTGGAGGGAACCGACCGCAGCGCGCCCGCCGGCGCGCGCGGCTACCGCGGCTTCGTCACCGAGCTCGACGTGCGCCTGACCGCCGACCACGGCGGCCTGCCGGCCTCCAGCGAGATTCAGATCGGCTACGCCGAGGCTGCGGCGCAGACGGCGCCCCCGGCGGCGCCCCCGGCGGCGCCGACCGACACCACGCAGACCACCGAGACGGTGCCGGCGACCGTCGAAGATCCGGCCGCAGGCGATGCGCCGCGGCTGTGGCCCAGGCAGGCGGGCGTCTCCGCAGCCCTGTCGATCCCGCTGAAGCTGCATCCGAAGCTCACCGCCGGCGGCTACGTCTTCCCGGTGTACGGCCCGTCGTCGTACATCGACACGTTCGGTGCCGCGCGGTCGGACGTCACCTATCACCACGGCGACGACATCTTCGGCCAGCTCGGCCAGCCGCTCGTCGCGGTCACCGACGGGACCGTCTTCTCGGTCGGCTGGAACAAGATCGGCGGCAACCGCCTCTGGATCCTCGACGAGCAGGGGAACCAGTTCTATTACGCGCACCTCTCCGCGTTCTCGACGGCGGCGACGAACGGCGCGCACGTGAAGGCCGGCCAGGTCGTCGGCTTCATGGGCGACACGGGCGACGCCGAAGGCACGCCCTACCACCTGCACTTCGAGGTGCATCCGGTGTCGCTGCTCTACCTCGGCTACGACGGCGCCGTCGACCCGACGCCGTACCTCGACGCGTGGAAGCACCAGAAGGACCTGCCGTTCCCGGTCGCCCCAGGCTGGGCGCCGGCGGTTCCCGGCGGGCCCGCTGCGCCCGAGCCCGGCGCGATCCTCCTCGGCATGAGCGACATCTCGACGGCCGACGGGCTCGATCCGGCGTCGCTCGAGCGCGCGCTCACGCCCCTGAAGGCGTCAGCGCTGATGCAAACGCTCGTCCCGACGGTGCCTGCGCCGACGACCGATCTCGGCCGCGGNNCTAGGAACCGCCGTTCGACGACGGGTAGTCGCCGCCGAACTCGTCGTCTCCGCCGCCGATCATCTCCTTGACCCACTTGCGCGTCTCGGGCCCCGTGACCGGGTTGAAGAGGATGCCGAGCGCGATGCCGGCGACGAGCAGCGTCGTGGTGCGCCCGCCGTGCGTTTTCTTGCCCTGCAACCGGTCGGCGGCGTTCCTGAGATCGTCGACCGCGTCCTTCAGCTTGTCGCGAATCTCTTCGTCCGTCGCGACCCGGGTGGCCAGCGTGACTGCGCTGCGCCCACCGATCAGCTCGCCGTAGAGGTCCTTCGCCGTTGCGAACGCGCTCATCACGTCCGAGCGGAGCTTCTCGTCGTTCATCGCCCGTTCGACGTAGGGTTTGACGTTCTCCGCCGCGTCGTAGACCTTGTCTTTTGTCTTGGCCATGCTTGCTCGATCCTTTCGCCTCGATACCTCGCGCCTGATACCCCGGACCAGCCGTCGCAAACAGGCGCTCCTTGTGGCTGTGCTCATTCTCGCAGGCTGCGGCGGGTCGAGCGCGCCGAAGGCGCAGATGCAGGTCGTGAAGGGGGCCAGCTTCAGCTTCGAGGCGCCGGCGGGCTGGCAGGTCGAGCGGGCCGCGCGCGGCACCGCCGCCTCGCACGACTCGGAGCTCGTCCAGGTCGCGGCCTTCCCGCTCGTCCGCGTCTACAACGACACGCTCTTCGATCGCGTGGCAGGTGAGCTAGCCCTGCGGATGAAGGCGATCGCACGGGAGACCGGCGGCCGGCTCTCCGGCCCGAAGACGGTGACCGCCGCCGGGGTGCGGTCGCATCGCTACGAGGTCGAGGTCGGCGGGCGGCTCGACCAGTACACGTTCGTCCTGATCGGGAAGCGCGAGTACCAGCTGCTCTGCCGGTACCGCACGTCGTCGTCCGACGCGTTCTGCTCCGACCTGCTTACGAGCTTCCGGCCGGCATAGCGGCCTGGCGCTCGATGCTCTGCGCCGCGCGTGGGCGGGCGCGGCGCTTGCCGTCGAACGCGGCGGCGAACACGTCTTCGATCGTGTCCGCCGGGATGAACTCGATCGCCGCGCGCGCCTCGGGCGGAAGGTCGTCGAGATCGGGCTCGTTCTCGCGAGGGAAGATCACGCGCTTGAGCCCGGCGCGCTGCGCCGCCAGCGACTTCTCCCGCAGGCCGCCGATCGGCAGCACCTGGCCGGTGAGCGTGATCTCGCCGGTCATGCCGACGTCGTCCGCGACGGGCTCGCCGCGGACGAGCGACACGATCGCCGTCGCCATCGTCACGCCGGCGGACGGCCCGTCCTTCGGCACGGCGCCGGCCGGCACGTGGATGTGCAGGTCGTGGGTCTGGAACCAGTCGTCGGCCAGTCCCATCTCGGCGCTATGCGACCGCACCCACGAGAGCGCCGCCTGGGCGGACTCCTGCATCACCTCGCCGAGCTGTCCCGTGATCGTCAGCTTGCCCTTGCCCGGATACGCCGTTGCTTCGATGAACAGGACGTCGCCGCCCACGGCCGTGTAGGCGAGGCCGGTCGCGACGCCGGGGTCGGCCGTGCGCTTGCGCACCTCGCCCGAGAAGCGCCGCGCGCCGAGCCACTCGCGCAGGCGGTTGTCGTCGACGCGGATCTTCTGCGCGCGGCCCTTCGCAACCTGGGTGGCCGCCTTGCGGCAGACGTCCGCAAGCCTGCGCTCGAGGTTGCGCACGCCGGCCTCGCGGGTGTACTCGCGGATCACCGAGCGCAGCACCTTGTCGGACAGCGTCAGCTGCGCGCGTTGCAGGCCGTGCAGCCGCAGCTGCTTCGGCAGCAGATAGCGCTTCGCGATCCCGAGCTTCTCGTTTTCGGTGTAGCCCGACAGCTGGATCACGTCCATGCGGTCGATCAGCGCACCGGGAATCGTGTCGAGCGTGTTCGCGGTGCAGATGAACAGCACCTTCGACAGGTCGAACGGCAGGTCGAGATAGTGGTCGCGGAAGGTGCGGTTCTGCTCGGGGTCGAGCACCTCGAGCATTGCGCTCGCCGGGTCGCCGCGCCAGTCGTTGCCCATCTTGTCGATCTCGTCGATCAGGAGGAGCGGGTTGGCCGACTCCGCATCGCGGAGCGACCTGATGATCGAGCCGGGCATCGAGCCGATGTAGGTGCGCCGATGACCGCGGATCTCCGCCTCGTCGCGAATGCCGCCGAGCGACATGCGGACGAACTCGCGGTTCAGTGCGCGCGCGACGGACTCGCCGATCGACGTCTTGCCCGTTCCGGGCGGGCCGATCAGGGTCAGGATCGCACCGCTGCGCTTGTCGTTCGGAATGCCGCGTTCCTGGCGGAGCTTGCGCACCGCGAGGTACTCGACGATGCGATCTTTCACGTCGTCGAGACCGGCGTGATCGGCATCGAGCACTTCCCGCGCGTTCTGCGGATCGAGATGCTCGTCCGACCGCTTCGACCACGGAACCGCGGTCAGCCAGTCGAGATACGTGCGGATCATCGGCGCCTCGCCCGAGGAGTCGCCCATCGTCTCGAGGCGGCGCAGCTCACGGTCGGCCTGGGCCCGGACGGTGTCCGGCATTCCCGCCTCCTCGATCTTCGTGCGGTACTCGTCGACGACCGAGCCCTCGTCCTCGCCGAGCTCTCTTCGGATCGACTCCATCTGCTTGCGCAGGACGTACTCGCGCTGCTGCTTCTGGACGTCGGAGTCGACGTCCTCGCGAATGCGGCGGCGCACCTGCAGCTCAGCCAGCCGCTCGCGCTGCAGGGCGGCCGCGAAGTCGAGCCGTTCGATGATGTCAACCTTCTCGAGCAGCTCGACGCGCTGCGCGAACGAGATGTCGGGGGCGTACGCGCACGTGTCCGCGAGCGCACCCGCTTCGGTGATCGAGCGCAGGAACGCGCTGATCCGCTCGTCGGCGTTGCGGATTTCGAGGATCTCCTCGACGACGGCGCGGTACTCGCGCTCGAGCTCGCGCGTCTGGACCGGCGGGAGGTTCTCGTCTGGGCGCTCGTCCACTTCGACGCGCAAACGCCCCTGTGAATCGGTGTGTGCCGCGCCGATGACGGCACGGTGCAGGCCGGTGAATGCGACGGCGTCTCCCCCGCCAGGGAGGCGGACGCGGTCAGCAACCTCGGCCACGGTGCCGACCTTCGCGTACTCGTCCTCGTGCTTTGGCACGAGCAGGACGCGATCCTCGTCGCCGGCGTCGACCGCCAGGGTGACGGTCATGCCCGGGAACACCACCGTGTCCTCGAGCGGCACGAGCAGCAGATCGCTCAAATCAGGTCACTCTCCTATCCGTGTACTAGGTATCGGAATTGTACCTGATGCGAGCTAGGCAACCTCCCGGCAACACGAAATGACGACCTGAGCAGCGCAAACGAGCGTCTCGAGCGGCATGCTCGCCGCGTCCTGCTCGAGCGCCTGCTCCGGCAGGAGCGGGACGTGCACGAAACCTCCGATCGCCTGCGGGCGCTCCTCCTCGAGCAGGCGCATCAGGACGTAGAAGACGTGGTTGCACAGGAAGCCGCCGGCCGTGCGGGACGGCGCGGCCGGGATTCCCTCGCCGCGGAGCGCGGCGACGATCTCGTCCACGGGCAGCGTGGACGGATAGGCAATCGGTCCTGCCGCGTCGATCGCGGTACCCGAGCCCGGTGCGGCGTCGTTGTCGGTCGTCGTCGCCTCGTCGAGGTTGAGCGCGAAGCGCTCGATCGAGATCCCGGTCCGTCCGTCTGCCTGGCCGAAGCAGATGACGACGTCGGGCTCGGCCTCGCGCACGGCTCGGCGCAGCTCGTCCGCCGCACGCGCGTATGAGACAGGAAGGACGGCCTTCACGACATCGCCGTCCAGCGCCGCGACAAGCTGTTGCGACGGATTGACCGACGAGCCGCTGAACGGCTCGAAACCGGTGACGAGCACCTGCCTCACGGGTTCTCGTCCTCAAGACCTGCAGCGGCGAGAGCGCCCGCGAGGTGCGGGTACTCGACGACACGCGCGACGCGCCCGCCGCGGGTCGTCACGATCGCGGCATACCGCCCGACGAGAAACGAGCGGCGCGACTGCAGCGGACGGTCGTCGGTGGGGTCGAGCTCGACCCGCGAGAAGCGCATGCTGACGACGACGTCGTCCCCGACACCGATGCAGCGGTCGACGGTGACCTGGTACTGCTCGGCGACGCGGTCGCGTAGCACGCCGAGCACGTCGGCGCGGTCCGCGATCGCGGCGACCTCGCCGATCCCGATCCACTCGACCTCGGGGTCGAGCATGTGCTCGAGCGCATCGAGATCGCCCGCGACGAACGCGCGATAACCACGAAGCAAGAGGTCGACTGCAGCTTGACTCATCCCCGCTCCGCCGCCGGCCGAGCCGGCGCCTCCGCTCCTTGACGAGCTCCGTCGAGCCTACGCTCGTTCACGCCGCGAGCGTACCGAGCGGCACCTCGGCGCGCGCGTGCTCGATCAACACGGGATCGTGCGTCGCGCAGACGATTGCCGCGCCCGTCGTCGCCGCGAGCTCGGCGAAAAGCACTCCGACCGCCCCTGCGTTCGCCTCGTCGAGGCGCGCGGTGGGCTCGTCGGCCAGCAGAAGCTTCGGCCGTGCGGCAAGCGCGCGGGCGACGGCGACGCGTTGGCGCTCGCCCATCGATAGACGCTCGACACGCTGGTGGGCCAGCTCTTCGAGCCCGACGGCCGCCAGCGCCTGGGCAGCGCTCGTCGTAGGAACGCCACGCATGGCGAGCGCGAGCTCCACGCTCTCCTGCGCAGTAAGGAAGGGGACGAGGTCGGCGCCCTGCGTGACGAGACCGATGTGCTCGCGGCGCACGAGAGCGCGCTGCGTTGCATCGAGTTGCGAGATCGGCGCGTCGAGAACGTGCACCTCGCCGGCCGTCGGCAGATCGAGCCCCGCGAGCAGGTGTAGGAGCGTCGACTTCCCGGAGCCGGACCGGCCGGTGACGGCGGACAGGCGGCCCGACTCGAGCTCGAGCGACAGATCGTGGAAGACGAGCGCGTCGCCGTAGCTCTTCGTCAGGCCGACCGTTCTGACCACGACATCACCGCGCGGAACGACCGGCTGCACCTGCTCCGGCGCAGCTGCCCGTTCCCGCACGCGCAGAACGACGCCCTCCGGAATGCGATCGAGATGAGCTCTCGACGCGCCTCCGAGCAGCTCCTCCGGGATGCGAACCCAGCCGCCGCGGTTCACGACCGCCGCGCCGTCCTCGGCGCTCACGCGGCCGTCGCGGATCTGCACCACACGATTGGCGACGGAAGCCGAGCCCGGATCGTGGCTGACGACGAGGGTGGTCGCACCGACCTCGCGAGACAGTTCGCCGATCAGCGTGTAGATCTGCGTCGCATTCACGGCGTCGAGCTCGCCGGTCGGCTCGTCCGCGATGAAGAGTCGCGGCCGGTGGGCGAGCGCGGCACAGATCGCGACCCGCTGCTGCTGGCCGCCCGAGAGCTCCGCAGGCAGCGCGCCGGCGCGGTCGAGCAAACCGACGCGTTCGAGCAGGCTGTCGGCGACATGCTCGCGCTCCGCGCGCTCGACGCCGAGCAGTGCGAGACGCAGCGCGACGAGCTCGCGCACGGTCAGCTCCGGCGCAAGTGCGCGGGCGTAGTGCTGGTCGGCGTAGCCGAGCGCCCGCGACCGGTACTCGACGAGCGCGCGACCGCGCAAGGTGCGCAGGTCGCGGCCGAAAACGCTTACCGAGCCAGCCGAAGGACGGTCGAGACCCGCGAGGATCCGGAGGAGCGTGCTCTTGCCCGAGCCGCTCGGGCCGAAGACGACGAGCAGCTCGCCCACCGCGACGTCGAGCGTCAAGCCTTGCAGCGCGACCGAGGTTCCCTCCGGCGACGCGTAGAACCGGAAGAGATCACGTGCCTCGACCGCGTTCACCGGAGCCTCCGCGCGGTTGCGGTCGCGGCGACTGCGGACGAGAGCACAAGCGCCGCAAGCACGAGGAGAACGAGCTTCCCGTCGAAGGCGAGAGTGAGCGGCGGCAACGCGTTCTCGGCGCCGGCGGTCACCGTGACCACTGCCACGACGAGGGCGCCGACGATCGCTCCCGCGGCCGTGCCGCCCACGAGGCCGAGGACGCCGACGACGGCCGCGCGAAGCAGCACGTGCAGGCGCAGCTCAGCAGGGGTCGCGCCCTGCGCCTCGAGGTCTCGCAACGAGCCGCGCTCCTCGCGCAGGTCGCCGACGACCGTGAGCAGGAGGCCGACCGCCGCGAGCGCCAGGCCGACGAGGGCCGTGATGAGTAGCAACGCAATCGCACCCCTCGCGAGCGGGTCACTCGTCAGCTCGCGCACACGCGCTCGTTGCGAGGCCAGGTCGAGCGGAAGACCGGGCGGCGGGCGCGCATCGAGCCAGAGCTCAGACGCCGTTGCAACGCCGGGCTCGACCGTGTTGGCGGCGGTGAGCCACGTCGGCAGATCCGTGACGACGGCGTCCCCGTCGATCGACGGGAAGTAGCGCGTCGTCGCGACGATCTTCGCCGTGATCACGCTGTCTTCGACGTGCAGCGGCAGGATGCCACTCGGTCCGGCGGCGCGCGCCAGGGCCGGCGTGACGACCACCGGCACGAGCTCGTTCTCGAGCGGCTGGTGCGGGCGGAGGATCGAGTCGGCCGCGTTGTTGACGACGAAGTGGAATGCGCGGCCGTCGGGAGTGATGCCGTTCGTGCCGAACCAGCTCGCGAACGCGCGCCCGAGCCGCAGCGTTCCCGTCGATGCGTCGTTGACAGAGAGCGACGTCTCCGCCTCGCGATGCCCTGCAACATAGGCGGCGATCACCGGAAACGAGAGCCGGAGCGCGATGATGAGTCCGCCGCGAGCTTCCGGCGGCAGGCGAACAGTCGGCGCGTGCGCGCCGGGGCCGTGCTCACCGAGCTCGAGCGGTGTGAAGTCGCCGCGCCGGTTCTCGACGATCGCCGTCAGTCCGACGTGGTCGCCCGTGGTCGTGAACGGCAGCGTCAGCTTCCGGGCGGCAGCCGGCAGGCGAATGCCGCGGAGCGACGGCGCCGTCGCGGGTTGCAGCAGGCGCCCGAGCTCCGCAGGCGACTGCGACGAAAAATCTGACCGCCAACCGTCGATCGAGGCGAGCGAGCGCGCAGGCAGCGCGAGCAGCGTGAAGTCGCGGCCGTGGTTTCCGGTCACGTACCCCGACTCGCGATCGACCTGCGTTGCGCGGTAGCGCGCAGGCAACGGCGCCTGCTGGATCGTGACGAGCTTGCCGAGGTCCTCGCTCAGGACGTACGGCGCCGGCACCGCGTAGCGCGCCTGCTCGCGCTCGCCTTGAACGAGCGTTCCGCGATAGGCGATCGCGAAGACAGCGATGCCGACGCTGAGCACGAAGAAGACGACTGTCAGCAGCACCTCGCCGGGTACCCGCGCTAGCGAGAGAAGTGCGACGCGGACGGGTGGCGTTGCACGACGTGCAACGAGCTCGAGGAGGCGCAGGGCGGGCGCAAGCAGTCGCGCTGCTGCGACCGCGAGCACGAACAGCACGAGGCCAGGAAGCAAGAGGACGTAAACGCCGGTGCCGCTGCTCCCCTGCAGCGCCGTCGCGTCAGCCTTGCCTCGTGCAAGGGCGAGCAGGATCGCCGCGAGCGCGCCGAGCGCTGCGACGTCGGCGACGGTGATGCGCAGGCCGCCGAACGTCACCGCATCGACGCGAAGCGCGGCGAGCATCGCCGCGGCAGTGACGGCGGCGAGCAGGATCCCGATCTCGAGCGCGCGGAGGGTGAAGATCGAGTGCACGACGACGAGCCCGCCCGGCGAGCCGAGGTGGTGGGCGAGGAGCGCGCCCGCTCCGGTACCGGCGGCCCAGCCGACGAGGCTCGCGACGATCGTGAGGACGAGAACCTCGGTCGCTGCGACGAGCAGGATCTGCGAGCGCCTCGCGCCGGACCAGATGAGCCGTTGGCGCACGTCGCGGTGATCGCGTCGCAGGCGGGTCGACGCGAGCACGGCGAAGCCGAGCAGGAGGACGGCCGCGTCGCCGCCGAGGATCAGCAGGCGTTCCGCTGCGACGCGGCTTGTCGCGCGAATCGACGCGATCGTGTCGGTGGGTGCGGCGATCGTGAAGATGTCCGACTTTTGTTCCAGCTTCGACTGCGCGCGATCGAGCCGCGTGCCGAGGCTCGCAAGCTCCCAGTCGTGGATCGAGCGCGGCGCGACAGGGATGATCCAGCCGTAGGTGCGCGCGATCAGCGAAGCGTCGGGAAGCGGCGTGCGATCGAACGGCACGACGCCGTCGGCGAGCAGGATCGGCGGAAGCTTTCCGCCACCGGCGCCGAAGTACGCGGCGAGCGGAGCTCCCGCCCTGAAGGTCGCGCGGCCGACGACGTGCAGGAACGGAAGCTTCGGCGCCGCCGGTGCCCCGCCGATCTGGATCAGCTCGCAATTCGACGGCGTGCACCTGCGCGGAAGACGCCCGCTGCGGAGATCGAGCCAGCGCGAGAGTCCGTCGACGGCGCCGAGGTTCACGAACGCTCCGCCCCACGTCGCCTGGCGGAACACGAGCACGCCGAACGGCTTCTGCCCGAGGATCGGCTCGGTCGCACGGCGTGCGATGCGGTTGAGCTGCGCGTAATCGAAGTTCGATTGCCCCGGCACGCCGCTCCACACGGCCTGGATTGCACGGTCGGACGGCTGCAACTGCGCAAGCGCTCGCTGCACTGCCCGGTCTTGAACCGCCGCGCTCCCCACGGCCGTCATCGCGAGCACCGCCGCACCGACGGCGATGCCCAGAGCGACGATCAGCGTTCGCGGCCAGTTGACGCGGAGGCGGCGGAGCGCGTAGCGCACCGGCACGACCAGGCGCTGGCGCACCGCGTGCTCGCGGCGGCCCCGGCGGCCGGCTGCAGCGGCGGTCTCCACTGGCCCTGATCCTTGCAGGCGGGTCCACCGGTGACAACGATTTGCCGGTTGCACCGTCCGGCGGCACCGATAGTCTGTTTTCTATGTTGACAACGAATCAGAAAGGGACAGTCGCCGAAGCCGCAATTGCGCTCGAGGCCGTAAAGCTTGGGATCGGTGTCTACCGACCGCTAGGAGACGAGCGCTACGACCTCATCTTCGACATCCGCTCACGCCTGCTGAGAGTCCAATGCAAATGGGCGTCGCGCTACGACGACGTGATCGTGGTGCGGCTCTACTCGGCTCGCCGCGCTCGTGACGGTCTCCGCCGGACCTTCTACTCTCGTGACGAGATCGACGCGTTTGCCGCCTACTGCGACGACACCAAGAGTTGCTATTTCTTCGACCTCGACGACGCTGCCCAGCATGAGATGCGACTACGTCTCGGGCCGACTCGCAACAACCAGGCCAAAGGCATCCGTTGGGCGAGGGACTACAACTTCAGCGCTAGACTTGAGTCCCTCCTGGGGCCGTAGCTCAGCTGGGAGAGCGCCGCCATGGCATGGCGGAGGTCAGGGGTTCGATCCCCCTCGGCTCCATCAGAAGCCCCCGTCAGGGGGCTTTTTCTTTTCCACGGCCGCGCCGACTTCTCCACCGACGCCGTCGACAGGTCGAGGAGCCGCCGCAGTGTTCGAGATTGGTGCCAGCCTGCGCGAAGCCCGCACCCGCCGCGGCCTCTCCCTCGACGATGTCACCGCGGGTCTCCGCCTCCGCGAGCGCTACATCACCGCCCTCGAGGAAGAGCGCTGGGAACTCCTACCCGGCGAGGCCTACAGCAGGGGCTTCCTCCGGATGTACGCCGAGTTCCTCGGCCTGAATGGCAACCTCTACATCGACGAGTACAACGCGCGCATCGCGGCGCACGAAGCGGAGTCGCTCGTCCCGGAGTCCCTCGCCCCCATGAAAAGGAGAGGTCGCCTCTTCCGGACGATCGCCGGCGTCATCGCGATCGCCGCGCTCGTTGCGGCGCTGGCAGCCCTAGGCTCGAGCAAGACAACGACCACGCAGGTCCAGCCCGACCTGAGCGAGGTCGCGGCAGCGGCCACGCCGATGAAGAAGGCCGCCGCTGCCGTCAAGCCGCACGTCACGCCGGCGAAACCGCCGGTCGCGCTCATCCGCGCGGTCTCGTCACGCTCGTGGCTCTCGATCCGCATCGGCGGGGCGAACGGCAAGGAAGTCTTCCGCGGCTTCCTCAACCGCGGCCACAGCCTTTCGTACGGCCTGCGCGAGAACGTCTGGCTCCGGATCGGCCGGCCGCACGCGCTCGCGATCCGCATCGGCAAGGACCTCGTCCGCGGCCTGCCGGCCACCCCGGCGAACCTCCTGCTGACGAGCGACGGGCCGCGCGCCGGTTAGCCGGCGACCGCGGTCTCGAGCTCGACTTCGGGCACGTCGTTCCACAGTTCTTCGAGCTTGTAGTAATCGCGTGCCTCGGGCGTGAACACGTGCAGCACGACGTCGAGGTAGTCGGCGAGGATCCACGTTCCCTCCTGCTTTCCGTCGATCGTGCGCGGGAGCAGCTGCTGCTCGTGCTTCATCCGGCCGTGCACCTCGTCCCAGATCGCAGCGGTCTGCCGCGGGTTGCGGCCCGTGGCGATCACGAAGTAGTCGGTGAAGGTGCAGACCGGCCGCATGTCGAGGATCACGACGTCCTCCGCCAGCTTCTCCTGTGCGAGAGTGGCGATGCGGCGGGCTTGTTCGAGCGAGCTCAGGGCTGGATCAGTGTCCTTTTCGGGGTTAGGACCAGTCTATCCACGGTCCGCGGACGTTCGATGGACGCTGTAGAGGCCCCGCTCCCGGATGAGGTCGCGGACGCCGTCCGGGACGAGGCCGCTGAGCGGCGCTCCGGCCGCCGCGAGGGCGCGAATGTCGCTTGAGGCCACCGGATTCGGCTCGATGTCGAAGAAAACAACGCGTTCGGGCAGGTCGAGCTCCTCGAGTACCTCGTCGAGCCGTTCGCGCGGATAGCCCGGCCTTGTCGCCACCGCGAGTCGCGCGCGCTCCAGCACGGCGTCGGGTTCCTTCCAGGAGAGGAAGTCCGAAAACTGGTCCGCGCCCACGATGAAGAGCGGATCGTCGAACGACTCGCCGCGCAGCAGGTCGATCGTGCGCGCGTAGGAATCCAGGCGAACATCGTCACCGGTGAACGCCGCTCGCGCAAGGTCGAGTCGCACCTCCGCCGGCAGGTGTGTCTGCTTGTGGCCCGGGTGCGCCGCGACGAGGATCGTGAGCCGCGGCAAGTCGAAGCGCTCCTTCGCGGCGCTCGCAAGGCCGACATGGCCGACGTGAGGCGGATCGAACGCGCCGCCGAAGAGACCGGTCACGTCGTCAGCTCCACTCGAGCACCTCATCGCCCAGCTCGACCTCGTCTCCCGCGCGCACGCCCGCAGACTTCAGCACTGCCTCGAGCTCCTCGCCCACGGGTGGGCGGCCCGTGATGCGGAAACCGCCCTCGGTGCGGAACACTCGATAGGCACGCCGCGCCGGCTGCGGCCGGTAAACGAGGTAGTCGACGAGCTCCTCCTCGTCGCCCGGTACGACGGGCACGACCTCCTCCGGCGGGACGAGCTCGAAGAGCGCGCGCTTCAGCTCCTCGATTCCGGCTCCGGTCGCGGCGGACACGCGGAACACGCGCACGATCCGGTCGTCTTCGATCTCGAATGACGGCGGCTCCGGGCTCAAGTCGATCTTGTTCAGCACGATCACCTGCGGTCGGGTGTCGAGGCCGGCGCCGTACGCCGCGAGCTCCGCGTCGATCGTGCGCCAGCGCTCCTCCGCGTCAGCCTCCGACGAGTCGATCACATGGAGCAGCAGCCGCGCGCGTTCGAGATGCGCGAGAAACTCATGACCGAGCCCGACGCCTTCGCTTGCCCCCTCGATCAGCCCCGGGACGTCGGCGACGACGAGTTGGCGGCCGTCCGGCGCCTCGACGGTGCCGAGCACCGGTGAGAGCGTCGTGAACGGATACTCCGCGATCTTCGGCTTTGCGTTCGAGAGGCGTGCGACGAGCGATGACTTGCCGGCGTTCGGCAAGCCGACGAGCGCAGCGTCGGCAAGCAGTTTCAGGCGCAGCTCGATCGTCCCCTCCTCCCCCAGCCAGCCAACCTCGGCGAACCGCGGCGTCTGCCGCGTCGGTCCTGCAAAGCGCTTGTTGCCGCGACCGCCGCTGCCGCCCTTCGCTACGACCACGCGCGCCCCCGGATGGGCGAGGTCGGCGATGAGGCGTTCTTCCTCGTCAAGCACCTGCGTCCCGACCGGAACCTGGAGCACTGCATCTTCGCCGTCGGCGCCGTGCGACATCCGCCCACCTCCGGGCCCGCCCTTCCCGGCGCGCAGCCTCTGATTCGGGCGGACGCCCGAGAGGTCGCGCCGCGCAGCGTCCGCGACGAGCACGACGTCGCCACCCTCACCGCCGTCACCGCCATCCGGTCCGCCTTTTGGGACGAACTTCTCACGCCGGAAGTGGATCGAGCCGTCCCCGCCTCTTCCCGCAACAACAGTCAGCTTGGCGCGATCGTGAAACACGACGCTGGTGTCAGACACCAAAGGCGTCTGACACGGCTTTTCTACGAATCGACCACTGAGATGAAGCGGCGCTCGCCGCTCGTCCTGAACGCGACGACGCCGCTCCGCGTTGCGAAGATCGTGTCGTCCTTGCCGATGCCCGTGCCGGGGCCCGGGCGGAAACGCGTGCCACGCTGGCGAACGAGAATCATCCCGGACGACACATCCTGACCCGAGAACATCTTCACGCCGAGCATCTGCGGGTTCGAGTCGCGACCGTTGCGCGACGACCCGAGGCCTTTCTTATGTGCCATTACTGGCTCTCCTTGTCTGCGAGCGCCGACTCGAGCGCGGCGATCGCACCCTTGCGCTTCGCATTCGCGCGCTCGTATTCGAGCGCAGCCTCGAGGTTCGGCCGGCGCCAGTCGTGCGCCTCGGCGGCGATCTCGGCGACCGTCATATCCTCGTAGCCCTTCGGCGGATGTGCGGTGCGCGCGGGAGCTGCCGCCGGTGCTGCAGACGGCGCTTCTGCCTTCGGCTTCGTGTCCACCTTCGTCTCAATCTTCGGCTTCGTCTCGGCCGTCGGCTTCGCTTCGGCAGCCGCCTTACGCGTGCCCGCGCCGATCGATTCGATCTGAATCTGCGTGAGGCTTGCGCGGAAGCCGGTGTGCTTGCGGTAGCCGGTGCGCTTCTTGTACTTCCCGATGCGGATCTTCTCGCCGAGCTCATGGCTCAACACGCGCGCGGTGACCGTGGTCGACGGCGCGAGGTCGGTCTTGCCGTTGCCGCCGGTGAGCAGAACCTTCGGATTGAACGTCTTGCCCTCGTCGGCCTTGAGCCGGTCCACCAGCAGCCGCTCGCCCTCCTGGACGCGGTACTGCTTGCCGCCAACGGTGATGATCGCGTAGCTCATAAGCGTGGAAAACGCGGTGCCGGACGGCCCCGCGGGAGGCGCCAGTGTAGCGAAATCACCTCTCGAGCTCGTCGACCCACTCGGACATGGGGACGTAGCCCCATTCCTCGTCGGGGGCGCCGTTCGTGGCCCCCTCCTCGACGGACACCGGCTCGATGGTCTCCGGCTCAGCCGGCTCACTTTCGGCGGGGCCCAGCTCGGTCGGGGCCACCGGCTCTACACCATTCGACGCGACGCCGGCAGCAGCCGGCTTGCGCCGGTTCTTGCCGCCACGCGAGCCGCGCCGCGTCTTCTTCTTCGCGACGGCGGCAGCGCCGTTGTCGGAGGGAGTCTCTGCGCTCGCTCCCTCAGGCGTTTCGGAGCTCGCTGTCGCCTCGCCCTCGCGGCCGAAGTCGGCGGAGGGCACGTGGATCGTGACGGGCTTGTCTCTCTGCGGCAGCTTCGGCCCCGGCAGCTTCGGCCCGGCCTGCTCTGCCCGCTCTGCCTCGGGCGCCTCGGACTTCGCTGTGGCGGTGCCTGCGGGCTTCTTGCGGTTCTTGCCGCCGCGCGAACCGCGACGGGTCTTCTTCTTCGCAGGCCGTGCGGCCTCGCCGTCGACGGCAATGTCGGGCTGGGCAACTTCGGGCGCGGCCAGCGCGGGCTCTGCAAGCGCGGGTTGGGTGGCCTGCGGCTCGTCCTCGGCCTCGAGCTCGTTCTCGTCCGTCTCTTCCACGTCAACGTCGTTGGCGTCGTCGACAACGTCATCGTCATCGCCATCGTCATCGTCGGCCCCGATCGTGCCGGCCTGCGAGTCTGCGCCCTTCCGCGCCGGCGGCTTGCGCGTCGGCTTCTCCGCCTCCGCCTCCGCGGTCAACGGCTCCGGCACTTTCTTCAAGGCGCGTACGAGCGTCGCGTACGCGATGCTGTCGAGCACGCGCTCGACGCGCACTTTCACCTTCTTGCCGACGAGCGATGCCGCCTCCGCGACGCAGACGTCAAAGCCTTCGACCTTGCCGACGGCTGCTCCGCCGTCGTGGCGGTCGATCTCGACGAGATCGAGCTGAAGCTCAACGCCCTCCTCGACCGGAGCCTTCGGCGCCAGGTCGAGAAGCTTGCCCTCGGCGAGCACGACGAAGTGGTCGACATGCATGTCGGGCTTGCCGTCGAGGAAGAACCGGCGCTTCGTCATCGCCTCGAGCTCCTGCAGACGCCCCGCGCCCGGGCCGATCAGCACGGCGGCTATCGGCGCAGCGAGCTCGACGCGGTACGCCTGCGAGCGCGAGCCCGCGACGAGCGAGCGGAGCCGCCGTTCGACGTCGATCGCCGCCGACGCCTCGGAGTAGACGATGCCGTCGCCCCCGCACGTCGGGCACTTCTTCGTCATCAGCTCTCGCGGTCCGTCGGTCACGTTCTGCCGCGTCATCTCGACGAGGCCGAGCGGCGAGATCTCGACGACGTACGTCTTCGTCCGGTCGCGCTCGAGCTCGGTGCGCAACGCCTCCTCAACCGCAACGCGGTTCTTCGGGTTCGCCATGTCGATGAAGTCGATGACGATGATCCCGCCGATGT
>PLZU01000045.1:18855-19029 GCA_003152275.1 Actinomycetota bacterium
GATAGCCGCCGGACGGGAGATCGACACGCCGGTGCAGGGTCGACTTGATCTCCTGCTCGACGCCGAACGCCTCCATCAGAGGGACGGTCTCTTTGTAGCGAACGACGCGCTCGACCATGTGTGGCGACGTCTTCTTCAGATAGCCGGTAATGCGCTTGAAGGCCTGGTCGTTGT
>PLZU01000023.1 GCA_003152275.1 Actinomycetota bacterium
CTGCCGGTTTGCGTGCTGGCTTGCGGCGAGCTGCCGGCTTGCGTGCTGCCGGCTTGCGTGCCGCCGGCTTGCGCCGGGCGGCGGGCTTGCGGCGAGCTGCCGGCTTACGTGCTGCCGGTTTGCGGGCTGCAGGCTTGCGCCGGGTGGCCGGCTTGCGTGCCGCCGTTGTACGGCGGGCGCCAGTCGAGCGCGTACGTGACGTCGACCTGGTGCCGCTTGACCTTCTTCTTGCTGTCGCCATGTGCCTCCTCCTGTTGGGCGAGTTCGGTGGCAACAACTACATGCAGAAGTATGAGAGTTGCCTCGGCTGACATTCAGCAGGAACTGCCTGTTTCCTACGTGGTTAGGCCCTCGACGACCTTTCTTGTCTGCTCGCCGAGGTCGTGCTGAGGGTTGACCGTGACGGATTCGGGGAACGCCCGGCAGCTTCGTCGCGCATCGGTCGTGCGGCCTCCATCACGGTGCTCCCGCTCTCGAGTGAGCGCGGGCTTGCAGTTCATAAGGTCGCGGATGCACTCCGCCATTGCAACCCCTTTCGCATGCTCATTGCGTTCTCCGTTGAGAGAACTTCCCGCAAATTCGTAACGCAAACGACAAACGGCGCGCGCGTGCGCGCCGTTGGTCGCCGTTGAACGCGCCGCGCGCGCGCTACAACGGAGAACGTGAGCAGGTTCCGGCGAGGCGGCTTCGACGACGCGAGTCCCGTTTGGAGCGAGCAAACGACGCTGAGGCCGGTCGAGGAGTCAGATGTCGACCCGCTGCTCGAATGGCACGCCGACCCGGAAGTGAGCCGCTTCTGGGACGACGAGACCTTTACGCGCGAGTCGATGCTCGAGAGGCTTGCTCGATCGGATGTGACCCCGTACCTCGTGCTCGCGGCCGGCCTCCCGGTCGGCTATCTCCAGGTGTGGGGGGATGCCGAGCGGGGCGGCCTCGACATGTTCCTCGAGCCGTCGGCGCGCGGCCGCGGTCTCGGGCCGGACGCGGCGCGAGCGATGGCACGGCATCTACTCGAGGAGCGCAGCTGGGCGCGCGTCACGGTCGACCCGTACGTGTGGAACGTGCAGGCGCTACGCGCGTGGCGCAAGGCTGGCTTCGTCGAGGTTTCGCGCCACGAGCCTGACGACGAGCACACGGCAGAGTGGATCCTGCTCGAGTTCAGTCCATATCCTGTTCGGTGATGAAAGTCGTCCTCCCCGACCAGACGGAGCTCGAGCTTCCGAACCGTTCGACCGGCCTCGATGCCGCACGGGCGATCGGCCCAAAGCTGGCCGAGCAGGCGGTACTCGTGCGCGCGAACGGCATCGTGCAGGACCTGCGGCTGCCACTCGAGGACGGCCAGCCGATCCAGATCCTGACGACGCGGGACACGAGTGACCCTGACGCGCTCTATGTGCTGCGCCACTCGTCGGCGCATCTGCTCGCTGAGGCGGTACGGCGCCTCTACCCCGGCGTGAAGGTCGCGATCGGCCCGCCGATCGAGAACGGCTTTTACTACGACTTCGACTTTCCCGAGCCGATCCACGACGAGGATCTGCCGCGCATCGAGGCGGAGATCGCGAAGGAGCTCGAGGAGGGGCGCGAGTGGACCCGCGAGCAGATCTCTCGTGACGAGGCGAAGGCGCGCTTCGAGTCGGAGCACGAGCCTTACAAGGTGCAGCTCGTCGACACCGCCGAGGGTGACATCTCCCTGTACACGCAGGGCGACTTCACCGACCTCTGCCGCGGCCCGCATCTCCAGAACTCGAAGCCGATCAAGGCGTTGAAGCTCACCGGGATCGCCGGCGCGTACTGGCGCGGCGACTCGACGCAGCCGCAGCTGACGCGCATCTACGGCACCGCCTTCTACTCGCAGGCCGATCTCGATGCTCACCTCGAGCGGCTCGCGGAGGCACGCAAGCGCGATCACCGCGTGCTCGGCCAGCGGCTCGACCTCTTCCACTTCGACGAGCACTCACCCGGCTCCGCGTTCTGGCATCCGAAGGGGATGGTGATCTGGAACCAGTTAGAGGCGCTCCGCCGGCGCGAGAACGCGCGACGCGGCTATGTCGAGGTGAAGACGCCGCTCATCTACGACAAGGCGCTTTGGGTGACCTCGGGTCACTGGGAGAAGTTCCGGGAGAACATGTTCTTGATCCCGCTCGACAACGACCAGGTCTACGGGATCAAGCCGATGAACTGCCCGGGCCACATGCTCCTCTTTGGGGAAACCTTGCGCAGCTACCGCGAATTGCCGCTCCGGTACGCCGAAGCGGCACCGTTGCACCGGAATGAGCTGGCCGGGGCGTTGCACGGCCTCACGCGTGTCCGCTACGTGACCCAGGACGACGCTCATCTCTTCTGCACGCAAGAGCAGATCCCCTCGGAGCTCGACGGCTGCATCGACTATCTCCGCTTTCTCTACGGCCGCTTCGGGCTCGAGCCGCGGGCGGAGTTCTCGACGCGCCCGGACGGCAAGCTCGGCAGCGACGAGGAATGGGACTTCGCCGAAAGCGAGCTCGAGGCGGCGCTCAAGCGCAACGGGATCGAGTACGTCCTCGGCGCCGGCGAAGGTTCCTTCTACGGGCCGAAGATCGATTTGCACGTGACCGACGTGCTGGGCCGCTCCTGGCAGCTGGGAACGATCCAGCTCGATCGGCAGATGCCGCAGCGCTTCGGGCTGACCTACATGGGGGCGGACAACACCGAGCATCCTGTGTTCGTCATCCACCGGGCGCTCTACGGATCCTTCGAGCGCTTCATCGGCATCCTCATCGAGCACTACGGCGGTGCGTTCCCGTTCTGGCTCGCGCCGGTGCAGGTCCGGGTGCTGCCGGTCGGCGAAGGCCATCTCGAGGCCGCGACCGCGATTGTCGAGCGCCTCCGTGCGGCGGGCTACCGGGTCGACGTCGGCGAGCCGACCGAGACGATCGGCAAGCGGATTCGCGCCTCCGAGCTCGAGAAGATCCCGTTCACGATCGTCTTCGGCGACCGCGAAAGCGAGCAGAGCCTCGCGATCCGGGAGCGTGGGGGAGACCAGACGGAGGACTCGCTTCCGGATTTCCTCACGAAGCTTGCTACGCTTGGCGCCTGAAAAGCAGGGGCGGACCCGTTCCTCACCTCCCGGGCCCCATCGCAATGATGGGCGTGCTCGACGGGGTCAACCGAGTCGCAAGTCTGACGAGGAAACGGGCCGCTGCATGCAGCGGCTTTTCTGTGTTCATCAGCGAGAACGAGGAGGAATAAGCCCAACTTGGTGATTTGCCTTTGAGGCCCAGACGCCGGCCGATCGAGCACGTCCGCCCGTCCAACCGGGATACGACGCGCATCAACGACGCCATCCGTGTCCAAAACGTCCGCCTGATCGATGACGACGGGGCACAGCTCGGCATCAAGTCCACTGACGAGGCCCGCGAGTACGCCTACGGCAAGAACCTCGACCTCGTCGAGGTCGCAGCCCAGGCGGACCCGCCCGTCGCGAAGGTCATGGACTACGGCAAGTACAAGTACGAGGAGGAGCAGAAGCGGAAGCAGGCTCGGAAGCACCAGAGCCAGATCCACGTGAAGGAGATCAAGCTCCGCCCGAAGATTGGCGTCCACGATTACAACACCAAGAAGGGTCATGTAGAGCGGTTTCTGAACCAGCGCGCGAAGGTCAAGGTCACGATCATGTTCCGGGGGCGCGAACAGAGCCATCCGGAGCGCGGTCGCGAGTTGCTTCTGCGCCTCGCCGACGACGTCAAGGAGATCGGGACGATCGAGTCCCAGCCCCTCCTCGACGGACGCAACATGGTGATGCTGCTGGGCCCGACGAAAAATGCAGGGGTGAAACGAGATGCCGAAGGTGAAGACACGGAGCGCAGCGAAGAAGCGGTTCAAGGTGACGGGGACCGGCAAGATCTTGCGCCTCCCGACGATGCGCAGCCACAACCTGGAGCACAAGTCGTCGAAGAAGAAGCGCAAGTTCAGCCATGAGGTCGGGCTTGCGCCGAGCGACTACAAGACACTGAAGCAGTTGCTGAGGATCAAGTAATGCCGAGAGTCAAGCGAGCAATCCACGCGCAGAAGAAGCGCCGCGCCGTCCTCGAGCAGGCGAAGGGCTACTGGGGCTGGAAGCACAGCCACTACCGGTACGCGAAGGAGCAGGTCGATCGCTCCCTCGTCTACGCCTACCGTGACCGGAAGGTCAAGAAGCGCACCTTCCGCCAGCTTTGGATCACGCGCATCAACGCGGCCGCCCGGCAGAACGGGCTGTCGTACAACCAGTTCATCAACGGCTGCGGCAAGGCCGGCATCGAGCTCAATCGCAAGGTCCTTGCGGATCTCGCGGTGAGCGATCCGGCCGCGTTCGGCGCGATCGCCGAGCGCGCCAAAGCGGCACTCACAGAAGCCTGATCACTTCCCGCGACAACGAGCGGCTCAAGCTCGTCCGCAAGCTCCACGACCGGCGCTGGCGCGACAAGCTTGGGTTGTTCGTCGCGGAAGGTGAGGATCTCGTCGCTGCAGCCGTCGCCGAGCCGGTCGATCTCCTGGTTGCGGGCGAGGACGTCTCGCCCGAACTGCTCGCCGAGGTGTCGACGCTCGCGCACCCGCCTCGCGTGATCGGGGTCTACCGACGGGACGACCTGCCGCGCGGGACGCGGCCGGTGACGCTTGCGCTCTGGCATGTGGCGGATCCCGGCAACGTCGGGACGCTGCTGCGGTCGGCGGACGCGTTCGGCGCCGGCATCGCGCTCTCGCCCGGCTGCGCCGACCCGACGGGCCCGAAAGCGCTGCGGGCATCGATGGGCGCGCTCTTCCGCGTACCGATCGCGGAGTTTGACGCGGCCGCGGGCCGCCGCATCGCGCTCGTTCCACACGGTGGAACGCCGCTGCCCGAGCTCGACCTCAACGGTGACATCGTGTTCGTCCTAGGCGCCGAACGCGAAGGCCTGCCGCCCGAGGTGCTCGCAAGCTGTGAGGTGCACGCGTCGATCCCGCAGCAGGGCGAGTCCCTCAACGTCGCGATGGCCGGAACGATCGCGGTCTACGAACTGGCCAGACGCTAGCCGCGCCGCGACCGACATGCGCGGGCGCGGCGCGCGTTTTCGAACAGCAAAGCGGAGCGAAGCGGAGCGGTGCAAGAAAACCAAACAACGCGGAGCTGAAATATTTAGAGCCCCCGAAGGGGCTCTAAATATTTCAGCGAGCCGGTCTCGCTTTCGTCCACCTCGTCCAACCGATCTTCCGCCTCAGGGTTGCCCCTTCTTCGTAGAATCGCTTGGCCGAGGTTTCGACCTAGTCGCGCTCCGTGCTCGCTGCACAAGGGAAGCTATGGGCTGCGCGGCGGCAGTTCAAGAGGAGCCGCACAGAAAATTTCACGCTATTTGCGGACATGCGCGATCCACACCGTGTCCTCGCCGCCCGCGTACGGCCGGCGGTCGAACCAGCCGTAACACGCCGCGACCTCGAAACCCGCTTCGGCGAGCAGCGAGTGCCACCGCTCGGGCTCGAGCCACCACAAAACCATCGTCGACTCGCCGCCGGCGCCGCGCACCGAGAGTGTCAGCGTCCTCGCCGCGAGATCCCAGTCTGCGCGCTCGTCGATCCGGGGCTCGCGCTCGATCCAGCGGCCGTGCGTCTCCTCGATGTCCTCGCGCGACGGCGCGAACACGTCGAAAACGAGCCGGCCGTCCGGCCGCAGCAGGTCTCGTGCGGCACGCAGCGCCTCCAGCCGCTCCTCATCGGTGGCCAGGTGCAGATAGGCGCGAAAAGGACAGGTGAGAAGCGCGACCCGCTCGTCGACAGGCGGCCGGCGCAAGTCGCCGAGGCGCAGGTCGAGACGGTCGGCGACCCCTGCCTCGCGCGCCCGCTCCAGGCAGACGGCGAGCATCTCTGGCGACGAGTCGACCCCGATCAGGTGCACCCCCGCCATCGCCGTCGGAATTGCGATGCGGCCGGTGCCGACGCCGAGCTCGACAACCGGTCCGTCGCCGGCCGCGAGTGCCTCCTCGACATAGAACGAGATGTCTTCGATGACGCTCGAGCTCCACCGGTCGTAGAGACGGGCGATCGGGTCATATGCGCTCACGCCATATAGATACAGTCGCCGCGGGTTATGGAGTGGGATCCTGAGACGTACGAGCGAGACGCTGTTGCTGCGTTGGAGAGGGCCTCGACCTCTGAAGAGGTCGAGAGTGTGTCCGTCTCCTTTCTCGGACGCCGCAGCTATTTGAAGCAGGCCCTTCGCGAGGTTCGAGACCGCGAGACGGGCATGCGGCTGAATGCGATGCGCGAGGCGATCGAAGGGGCGGTCGCTGAAAAGCTCGCCAAGGTTCAGGCTGATGAGCTCGCGCGGAAGCTCGCTGAGGAGCGGCTGGACGTCACGCTGCCGGCGGAGCTGCTCGGGCCCGTGCGGTTGCGGCGGCGTGGCTCGCTTCACCCGTCGACGCAGGTGCGCCGCGACGTCGAGGACATCTTTCTCGGCCTCGGCTACGAGATCGTCGACGGCCGCGAGGTCGAGACGACCCGCTACAACTTCGACGCGCTCGGCTTCCCCGACTGGCATCCCTCGCGCTCGCCGCGCGCAACGCTCTACCTCGGTGACGACACGGTGCTGCGGACGGAGACATCGCCGGCGCAGATCCACAAGATGGAGTCCACCCGGCCGCCGATCTACATCATCTCGATCGGCCGCGTCTATCGACGCGACACGATCGACGCGACGCACTTCCCGGTCTTCCACCAGTTCGAAGGGCTCGCGATCGACAAGGGCATCACGATGGCAGATCTCAAAGGGACGCTCCTGTACGTGATGCGGCAGCTGTACGGGCCTGAGCGGGAGGTCCGGTTCCGCACGCATTACTTCCCGTTCACCGAGCCGTCGATGGAGCCTGATGTCTCCTGCTTCGTGTGCGGCGGCGCCGGGTGCCCGGTATGCAAGCACTCCGGTTGGATCGAGATGGGCGGTTCCGGGATGGTCGACCCGTATCTGTACGAATTCGTCGGCTGGGGCCCGGAGGAGTACACCGGCTTTGCGTTCGGGATGGGCATCGAGCGGACGGCGCAGCTGCGCTACGGCATCCCCGGCATTCGCCCGTTCTGGGACAACGATCTCCGCTTCCTGAGGCAGTTTTAGTGAAAGTCCCGCTGAGCTGGCTGCGCGAGTACGCGCGCTTCGATGCGACGACCGAGCAGCTCATGCATGCGCTGTCGATCTCGTCGGCCGAGGTGAACGGCGTCGAGCGGCTCGGGGTGCCCGGCGACATCTCGCTCTTCAAGGTCGGTGTCGTGCTCGAGGCCGAAAAGCATCCGAACGCCGACCGGCTGCAGCTGACGAAGGTCGACGTCGGCGAAGCCAAGCCTTACCAGATCGTCTGCGGCGCCTGGAACTTCGGCGTTGGTGCCAAGGTCGCGGTCGCACTCCCCGGCGCGACCCTGCCGAACGGGCTGACGCTCGAGCGTCGCAAGCTGCGCGGCGAAGTGTCGGAGGGGATGATCCTCGCCGAGGACGAGGTCGACCTGGGGTCCGATCACGACGGGATCATGGTGCTCGACGATGCGCTCACACCCGGCACTCCGCTCGCCGACGTGCTGCCGCTCGTCGAAGAGGTGCTCGACATCGAGGCGACGGGTAATCGCCCCGATCTGCTCTCCGTCTACGGGATCGCGCGCGAGGTCGCGGCGCTCTTCGACGGCGAGCTCGTTCCGCTCGACGCGACCGAGCCTGCGCACACCGGCGACGAGCCGGTCGACGTGCGAGTAGAGGACGAGGACGGCTGCCCCCGATATGTCGGGCGGCTGTTCCGCGACGTCAGCGTCGGCGAGTCGCCGATCTGGCTGAAGGCCCGGCTTCGCTTCGCGGGCGTGCGTGCGATCTCGAACGTCGTCGACGTGACGAACTACGTGATGCTCGCGCTCGGCAGCCCGCTGCACGTCTTTGACTTCGAGACGTTGCACGGCGGGCGCATCGTCGTGCGCCGCGCCAAGAAAGGGGAGGAGCTGCGCACGCTGGACGGGGCGGTGCGCAAGCTCGACCGGTCCGACCTCCTGATCGCAGATGGGGAGCGCGCGATCGCGCTCGCCGGGGTCATGGGCGGCGAGGAGACCGAAGTCTCGGAGACGACGTCGTCGGTGCTCCTCGAAGCCGCGAACTTCGAGCCGATCTCGCTCCTGCGCACCTCCGAGCGGCTTGCGCTCCGTACCGAGGGCTCGAACCGCTGGGAAAAGGGCGTTGACCCGCACCTTGCGGGTCCCGCTGCGACCATGGCGACGCGACTGATCGTCGAGCTCGCAGGCGCGCGCTGGACGGGGCACGCCGACGTGCAAGCGACGCTGCCCGAGCCTTCCGTGATCCAGCTGCGGCCGGAGCGGACGAGCGCCGTGCTCGGCCTCGAGGTTCCCGCCGGCGACCAGTCGGCGATTCTCGCGAAGCTCGGCTTCGAGCAGTCGAACGCCGGCTTCCGCGTGCCGACGTGGCGGGCGCGCGACGTGACGCGCGAGATCGACCTCGTCGAAGAGGTCGCGCGCTTCAAGATGGAGGAGATTCCGTTCACGCTGCCCCAGCGCGACGCGATGTTCGGCCGGCTGACTCGCTGGCAGCGCCTGCGGCGACTCGTCGAGGACGTCCTCACGGGTTGCGGCTTCTCCGAGGCCTACACGTCGACGTTCGTCGCGGAGGGCGACCTGCGACTTCCGGAGCCGCTCTCGCTCGAGGCCGCCGCTCTCCGCACCTCGTTGATCGGGAGTCTCGTCGACGCCGCGCGTCACAACGTCTCTGTCGGCACGGCCGAGGTCGCGCTGTTCGAGATCGCGCGGACGTACCACACCGGCCGCGAGCTGCCCGACGAGCGCTGGCATGTTGCGGGCATCGTCGATGGCGGCTTTGCCGACGCGAAGTGGGCGGTCGAGCAGCTCTACACGGCATTGAAGGTGCACCCGGCGTACGAGCGCACCTCCGAGCCGCACCTCCATCCGGGGAAGTCGGCGAGCACGGCAGAGGGCTGGGTGGGCGAGCTGCACCCGTCGCTCCTCGAGGGACAGTGGGGCGCCTTCGAGCTTGATCTCGATGCGCTCGTCGCGGCGGCGCCCGAAGCGGTCGAGTTCGAGGAGGTGAGCTCGTACCCGGAGGTGCGGCAGGATCTCGCGTTCGTCGTCGATGATGCCGTGCCCGCGGCGGAGCTGCTGGCCGCGCTACGAGAGGCGGCCGGTCCGGAGCTGCGGTCGGCCGCGGTCTTTGACGAATACCGGGGCGAGCAGACCGGCGCCGGCAAGCGGTCGCTGGCCTTTCGGGTCGCGTTCGGCTCACCGGAGCGAACACTCACCGACGACGAGGCGACGGAGCTCCGCGGCCGGATCGTCCAGGCGCTCGCCGACCGGTTTGGCGCGGTGCTCCGCGCATAACCAATCCAATTCCACAACCCCGCCGTACTGCGGGCGTGGCGGTCAAGCTCCTCGTCGTTTCGGCGCTCGTCGCGCTGCTGAGTGCCGCGGGCTCCGCGCGCGCCGACAACCCCACGCTCGTCGGAGACGTCGGTCTCGGCGATTCGTTCACGATCTCGCTCAAGGATGCGACGGGAGCGCAGGTGACCCACCTGGCAGCCGGCACGTACACGCTCCTCGTTCACGATCACTCGGCGCTCCACAACTTCGATCTGAGCGGCCCGGGCGTCAGCGCGGCGACAGACGTGGCCGGGATCGGCGACACGACGTTCACCGTGACCTTCGTCGACGGCACCTACATCTTCCAGTGCGATGAGCACCCAACCGTGATGCACGGCACGTTCACCGTCGGCTCCGTGACCACGCCGCCGCCAACGCCGGCACCGATACCGATCACGCCCGCGCCGGCCACGGCGCTCGCCGGATCGATCGGGCCGGGAAAGACGATCCACCTTGCACCTTCGCGCGGCCTCTCGGCCGGCAAGTTCCGGATCAAGATCAGCGACCGGACGGCCTCCGACGGGTTCCGGCTCGCCGGCCCCGGCCTCACCCGGGCGACCGGCGTGAAGTTCCGCGGCTCTGTGACCTGGGCGGTCACGCTCAAGGCCGGCAAGTACAGCTACGGCAGCGTCCGGAACGCGAAGCTGCGGCGCTCGTTCACGATCTCGAGCTAGAGGCCTGCTCGTCCACCGGTGGCGTCTTCTTCGAGATGCGGCGGATTCCAAGCAGGACGAGCACGCCGGCGAGCGCGAACACACCGCCGGTCACGATCAGCAAGGCGAGCCAGGTGGAGAAGACAGTTGCGAGCGCCGCAGCGATCGTCGCGAGTCCGAGGCCGAGTCCGAAGACGCCGAGCAGCGCCGCGACAACCAGCATCGCGATGCCTACCCCGACGGCGCGCAGCTTTCTCTTGAGCTCGGCCGCGGCGCGCCCGAGCTCGCGCCCGATGATCGAGTTCACCTTGTCGGTTACGAGCTTGGTGGCTGTGCTCATCGTCTGGAAACCCCCTATGAGACGGGCGGACGCCGGCCGGCCCACGGCCGCGCCTGTTCGAGCTGGGCGGCAAGGCGGATCAGCGTCGCCTCGCCGAAGGGCCTGCCGATGAACTGCACGCCGATCGGTAGCCCTGTGTCGCTCCAGTGGAGCGGCACGGACATCGCCGGCTGGCCGGTCACATTGACGAGCGGCGTGAACGGCGTGAACAGCGTCTGGCTCGCGAAAGCGCGGTACGGGTCGCCGTCGGCGTCGTGCCACGTCCAACCGACGGGGACGGGCGGAAGTGCGAGCGTCGGCGTGACGACGACGTCGACGTCGCTCCAGAACGCGGCAACTCGACGCGCGATCTGCTGCAGCTGCATGACCGAGGCCGCGTACTGCGGGCTCGGCGTCGTGCGCGCGTCCTCGGCAAGCATGCGATTGATGGGCTCGAGCAGCGAGAGGTCGTCCACACCCGCGGTCGCCGGCCCGACCTGCCAGATGCGGATGAAGTGCGCGATCATCTCGTCGGTCTGCCACGGCGGCGTGGCCTCGACGACGTCGTGTCCGAGCTCTGTCAGCAGTTCGGCCGCCGCGTGGGCTGCGGCTGCGCACGTTGGGTCGACGGGCACCGGCGAGGGCGGCTCCGTCGTCACCGCTATCCGCAAGCGGCCTGGCGCCTCGTCGGCTTCGGCGAGGAACGACCGCTCCGGCACTGGCGCGACATAGAAGTCGCCCGGCTCGTTACCTGTCATCACGTCGAGTAACGCAGCCGCATCTCGCACGGTGCGCGTGATCGGGCCGGACGTTCCCAGCCCGAGCGACCCTGAGACGAACGGCGCGGGGGAGATGCGCCCGCGCGAGGGCTTGATCCCGAAGAGCCCACAACAGGAGGCTGGAATGCGGATCGAGCCGCCGCCGTCGCTCCCGTGCGCAACCGGTGCGAGGCCCGCTGCTACTGCGGCCGCAGCGCCGCCGCTCGATCCGCCCGGTGTGCGCGTCGTGTCCCACGGATTGCGACAGTCGCCGTTCAACTCCGACTCGGTCATTGCGATCGTCCCGAACTCGGGCGTGTTCGTCTTGCCGATGATCGTGAAGCCGGCGTCGCGGATCTTCCGCACCACCGACGCGTCGAAGTCCGGCACGTTGCGGGCGAATGCCTTGCAGGAGTACGTCGTGCGGATTCCCGCGGTCTCGCTCAGATCCTTGATCGGGATCGGCACGCCGTGGAAAGGCCCGTCGCGTGGCGCCTCCGGTTCGTCGACCACGGTCACGAACGCGTTCACCTGCGGATCGAGCCGCTCGATTCGCTCGAGGTAGAGCGCGGTCAGCTCTGCCGGCGACACCTCGTGCGCGTGCACGCGCGCCGCGAGGTCGAGTGCGGACGCGAACGCGAGCTCGTCGCTCAAGCGGAGTCGGTCACATCAGACCGCCTTGCCGCCGACGTACCAGACCGGGCCCTGCGTGCCGACGGGATGCGTGTCCGATAGTGCGAGTACGACGCGCACCTCGCCGGGTATGCCTTCCTCGTCCAGCCGCGCAAGACATCTGCGCACCATGCCGGACGCTGCGCCGTAGCCGAACGTGTGCGCGGCGCGGAAGCGGAAGCCCGGCTGGCCTGTGTCGCCCTGCACCGGGTTGATCGGTGCGATCAGCAGCGCCGCGCGCTCGATGTGGTCGGATGACGTCAGCTCGAGCTCGCACAGAAGGTCGCTCCAGTCGGCCGGCAGTACGGCGATCGCCGCGTCCCAGTCCGCCGCCAGTGACGCCGGTGCAAGCGCGGGCTCGGGCGGCGCCTGTTCCGAGGAAACGAGGACAAGTGCCCCGCCGATGTCTTCCTCGTCGAGCCGCCGCGTCATCCGGCGTACCGCTTCGGGTCCGACACCTGCGCCGCTGCGTGTCGCCTCGAACCGGATCTTCTTGCCCATGTGGCCAGGGCCCGCTGGTGCAAGGAGCGTGAGCGCGCGGCTTCGCTGCGTCTCGTCCTCGATCGCGAGCTCGAGACGAGCATCGCGCCACCTCGGATCCAGACTCCGCTCGATCGCATTCCACTGCTCGGCGAGCCGCATCGCGCGAACCGTACACTCACCGCCGTGGCAAAGGTGGAGGAAAAGAAGGCCTCGTTGCGCAAGGACGAGTTGAAGGACGTCTTACGGGAAATGCTCCTCATCCGGCGCTTCGAGGAGAAGGTCGAGGAGCGCTTCCGCGCCGGCGAACTGCCTGGATTCCTCCACGTCGCGATCGGTCAGGAGGCCTGCGCCGTCGGCGTCTGCCGCGCGCTCGGGGACGGCGACGTGATCGCCTCGACACACCGCGCGCACGGCCACACGCTCGCGAAAGGCACTCATCCGAACGAGCTGATGGCCGAGCTGTACGGAAAGACCGAGGGCTGCTCGCACGGCTACGGGGGCTCGATGCATCTGTATGACGTTCAGCACGGGAACCTCGGCGCGAACGCCGTCGTCGGGGGTGGGCTGCCGCAGATCACCGGCGCGGCGCTCGCGTTCCAGCTGCGTGGCGAGCCGCGTGTCGCGGTCGCATTCTTCGGCGATGGTGCGACGAGCATCGGCACGTTCCACGAAGCGCTCAACCTCGCGCAGCTCTGGAAAGTGCCGGCGGTGTTCGTGCTCGAGGACAACAAGTGGGCCGAGTCGACCCCCGAGAGCCAGCACTCTCCGATCCGCGACCTCTCCGACCGCGCGAAGGCGTTCGGCATGAAGTCCGTCAAGGTCGACGGCCAGGACGTCGAGGCGGTCTACAAGACGGCGCGGCAGGCACTCGAGCACGCGCGCTCCGGCAAGGGGCCGGTGTTCATGCACGTCGACTGCGTGCGCCTGCACGGCCATTACATCGGCGATCCGCAGGTCTACCGCAACAAGGACGAGGCGCGCGAGCTCGCGGAGACGCGCGACCCGATCACACTGTTGCGGACGAAGCTCGAGGTCTCCGACGAGGAGTTCGAGGAGATGGACGCCGAGGTGACCGAGATCGTCGAGGCCTCGGTCGAGTTCGCGAAGAACGGCACCGACCCCGCCCCCGAAGATGCCTTGAAGAACGTCTATGCCTGAGCTCAGTTACCGCGAGGCGGTCCGCGACGCACTTTCGCAGGCGATGCGCCAGGACGAGGACGTTTTCATCATGGGCGAAGACATCGCTGAGATGGGCGGCTCGATGGGCGTCACGCACGGGATGCTCGAGGAGTTCGGGCCCGAGCGCGTGCGCAACACTCCGATCTCCGAGATGGCGCTCGCGGGCGCCGCGATCGGGGCCGCGGTGCAAGGGATGCGACCGGTCGCGGAGATCATGTACGAAGACTTCATGACGCTCGCGGCCGAGCAGATCGTGAACCAGGCTGCGAAGCATCGCTACATGTCGGGTGGTCAGGTCAGCGTCCCCGTCGTCTTTCGCACACAGGGTGGCGCAGGCTGGTCGCCGGGCGCGCAGCACGCTCAGCAGCTGGAGGCGTGGTTCGTGCACGTTCCGGGACTGAAGGTCGTCTTCGCCTCGACGCCGGAGGACGTGCGCGGGCTGCTTTGGTCGTCGATCTACGACGATAACCCCGTTGTCTTCTTCGAGCACCGCACGCTGTACGGCATCAAAGGCAACGTGCCGGAGGAGATCGAGCCCATCCCGCTCGGCAAGGCGCGCGTACACCGGGAGGGCGAGGACGTCACGGTGATCGCGACCGGCCGGCTGGTGCACGAGTCGCTCAAGGCTGCCGAGGAGGCGGAGAAGGAAGGGATCTCCGTCGAGGTCGTCGATCCGCGCACATTGCAGCCGCTCGACGAGGAAGCGCTCGTCGCGTCCGTGAAGAAGACCAACCGTGCAGTCGTCGCGCACGAGGCGGTCACGCGGATGGGCTTCGGCGCGGAGGTCGCGTCAGTACTCCAGTACCAGGCATTCGACTGGCTGGATGCTCCGATCGAGCGCGTTGGTGCGAAGTTCACGCCGCTGCCATTCGCTCCCGCGATGGAGCAATTCGTCATTCCGCACGTAGACGACGTGCTGCAGGCGATCTACCGCACGGTGAACCGAAAGAACTGATGGCTACCGAAGTCAAGCTGCCGCGGCTCGGTCAGGGCATGGAGTCCGGGACGATCGTGAAATGGCTCAAGTCGGTGGGCGAGCCGGTCGAGAAGGGCGAGCCGCTCTACGAGCTCGACACGGACAAGGTGACGCAGGAGGTGGAGGCGGAAGCCTCCGGCGTGCTGCTGAAGATCGCGATCTCCGCAGGCGAGGTCGAGGTCGGCAAGACGATCGGGTTCATCGGCGCCGAGGGCGAGTCGGTCGCGGCGGAGGAAGCGCCTGCGAAGGCGGAGCAGCCTACCGAGGCGCCAGCGCGCGAAGCAGAGCCGGCACCTGCTGTCGAAGCGCAGCCGTCGAACGGTTCGACGAACGGTCGGATCAAGGCGTCCCCGCTAGCGCGGCGGATCGCCCGCGAGCGCGGCGTCGATCTCGCGCAGATCACCGGCACCGGCCCCGACGGGCGGATCGTCGCCGAGGACATCGAGCGCGCGCAGGCGCAGCCCCCAACCTCAACAAGTAACAGTCTGTTACAAGCTCAGGCTCCGCCGGGCGAGGTCGAGTCGCGCCCGCTCTCGAACGTCCGCAAGACGATCGCGCGCCGGCTCACCCAGGCGTGGACAGTTCCGGCGTTCCAACTGACCGTGAACGTCGACATGACGCGGGCGAACGAGCTCGTGACGAAGCAGCGCGAGCTCAACCCCGACGTGCGCATCACGATCACCGACGTGCTGACGAAGGTGTGCGCGCAGGCGCTGATGCGACACCGCGACATGAACGTGCAGTACAACGACGACGCGCTCCTCGTGTTTCCGAGCGCGAACATCGGCATCGCAGTCGCCGCCCCGCAAGGCCTCGTGGTGCCCGTCGTGGCCGGCGCCGAACGGCTGACGATCGCGCAGATCGCCGGGGTCCGCGGCGATCTCGTGGGCCGTGCGCGGGACGGCAAGCTGCGCACGGACGATCTCGAGGGCGGGACGTTCACGATCTCGAACCTTGGCATGTACGACGTCGACCAGTTCGTTGCCGTCTTGAACCCCCCGCAAGCATCGATTCTTGCGGTCGGCTCGACGCGAGACCAGGTCGTTCCGCGTGATGGCGACCTGCACATCCTGCCGCTCATGACCATGACGCTCACCTGCGATCACCGCGCTGTGGACGGCGCGACCGGCGCGGAGTTTCTGAGGACGATCAAGGCGTTCCTCGAGGACCCCGGCCTCGCGCTGTAAGAGACACTGATGGCCCCAAACGTCTGGTACCACGTCCGCGATCTCGACGCCGCGAGGAGCTTCTACCGCGAGACGCTCGGCTTCGAGGAGACCGCCGTCGACTTCAGCGAGCGCTGGTCGCACCTCCAGCACGGCGAGATGGAGATCGGTCTCGCCGAAGGCGACCCGCAGGAAGAAGGCGCCGTCGCGCACGTCGACGTGACCGACTTGAAGGCCGAGGCCGACCGCCTGCGCGCAAAAGGCATCGATGTCGGCATCGTCTTCGAGCTGCAAGGCGAGATGCGCCTCCTCGACGTCTACGACCCCGACGGCAACAGAATTCAATTAGCGCAAGAGCTCTAAGCGACAGCGCTGCGCGCTCGTCGCTTGGGAGACCGAACTCCGCGCGGTCGAGAGCGCGGTCTCGGCCGCGCTCCGTGCTGTGTTGTTTTCGATGCTCTAGACCCAGGCCCGCCCCGGTCGGCTGGTGGTGGCTTCGCCATCCCCAGCCGACTGAGTTCGGTCTTCACTAACGCTTCGCGTTAGCTCCGCCTGTTGGGCCGCACTTCGCTACCAGGTTTCAACCTGGTAGCGGTCGTAGGGCACTCGCTCTAGGGCGTTCGTAGACTCCCCTTTAATGCAAAGACCCGTCGAGATTCATGACGTCCGCTTTCTGCGTGACATGCTCCGCCACGCCTATCACTGGCGCATTGCCGAGGACACGGAGCGGCCGGTGTACCGGTATGTGCAGAACTGGGGTCGGCGCGGCGACGCGGGCGTGATCGCGCTCGAAGGCCCGCATGCCTACGGAGCGGCCTGGTACCGGCTCTTCACTGCAAGCGAGCCCGGCTTCGGCTTCGTCGACGAGCAGACACCGGAGATCACGATCGCGGTCGTTCCCTCGCGCCGCGGCAAGGGTGCGGGCAGGGAGCTCCTCGAGGCTCTCCTCGAGCGCGCCCGTTCGGACGGCTACGCCGCCGTGAGTCTCAGCGCCGCGCCGGAGCAGACGCCCTACTACGAGCGCTTCGGCTTCGAGACCGTGCGCGAGGACGAGCACGCCGTGACGATGGTCGCGCGGCTCTGACTACCATCGCTCTACATGACTGAGGAGACGAGACATGGACGTTGACGTCGCCGTTCTCGGGGGCGGCCCCGGCGGCTACACCGCAGCGATCCGCGCCGCACAGCTCGGCGCGAAGGTCGCCTGCATCGAGCAGGAGTCCGAGCTCGGCGGCACGTGCCTGCGCGTGGGCTGCATCCCGACCAAGGCCTGGGTGCAGACCGCGTACGCGTTGCGCGAAGTCGAAGAGAGCTTCGGGAAGTTCGGTGTGGAGGTGAGCGGCGCAAGACTCGACTTCGGCGCGGCCAACGCTTGGAAGGCCGGCGTCGTGCAGCAGATGACGCAAGGCATCGCAGTCCTGTTCAAAGCGAACGGCGTCGAGTGGGTAAAAGGCACCGGGCGCTTCAAGAACGCGAACACGCTCGCGGTCGAGGGCGGAGAGGACGTCAACTTCAAGCAGGCGGTCATCGCCACGGGCTCGTTCCCGCTGCGGCCGCCGATCGAAGGGCTCGATTCGCCGCGCTGTGTCGACTCGACCGGCCTGCTCGCACAGGAGCAGCTGCCGAAGCGACTCGTCATCCTCGGCGGCGGCATCATCGGCTGCGAGTTCGCGTCGATCTTCAGCCGCTTCGGCTCTGAGGTCACGATCGTCGAAATGCTCGACTCGCTGATTCCGCAGGAGGATGCGGACGCCTCGAAGGAGCTGGCGAAGCAATTCCAGAAGCGGAACATCGCACTGCAGCTCGGCAAGCAGTGCACGAAGGTCGAGGACGACGGCTCGCAGCTCACCGTGTACTACGGCGACGGGGAAACCGTGCAGGCAGATCTGATGCTCGTCTCCGTCGGGCGCGGACCGGTCGTCGAAGGGTTCGGGCTCGAGGAGATCGGCGTGCAGTTCGACAAGCGGAAAGGGATCGCGGCCGACGAGCACCGGCGCACCACGGTGCAGCACATCTACGCGGTCGGAGATTGCGCGGGCTACTGGCAGCTCGCGCACACGGCGTTCCGCGAGGGCGAGGTCGCTGCGGAGAACGCGTGCGGTCACGACGCGATCGTCGACAACCGCGCGGTGCCGCGGCCGATCTACACCGATCCGGAGATCGCAGCGGTCGGCCTCACCGAGGCTGAGGCGCGGGAGCAGTACGGCGACGACGTCGCCGTCGGGCGGTTCCCCTGGATCGCGAACGCTCGCGCCGTCATGCAGGACGAGAAGGTGGGCTGGGTGAAATCGATCCACGAGACGCGCTACGGCGAGCTTCTCGGCCTGATCATGGTCGGCCCGCACGTGACGGACATGATCGAGGCCGGCGTCGTTGCGATCGATGCGGAGGCGACTGTCGAGACCGTCGCAGACGGGATGGCGCCGCATCCGACCCTGTCGGAGGCGATCAAAGAGGCCGGGCTCGTCGCCCTGGGCAGGGCGATCCACGTGCCGAATCGCAAGCCGCGGGCAAACGCGCCCGCGTAGCGCAAGTTTTCTGCGGGAGCGGCATCTCCACGAGAGGACGTGCCCTCGTCCCTATCCCTCCAGGGCCATGCCGCCCGCGGGCCCTGGAGGGAGACAGCTTCTCCTTCACCCTGAGAGCCGCCCCCGGGCGGCTCTCTCCTTGCGCTAGCGTCCGTGCCTGAGAAGGAGGCCACATGGGCATCGTCAACAAGCGGAATGCGGTCGTCGGCTGGGCCGCACTCAAGGTAGGCAAGCGGGTCATGAAGAAGAAGGCGCAGGGAGCCGTTGCGAGCAGCAAGCGCACGGGCAGCGGGGCCGCCACAGGCGCGCTTGCCGCGCTCGGCGGCGTGCTCCTCTTCTGGCGCCGCAAGCGCGGCGGCGCGAGCGACGAGTGAGCGAAGGCCTGTTCCGGCGCGCGATCGCCGAGCTCGTCCCTTACGAGCCGGGCAAGCCCGTCGAGGAGGTGCAACGCGAGCTCGGCCTCGACCGCGTGGTCAAGCTCGCGTCGAACGAGGGGCCGTTCCCACCCGTTCCGGCTGCGCTCGAGGCGATCGAGCGTGCCGCGCGGGATCTGAACCGCTATCCGGACGGCGGTTGCTGGGCGCTGCGGTCGGCGCTCGCCGAGCGGCACGGCGTGGCGTTCGAGGAGGTGATCGTCGGCTCCGGCGCCGACGGTGTGATCGACCTGCTTTCGCAGGCAACCCTCGATCCCGGCGACGAGATCGTCTGCGGCTGGCCGTCGTTCCCGAGCTACGTGCTCGACGCGGCGAAGCTCGGCGCGGTGACACGGAAAGTGCCGCTGCGTAACCACATGTATGACCTCGACGCGCTGCTTGCTGCGATCGGGGCGCGCACGAAGCTCGTGTACGTCTGCCATCCGAACAACCCGACCGGGACTGCGAACGGGCGGGACGAGCTCGCGTCGTTTCTCGATCGCGTTCCGGAGCATGTGCTCGTCGTGCTCGACCAGGCGTACTTCGAGTACATCGAAGATCCCGACTATGCCGACGGCATCGCCGAGCACTTCAGCGCGGGCAGGCGCGTCGTCGTCCTGCGCACGTTCTCGAAGATCTACGGTCTCGCCGGTCTTCGTGTCGGCTACGCGGTCGCTCCGAAGGACGTCGCCATCGCGACAAGCAAGGTACGGCGCGCATTCGACGTGACCGCCCCTGCGCAGGCAGCGGCTCTCGCGAGCATCGACGACAACGCCGAGATCGCGCGGCGGCGGACGGAGAACGCGCGCGGGCGTGCACAGCTGGAAGCGGTCGTGCGCTCGCACGGGCTCGAGGCCGCGGGTCCTGCACTCGGGAACTTCCTCTACATCGAAGTCGGCGAAGGGCGGGCAGTGTTCGAGCGACTGCTGCGCGAGGGAGTGATCGTGCGCCCGCTCGACGGCTTCGGGTCGTCGAGCGCGATCCGCGTGACGGTCGGCACAAATGAGGAGAACGGCATTTTCGCCACGGCGCTCGAGCACGTGCTTTCGGGCGTCGCCGTAGTCGAATAACCCTTGTTGTAACCTGGTGCGGCTTTGCCCGGCCGCCCCTCCAGGCAGTTGGCGCCGCTCGGCGTCGCAGGCTTTCGGCTGCTCTTTGTCTCAACGCTCGCTTCGAGTGTAGGGACGCTGCTTGCCGCGATCGCGCTCGCGATCGACGTCAAGCAGCGCACGAACTCCGGCCTCTGGGTCGGTGCGGTCCTGATCGTCGACTTCCTCCCGGTGATCGTGGTCGGTCTCGCACTCGGGCCGCTGCTCGACCGGCTCGAGCGCCGCAAGCTGATGATCGCCGCCGACCTCCTCCGCGCAGCCGTTTTCGCTGCGCTGCCCTTCGCAACGAACGCCGGCACGATCGTCGCGCTCGCTCTCGTGGCAGGCCTCGCGACGGGGTTCTTCCGTCCGGCGGTTTATGCGGGCGTGCCCAACCTCGTCTCCGACGAGTTGCTCGGCGACGCGAACGCGCTGCTGCAGACCGTGGAGAACGCGGCCTGGGCGATCGGTCCGCTCCTCGGCGGCATGCTGACTGCGGCGTGGGGGCCGCACGCCGCGTACTGGATCAATGCGGTGTCATTCCTCATCTCGGCGGTGCTCGTCGCGCGGATCCCCGCACGGCTGCTGCAGAGCGGGACGGCGCTGACGCGTGGCCACTGGACCGATCTGAAAGACGGCTTTGCCGTCGTGTTTCAGTCTCGCCGGCTCCTCGCCGTGCTGTTCGGGTGGGGCGTGGCATCGCTCGGAAGCGGTGCCGTGACGGTCAGTGAAGTGTTCCTCGCCCAGAACACGTTGCACGCCGGCGACTTCGGCTACGGGCTCCTGTACGGCGCGATCGGGACGGGTCTCGTGATCGGCAGCCTGTGGAGCAGCGTCGTTGTGGAGCGAATCGGCATCGCCCGCGCCTACGGCGCGTCGCTCGCGCTGATGGCGCTCGGATTCGGCGTGGGTGCGGCGAGCGTGAACATCTGGATGGCTGCGGCGTGCTGCGTGATCGGCGGCATCGGCAACGGCGGGGCCGTCGTGTGCAACGCCCTGCTGACGCAGCGCGGCACGCGCGACGAAATGCGCGGGCGTGCGCTCACGTTCGTCATGAGCGCAACCTTCACGGCCACCGGGATCGGGATCGTCCTGGCCGGTGCGCTGATGACCGTGAACGATGCGCGCTGGGTGTGGCTCGCCTCAGCCGTCACGTTCGTGGCCGCTGCGGTCGTCGGCTTCACGCTCGCCCGCGAGCCGGCCGGCCGGCCCGCGCCGCTCGAGGCACCCGCCAACTAGGACTGGCCAATTAGAGTGACGCGCGGTGGCCGGCCGCCGCGACTGGACCCGTGAGACCCTCGCCGCCGGCGTCCGCAGCGGCGACCGTCGCGCGCTCGCTCGCGCGATCACCCTCGTCGAAGCTGGCGACCCACTCGCGTACGACCTCGTTGCCGAGCTCTACCCGGAGACGGGCCGGATGTACACGGTCGGCCTCACCGGGCCACCCGGCGTCGGCAAGTCGAGCCTGATCTCGGCGCTCCTGCGGCTCGTGCGCGAGCGGGACGCGCAGGTCGGCGTGGTGTCGGTCGATCCGTCGAGCCCGTTCTCGCACGGTGCGCTCCTTGGCGACCGCATCCGCCTGAGCGATCACTTCCTCGACCCCGGCGTCTTCATTCGCTCGATGGGGACGCGCGGCCATCTCGGCGGGCTTGCCGAAGCGACATTGCAGGCGCTGCTCCTGCTCGACGCTGCCGGGAAGGAGCTCGCCTTCCTCGAGACGGTCGGCACCGGACAGAGCGAGGTCGAGGTGATCGGCATCGCCGACACGGTGCTCCTCGTGCTCATGCCGGGCTCGGGCGATTCCGTGCAGGCGTTGAAGGCGGGGATCATGGAGATTCCGGACGTGATCGCGATCAACAAGATGGATCATCCGGCTGCCAAGACCATGCTGAACGAGGTGCGCTCCATCCTTACCCTCGACAAGACCCGCGAGTGGCGGCCGCCGATCGTCCTCACCGAGGCGACGCGCGGCGAGAACGTCCCGGAGCTGTGGGAGAAGCTCGAGGCGCACCGCGCGCACCTCGAGCAATCAGGGCAGCTCGAGGAACGGCGAAGCCGCAACCTCGCCGGCGAGGTGTTCGCCGTCGCCTCTGCGCGGGCGAAGCGTCATCTCGAGCTTGCTGTCGCCGACGATCCGGAGCTGCGGCGGCTGCTCGACGCGGTACAGCGCCGCGAGCTCGACCCGCTGAGCGCTGTTCGTGAGATCCTGGAGAAGGTGTTCCGAATTGGCCGCGACGGAGACAGCACCCACACTTCCTGACATCGAGGCGGCACGCTCTCGCCTCGACGGTGTCGCGCGTGTGACGCCCGTCTACCGCTCGGAAACGCTGTCGCAGCTCTTCGGCCGCGAGGTGCATCTGAAGGCGGAGAATCTCCAGCGCACCGGCTCGTTCAAGATCCGCGGCGCGTACAACCGCATCTCGGCGCTGAGCGCGGAGGAACGCACCGCCGGCGTCGTCGCGGCGAGCGCGGGCAACCACGGCCAGGCGGTGGCTTGGGCGGCGCGCGAGGTCGGCTCCCACGCGCGGATCTACATGCCGCAGGACGCGCCGATGGCGAAGGTCGACGCAACGCGCCACTACGGCGCAGAGGTCGTGCTCGCGGGCCACGCGCTCGAAGACTGTCTCACCGAGGCGAGCAGATACGTCGAGGAGCACGGTGCGACGTTCGTGCATCCGTTCGAGGATCCGGTCGTGATCGCCGGCCAGGGGACGATCGGGCTCGAGCTCGTCGACCAGGTTCCCGAGATCGAGACGGTGTTGATCCCGATCGGCGGCGGCGGGCTCGCGTCCGGAATCGGGCTCGCGCTGCGGGCAATGAAGCCCGGCGTGCGGATCGTCGGGGTGCAGGCGGCCGGAACCCTGCCGGAGGGATCGGGCTTCACGATCGCGGACGGGATCGCGGTGAAGAAGCCGGGCAAGCTGGCCCTGAGCATTCTCGACAGCGTGCTCGACGAGCTCGTCTCCGTCAACGACGAGGAGATCAGCGAGGCGATCGTATTGCTGCTCGAGCGCACGAAGCTCGTCGTCGAGGGCGCGGGAGCGGTTGGGGTCGCGGCGCTCCTCACCGGCAAGGTCAGTGGAAGCGGCTGCGTCGTGCCGGTGCTCTCCGGCGGCAACATCGACGCGACGCTGCTGATCTCGGTGACGCGCCACGGGCTCGCAGTTGCAGGGCGTTACCTCGTCGTGCGTTCCCGCGTTCCCGACCGTCCGGGAGGGCTCGCGAAGCTGCTCTCGCTGCTCGCGCAGGAGCGGGTGAACGTCGTCGAGGTCGAGCACCAACGTGAGACCGCGGGGCTTCCCGTCGGCGACACGGGCGTCGAACTGACGCTCCTTACCCGCGACTCAGGGCATTGCGACGAGATCCTGGCCACCATGCAGCGGCTGGGCTATTCCGCCGAACGGCTGAGCTAGAGGCCCGGCTAAGCGCCGCAGCGGCGGAACGTCGTCGTCTCGCCGCCGCGCGCTTGCCACTCGGTGATGCCGCCGTCGAGCACGGGCCGCGCGTCGAGACCCGCAGCGTGCAGCACACTGGCCGCAATCGCCGCGCGCGGGCCGCTTTCGCAGATCGTGACGATCGGCAGCTCGCCGCAAAGCCCGTTCTCCGCGGCCTGGCGTGCATTGCGATACGGGAGATGACAGCTACCCGGGATGAAGCCGGCGTCGCGCTCGTCGGCTTCGCGGACGTCATACAAAAGGATCTCGTCTGCCGCGTGCCTGCGCTCGAGCTCGTCGATCGTCACCGGCTCCACTCGCTCGCTACCGCCGCCCACGCGCCACCCGAGCAGATCGAAGACGCCCACCGCCCGCAGATGCTGCGCTGCGAGGCGAGCCTCGGCCTCGTCGGCGGCGTCGACGACGATGGGCCGCTCCGGCAGCACGAACGCGGCCTTCGTGCCGAACGCCGAGCCCGACACCGGAACGTTGACGGCTCCAGGCCGGTGGCCCTCCGCAAATGCATGCGAGTCACGAACGTCGAGCACGATCGCGTCGTCGAGCGCGATGTCGAGCTCGACCAGGCGAGGCTGCGCAGCGAGGAACGGGCCGCGGTTCAGCTCGACGATCGCCTCCATGTTGGGCGGGCGCGGCGGCTGGGGGCCTGAGGCCTGCGCCATGAACTCGTCGTGCGTAGCGGTGAGCGCATGATTGAACCGGCGTTCGAAGCCGATCGTCGTCGATGCCTTCGAGCTCATCGCCGCGCCGCAGAGCGAGCCCGCAACGTGGCCGGGGTACACCTCGACGCCATCACCGAGCTCGACGAGTCGGCGCAGCGAGTGGAAGAGGCCCTCGGCGCCGTCGAGCGCCTCGATCGCGAGATCCGGGCGCGCGGCGTCGCCGACGAAGAGCGAGTCGCCGGTTAGCACGAGCCACGGCTCGTTCGCGCGTGAGCGGTCGATCACCGCGAAGGCGCAGTGCTCGGGCCTGTGGCCCGGCGTGTGGATCGTGCGGATCACAACGTCGCCGAGCTCGATTTCGGTTCCGTCCACGAGCGGCTCGTGGGCGAATGAGGCCTCGGCGGCGCCGTGCACCCGCACCGGGATGCCGTGCTCGAGCGCGAGGCGGCCGTGGCCGGAAACGTGGTCGGCGTGTGTGTGGGTCTCGAGGACCACGACGACCTCGACGTTCCGGCGCTTGCACTCATCGAGATACTGCTCGATCGCGTACGCAGGATCGACGAGGATGGCGGCTCCGGCACGTTCATCGCCGATGAGGTACGAGGCACACCCCAGGTCGTCGTCAACGAACTGCTTGAAGAGCACGCGTGCGACGGTAGCAACCAAGTGCGGCTATAGATCCGGAAGTGAAGTCTCGCCTCGCCATGCCGTGGGCTTGCCGGCTCTTCCTCGCCGGGGTGCTCGCCGCTCTCGGTGCGGCGGAGGAGGCGCACCGCGTGGGGCTCGAGACACGCGCCGGGACCGCGCTCGGCGCGACCGGAGTCCTGCGGGCGTCGTTCGAGTTGCTTCACCTCTCGCAGCTCTGGAACACGTTGTACGGGATCGCGCTGCTCGTGAAGACGGCGATCCCGCTCGTGGCGCTTGCCGCCGGATGGTTCCTACGCGCGCGCATCCGCGTGCGCGCGCGCGTCGAGCTTGGGCTCGCCGCCGGTTAGGGGCTCGCTTGTGCTGCGCTGACCTGATCCTCCTCGAGCAGCCGCCACACGTACCAGCCGATCGCGAGCAGGAACACGAGCGTCTGCTCGCCGTTCATCACGATCCCACCGAGGTTCTGATCCCGAATCGGCGACAGGCCCCAGAGCCGCGGAGCATGTTCGTAGAACGCGTAGAACGGGCGGCTGGAGAAGATGAGCGCCAGGCCGAGGAACGACGACGCGACGAAGCCGGCGCCGAGGTACGCGAGCGCGGGCGGAGGCGAGAGGCGTCCGGAGACGAGCGGCCACCAGAAGAGCAAGCCTCCGAGGATGAGCAGCGCGTGCTCGATGCTGAGCGCCCAGCCGGTGCGTAGCGCCCAATCGTAGAAGCCTGCGATGTGCGTGCCGTACCACGCTGCGAGCCATGCCGGCAGCGCATACCGCGCGCGGAGGCGACGCAATCCGCGCGCGTCGAGCCAGTCGCGCATCGCAGGCGTGAGCCCGAGCAGGATGAGCGGCGGCGCGAGATCGGCGATCAGCGCGTTCTGCAGGAGGTGGATGAGCAACAGCCGGTGCGCTGCGATCGTCTCGAGCGGAGAGTTGAGCGACGCTGCGATGAGGAAGAGCCCGACGCCAAACACGATCGCGCGCCAGGTCTGCGGGCGGTCCGTTCGCGCCGCCCACACGTACGCGGCGGCGGCCGCCGCCGCCAGCACGAGAAAGGCGGGCTCGAAGCTGAAGCTTGTCGCGCTCACGCGTGCGCGAGGCGCGGGTGGCGGACACGCGACCGCAGCAGCAGGTACGTGAACGTGCCGAGCACGACTAGCTGCTCGACCATCATCACGATGCCCGCGAGCTTCTGATCGGTGAGGGCGGAGAACCCGTAGGCGCCGCGATAGATCGGATACAGCGGATGGAATGAGAAGACGAGCACGCTGGTGAGTACCTGGCCGGCGCCGAACATCGCCGCGGCGAGCGCGATGCGACCTGCAGTGGTGAGGCGGTGGTGCGATCCCGGATCGATCAGCAGCGTCCAGACGAGCAGGCCCGCGAGCATCCAGCAGGCGTGCTCGAGATCGTGCAACTGCGGGTGGAGCACCGCGTCGATATAGAGCGACGGGATGTGCCAGATGGCGAGATTCGCGGCCCAGAGGCCGAACGCGACCTTCGGTCGCAGCAAGAAGGAGAGGATGGCGCGGACGTCGCGGTCGCGAGCGATCGGCCCGAGCACGCGGGCCGGAAGCATGAACACGAGCAATGGACCGCGGACGGCGGTGACCATCAAGGCGATCCCGAGGTCGCCGATCATCACGTGCTGGAGCATGTGCACCCAGAGCAGATGCCGTTCGCCGATCGAATGAATCGGCGTGAGCAGGCCTCCGAGGACGACGAGCAGGCCGGCGGTGAAGAGCGCGGCGCGCTTTCCGTCGGCGAGATCGGGACGGCCGCGGCGCCGAAGTCGCAGCCAGCCGTGGAAGAAGAGCAGCAGCGCGAGCACCGCCGGCACGTCGACCGAGATTGGCGCGCTCCAGGCTGCGTGCGCGACGAGCACGGCGCTTAGAGCCCGAGGAGCTTGCCGATCACCATGCGCTGCACCTCGTTCGTGCCTTCACCGATCTCCAGGATCTTCTGGTCGCGGTAGAGCCGCGAGATCGCGTACTCCTCCATGAAACCGTAGCCGCCGTGGATCTGCAGCGCGGCGTTCGCGGCGCGGTTCGAGAGCAGGCCCGTGTAGAGCTTCGCCTGCGCCGCTGCGAGACCGAAGTCCTTGCCCTGGTCCTTCAGCCACGCGGCGCGGTAGACGAGCTGGCGTCCTGCTTCGATCTCGGTCGCCATGTCGGCGAGGGCGAACTGCACGGCTTGGAACTTCGCGATCGGGCGGCCGAACTGCTCGCGCTCCTTCGCGTAGGCGAACGCGAGGTCGTACGCGCCCTGTGCGAGCCCGACGCCCATCGCCGCCACGGAGATGCGGCCGCCGTCGAGGATCTCCATGAACTGGTGGAAGCCCTTGCCGCGCGGCCCCAGCAGGTTCCCCTCGGGCACGGCGCAATCCTTGAACGAGAGCTCACGCGTGTCGGACGCATGCCAGCCGAGCTTCTTCATGGGCGCCGAGATCTCGTAGCCCGGCGTCCCGTTCGGGACGATGAGGTTCGAAATCTCGTTGTCGCCTGTGGCTGCGGTGATCGTCACGCACGCAGAGATGTCGGTGCCGGCGTTCGTGATGAACATCTTCGAGCCGTTGACGATCCACTGGCCGTCGCGGAGCTCCGCTCGGGTGCGCGTGGCGCCGGCGTCGGAGCCCGCGTTCGCCTCGGTCAGGCCGAAGGCGGCGAGCTTCTCGCCGGAGGCGAGCCGCGGCAGCCACTCCTGCTTCTGCTCCTCCGTTCCATAGAGGTAGATCGGCATCGTCCCGAGCGACGTGTGGGCCGCAACGGTGATCGCGACCGACGAGTCGATGCGCGTCAGCTCCTCGATCGCGATCGCGTACGACACGGTGTCGGCGCCGGCGCCTCCGTACTCCTCCGCGAACGGGATGCCCATCAACCCGAGCTCGGCCATCTCTCGCACAAGCTCGTACGGGAAGCGCTCCTCGCGGTCGAGCTCCTCGGCGACTGGCGCAACCCTCGACCCCGCGAAGTCGCGCACAGTGCGACGCAGCAACTCCTGCTCTTCGGTCAGCTCGTAGTTCATGCGAGGCTCGAGGCGAGCTCGGCGATGAGACGGACTCCGTATCCGGTGCCGCCGGGGACGCGGTAATAGTCGCCACGCGACCGCTCGAGGAAACCGGGGCCCGCCATATCGACGTGCGCCCACGGTCCGGCGCCGGCGAACTCCTCCAGGAACATCGCGGCGAGGGCGGGTGAGGCCTGGCGCAGCGTCGAGCTGTTCTTCATGTCGGCATAGGCGGAGTCGACGTAGCGGCGGTACCGCTCGTGGAGCGGGAACGGCCAGACGAGGTCGCCGCTGCGGTCGCCTGCTGCACTGATGAGGTCGCGCCACTCGTCGTCGTTCGCGAAGAAGCCGGCGTACAGGTCGCCGAGCGCGAGCTCCATCGCGCCTGTGAGTGTTGCGAGATCGAGAACATGGGTCGCGCCCTCGCGTCGCGCGTACCAGAGCGCGTCCGCGAGCACGAGGCGCCCTTCCGCGTCAGTGTTGACGATCTCGATCGTCTTGCCGTTCGCTGCGTGGAGGATGTCGCCGGGCCGGAATGCGTCGCCGCCAGGAAGATTCTCCGCAGCAGCGACGACGGCGATTGCGCGCACGGGCAGCCGCAAAGCTGCGATCGCGCCGATGCCGTGCAGCGTTCCGGCGCCGCCCGCCATGTCGCCTTTCATGTCTTCCATCTTGTTGGCGGGTTTGAGCGAGATGCCACCGGCGTCGAATGTGACCGCCTTGCCGACGACGCCGAGTTGCACGTCCTTGCGCGTCGGGGACGGGGGGTCGTAGCGCAGCACGATCAGGCGCGGCTCGTTGCGGCTGCCGCGGCCAACTGCAGAGAGCGCGCCCATGCCGAGCTTGTCGAGCTCACGAGGCCCGAGCACCTCCGCTTTCAGATGGTCGAGCTCGCCGGCGAGCGCCTGCGCATGCTCGGCGAGCGTGTGCGGGTTGAGCTCGTTCGGCGGCATATTCGCGAGGTCGCGTGCACGGTTCGTGCGCTCCGCGAGCAGCGCCGCGCGCTCGGCTGCGTCCCGTAGCTCCTGCGTCTCGAAGTGGGCGATGACGATGCCTTCGATCGGGCGCGGCCGCTTGTCTGTGTCCTGCGTCTTCCAGCGACCCGGCGTGTAGCCGCCGATGATGGTTCCCTCTACGAGCGTCCGCGCCTGGTCGGGAAGCGAGGCTGGAAGGCTCTCGTCGAGGAGCCAGCCGACCGTGCCGCCGACGCGGCCGAGAGCCTGCGCCGCGACTGCGGCGGCGGTGCGAAACGCATCGAGGTCGACCTCGGCGCGCTTCCCGAGCCCGGTAAGAACGACGCGAGGCGCGTCGAGGTCGCCGCTTGTGTGGAGGAGCAGCGCCTCGCCTCGATCGCCGCGGAACTCACCGCTTGCCGCGAGCTCCCTCAGGCGGCCGCCGAGCTTTTCGTCGACGATCCGGGCACCCTCGCCCGAGAGATCCGCGAGCGGCTGCGCAAGCGGCAGCGCGAGCGCGTCCACCCGCGTCTGCCCTGGAAGAGCGATGTCGATGGGCACGCCCATAGCGCGGCGATGCTATCTAGACTCGCGAGAAGTCCCGATTTCAAGGAGCGATCAGATGGCCGAAACCGTGCAGGAGTTCTTCCAGAACCTCGAGTCCCGGGCCGATTCGTCGAAGACGGCGGGCATGACGAACTCCTACGTCTTCGACATCGAGGGCGTCGGCGAGTGGAAGGTGGACGTCGACGACGGCAAGGTCACCGTGACCGAGGGCGGCGGCGACGCCGACGCCGTCATCTCGGCCTCCAAAGAGACGTTCGAGAAGATCGTCGCGGGCGAGCAGAACCCGACGAGCGCCTACATGACGGGCAAGCTCAAGATCAAGGGCGATATGGGCGCCGCCATGAAGCTCCAAAAGCTTTTCTGACACCGCTGCTAATCGTCCAACTCGACGAGCAGCGCGCCACTAGCGACTCGATCGCCTTCGGCGACGTGGACCGCCCGGACCGTCGCGTCGTAGGGCGACACGAGCGGCGTCTCCATCTTCATCGCCTCGAGCACGACGAGCGCCTGCCGCGCTGAGACGCGCTCGCCCGCTGCGACGAGCACCTTGATCACCGTGCCGGGCATGGGTGCTGTCACCGCGGCGTGCTCGGTTGCGGGCCCATGGACCTGCGCGGCCGCGTCGACGTCCGGAACGGGTCGCGGCGGTGGCGCCGGCAGGTTGAGGCGCCAGGCACCGCTCCACGCCGGGTCCGGCGCGCGCGGCGGCGGCTCGGTGAGCGGCGGGTTCTCGGTCAGGAACGCCGTCGTGGTGCGGCCCGCGCGCACGAGCGGGTGCGCGACGAGCCAGCGCAGGAACGGCAGGTTCGTCGTGACGCCGCCGACCTCGGTTTCGCGCAAGGCGGCGCCGAGTGAGTCGTACGCCTCCGCCCGGGTCGACCCGTACGCGATCAGCTTCGCGATCATCGGGTCGTACGACGTCCCGATCTCGTCGCCCTCCTCGACGCCGGCGTCGACGCGAATCCCTGCCGGCAGGCGCAGCCGTTCGAGCGTCCCTGCTTGCGGGAGGAACGTGCGCGGATCCTCCGCGTAGAGCCGCACCTCCACCGCGTGCCCGAGCAAGCTGCTGTCTGTTACAAGCTTTTCACCGCGTGCGACGCGTAACTGCTCGCGCACGAGGTCGACGCCTGCGACGAGCTCCGTGACCGGGTGTTCGACCTGGATGCGCGCGTTCAGCTCGAGGAAGAAGAAGTCGCGCCCGTCGAGCACGAACTCGGCCGTGCCCGCGCTCTCGTAGCCGATCGCGCGCGCGAACACAACGGCGGCATCGCTCATCCGTGCGCGCAGCTCGGGATCGAGCGCCGCGGACGGCGACTCCTCCAGCACCTTCTGATGGCGGCGCTGGATCGAGCATTCGCGCTCCCCCAGCGCGAGCACGGTGCCGTGCTTGTCGGCGAGCAGCTGGATCTCGACATGGCGCGGCCGTTCTAGGTAGCGCTCGAAGAACACCGTGTCGTCACCGAATGCCCCGGCCGCCTCGCGCTGAGCGGCAGCGATGGCGTCGTCGAGCTCGGCTCTCGTTCGTACGATTCGCATGCCGCGTCCGCCTCCGCCTGCGGCGGCCTTGACGAGTAACGGGTAACCGATCTCGTCCGGCGTACCCGTGGGTAGCACGGGCACCCCTGCGCGTTGTGCCGTCTCCTTCGCAGCGAGCTTGTCGCCTCCCGCTCGCAAAGCGGCAGGCGGGGGCCCGATCCACGTCAATCCCGCGGCGAGCACCGCGTCGGCAAACTCGGCGCTCTCGGCGAGAAAGCCGTAGCCGGGATGAACGGCGTCGGCGCCGCTCTCGTGTGCGGCGCGCACGTGCTCGGTCGCGTCGAGGTACGACGCGATCTCGATCGTTGCGTCGGCGGAGCGCGCGTGCAGCGAGCCTCTGTCGTCGGGTGCGACGACCGCCACGGTGGAGATTCCCTCGTCCCGGCAGGCGCGGAAGATCCGCAGCGCGATCTCGCCTCGATTCGCAACGAGTAGGCGTTTCATCGCGCGGAAAGCCTATGCTGCGCGCCCGTGGAGGCGGTTCGCTGGGGAATCCTCTCGACGGCGCGTATCAACGCCGCCGTGATCCCGCCGCTGCGGGATTCTCCGGAGTCGGAAGTCGTGGCGGTTGCGAGCCGCACGCAGGACCGCGCCGACACCTACGCCCGGCAGTGGCGGATCCCGCGTTGGTACGGCTCCTACGAGGCTCTGCTCGAGGATCCGGATGTCGAGGCGATTTACATCTCGCTGCCGAACGGTCCGCATGTCGAGTGGTCGATCCGCTGCCTCGAGGCGGGCAAGCACGTGCTCTGCGAGAAGCCGCTCACGCGCTTTCCCGGCGAGGTCGAGCGTGCGTTCGACGCTGCCGACGGCGCGGGACTACTTCTGATGGAGGCGTTCATGTATCGCCAGCATCCGCAGACGGTGCGACTCGTCGAGCTCGTGCGTGGCGGAGTGGTGGGCGAGCCGTGCCTGATCCGTGCGTCATTTTCCTTCCAGATCGAGGACGGCAACGTGCGACTCGACCCGGAGCTCGCCGGCGGTGCGCTCATGGATGTCGGTTGTTACTGCGTCAGCGGATCGCGCCTGCTCGCCGGCGAGCCGGAGCGCGCGAGTGCGCACCAGGTTCTCGGCCCGAGCGGTGTCGACCTGCGTCTGGTCGGAACGCTCGTCTTCCCCGGCGAGGTGGTCGCGCAGATCGACTGTGCGTTTGATCTGCCCCTCCGGCAGTCGCTCGAGGTCTTTGGCTCGGAAGGCTCTCTTCGCGTCGTCTGGCCGTGGAACGTCCGCGTGGCCGGCATCGAGCTTCGGCGCGGGAACACGGTGGAGCACGTGGAGGTCGCCGAGGTCGACGCGTACCGGCTCCAGTCCGACAACTTCAGCCGCGCGATCCGCGGCGTCGAAGCGCCGCTGCTCGGCCGTGCCGACGCGGTTGGGCAGGCGCGCGCGATCGATTCCCTCTACCGTTCCGCCGAGGTGGGCGGAGAACCGATGCAACTATGAACCCGACGTTCATGCTCGGCGGCGAGCTCGAGGTCCGGCGGCTCGGCTTCGGTGCGATGCGCGTCGTGGCAGACCCCGACGAGGGCGTACGCGTGTTGCGCCGCGCGGTCGAGCTTGGCGTGACGCTGATCGACACGGCCGACATCTACGGCGCTGGCCGGAGCGAAGAGATCATCGCGGAGGCGCTCCATCCGTACCCGGAAGGCCTCGTGATCGGCACGAAGGGTGGGCTCGGTCACGGCCTTCAGGATCGAATTCGCGACGGGCGGCCGGAGTACCTACGACGCGCGTGCGAGGCGAGCTTGCGGCGGTTGAAGCTGGAGCGCATCGACTTGTACCAGCTGCACCGCCACGATCCCGAGGTGCCGATCGAGGAGTCGGTCGGCGCGCTCCGTCAGCTCCGCGAGGAGGGGAAGATCCGGCTGATCGGGCTCTCGAACGTATCACTCGAGCAGCTGCGTGCGGCGCAATCGGTGGCGAACATCGTCTCGGTGCAAAACCAGTACAACCGCGGCCTGCTCACTTCTGAGGACGTGCTCCAGGCCTGCGAGGAGGAGGGCATCGCCTTCTTCCCCTGGAGTCCGCTCGGCGAAGGGCTGCGCGAGCCTTCGTTCGAGCTCCGCTGGCTGCTCGACCGCTCGCCGGTGATGCTGCCGATCCCAGGCACCTCGAAGGTCTCGCACCTCGAGGAGAACATGCGCGCCGTTACGACCGCTTGAAGACGCGCGCTGCGATGTAGATCGCGAACGAGATCGCGCTGATGAAGAAGCTCGTCGGCCATGACTGTGCGAGCGACAGCAGGATCCCACCCTCGGTTGCGACGAGTGCGACCAGGATGCTGAGCGCGAGCGCGAGGCCGGGCCTCGCCGTGAGCCGCTGCGCGGCGGCCGCCGGCGTGATCACGAGCGTCAGCACGAGCAGCACGCCGACGACCTGGATCGCCTCTGCCGTCGTGAGCGCCAGCAGCAGGAAGATGGCGACCGAGAGGGCCCGCAACGGCACACCGCGTGCGGCGGCTACTTCGGGATCGACGCTCGAGAAGAGGAGCGGGCGATAACAAGCTGCGAGTCCGGCCGTGACGATGAGCGCCACGATCGTCAACTCGAACAGCTGCCGGCTGCTGACGCCGACGATGCTGCCGAAGAGCAGGTTCGTTGCCTGCGTCGCGTATCCGCGGTAGAGCGACAGGAAGAGCACGCCGATGCCGAGCCCGAACGCAAGCACGGCGCCGATCGCGCTGTCGCGCTCGCGGCCGCGGAGCGAGAGCAGACCCAGCACGAGCCCGACGACGAGCGAGCCGCTGATCATTCCAATCACCGGGTCGATTCCGAGGACGAGTGCGCCGGCGGCGCCGGTGAAGCCGAGCTCCGAGATGGCGTGGACCGCGAAGCTGGCGCCGCGGGTCACGACGAAGATCCCGATCGCGCCGGACACGACGGCCACCACCGCGCCGGCCAGGAGCGCGGTATGGACGAAATGCTGGGCGAGCAGGTCGGTGAACATCAGTGCTCGTAGTCGACGTGGTGGACGTGCTGGTCGTCCGGCGTCCCGACGACGACGACGCGACCGCGCACGCGGAGGACGTCGACGTCCGTGCCGTAGAGGTGTGAGAGCGTCTCCGAGGTGAGCACCTCGTCGGGCGTGCCGATCGCCCAGTCGCCCGGAGCGAGGTAGAGCACGCGGTCGACCATGCCGAGCACCGGGTTGATGTCGTGCGTGACGAAGACGACCGGCGTCCCTGCAGTGCGGCGGCGCTCGTCGAGTAGGCCGGTGATCGCCAGCTGGTAGGCGAGATCGAGCGAGAGGAGCGGTTCGTCGGCGAGGATGAGCGCCGGGTCCGAGACGAGCGCCTGCGCGACACGCAAACGCTGCTGCTCTCCGCCCGACAGCCGGCCGATCGGAGCGTCTGCGTAGTCGCGTGCGCCGACGCTCTCGAGTGCGCGGTCAATGCGCGCGCGCTCGGCGCCGTCGAGCCGCCCGACGCCCCAGCGGTGGCCGTCGAGCCCGAGGCGCACGAGGTCGCGTGCGCGCAAGGCCAGGTCGCGATCGAAGGCGCGCTGCTGCGGAACGTAGCCGACCTGCTCCCGGCCTTCTCGAGGCGGCTTGCCGTTCACGAGCACGCGTCCCGCCGACGGCTCGAGGAGGCCGAGCAGGATGCGAAGCAACGACGTCTTGCCGGTGCCGTTCGGCCCGAGGACTGCGAGGAACTCGCCGCGTTGCAGTTCGAGGCTGAGCCCCTCCCAGAGGATGCGCTCGTCGAAGCGCAGGGCGAGCCCTTCGGCAGAGACGACGGCGCTCATCGCGCGAGCGCGGCAGCGAGCTGTCGTGCCTGCGCAAGCTGCCACTCCTGGAACGAGCGCTTCGGCGGCAGCGTCTCCGTCACGCCGATGACGGGTATGTGCGCGTGTACGGCAGCGGCGCGCACGCGTGCGGTGATGGGGGACACTGCCTGGCTGTTGTAGAGAAGCACCTTGACGAGTCGCCTCGTCATCAGCGCGTTCATGGCGGCAAATGCCTGCGGCGACGGCTCGGTTCCGTCCTCGATCGCGCGCGTGAAAGACGACGGCGCGAGATTCTTTAACCCTGCGGCGTCGATCAGGTAGCCGGGGACGGGCTCGGTGTAGGCGACGGCTGAGCCGGCGAACGTCGAGCGGATCCGCGCCACCTCGCGCCGGAGCGGAACGAGGCTCGCGTCAAAACGTGTGAGTCCTGCGCGATACGCGCTGCTGTGCACCGGGTCGGCGTGCTCGAGCGCGTCAGCGATTGCGCGCGCGATCCGGCCCAGGGCCGGCACGTCGTACCAGAGATGCGGATTCGCGTTGCGCCCATGCACGCCGAGGACGTCGGCGATCGTGAGGATCGATCGCTTCGCGTTCGGCGAGGCGTTTTCGAGCTTCGTCATGAACGCGTCGTAGCCGACGCCGTTCTGGATCACGACCGCTGCCGTCGCGACCGCGAGCGCATTGCTCGATCCCGGCTCGAACAGGTGGGGATCGGCATTCGGGTCGGAGAGGATGGAGGTCACGTGCACGTGTGCGCCGCCGATCTGCTGCGCGATGTCGCCGTACACGTTCTCGGCCGCGACCACCGCGAGCCCGGAGCCTGCCTTCGCGCCTCCGCAGCCCGCCAGCAGCGCGGTGCTCGAGGCGATAACGATAATGGTTCTCATTCCCATCTCTGGCTAGAATAGAGCGAATGGCCAGGACCCTGCAAATCAAGGCCGATCTGTCCGAGCTGCTCGCCCGTCAGGGCGTGCGCGTCACCCGCCAGCGGCTCGAGGTGCTCGCGGAGCTGTCACGCGAGCGTGACGACGTCACCGCGCAGGTGCTCTGGCGCCGGCTGCGCGAGCGCGATTCCCAGACCGGGCTCGCGACCGTGTACCGCACGCTCGCGCTGCTCGCCGACAAGGGCGTCGTCGACACACTGTCGCATCACGGCACGGAGCTTTGCTACCGGCTCTGCACGGAGTCGCATCATCATCACCTCGTGTGCTCGAGCTGCCACCGCGTGGTCGAGGTCGAGCAGTGCGGCCTCGGCAACTGGCTCGACACCGTTACCGCGCAGCACGGCTTCGTCGCAACCGACCATCGCGTCGAGATCACGGGCCTCTGCCGGGCGTGCCGCTAGCCCCGTCGTGAGCTAGGCCCGCGAGCCACGTTCGGGCGTCAGGAGAGCGCGCGCTCGAAGGCCGCTCGGTCGGTCGGCGCACCGTGAGTCGGGAGCACCAGCTCGACCGGCAGCTCGAGCAGCGGGCGCAGCTCCTCGAGGATCAACTCGGGTGGCACGCCCTTGTTTGCCCAGTCGGCCGGGAACTCGAGGCCGTGGCCGCGGTCGATGAGCGTGTCGCCGACGACGAGCGCCCGGCGGCTCTCAACCCAGAGCACGAGGTCGTTCGGCTCCATCCCCGGGAACGCCTCGACCCCGACCGGCAGCCGGTCGCCGGCCGAGAACACGTGCCCCTCGACCGGGTTCGGGTCGCCTCGGTCCGGCGGCGGCACGGAGATCGGTGCGCCGAGTCGCTCCGCCAGGCTGCGGGCGTCGCGCACGTGCCACGGGCATGTCAGCACGATCGCCGTCTCGCGGCCGGCCGATCGCGTAGGACGAGACCACCTGGTCCCACTCCTCTCCCGGCTTCCAGGCCGGGTGCGCCGCCTCCCAGTGCCACAGGCCCGTCTGCAACTCCCGCACGGCGGCATGCTAAAAGAACGAACGCATTCGACGGCCGTTATGTCTCGCGACGCGGCGGGGACGCGTTCACCTGCTGCGCGAAAGCGCACGGCCGGGCGTCGTTGGGGAGCGGCGATTTGCCGATCCAGCCGACGAGCACTCTCTCGCCGGCCTCGGTGAGCTCGAGGATCGCGTTAGGTTCCGGCGGAGCACCGTCGCGTTCGACGAGTTCGTATCGTCCGGCAAGCTGCGCGTAAATGAGGTGACCTAGAGAACTGCCGGCGTCGCCTTGCGAGGGCGTCGGCTCAACCAGGTCTGCGAGCTCGCCGCGGTCGGCCGCCGACAGCTCGACGATCCGGCAGTCGCGCCGCCTTATCCGCGCGACCAGCCGCCAGGCTTGATTGCGCCTGTGCGTGGCCGTCTGGCGCAAGGCTGTCAGCTCGCGCTCCGCCTCGGCGAGCAGTTCCTCGGCCGCCGCCAACTTCGCCCACTGCTCCTCCAGTTGCGCGAGGTGAAGGTCGTCGCCGTCAGATGGGTGCGCTTCGGGCGCCTCCGGCTCCGACACATCCGCGACTACGGGGGGCGTGTGAGCCAGCTTCAGGCGCGGTTCGATCTCATCTTCGCGGTCACGGTCATGGCGACGCTCGATCTCAGCGCGAAGCCCTGTCCCGAAGCCGGTTTCCCCCTTGAGCTCGATCCCGTACTGCGCGGCAAGCGCGCGCGACAGGGCTGGGTGTGAAACGAACCCGAGCTCGACGATGGTCTCGCCGAGACGCCGTCCTGTCGAAGCCTGCTCCTCGAGCGCACGCTCGAGCTCATCTTCGCCGAGGAGACCTTGCTCGACGAGCAGGCGGCCGAGGGGTCGCCAAGGGATGCGGGCCGCTTCCATCAAAAGTGGATATCGGCACGATGGCCGCTGAGATCAAGAGTCCGCAGAGCCTGCGCGGCCGCTCTACTTTGGGCCGGTGGCGAAGCCCCTCTACAGCTCTGCTCCTGGAGAGCGCAGAACGGCGCGATGACGAGGTCGGCGTCTGCGTGCTGAGCCCGCCGACTGATCTCGACCCGGACGCGGTCGTCCGCGTCCTTACGCACTGGGGATTGCGTGAGGTTCGCCTCTTGTACCTGCCGGTCGGTTTCGGTAGTCACCACTGGAGCGCATGCCGCGGAGGCGGGCGGCGCTTCTTCGTCACGGTCGACGACCTCGAGGCGGGCTTTCAAGCGGGCGAGGATGCCGACGCAGCGTTCGCGGCACTCGACCGTGCCTACCGGACTGCAGCGGCGCTGAGGGACGACGCCGGCCTCGAGTTTGTGCTCGCCCCGCTCTACGATGGCGAAGGCGCGATCATCCGTCGCCTGGACGAACGCCACGCCGTCAGCGTCGCACCGTTCGTCGACGGGACTTCGAGCCCATACGGCGAGTACGAGTCGAACGATAAACGTGAGCGGATGGGCGGGCTCCTCGGGCGCCTTCACGCGGCAGGCGAGGGCATCCCTGCTGGCCTACCCCGGCGTGACGACGGCAGTATCCCCTCACGCACGACGCTGGAGGAGGCGCTCGCGACGCTCGACCTGCCCTGGGACACGGGCCCGTTCGCGGAGCCGGCACGAGCGTTGTTGGCCGACCATGCGGACGAGCTCGACCTCCAGCTACGTACCTACGACGCGCTGGTCCCGCGCGTGCGCGAACGCTCAGACTCGTGGGTCATTACACACGGGGAGCCCCACCGGCGCAACGTCATGGTCGACACGCGTGGAGGCCTGCGCCTGGTCGATTGGGACACGACACTCGTTGCGCCCCGGGAACGCGACCTGCGCATGGTGCTCGACGAGAGGCTGACGGGATGGGACGAGTACATCTCGGTCGTCGGTGACGTCCCGCTCGATCATGAAGCCCTCGAGCTTTACCGACAATGGTGGGACATCGCGGACATCGCCGTTTTCATAGCGCTCTTCCGTCGGCCTCACGAGGAGAACGAGAACACGGTTGCCTCGTTCGAGGTTCTCCGCAGTAACTTGAACGGCTAGTCGTGTGGCGGACATCGGGAACCATTCGTGGCGCGGAGGTGTAACCATTTCACGATGCGAGGGATCGCGAGGCTCCGTGTCATTGCTTTCGGTGTCGCGCTGTGGCTGCTCATCGCTTCGCCCGCAGAGGCGGCCCTAGCTTTCCGGTTCAACCGCGCGAGTGCGCGTTCGGGGACGTATGTAGCGGCGTTCGAGCCAGGGTGGAGAGGCGTTCCGACCGGCGTGGTCGTGTACTTGGTTCCGACACGGCTTCCTGGCGTGACGCCGGATGCGGCCGGAAGCTACATCCTTCGCAAGCCGCCGGCGCATGACGTGATCAGGCTCGGCCGTCCGCAACTGACTCCTTCGCATCGCCTCTCCATCCGCTTCCGCGTGCCGCATATCGCGCCCGGCGACTACACCACGGCTTTTTGGTGCCTGTCGTGCGCGAAGCACGGTGATTTCTTTGCTAGCGCGCTATGGGGCGCACCATGGACGGGCGCTCCTGGTGGCGTGCTCCGCATCACTCGCTGAGCCGTTCGCGCCCCGACGGCCGCGACGCGCATCTGCTAATTCATTGAACCTGGTTTCGCTGCAGAGCCCACCTGCCGTCGTCCGTCACCTCCGCGCCGACGAGCGCGCGCTGCGGACTGCGACGGGCGCGGAGTTCGTCGCGGTCGCGCGCGACCGGCAGCTCGTGATCCGCACGCTCGCCCGCAATGCGAAGGAGGCTGCGGCGGTGGCGAAGCTCGCGCCCGGCGAGCGCGACGACCTCGACGTCCGTCGCGATCTCAATGCGCTTTCGGCCGAGAGCCCGCCGCAGGTCGGCGGCGTGAGCGTCGGCCCGGCGCGGCACGCGAACAAAGTCCTCTCCTTCTACCGGGAGGCGCAGCGGCGGTTCGGCATCCGCTGGGAGCTGCTTGCGGCGATCAACTTCGTCGAGAGCGACTTCGGCCGCGCACGGACGACGGCAAAGGCGGATGCGCAGGGTCCGATGCAGTTCGAGCCTGCGACGTGGCGCGAGTACGGGATGGGCGGCGACGTCTACAACGAGCACGATGCGATCCTCGCCGCCGCCAACCTGCTCGCGGCCAATGGCGGGCGCACGAACGAGCGCGCGGCTCTCATGCACTACAACCTCTCGCCGCTCTACTGGGACGCGGTGCTGCATCTCGCGCACCGCATGGCCGGCGTGCCGACGGCGTTCCGCGAGTACTACGCCTGGAAGCTCTACCTGCGGAAGAGGTAGCGCGGTCCCTCGCGCATCGGCGCGGCGAGCCGAGGGAGATTGCCCGAACGCTGGCGCAGGCCAGAAGTTCGGCGCGAGCAGCCCGAGCCGCTCGCGCCGAACCAGCTACCGCTGGACGATGCTGTGGACTTCCAGGTATTCGATTGACGGCGGGCCGTCGCCAAAGCCGGCTTCGGTGCGGGCAGCGGCGACCTTCTCGCCCCAGGCCTCGGCTTGTTCGCGCGAGTCCCAGACTTCAACGATGCGTACCTTGCCGTCTTCGCCGAGGGCGGCTACGTGAAATGCACCTCCAGGCGGCGGCGTGTCGTCCATCCCCAGACGTTCTCTCATCTGGTCGTACTCCTCGGGCGTGATTCGCGTCTCGACGATCCGTGCGATTGCCACTATGGCCTCCTCGTTGACGCGAAGACACTACTCCCAACCGGCGGATGATCTGGCGGCGCTCGGGGGCATTCCTCAAAATCGTGAAGCGGCACGCGCCTTGCTAGTCATCACCGCATGTGTTTTCGTGCTCCTGGGCGGGCCTGCAACGAAGAGCGAGCATGAACGTTCGACATCTCTCGGTGGCTGCGATTGTTCTGGTGGGCGCGCTCCTTTCGACGCTAGACGCGTCCGCTGTCACGCGTAGCGGCCTCTGTGCGACGAGGTTCAGCGGCCCGACCTGGACGCATCCGACAACAGGCGTTTCCGGAAGCAAATACGAGGTGAGCACATTCGGGAGCGCCTTCTCATGCAAGGGCGCCACGAAACTGGTGAAGAAGTTCATCACCGAGACCGTCAAGAGCCGCACATCGGCGAACGTTCTGACGAACGGCCCGAAGGGCGACACGTGCAAAGCACTCGCTGACAAGCAAGGGCACGCGTTTAGCGGCAGCTGTTTGAAAATGCATCCATCCCCGACAGGGTTCGGCTGGTCTCCGATCAAGTAGCTCGAAGGACGGCAGCGACGCGCCGGCCCTTTGACGAGAGCGTCGCGGCTCTCGCGCTGCTTTAGAGTCGCTTCGTGGAGTCGGAGGCGCTTGCTTTGCATCGCGTGTTGGTGTCGCTATGGGCGCGCTTGTACGACGTGATCGACGGAGCGCGGTTCGAACCAGGCTCCGATCTGATCGTCGCGGTGTGCCCCGAGTTCCCGATTCCGCAGTGCAACGGACCATGGGTCGTCGAGGACTCGCCGGCCGCAGTCGATGCGTTGCCTGCTGCGATCGCGACCGTCTCAACCGCGCTCGGATTCACGATTGACGGGGCGACCGGGATCTTCAACGTCGCGACGCCACCCGAGCATCGCGGACGCGGGTACGGCGCGGTGCTGACAGCACGTGCAGCACGCGACGGCTTCGAGGCAGGGTCGGAGTTCGCGTTCCTCCAATCAAGCGAGATCGGTCACACTGTCTACCGGCGGCTGGGGTTCCGCGACGTCGAGGAGTACGTCCTCCTGACCCGGCCTCCCATGAACGAGGGCTGACTCGAGGAGGTCGGGAACGTGCGGTGGTGGCTGCGGAGTGTTGCGATTGGTGCGGCGGTCGGCTTCGCCGTTGGCGTCGTTGTTGGCGGCACGCTCGGCCGGGTCTTTATGCGCCTCGTCTTCCTCGCCAGAGAGGACACGCGCGGGTTGGAGACGGCGATGGGCGCGATCGTCGGTGAGTTCACGGGGCCGGGGACGGCGGCGATCTACGCCTTCGGGGCGATTGCCGGCGTCGCCCTCGGTGTCGCCTACGCGGTGGGGCGCACGCTGCTGCCCGCTGGAACGCGGGTGCGCACGATCTTCTTCACGCTCGGTACCACCGCGTTCATGCTCGGGCAGATCGTTCGCGGCAATCGCGAGGACTTTTCGATCCTGCCCGTGACACTCAGCCTCATCCTCATCGTCGGCTCGGTCGCACTCACGGCGGCACCCGTGCCGCTGCTCGTGGAACGCCTCGCGCCCGACCGGGAGCGCAACCTCGGCCGCGTCGCACAGGGCGTCGCGGCGCTCGGCATGATCGGATTCGCCGTGTTCGGGGTGACGGGGATCCTGATCGCCTACGCCGTGTAGCCCTCGTCCTTGTAGCTACCGGACGACATTGGGAAGAATTGAGTCATGGCTACCGACGGCACGCCGGTCGTCTTTGTCCACGGTCTCTGGCTGCACGCCGACTCGTGGGGCGCTTGGGTCGAGCGTTTCCGGGCAGAGGGTTACGCGCCGGTGGCGCCAGGCTGGCCCGGCGACGCGGCCACGATCGAAGAAACCCGGAGCCACCCCGAACGCGTGGCCGGTCACGGCGTCGACGACGTGGTCGAGCACTACGCCAGGGTGATCAGGGAGCTCGATGTCAAGCCCATCGTCATCGGCCATTCCTTCGGCGGCCTCGTCGTCCAGCGGTTGCTGGGCGATGATCTCGCAGCAGCAGCCGTTGCGATTGACCCCGCGTCGATCAAGGGCGTTCTGATCCTGCCAATCTCGTCGCTGCGGGTTGCATCGGTCGCGCTGTTGAACCCGGCAAACAAGAAGCGTGCGATCGCGTTGACCGCCAAGCAGTTCCGCTACGGCTTCGGGAATGCGATCTCCGCCGCCGAGTCCGCCGAACTGCACGAGCGCTGGACGATCCCGTCGCCGGGGAGGCCCCTATTCGAGGCCGCAGCCGCCAACTTCTCGCCACGGTCGCCCGCCAAGGTCAACACCGACAACGCTGTGCGAGGCCCGCTGCTGCTTACCGCCGGGGGCAAGGATCACACCGCCCCACCGGCCATCACGAAGGCGACGCTCAAGCAGTACCGCAAGTCACCTGCGGTGACCGACTACAAAGAGTTCCCCGACCGGGGACACTCGCTCGCTCTCGACAGCGGCTGGCACGAGGTCGCCGACTTCGTGTTGACCTGGCTCGGGCAGCACTTGCTCTAGAAGCCCATTTTCCGGCGGTGAGGTAGCCGTGAGCCGAACGCTGCACGCCCTCGCCCGCTTCCATGCGGGGCGGAGCCAGACGACGAATCGTTCGGCCTCCTCGGCCGAGAGCGCCTGCTCGATCGCTTCTGCGAGGCTCGGGACGAGCGGGTTGCCGGCGCGCCGCGCGCGGCTCGCGTAATCCGTGACGGGTCGGCGGGCGCCACGAGGTAGCTCGCCTCGTACTCGATTTCCGAAAAGCCGGCCCGTTCGGCCCAGACGAGCAGGTCGCGCTCGTTCCAGTTGTGCATCGCGTCGTACTCCGGAAGCTCGATCGCACGCCAGACATCTCGGACCCGCTCCGTCAGCGCGCGCATCGCTCCCACCTCGATGCCGTAGAACGTCTCGGCCGGCTCTGGGTAGCCGAAGCTGTTCAGCGGCTCGAACAGCGAGACGCGACCGCCCGGCCGGAGCACGCGGTGCAACTCGTCGAACGCACGCTGCTTCTCCGGGACATAGATCAGCACGGCGGCCCCCGTGACGACATCGATCTCCCCGTCGCGGAGCGGAAGCTCGGTCACCGATCCGTTCACGAACCGGCAGCGCTCGTCTCCGTCCGCTCGCTCGCGGCAACGATCCAACAGCTCGTCGGAGATGTCATCGAAGATGACGCCGCCGCGAGCCCCCACGCGATCGAGCGCCGCGAAACCGATCAAGCCGTCGGCGCAACCGATGTCGAGCACGACGTCGCCCGGCTCGATACCGGCGCGGGCGAGGACTCCGTCGCGGACAGAGGCAGACGCGTCGAGGACCCCGGCGAGCGTCCGTTCGTCGCCACCGTGGCTGCGCTCTGCGAACCAGGCGGACCAGCGATCCTGCGGCACTCGCTTTTCCCTCCCGCGGGGGTTGCAACGGCCGTAGCTCGGGACGATGAACCATATGGAAATCGCGAACGTGTCAAGCCGCCGTCACCGTGTCGGTCTCGTTCTGTTCATCGCATTCGTCGCGGTGATCTCTACGCAAGCGAGTACGGCAGCGCCGCTCGCATTGGCGATCAGCCCGGCGCGCGGCGCCGTCACCTCGGCGAATCCCGTCTTCATCGCCTCGGTCGTCCCCGGTGACCTGCCGCTCGAGATCCAGGTCGCGAAGTCGCCGGCGGTGACCAAGATCGGGTTCCAGAAGTACGTCGCGCTCTGCATCACGACGAGGGCCGGCAGCGGACGGGTGCGGTGCAGTCTCTCAGGCCCTCTGCGCGCCGGCGCGTACTACTGGACCCTCGTCTACCAGCGGAACACGCGCTGCCAGATCGTTGGCGGGCGCCGCTACTGCTTTCCGGAGCCGCAGCTGACGACCCCGCGACGGTTCACGGTGCGTAACTAGCGCCGCCACTTCGGCGCGCGCTTCTCCAAGAACGCCTGCAGGCCCTCCTGCCCCTCGTCGCTCGCGCGGCGCTCGGCGATCCAGCGCGCGGTCTCGGGCCCGTCCGGCCGCTCGCGCACGAGTCGCTTCGCCCAGCGTGCGGCATGCGGGCCCGCCGACAGCAACTCCGCGACGACGCGCTCGATCGCAACGTCGAGCTGCTCGGCGACTTCGCTGACAAGACCGATACGCAGGGCAGTATCGGCGTCGAAGCGCTCGCCAGTGACGAAGTAGCGTCGCGCGGCTCCCGCTCCGATCTTCGCGAGTGCGAACGGCGAGATGACGGCGGGGATGATCCCGAGCTTCACTTCGGAGAACGCGAAGAGCGTCGCGGGGTCGGCGATCGCGATGTCCGCAGCGGCAACGAGTCCGGCGCCGCCGCCGAGCGCGTGCCCCTGGACGCGCGCGACGACGGGTGCGGGGCAGCGGTCGATCGCCTCGAACATCTGCCGCATCGCGTTCGCGTCTGCGACGTTCTCGTCTAACGACAAACCGACCGATGCGCGCATCCATTCGACATCGGCGCCCGCGCAGAAGCTCGCGCCCTCACCGGCGAGCACGACGGCGCTCGCGCGCCCCACGTCGATGAAAGCCTGCGACAACTCGCCGATCAGCTGCGCGTCGAACGCGTTGCGGCGATCCGGCCGCGCGAGCGTAATCCGGAGCACGGAGCCGTCACGCTCGACGTGGAGTGCGCTCACGAGCGGCATCCTATGGGCGGCGCGATACAGTCGCTTGGTGCTGAGCGGAGCCATCGCCGCTGCGTTGACGCCGCTGAAGGGTGGCGGATTCGAGCTGGACGAAGACGCCTTCGAGCCCTACGTCGCGTTCCTCGCGGCGAACGGAATCGACGGTTTGCTCGCCCTCGGGACGACGGGGGAGGGCGTGCTCTTCGACGTCGACGAGCGCAAGCGGGTTGCCGAGCTCTTCCTCGCGTGCCGCGGGCAGCTGCAGGTCGCCGTCCACTGTGGCGCGCAGACCACGGCGGACACGGTCCTCCTCGCCGAGCATGCAGCCGAGGCGGGCGCGGACGCCGTCGCGGTGATCGCGCCGCCGTACTTTGCGTTCGACGCTGATGAGCTGCTCGCCCATTTCCGCGAAGCAGCACAGGCGTGCGACCCGCTCCCGTTCTACGTGTACGAGTTCGCGGCGCGAAGCGGATATGCGGTGCCTCTGCCGGTGATCGCCGCGCTGCGCGAGGAGGCGTCGAACTTCGTCGGGCTGAAAGTGTCCGACACGCCTTGGGAGCGCTTCGAGCCGTACCTGCTGGAAGGGCTCGACATCTTCGTCGGCCCCGAATCGCTGATCCCGCAGGGCCTGGCGCGCGGGGCGGCGGGTGCCGTCTCCGGGCTCGCCGCGAGCTTCCCCGACGCGGTCGTCGCGCTCGTGCGCGAACCTACTGCAGAGAACGGCGCGCGGGTCGGCGCCCTCCGTATGTCGCTCCAGGCGCTGCCCTTCCACGCTGCGTCAAAAGTGGTGCTTGCTCTACGCGGAATTCCGGTGCGCGGACGCGTGCGCCCGCCGCTACGCGGCCTGCGCGACGACGAGGTCGCCGAGGTCGAGCGCATCGTGCGCGAATGGCTCGGATAGTCGTCGCGGGATCGGGTGCGATGGGCGTGCAGTCGCCGGCCGTCGGGCGTGCGCTCGCAGCGCTCATCCTGCGCGGTGAGTCGTCAATCGATCTGACCCCGTACGCGCTGGAGCGCTTCGAGGCGGGAGCGGTGTTCCCCGAGCATCTCGTGCTGTAGCCCCGGCCAGGCGAGCACGACGAAGAGCGCGACAACGCAGAGATCGCGCGCGAGCAGCTCGCCGGACTGGGTCGGCGCGAAACGCTGCGCGAGATCCCAGTAGTGGTGTGGAAACCACGCGTGTGTCAACCCGAGCACCGCCGCGAGAAGTGCTCCACCCGCCAGACCGCGCAGGCCGCCGACGACGAGGACGAACGGCACGAGCCAGATCACGAACTGCGGCGAGAAGACCTTGCCGAACGCGATCAGCGCCGCGACCGCGGCGGCACTGTGAGCGGCGAGCCGGCCTCCGGTCGCAGGGCCGCGTGCATAAAGCGCCCAGACTGCGATGAGTGCGAGCAGTCCGGCGATCGTCGTAACGACCCCCGCGGCGTGCGTTCCGGTGCCGGTGAGGTTCTGCGAGCCGAAGCCGTTCGACAGGTGCAGTGTCGTCCCCGCGACGTGATGCAAGGCGATGAGGAACGCGCCGCCGAGGCTCTCGAGCTGCAACGGCCGCGCGAGTTGTGCGTAGAAGCTGTGTCCGACGCCGCCAGGAGCAAGGATCGCGAACGGAAGGAAGATCGCGGCGAGAACCGCGACGACGCCGGCCGTCCAGACTGCCGCGGTGCGCGGTCCGCGCGTCCGCACGATCCAGGTGATGAAGAGTGGCAGGAGCGCAGCCGGCCACAGCTTCGCGCCGATCGCACAGCCGAGCAGAACCGCCGCGGGGAGCGGACGGTCCCACAGAAGCGCTGCGAGCGCGAGCACGGCGAGCGCGGCGGGCCAGAAGTCGAACCGACTCAGGACGACCGAGCCGATGAGCAACGGCGACACACCGAAGAATCCGAGCGCCACCGCCGTGCGAATCGGCCCGGCGCGCAGTGCACGCAGGCAAAGCGCCGTCCCGAGCAACGCGAGGCAGCCGAGCAGCGCCATCTCACGGTCGAACCAGCGGTCGTATGCAGCGTGATCGCCCTCATGGCCGAGCGACGGCAAGATGAATACCGGCAGCGCGCCTGGCGGGTACTCAAGCTTGAAGTCGCGATACGGAACTGCGCCGCGTGCAGTCGCGTCGCCGTAGTTCTGGTAGGTCGGCGTATCGCTGATCTGCCCGCTGCCAAGTGAGCCGTGGTGGAGCAGGGACCAAGAGAGGATGAACAGGCCGAGCGCCACGACGACGAGCGCAGCGGACGCCGCGCGTGTCATTCCGGAGCCTCCTCTCACATGCGGAAGACGCCGAAGACCGTCTCCGCGATCGGCGCGTTCAGCGCGGCCGCGAGACCGAGCCCCAGAATGCGGCGGGTGTCGAGCGGATCGATGATGCCGTCGTCCCAGAGCCGCGCGGTCGAGTAGTACGGGTTGCCTTCACGCTCGTACTTCTCGCGGATTGCGTCCTCGTCGACATCGCCGACCATGGAGAGGACGGTCGCAGCCTGGTCGCCGCCCATGACGGAGATGCGGGCGTTCGGCCACATCCAGAGTTGACGTGGCTCGTATGCGCGCCCGCACATCGCATAGTTCCCGGCGCCGAACGAGCCGCCTGTGACGACGGTGAATTTCGGCACCTGCGCGTTCGCGACCGCCATCACGAGCTTCGCGCCGTCGCGCGCGATGCCGCCGGCTTCGTACTCCGCGCCGACCATGAAGCCGGTGATGTTCTGCAGGAAGACGAGCGGCACGCGCCGCTTACAGCAGAGCTCGACGAAGTGGGCGCCCTTCTGCGCGGACTCGGCGAAGAGCACGCCGTTGTTCGCGAGAATCCCGACCGGGATTCCCTCGATGCGCGCGAACCCTGCGACGAGCGTCTCGCCGTACAACGCCTTGAACTCGTGGAAGCGGGAACCGTCGACGATCCGCGCGATCAGTTCGCGCGCGTCGGTCTGCTGGCGGAAGTCCTCAGGGATGAGCCCGTACAGCTCGTTCGGGTCGAGCGCCGGCGGTTCGGGTGCCGCGATGTCCCACGGCGGCTCGGGCCTGCGCAGGTGCAGGTTCCGCACGATGCTTCGGGCGAGCGCGAGTGCGTGCTCGTCGGAGGCCGCGTTGTAGTCGGCGACGCCGGAGCGCCTGGTGTGCACGTCTGCGCCGCCGAGTTCCTCCGCCGTCACGTCCTGGCCGGTCGCTGCCTTCACGAGTGGCGGGCCGCCGATGAAGATCGTGCCGGTGCCGCGGACAATGATCGTCTCGTCGCTCATCGCCGGGACGTAGGCGCCGCCCGCGGTGCACGACCCCATCACCGCTGCGATCTGCGGGATTCCCCGTGCGGACATCTGCGCCTGGTTGAAGAAGATCCGCCCGAAGTGATCGCGATCGGGGAACACCTCGGCCTGAAGCGGCAGGAAGGCGCCGCCCGAATCGACGAGGTAGATACACGGCAGGCGGTTGTCGAACGCGACCTGCTGCGCGCGGACGTGCTTCTTGACGGTGATCGGATAGTAGGTGCCGCCCTTCACCGTGGCGTCGTTGGCGACGACGATCACTTCGCGGCCCGAGACGCGGCCGATGCCGGTGACGATGCCAGCGGCCGGCGCTTCGTTGTCGTACATGTCGAAGGCGGCGAGCGGCGACAGCTCGAGAAACGGCGAGCCTGGATCGAGGAGCACGTCGATGCGCTCGCGCACGGGCAGCTTGCCCTGATCGCGATGCCGCTGGAGGTACTTCGGTCCGCCACCCTGACGCACGGCGTTCAGGCGGTCGCGGAGCTGGCCGAGCAGCTGCTGCATCCGCTCGCGGTTGGCCACGAAGATGTTGTCGGCCGGATTGACGTGCGTGTCGAGCGCTACCATCCGCAGCAATCAGTCTTGTAACCGCAGGCGGGACAGCGCCAGACGGCGTGCATGCGGTACATGTCCGCGCCGCAGCGATCGCACGCCATCTTGTCGTCGTTGCTCACGGGGCTCACGGGGCTCACAGGCGTGCCGGTCTTGAGCGGCGTGATGGGTTTGGGCAACGGTGTGCGCGCGGGTTCCGACATGCAGAGAATTATAGAGCGATAATAGCGCCGTGAAACGCGTGCGCGGTCTCGCGCGGTTGACTGGCGTGGCGGCATGGCGGGGACTGGTCGGCTTCTACCAGCGCGACAACCTGACATACGCGGCATCGATCGCGTACTACGCCCTGGTGTCGCTGTTCCCGTTTTTTCTGCTCGCGTTCGGGCTGCTTGGCCGGGCCACGGCGGATGCGGCCAATCGTAATGCCGTGCTCGGGTTCGTCCTGCGCTACTTTCCGAGCCAGTTCGAGTTCATCACGACGCAGCTCGACGCGTTTCGCGCCAGCGGGCTGACGCTCGGCGTGGCCGGCACGATTGGCGTGGTGTGGGGCGCGCTCGGCGTGTTCAGCGCCATCACCACCGCGGTTGAACTATGCCTGGGGCGTAGAGCAAGCGCAGGGGCAGGCGCGCGGCTTCTGGCAGCAGAAGCTGACCTCGTTTCTGATGCTGCTTCTGGCCGGGCTGACACTGCTCGTGGCGCTACTCCTGGTGAGCGCCTCGCAGGTCGTCGGCGCGAGCTGGTTCGCGGGCGTCCTCGCGCACTTTCCCGGCCTCGACATCCTGCGGGGCCTCACGGTTCGCTACGCGGCGACCCTGCTGTTTATTCTGGTGGTCGGGCTGGTGTACTACTTCGTGCCGAACACGACGGTCAGGTTTCGCGACGTGTGGATCGGCGCCGTCGTGACCGGGCTGCTCTGGAAAGGCGCGCTCGAGGGGTTTTCGTGGTACGTCAGCGACATGACGCGGTTCACCATGATCAACGGTTCGATTGCGGTCGTCGTGATCTTTCTCGTGTGGGTGTACGTGCAGGCCGCCATCCTCTTGTACGGCGTGGAATTCACCGCCGCCTACGCACGCGTACTTCGAGGCGACAATGTCCGGCTAGCGGCGACAATCAACGACAATCAACCACGAAGGCACGAAGATCACGAAGACGCACGAAGCTGATCTGGTACGGAGATGTATTCCTCGTGAGTCTTTGTGTCCTTCGTGTCTTTGTGGTTCACAGTTGCCGTGTGTCAGCTACGGCACATGCATGCGGGCGATAGCTCGAACAATCGCCTCGCAGAACGCCGGCACATCGTCCGGCTTGCGCGAGGTGATGAGGTTGCCGTCTTCGACGACCGGTTTGTCCACGTAGAGGCCGCCGGCGTTTTTGACGTCGATGGCGATTGAAGGCCAACAGGTCAGCGTGCGGCCGCGCAGCGCGTTGGCCGAGATGAGGAGCTGCGGACCGTGGCAGATGGCGGCGACCGGCTTGGCGGCGTCCATCGCCTCGCGCGTCAGATCGACCATCGCGTGGCGCATGCGCATTTTGTCTGGCGCGTGACCGCCGGGAATGACCAGCGCGTCGAAATCCTTCATGCGCGCCGCGCCGGCGGCCAGATCAGAGATGACGACCGTCTCGCCGCGTTTGCCGCGGAATTCGGCGCCGGCCGTTGGCCCGACCAGCACCACCGTGGCGCCGGCGGCGCGTAGCGCGTCACGCGGCCCGGCCAGCTCGCTGTCTTCAAACTCCTGTTCGACGAGGATGGCCACACGCTTGCCCGCGAGCGGGGTCGGGTCAGACATGCCGCGATTCTACAATGTCATAATCGGTTTTGTGAATCGACTTGCCGGAGAGCACAGCCCCTATCTGCTGCAGCACGCCGCCAACCCCGTGGACTGGTTCCCGTGGGGAGACGAGGCGTTCGCCAAGGCGCGCCTCGAGCACAAACCGATTTTTCTCTCGATCGGCTACTCGACCTGTCACTGGTGCCACGTGATGGCGCACGAATCGTTCGAAAGCGACGAGGTGGCGGCGGTGCTCAACGAGTGCTTCGTGGCGATCAAGGTCGATCGCGAAGAGC
>PLZU01000064.1 GCA_003152275.1 Actinomycetota bacterium
GCTGCGCTTCCGGCAGCGGATACGTCCCTTCGTACTCGATCGGGTTCTGCGTCGCAATCACCATGAAGGGCCGCTCGAGCGGATAGGTGACACCGTCGACCGTCACCTGGCTCTCCTGCATGCACTCGAGCAGGGCGGCCTGCGTCTTCGGCGACGCGCGGTTCACTTCGTCGACGAGAACGAGGTTCGCGAAGACGGGGCCCGGCTTGAAGTCGAAGGCGTTGGCGCGCTGGTCGAAGACGTTGACGCCGGTGACGTCGGACGGCAGCAGGTCGGGCGTGAACTGAAGCCGGGAGAACGAGCAGTCGAGTGAGCGGGCGAGCGCCTTGGCGACCATCGTCTTTCCGACGCCGGGAAAGTCCTCGATGATCAGGTGACCCTCGGCCACGAGGCAGAGCACGACCCGGCGCAGCGCCTCCTGCGGCGCATGGACGACGCGGCCGAGGTTCGCCACGATCGTGTCGACGAGATCCGCGGGTGCCACATCGGAGGAAGCACTGGCGGATGCCGGCTCAGCCAAGCAGGCGCTCCACCTGATCGAGAATCGCGGCGGCAATCTCGTCCTTCGGCGCCTTTGCAATCGTTCGCTCGCCGCTCCCGTCGAGCAGTGTCACCTCGTTGTCGGTCGACTCGAAGCCGATGTCGGTGCGGCCCACGTCGTTGAAGACGAACAGATCGACCTTCTTCCCTGTGAGCTTCTCCCGCGCGCGCTCGAGGCCGCGCTCGCCCTGGTCGGCAGCGAACCCGACGAGTATCTGACCGGGAACGCGGCGCTCGCCGAGCGTGGCAAGGACGTCGGTTGTTGGCTCGAGCTGCACCGTCCAGCCGCTCCTATCCTTCGGGCGCTTGGTCGCAAGTGCTTCCGCCGGCCGGTAATCGGCGACTGCAGCGGCCATGATCACCACGTCTGCTTCTACCCCGCGCGCGAGCGCCTCGGTTTCGAGCTCGGACGCGGTCGGCGTCTTGACGAGCTCGACGCCCAGTGGGGCCTCGACCGCGAGATTCGCGCCGAGCAACGTCACACGAGCGCCGCGGCGGCGCGCCTCGGCTGCGAGCGCCACTCCCATGCGCCCGGAAGAGCGGTTGCCGACGAAGCGAACCGCGTCGATCGGCTCCTGCGTTCCCCCGGCCGAGATGAGCACGCTCTTGCCTCGCAGCGGCCCCGTTCCCGCCAGCAGGTCTTCTGCGGCGGCGACGATGTCCTCCGGCTCGGCCATGCGCCCGACGCCGAGCTCGCCTTCTGCCGTCTCGCCCTCGTCCGGGCCGACGAGCGTGATGCCGCGCGAGCGCAGCGTCTCGGCGTTTGCCCGCGTCGCCGGATGCGACCACATGCGTGGGTTCATCGCCGGCGCGACGAGCGCCGGCCCACGGTGCGCGAGCGCCGCTTCGGTCAAGACGTTGTCGGCTAGCCCGTGCGCGAGCTTCGCAAGCGTGTTCGCGGTGCACGGGGCGACCAGGAGCAGGTCAGCGCGCGTCAGATGGAGATAGATGTCCTCTGCCGGCGGACGCCGCGCCAGCGCGCGGAAGGTCTCGGCAGTCACGAAGCGCTCGGCCCCGGGGGTAACGAGCGGAACGACGTCATGCCCCGCTTTGACGAGAAGGCGGCACACCTCGCACGCCTTGTAGGCGGCAATGCCGCCGGAGACCCCAAGGAGGATCCGGGCCATGCCCGGAAGTGTGCCTAAGCCGGAAGTGCTTTTAGGGCTTGGGGCTGTAGTCGTACGTCAAAAGTCCCTCCGAGATCTCCTCCATCGCCATGGTGAGGTAGTTCTTGGAGCGGGACTCCACGAGCGGCGGCGGGTTGTCGTCGAAGGTGCCCTCGCCGAGCTGGTGGTGGTAGTTGTTGATCTGCCGGGCGCGCTTGGCCGAGATGATCACGAGCGCATAGCGCGAGTCAACATGGGTGAGCAGATCATCGACGCGGGGATAAATCATGGCCGCGACATGGTACCCGCAGGAGCGAGGAGGCCGCGGCAAAGCTCCGTGAGCTCCTCGAGCGTCCGCTCGAGATCGTCGTTTTCGACGATGTAATCGAACGCGTCTGCCTGCCGGAGCTGCTTCTGGGCAAGGGCGATTCGCTCGCCGATCTCGCCCGCGCTCTCGGTCGCACGCTCACGCAGGCGGCGCTCCAGCTCATCGACGGCGGCCGAGATGAAGATCGTCACGGCGCCGGGCTCTTTCGCTTTGACCTCGAGCGCGCCCTCGGTCTCGAGCTCGAGCAGCGGCACATGACCCTTCTTACGGATGCGCTCGAGCTCGGAGCGAAGCGTCCCGTAGCGGTGGCCGGAGACGTAGCGGACGTGTTCTAGGAAATCGTCCGCCTTGATCCCGGCGAGGAACTCATCGGAGGTCAGGAACCGGTACTCGCGCCCCTCCTCCTCGCCCGGCCTGCGGTCGCGCGTCGTCGCCGACACCGTCACCTCGAGATCGAGCACGCGTTCCAGCAGCTTGCGGATCAGCGTTCCCTTTCCGGCACCCGACGGCCCGGTGACGACGACGAGGGACGGCCGTCCGCTACCGATTGAAGAGGTCAATCAGCTCCGTGCGCTGCCGTTCTGACAGACCGCCGACTGTCTTCGACTGGCTGATCCGGCACGTGTTGAGGAAGCGGGCAGCCTTCACGCGGCCGAACTTCGGCACCGCCATCAGGATGTCGATCACCTTCGCGGTCTCGACGAACTCGGGCGGGGCGCCGAGGATCGTCTGGATCCGGACCCGCCCGTCCTTCAGGTCCTTCTTCAGCTTCGCGCGGCGAACGCGGACATCGTTCGCACGCCTGAGCGCGTCCATGCGCTGGTCGAGAGAACGAAGGGGTGCGTGAGTGGCTGTCTTGGAAGCTGGCATTGTGGCCGGGCGCTCGATACTACCAACGTGTCAGCCACGATCAAGCGACGGCGTTAGCGCGGAACTCCAGCAACCTAGCGGACAGCCGCCTGTCGTCCGGTTGGACAACGCCGAGCGCATCGCGGATGCGCTTCGGCGCATCGGGGTCGGCGAACAGCACCGTGCCGAGTGCGACGTGCTGCGCGCCGCACACGAGGAACTCTACGACGTCCTGTGCAGTGGTGATTCCGCCCATGCCGACGATCGGGAGATCGGTCGCCGCGTGGCAGGCATGCACGGCTGCGAGCGCAACCGGCTTGAGCGAGGGACCGGACAGGCCGCCGGTGCCGCGCGCAAGCGTCGGCTTCAAGGTTCGTGGATCGAGCGCCAGGCCGCGCAGCGTGTTGATGAGAGAAAGGCCGTCGGCGCCGGCCGTGGCGACCGCCCGCGCGACCTCTGCGACGTCGGGATGTGCCGCCGAGAGTTTCGCGTAGAGCGGGAGCGGCGTCGCAGCGCGGCAGGCGGCGACGATCTCGGCGGCCGAGTCGGCCGCTTCGTCGACGTTTGGGCAGGAGAAGTTCAGCTCGATCGCCTCGACGTCGTGAAGGCGAGCGCACGTCTCGGCGTAGTCCGCTGCGCAGAAGCCGCCGACGGAGATCCAGAGCGGCAGCGCGAGCTCGCGCAGCTGCGGCAGCGTGTCGGCGAGGAAGCGCTCCCGTCCGGGATTCGCGAGCCCGATCGCATTCAACATTCCATACGCCGTCTCGGCGATACGCGGCGGCGCGTTCCCCTCGCGCGGCAACGGCGTGATCGTCTTCGTCACGAAGCCGTCGAGCTGACGCGCGACGTCGGGTGCGATGAGCGCGTCGAGGCAGCCGGACGCGTTAAGCAGCACGGGACACCAGAACGGGTCCTTCGACGCAGAGCCGCTTCAGCTCGCCGTCGATCTCGACCGCGCAGCCGTAACAACCGCCGTAGCCGCAGGCCATCGGCGCTTCCCACGCGAGCTGCGCGCCCGGACACCGCTCGGCCACCGCGTGCAGCATCGGCTCCGGCCCGCACGCGAGGACGTCCTGCCCCGGCAAGATGAGCTCGGTGACGAAGGTCGGATCGATGGCGAGCTCCGCGCCGGGCAGGAGCGCGGCGGCCTCGGCGTGCTCGGGCGTTCGGAAGCCGAGCACGGCCGGAGGGAAGCGGAGCGCCTCGGCGAGAAACGGGAGCGGCGCCATGCCGATCCCCCCGCCGACGAGGAGCGGCCGCTCCACATCGAGGCGGAACCCCAGCCCAAGCGGGCCAAAGACGTGGATCTCGTCGCCGGGCTCGAGCTCGCAGAGCGCCTCCGTGCCGGGGCCGATGGGATCGATCAGGAACGCGAGTTCCCCGGTGGGCGCGAGGCAGAGCGACAACGCCCGCGGCAGCAACCGGCCCGGCGCCTCGAGCATGAAGAACTGCCCCGGCGCGCCCGGATCGAGATCCCCCCGCTCGAGGCGGAGCAGCGTGTAGAGGCCAATCGGTTCGGCACCGGCCACGCGCAGCCGCTCGCGCCTAGCGTCCACTAAACACCGACCGCCTCGACTTCGATTCGCTCCTGCAGTGAGAGCGCATCTTCACGACGCGCCGCGGCGATCGCGTGCACGGCGATCGCGGCGCCGGACAGCGTCGTGATGCACGGGATGCGCGTGGTAAGCGCAGCCTCACGAATCGCGTAACCGTCCGAGCGCGCGTTCCCGCCCTCCGGCGTGTTCACGACGAGATCGAACCGCCGCTTGCGAATCATGTCGACCACCGGCTTGCCCTTCTCGATCTCGTCGACGTCGAGCCCTGCGCTGCGGAGCACGCCGGCCGTGCCCGCCGTCGCGACGAGTTCGAACCCGAGCCCCGCGAGCGCAGCCGCGACGGGCACGAGCTGAGTCTTGTCGGCGTTGCGAACCGACAGGAACGCGGTGCCGTGTGACGGCAGCGGGCGGCCGGCGGCGCGTTCCGCCTTCGCGAAGGCCGTCGGAAAGTCGCGCGCGCTCGCCATCACCTCGCCGGTTGAGCGCATCTCGGGCCCAAGCACCGGGTCGGCGCCCGGGAAGCGCGCGAACGGCAGCACCGCCGCCTTGACGCTCACTTGCGCCGGCGGCCGCTCGGAAGGCAGTTCGAGCTCGGAGATGCGCGCGCCGGCCGCGAGCTTGCAGGCAGCTTCGACGAGGTTGATCCCCGTCGCCTTCGACGCGAACGGAACAGTGCGCGACGCACGCGGGTTCGCCTCGAGCACGTAGAGGTCACCGCCCGCAATCGCGAGCTGCACGTTCAGAAGGCCGACGACACCGAGCGCGCGCGCAATCCGCCGAACGACGTGACAGACCTCGAAGTACGTCGTCGGGTCGAGCGAGGGCGCCGGGAGCACGCAGGACGAGTCACCGGAGTGCACGCCGGCCTCTTCGACGTGCTGCATCACCGCAGCGACGTAGCAGAGCGTTCCATCGGAGAGTGCGTCGACGTCGATCTCCACCGCGTCCTCCAGGAAGCGGTCGACGAGCACGCGCCCCTGCACGTCGCGCATCGCGTCGTGTACCTGCTCAGCCGAGTAGCAGATGCGCATGGCGCGCCCGCCAAGCACGTACGACGGTCGCACGAGCACGGGGTAGCCGATCCGCTCGGCGACCGTCTCCGCCTGCGCAGGGTCGTCGGCCATCCCCCACGGCGGCACGCGGATTCCGAGTTCGTCGGTGAGCCGCCCGAAGCGCTCGCGGTCCTCCGCGAGGTCGATCGCGCCGAACGGCGTCCCGAGGATGGGAATGCCCGCTTCCTCGAGCGTCGCCGCGAGCTTCAGCGGCGTCTGGCCGCCGAATTGGATGACGACGCCTTGCGGCTGCTCGCGGTCGCACACGGCGAGCACTGCGGCCGCGTCGAGCGGCTCGAAGTAGAGCCGGTCGCTCGTGTCGTAGTCGGTCGANNTCGATGCCCTGGCCGATGCGGTTGGGACCGCTGCCGAGGATCACGACGCGAGGCGCCGTGCCCTGTGGCGGAGCTTCGTCGGCCTCGCCCCAGGTCGCGTAGTAGTAAGACGACTCCGCCGCGACCTCGCCCGCGCACGAGTCGATGCGACGGTAGACCGGCTTCCGGGTCAGCTGCTTCTCCCGTTCGTGCTCGACGCGCTCGAGCTCGCGCTCGAACCACGGGTGCAGGTTCTCCGGGGTCCACTCGAGCGGAGCTTCGAGCCCTCGCTCGGCCTTCACGAAGGCCTCGCGGAAGGTGCGGCCGATGCCCATCGTCTCCCCGACCGACTTCATCTGCGTGCCGAGCCGCCGGTCGGCGCCGGGGAACTTCTCGAACGCGAAACGCGGGATCTTCACGACGACGTAGTCGAGCGTCGGCTCGAAGCTTGCCGGCGTTGTCTTCGTCAGGTCGTTCGGGATCTCGTCGAGCGTGTAGCCGACCGCGAGCTTCGCGGCGACCTTGGCGATCGGATAACCGGTTGCCTTGGAGGCGAGCGCGGACGAGCGCGAGACCCGTGGGTTCATCTCGATCACGCGGATCTCGCCGGTCTCACGGTCGCGCGCAAACTGGATGTTCGAGCCACCGCACTCGACGCCCACAGCGCGGATCACCGCGGCCGCAGCGTCGCGCAGCTCCTGGTAGGCCTCGTCAGAAAGCGTCATCTGCGGCGCGACGGTGATCGAGTCGCCGGTGTGCACCCCCATCGGGTCGAGGTTCTCGATCGAGCAGACGATCACGACGTTGTCGAGCCGGTCGCGCACGACCTCGAGCTCGAACTCGTCCCATCCGCGCACGGACTCCTCGACGAGCACCTGGCCGATCGGGCTCTCGCGCAGCCCGCGCTCGACCTGCGCACGAAGCTCGTCCGGCGTCTCGACGAAGCCGCCGCCGTGCCCGCCGAGCGTGAAGGCGGGTCGCACGACTGCAGGAGCCATGATCCCGTGGAGCTCGACAGCGCTTGTAACAGTCTGTGACTTGGGCACGCGAAGGCCGGCGCGCTCGACGCACTCCTTGAAGAGCTGGCGGTCCTCGGCGCGGTCGATCACGTCGAGCGGCGCGCCGATCAGCTCGACGCCGAGCTCTTCGAGCAGACCCGAGCGCGCGAGCTCGCGGGCAAGGTTGAGCGCCGTCTGGCCGCCCATCGTCGGCAACAGCGCATCAGGTCGCTCGCGACGCAGGACCGACGCGACGCCCTCGAAGTCGAGCGGCTCGAGATACGTCCGGTCGGCAAAGCCGGGGTCGGTCATGATCGTCGCCGGGTTGGAATTGACGACGATCGTGCGGAAGCCGTCCTCCCGCAAGACCTTGAGCGCCTGACAGCCTGCGTAGTCGAACTCGCACGCTTGCCCGATCACGATCGGGCCGGAGCCGATGATGAGGATCGACTCGAGATCGGTTCTACGCGGCAAGCTCGCTCACCCACCCTTCGAGCAGCGGCCACGCGTCGTGCGGCCCAGGTCCGGCCTCGGGATGGAACTGCAGCGAGCGGGCGCGCAACTCCGGATAGGCGAGACCCTCGACGGTGCCGTCGTAGAGCGAGACATGCGTGACCTCGGCCGACTCGGCCGCATCGACGCAGAAGCCGTGGTTCTGCGCGGTCACGAGCACGCGTCCGCTTGCGCGCTCGAGCACGGGATGATTCGCGCCGCGGTGGCCGAACGGAAGCTTCGAGGTCGTGAAACCCGTCGCCCGGCCGAGCAACTGGTGGCCGAGACAGATGCCGAGCACTGGCACGCGCCCGACGAGCTCGCGCACGACGGCAGTCTCCGCCTCGAGTGGCTCGGGGTCGCCGGGGCCGTTCGAGAGCAACACGCCGTCGTAGGCGGCGAGCTCATCCGCTTCGACGTCGTGCGGATACACCGTGACCGCCGCGCCCGCCCGTGCGAGGCGGCGCAGAATCGACCGCTTGCAGCCGTAGTCCACGACCGCAACGCGCGTCGTGCCGGCGTCGCTGAAGATGTAGGGCTCCTTCGTCGAGACGGCGGCGACGAGCGCGCGGCCGCGCATCTCGCCGAGCGAGCGCGCCGTCGCGAGCGCTTCGTCGACCGCACAGTCGCCCGATACGGCCACCGCGCGCATCGAGCCCGCGTCCCGGAGCGTCAGCACGAGGCTCCGCGTGTCGAGGCCGGTGAGGGCGACGATCCCGCGCTCGAGCAGCCAGTCGGTCCACTCGGGACCGCGGGCCTCCCGCATGAAGACCGCGCGCGCGTGCGGACGGCCCGACTCCGACCGCGCCTGATCAACGCCGTAGTTGCCGACCATCGGCGCCGTGAAGCAGACGAGCTGCTCCGCGAAGCTCGGGTCGGTGACGATTTCTTGGTAGCCGGTCATCGCCGTCGTGAAGACGGCCTCACCGCACGCGAAGCCCGCCGCGCCGACCGACTCGCCCGGAAAGACCGTCCCGTCCTCGAGCACGAGCATCCCGGTCGCGCTCATTTCCGCTCCGGCGCCGGCCGAGCCGCCGCCTCCGCTCCTTCTCGAGCTCCGTCGAGCCTACGCTCGTCGTGCACTACCGCGCCGTTCGCGACCGTCATCGCGACGCGGCTCTTGAGCGCACGCCCGAGCAGCCACGAGTTGGCCGAACGCGACTGGAAGCCGTTCTCGGTCACCCGCGTGACGCCGGCGAGGTCGAGCAGCACGACGTTCGCCTGCGCGCCGGCGGCGATCCGCGGCCGCTCGAGCCCGAAGATGCGCGCCGGACCCGACGACAAGCGCTCGAGCAGCGTCTGCAGCGGCAGGAGACCCGGCTCGACGAGCTCGCTGTAGAGCACGGCGAAGGCCGTCTCGAGGCCGGTCACGCCGAAGGGCGCAGCCTCGAACGGCACGTCTTTCTCATGGCGCGCGTGCGGCGCGTGGTCGGTGCCGATCGCCTCAATAGTCCCGTCGCGAAGCGCGTCGAGCAGCGCGACGCGGTCACGCTCTGCGCGGAGCGGTGGGCTCATCTTCACGTTCGTGTCGAGCGTGCGCACGGCGTCGTCGGTGAGGACGAGATGGTGCGGGGTGACCTCGCCGCTCGCGCGCACACCGTGCTCGCGCGCGCGCCGCAACGCAGCGACCGATTCCGCCGCGGACAGGTGCAGCAGGTGGATTGGCTGTTCCTCGAACGCGGCGAGCGAGAGATCGCGCTCCACCATCACCGACTCGGCGACGGACGGATATGCGGCGAAGCCGAGCTCCGCCGCGACTACACCCTCGTGCACATGGCCGCCGCGCGACAGCGACTGCTCTTCGCAGTGGAGCGCGAGCGGCCGCCCGGTGATCGACGCGTACTGGAGCGCGCGCCGCATCATCCCGGCGGATGAGACCGGAACGCCGTCGTCGGAGAACGCGATAGCGCCTGCGTCGGCGAGCTCGCCCATCTCCGTGAGCTCCTCGCCCGACTGGCCGCGTGTGATCGCTGCCAGGAAGCCGACGGGGACGCGTGCTTCGCGCTTGGCCGTCTCGACCAGCGCGCCGAAGATCGCGGCCGAGTCGACGACAGGATCGGTGTTCGGCATCGCGAGGATCGCGCAATAGCCGCCGGCAGCCGCTGCTGCGCTGCCGCTCGCGATCGTCTCCTCGTCTTCGCGGCCGGGCGTGCGCAGATGCACGTGCGGGTCGACGAACGCGGGTGCGAGCACGAGACCAGTCGCGTCGACGACCCGATGCTCATTCGCGTCGACGGTCTCGGCGATTGCCGTGATCACGCCGTCGTCGATGCGAACGTCGAGCCGTGCATCGATCCCCTCCGCCGGATCGAGCACGCGCCCGCCGCGGAAGACGACGTTCGCGCGCTCCTGCTCGCTCGCCCAGAGCATCACGCGACCTCAGCCGCAGCGAGAGCGCGGACGCCGACCGGGCCTCCGGTGAGGACGTCGTAGAGCGCGGCCATCCGGACGACGAGCCCGTAGCGCACCTGGTGCTCGATCAGCGAGTCGGCCGAGTCGGCAACGCGGCCGTCGATCTCGACACCGCGGTTCATCGGCCCGGGGTGCATCACCTTCTGGCCTGGGCGAACGCGCTCCGGCGTGATCCCCCACCGCGCCGCGTACTCGCGGAGCGACGGAACGAAGTTCGCGCCCGGCAGCATGCGCTCGTTCTGCATGCGCAGGACGTAGATGACGTCGGCGTCGCGGATCGCGTCGATGTCGGTCGTCATCTCGACCGGAAGCTCGCGCGGCAGCAGAGCGGGCGGACCGACGAGCGTGCACCGGACTCCGACGAGCGCGAACGCTTGCACGAGCGAGCGGGCGACCCGCGAGTGCAGGACGTCGCCGACGACCGCTACGTGCAGGCCCTCGAGCCGGCCGAGCTCCTGCTGCAGCGTGTAGAGATCGAGCAGCGCTTGGGTCGGGTGCTCATGCTTGCCGTCGCCGGCGTTCACGACGTGCGCCACGGTCGCACCCGCGACGAACTGCGGCGCGCCGATCTGCGGGTGACGGATCACGATCACGTCCGGGTCGTAGGCCCCGAGCGTCACCGCAGTGTCCTTCAGCGACTCGCCCTTGTCGACCGACGAGCCGACCGACTTCACGGTGAGCGTGTCCGCCGAGAGCCGCTTCGCCGCCAGTTCGAAGCTCGACGACGTACGCGTCGAGGACTCGTAGAAGAGATTCACGACGAGCCGGCCCTTCAGCGTCGGCAGCTTCTTCACTTCGCGGTCGAGCGAGGACGCAAACGTGCGCGCGGTGCCGAGCAGGCGCTCAACGTCGTCGCGCGTGAGGTCTGCGATCGAGAGCAGGTGGCGGCGCGGCGGCGGCCCGGGCGGGCGCAGGTCGTCGCGGACGAGATGCACTGTTTTCGCTCCGGCGCCGGCAAAGCCGGCGCCGGCGCTGCTACGTGGCTCCGTCGAGCCTACGCCACGTGAACTCACTGTGACCCCTCCTCCGGATTCGGGACAAGCAGGATCTGATCGATCTCGTCGACCTCGACGAGCTGCACCTGGATGCGCTCCGAGCGGGCAGTCGGCAGGTTCTTGCCGATGTAGTCCGGCCGGATCGGGAGCTCGCGATGGCCGCGGTCGACGATGACGGCGAGCTGGACGCGCGCGGGGCGCCCGTAATCGAAGAGCGCCTCGATGGCGGCGCGGATCGTGCGGCCGGTGTAAAGCACGTCGTCGACGAGCACGACCGTGCGGCCTTCGAGCGGAAAGTCGAGCTGCGTCTCGCGGACGACCGGTTGGGCGTGCAGCGGCGCCTCACCGCCGCGGACGCGCACGTCGTCGCGGTAGAAGGTGATGTCGACCGCGCCGATCTCCGGCGCTTCGCCGGCGCGCTCCTCGATCAGACGTGCGAGCCGCTGCGCGATCGGAACGCCACGCGTCTGGATGCCAACGAGCGCAACCTGGCCGAGGTCGGGGTTGGCCTCGATGATCTCGTGGGCGATGCGTGACAGCGTCCGCGAGAGCGCGTCGGCATCGAGGAGGATCTTCCCCGAGGTCTCCACTGCGCTCACGGCGCAGCAGAAATCGGGGGTACGGAGGCGTACGTCGTCATTCGACTCCTTTCCGGCCTCGCTGGACCGGGTTAAAGGGGTTCGGGTCGTGTGGGACAGTATCGCGCCCGGCGGATGGACGCCAACCGCTCGAGGGCTAGACGGAAGGAGCCCCATTCGTGCCGTCACCGACGACCGCGACAGGTCGTGCTCCCGCCTTGACGAGCACAGGCGCGCCGCGTTCCGGGAACGGCACCTCGATCACGTCGAAATCGCGCGGGACGACCGTCTCCGCGAACACCTCGCGTGCCTCCTCGGCGAGCTCGGAGCCGAAGTAGCGCGTGGAGAGATGCGTGAGTGCCAGCAACCGCACTTCGGCGCGCTTCGCCACCTCCGCCGCCTCGGCGGCCGTCGAGTGCAGCGTCTCCCGTGCGCGCTCGGCCTCCGCCGCGCCGAACGTTGCCTCGTGGACGAGCAGGTCCGCCTTGTGCGCGGCTTGCTCGACCGCGGGAGACGGCGCCGTGTCGCCTGCGAGCACGATCTTCCGGCCGGCCCGCGCGGGACCGAGCACCGCGTCGGGCGTGATCACCCGCCCGTCTGCAAGCGTGACGGCCTCGCCGCCCTGGAGCATCCCCCGCTCCGGCCCGGGCGGCACGCCGAGCGCATCGGCTGCGGCAACGTCGAAGCGCCCCGGCCGCTCGTGCTCGACGAGCGTGTAGCCGAACGCGGCGACGCCATGGTCGAGCGCGAACGTCTCGAGCCGGTACTCGCCGCGCGCAAGCTGCTCGCCCGTTCCGAGCTCGACCGTCGTCAGCGGGTACGGGAGCCGTCCGAGGAACGGCTTCAACTGCCTGAAGAGCTCCTTCAGCCCCGGCGGTCCGTACACCGTGAGCGGCACGCCGTCTCGGCCGCGGAGCGCGAACGTCTTGAGCATCCCCGGCAGCCCGAGGAAATGGTCGCCGTGAAAGTGCGTGAGGAAGATCTCCTCGAGATCGGGCAGCCCAACAGTCGAGCGCTGCAGCTGGCGCTGGGTGCCCTCAGCGCAGTCGAAGAGCAGCCGCTCCCCGCCGCGGCGCAGCAGGATGGCCGCGGGCGCCCGCAGCGCCGTCGGCATCGATGCGGACGTGCCGAGGAAGACGAGATCGAGGTCCACGCGGCGATAGTAGGCTCCGCGCGTGGCGGATCCGACAGTCCTCGAGGTCTACCGGCGGGAGATCACGCCGGAGCTGTACACAGAGATCCGCGAGCTCTACAAGACGCACTCGATCGCCGAGGACGCGCGCGACCTTCCGGGCCTCATCTCAACACTCACCCCGGACTGCGTCTACGAGCTCGTCCAGACCGGCCACCGCTGGGAGGGACACGAGGGTGCGGCGCGCTTCTACACGGAGCTCTTGACGGCGTTTCCCGACATCCGCTTCGACTTGACGGACATCGTGATCGGCCCGCAGGGCGTCTGCGAGGAAGCCGAGGTCTCGGCAACGCACGCCGCCGACTGGCTTGGCTCCCAACCCACCGGCGAGCGCCTCGAGTGGAAGGTCGTCATCTGGTTTCCCTGGGACCAGGAGCGTCGGCTCTTCCGCGGCGAGAAGATCTACGTCTCCGGGACTCCGATCCCGGAGACTGCCTAGCCCGCCGGCAGGATCAGATGCTGACCTGGGGAGATCGTCGCGGACGCGAGATGGTTCCGCTGCTCGAGCTTCCAGACACCCTCACGGACGTCGCCGGCGTAGGTGCGGGCGGCGATCGCCCAGAGGGTGTCGGTCGGCTTCACGACGTACGCCCGCTCGGGGCCCGCGCCGTGCGACGTGCGGGCCACCAGGCCGACCGCGAAGGCCGCTAGGAGGAGGATGAGGAGGAACTTCCCGAACATGTGTTCGCCATACTAGAGCGAACAGACGTTCGTGTCAAGGGTGGATCTCGGGGAGCCCTGCGACTCCCCGAGCCACTACTGCTTGAGCTTGCGCCTCGACTTCTTCACGAGCTTCGTCACAGCTTTCTTCGCCTTCGTTGGCGCCCAGGAGATCATCGGCCCGGCACACGCTGCTCGTCCTTCGGCAAAGAGCGGCGCGGTCTGCGCGTACGCGAGCTTCGGCTGGGAGACTCCTTCGCCGCCCGCCGTCAGCAGGCCGCTCTGCCAGCCGCCGCCCATGTACTTGCCGTTCTCGTCGCGGCCGTTGCGGTACTTCTCATCGATGAGCAGGAAGAGCTGGACGCTGACGACCGTCGGATCGCACGCGAAGTACTTCGTGACCAGTGTCTTCAGGTAGTCCGCCTGCTTCTGTTCGCTGATCACCTTGACGTTCTCGGCGTTGACGTACTGGGCCATCCCGGTCGTGTTGGTCTGCCAGCCGATCTCGTCGACCACGAACGTCAGCCCGTTGAGCGTCGTCGGCTGCCCGGTGCCGTTGAAAGCGTCGTAGACGGCCTGCTTGACGCGGTCGAGATTCGGCACGCCGAAGCGGTCCGGATTGGGGTAGCCGACGTCGGGCCCATCGGTCGGGCTGCTCGGGTTCGGATACGGATGCACCGACAGCTCGTCCATGATCGGCGTCGTCCGCCCTGAGGCCCTGTATGCCTTGCCGACGTCGCGCAGGAAGACAAGCGGCTCGTTCGACGTGTTCGTCGAGGCACGAGGCGACAGGCCCATGGCGATCACGTTCGCAGCCGGGTCGGCCGCGTGGAGCGCGTCGTAGCACTTCGCGAGCAGCGCCTCATACTGGGGGCCGGCCACGTCCCTGCCGCTCGCATCCTTCTGCGGCGACCAGTACAGACGCGTGTTCGGCTCGTTCCAGACGATGTAGTCATGGATCCCCCACTGGCTGACCGTCTTCGCAACGAGCTGGGCCCAGGCGCAGAACGCATTCGGGTCGTGCGCGGAGCCCCTCAACGAGTAGAGCGAGAGCAGGATGCGCACGCCGGCGGCCTGCGCCTTCGGCGCGGCGCGCTCGATGAACGGGAGCTCGTCGATCGCGGTCGGGTTGCTCGGATCGAAGGCCAGCGTCCAGCGGTTCTGGGTGAGGCTCGCGCCCGCCAGCTCGCCGTAGAACCACGAGCCGCCATCGTCGGCGTACTTCGAAGCGTCGTCGGCGACGCCCCAGTTGATCGGCGGAACCGCTGCGGCATTCCCGCTGCCGCCCGTTGCAGCGCCGACGCCCGCGGCGGGAACGAAGAGCGCGCAGACAAGCGCGAGACCGGCAAGAACCTTCATGATGCCCCCTCTGAAGTGACGACCTGGTCGTGCCGAGATCGGCCGCAGCCGGGCGTCTCTTTAGGGAACTCACCCGTCCGTCCTTTGACCCTTTCGGGTGATCCGACTCAGGGGCTAATGCTTTTTCTGCTTCTTCGGTTTCGGCTTCAGCACCTTCTTGCCGGTCTGGGCACCTCCACCGAGGCTCAGCGTGACCGTGCTCATGCGCGCCGCGTTCATCTCCGCCTTGAGGACGATCGTCGCCGTGCCGGCGCCGAAGCCGGTCGGGATCTTGACCGTCGCGGTCATCCGCGGCGCGACGCCGTTCGCGTTCGCCGTCTGACTGCCGTTCTTGAAGGTGATCGCATACGAGAAGCCCTCGCCGGCTGAGAGCGCGACGTACCTGCCGCCACCGCTTACCGTCGTAGCTGCGAAGGGCTGCGGAGCCTGGTACGGGAACGCCTTGTAGTTCGGAACGACGGCGCTCGTGGAGTAGAGGAAGTTGCCCAGCGTCTGCCAGACGCCGCCGGAGCACGAGCCGTTGTCGGATTGGATCGCGTGCTGGACGGAGTTCGGCAGCGAGAGAGCCGACGGGCGCTCGCTGAAGTCGGCGCGTAGTACGCCGCTCTGGAAACCGCCGCGGTCGGCCTCGTCGATCTCGTGGAAGATGTCGAAGGCGGTCAGCGTCGGCTCGCAGTTCGCGAGGTGGACGAGCTTCTCGTAGTCCTCGGCCTGCTTGGCCTCGCTGATCGTCGGGACGTTCTCACTGTTGAAGTAGCCGGGGAGTCCCGTCGTGTCGACCTGCCAGCCGGTCTCGTCGATGAACATCCGCGACGTGTTCCCGTAGATCGTCGCGCCCTTCGTGTCGACTGGATAACCCGGAAGCGTGGGCTGCGCGGTGCCGCTGAAGGCATCCCAGAGGGCGAGCTTCACGCGGGCCGCGTTCACGCAGCCGGTGTTCGGCCACGCATAGCCGGTCTCGACCTCGTCGGTGTTCACGTTCGGGTAGCAGTGCCACGACCACTCGTCGAAGAGCGGCTTCTGGCGGCCGCTCGAGCGATACGCGTCGCCGAGCGCCTTGATCCAGCGCACCGGGGAGATGGACGAGTTGCTCGCTGCGTTCGGATCGTCGTTGCCGCGCGGGGAAAGGCCGACGCCGATCACGTCGAGCGTCGGGTCGAACGCCTTCAGCTTGTCGTAGCAACTCGCGAGCACAACCTCCATCGCCGCGGGCGACGCGGGCTGGCTTCCGCTCCAGATCGGCTGCCAGAACCTCGGCTGGTTCGGCTCGTTGCCGATGATCACCTTCCGCACGTACGGATAGCGCTGCATCACCTTGACCGCGTAGTCACAGAAGGAGTCGGCGGCAGCCGGGTTCGTCGGCGCCTGCGTCGGCCTCAGCGGGTAGATCGCGAACACGACCTGGATGTGGTGCACCTGCGCGACCGGGACCATGCGATCGAGGAAGCTCTGGTCCTGGATCGTCGCCGGCGCGTCGGCGTTCCAGAAGACGGCGACGCGATTCGTCGTCGTCTGAAGCTTGTTCATCTCCGTGAAGAGCATGGCGCCGCCGTCGTCGGCGTACTTCGTCGCGTCCTCCGCGAAGCCAATCTGCGGCCCGGCAGCTGCTGCGCCTGCGTTCACGAGCGCGAGCGCGCCGATGACTGCCGCCACAAATCTGTTCAACGCCCTTGTCCCTTCGGTCGACCGCAGAAGCCCCCGCCCTTGACAGGAAAGCCGGGCAGGTTCTTTTGAGCAACCCCCCTTCAGGGTTATCCCATGCCGAGTACAGCGTTTACGAGCCGGGCGGCCCCAAACCGGACCGGATCGTCCGCCGGGAGACCCGTTTCGGCCGTCGCAGCCGCCAGCGCAGCCCGAGCGTCGTCCTCCGAGAGCCGGCGTGTGTTCAGCGCCACCGCGACCACCTTCGCCGGCCGGACGGGCAGCGCGAGCCGCTCGTGGAGCTCGACGAGCTCGCGAAGGGGTGGGATCGGGTGGGGGCCGCCGCCTGCGCCCTCGATCTCGGTCGCGCCCGCCTCGTGGCAGAGGACGAGCAGGTGCGGGACGCTGCCGTGGTAGAGCCCGAGCGTGACGCCCGAGTACACCGGGTGGAGGATCGCGCCCTGTCCCTCGACCCAGAGGAGCTCGCCCCCACGTTCGCTCCCCTCGACGACGAGCCGCTCGGCCGCGCCCGCGATGAAGTCGGAGACGACTGCGTCGACCGCGATGCCCCAGCCGGCGATCGCGATTCCGGTCTGTCCGGTCGGAACGAAGATCGAGCGCAGGCCGCGCGAGCGCGCCTCCCGGTCGAGCTCGAGCGAGACCGTCATCTTGCCGATCGCGCAGTCGGACCCGACCGTGAGCACGATCGTCCCGGGCACCTGGAGGTTCGCCCCTGTCGCCGTCGAGAGATCGGACGGCGGGCGGCGCAGGTCGCGCAGCTCGACCTTGTAGCGGGCGGCCAGCTCCGCAAGCAGGGGATCGTCGGCGAGGAAGACGTGGAGGCCGTTCTCGATGTCGAGCCCCTTGGCGATGCAACTCTTGAGGATCTCGATCCACTCGGGCGGGAAGCGTCCACCCTGCGTCGCGACGCCGACGAGCGCGGTGGTCGGGTTGAAGCACAGTGCATCGTTGACGCTCCCGACGACCGGCACACCGTCATCGACCTCGCCGGCACGCGTCGAGTCGAGGATGGCGACCACGTCGTCACGCCGGTACCGGAGCACGCCGCGCGCGGTCTTCCCGTAGTGCGGATCGGCGCTGAAGCCCTCGGCGAGCAGCAAATACCGAACGTCGGTCATGCAGCCGCGACCCCGAGACCCGGCAGCTCGGACGGCATCTGTACGCCGTCGACGAACTCCACTCCAGGAAACGGGTCGCGTGCGATCAAGATGTTGCCGTCGAGATCGATGTGGTCGAACAAGCTCGCGATGTGCGCTCCGGCGGCGATGCCGATGCCGGACTCGATCATGCAACCGAGCATGCACCCGAGCCCGAGCGCGCGGGCAGCGTGCACCATGCGCACCCCTTCGCGGATGCCGCCGGACTTCGCGAGCTTGACGTTGATGCCGTGTGCGAAATGCGCACACTCGGCGACGTCCCCGAGCGTGTGGCAGTTCTCGTCGACGTAGATCGGAATCGGAGACTCGCGCTTCAGCTGCTCGTTGCCGAGCATTGCGTCGGCGGCGAGCGGCTGCTCGCAATACTGGACGTCGAACGGCGCGAGCTGCTGCAGATTGTCGAGCGCCTCCGCCGTCTCCCAGCCCTCGTTGACGTCGACCTGCATCGGCAAACCGGTCGCACCACGTACGGCACGCACGCGCTCGATGTCGAGACCATCTCGACCGCCGAGCTTCAGCTTCAAACGCTTGAAACGCGGGTCGACTTTCTCGGCACGCCGCGCCATGTCGTCCGGATCGCCGAGCCAGATCGTCCATGTCGTCGGCGGCCCCGCGCGGCGGAGGCCAAGCAGCTGGTACACGGGCCGGCCGAGCAGCTTGCCCTGCAGGTCGTGCAGCGCGATGTCGAACGCCGCCCGGGCAGCGAACTCCCGCGGAGGTAGGCGTTCCATGATTTCCTCGAGTGCGAACGGGTCATCGCCGAGCGCTTCCGCATGCTCTTCGATATACGCGAGCGCCGATTGCGGCGATTCGTCGTAGCGGTCGACCGGGGCTGCCTCGCCGTGCCCGTGGACGCCGCTGCAGGTCAACGTGAGCTGCACGACCTCTTCTTCGTCGCGGGCGCTGCGCGAGATGACGAACGTCTCCGCGAGCTTCAACGTCACGATCCGCGCCTCAGCGTGCACGCGGGTGAGGCTACACTGGCCTTCCCTGCGCCCGTAGCTCAGGGGATAGAGCGCGCGCCTCCGGAGCGCGAGGTCGCAGGTTCGAATCCTGCCGGGCGCATCGAGGAGTGGCAGGGGGGTTCTCCGGGGTAGACTGCCAACATGCCCGTGTTGTCGACCATCGACCCCCTCAGTACAAGTGCCGAGCCTGCCCCGCATCCGCACACGCCGTGCCGGGCCGCCGCCGCGCGCCGTCGATGTCGCACAGCGCCCGCGGCTCGCTGAGCTCCAATCCGAAGAGCTCTTCCCCGTCTACAACGCGTCCGTAGGCCGCCTCGACGCGGGCGAGCTCGACGTCGTATGAGCAAGGAGGGGTATCGATGGCCACGCTCGCGCCGTCCACACCGCACGTGCTGCACCTCTCGCTCGTCGTCGGCGGCGCGCTGCTCGACGACGCGGGCGAGCGCGTCGGCCGCGTCGACGATCTGATCGTCCGGCTCGAGGGCGAGGAGTACCCGCCGGTGAGCGGGGTCGTCGCCACAGTCGCAGGCCGGCAGGTCTTCGTCCCGTGGGCTTCAATCGCCGAGATCGCCGAGGGCCGCGTCATGCTGCGCGAGGAGCGCATCGACCTGCAGCACTTTCGGCGACGCGCCGGCGAAGTGCTGCTCCGTAAAGACGTGCTCGACCGCCAGTTGATCAACATCGACGGCGCCCGTCTCGTCCGCGCCAACGAGATCGAGCTTGTCCGGCTCGACGGGTGGTACCGCGTCGTCGGCGTCGACGTCAGCTTCCGCGGCCTCGTCCGCCGGCTCCTCCCGCACGCCTTCGCGGAGCGCATCGCGGCCGGCGAATTCCTCGACTGGGCCTCGATCGAGCCATTCACGGGGCACGTCCCGACCGTGCGGCTCAGGGTGCCGCACCCGAAGCTCGCCCGCCTCCACCCCGCACAGCTGGCGGATCTGGTCGAAGCCGCGTCGCATCGAGAGGGAGAGGAGATCATCGAAGCGGTGCGCACCGACCCGGAGCTCGAGGCGGATCTCTTCGAGGAGCTCGAAGACAAACACCAGCTCGAGTTCGTCGAGGACCGCAGCGACGCGGAGATCGCCCAGCTGCTCGGCCGGATGGAGGTCGACGATGCCGCCGACCTCGTCCTCCAGCTGCCGGAGGAGCGGCGCGAGGACGTCGTCGCCCTGCTGTCGCCCGTGCAAGCTCGGCGCGTGCGCACGCTGCTCGGTTACGACCCTGCGACGGCGGGCGGTTTGATGAGCCCCGAGTTCGTCTGCCTGCACGCCGAGGCGACGCGCGAGGAAGCGCTCGAGCGGGTGCAGCAGTCGAAGGTGCACGCCGACGGAGTGTCCTGGGTGTTTGCGCTGACTGCGCGCGGCCGCCTACAAGGCGGAGTGCCACTCGCCGATCTCCTCCGTGCTGAGCCCGGCACGCATCTCGTGGAAGTAGTGCGCTCGGTGCAACGGGTCTCACCGGATGCTGACCTGGAGGAGGTCGCGCGCCTCATGACCGACTTCGATCTCACCGTCGTTCCGGTGGTTGACGCCGGCGAGACCCTGCTCGGGATCGTCACGGTCGACGACGTTCTCGAGCTCGTTCTGCCCGAGAGCTGGCGCCGCCGCTTCAACATCCTCGGCGGCGGCTGAGCGGACGATGACCCGTTTCATCGGTCGCCTCGGCCTGCGAAACCAGGCGTCGATCCGGATGCTCGCCGTCTTCGGCGTGCTCGGGCCGGGCCTCGTCGCCGCGAACGCGGGCAACGATGCGGGCGGCGTCGCGACATACGCATCGGTCGGCGCGAAGTACGGCTACGACCTGCTCTGGATGATGGTGCTGATCACCGTCAGCCTCGTCGTCGTCCAGGAGATGGCGGCGCGTATGGGCGCGGTGACTGGCAAGGGCCTGGCCGAGTTGATTCGGGAGCACTACGGGCCCCGCTGGTCGATCCTGTCGACGGTTTCCGTTCTCCTTGCGAACCTTGGCATCTGTATCTCGGAGTTCGTAGGCATCTCCGCCGCGATCGGCCTGGCGCACGTTCCCGCGCAAGTGTCGGTTCCCGTGGCCGCAGTTGTCATCTGGCTGCTCGTCGTGCGCGGCACGTACAAGATCGCCCAGCGCGTGTTCATCGCAATGACGATCCCGTTCTTCGCCTATCCGCTTGCAGCGATTCTCGCGCACCCCGACTGGAGCGCCGTCGGAAAGGCGGTCGTCGTTCCGCATATCCAGTTCAACTCGCCGTATCTCCTCCTGTTCGTCGCGACGGCGGGAACGACGATCACGCCGTTCATGCAGCTCTATCTGCAGTCGGCTGTCGTCGAACGCGGGCTCGGACCCGAGGACATCCCGGCTGAGCGCGCCGAGGTGGTCTCGGCGTCGATCTTCGCGAACCTGATCGCGTGCTTCATCATCATCGCCACCGGCGCGACGCTGTATGTCCACGGCGAGCGCACCGTCTCGAGCGCCGCCGACGCTGCGCGGGCGCTCGCTCCCTTGGCCGGCCGATTCGCCGAGGCGCTCTTCGCCGTGGGCCTGCTCGGTGCGAGCCTGCTCGCCGCGGCGATCCTGCCGGTGACCGCGGCCTACGTGATCGCCGAAACGTTCGGGTTCGAGAAGGGGATCTCCCGGCGGCCGCGCGAAGCGCCGGTCTTCGTCGCGGTGATCACTGTGCTCATCGGGATCAGCGCCGCGGTCGCGATGATCCCGGGCGTCCCCGTGATCAAGCTTCTCGTGCTCGTGCAGGTGGTGAACGGCGCCCTGCTGCCGGTGACTCTCTTCTTCGTGTGGCGACTCGCACGAAATCGCGAGTTGATGGGCAGCTATCGCAACGGCCCTGTTTTCGACCTCCTCGCCGGCGCGACGGTCGCGGCGACATCAGCGCTTTCGCTCGTCCTGCTCGTGGTCACGCTGACCGGCAACGCCTGAGGGGATCCTCTACGCTCGCGCGATGGAGCGGCTGTGGGCGCCGTGGCGCCTCGAATACGTCCAGGGAGCGGACGAGCAGGATGGCTGCGTCTTCTGCCGGGCTGCCGACGGCGACGATGAAGAACAGCTCGTCGTGTACCGCGGCGAGCGCGCGTTCGTGCTGCTGAACAAGTTCCCGTACTCGTCGGGCCACCTGCTCGTCGCGCCGTACCGGCACGGGCTCAACTTCGACGACCTCGACGACGCCGAGATACTCGAGATCCACCGGCTCGGTGCGCACGGGCTCGGCGCGCTTCGTTCGGTCTACAAGCCGGAGGGCTTCAACCTCGGCTGGAACATCGGGCGCATCGCCGGCGCGGGTATCCCCGACCACGGGCACCTGCACGTGGTGCCGCGCTGGAGCGGCGACACGAACTTCATGCCGGTGCTCGGCGACGTCAAGGTGATTCCCGAGCACCTGATCGCGACGCGAGCTCGTCTCGCAGCGGCTTGGCCTCGCTGACGCCACCGTGCTCGGCAGTCAGTCGGGTCTCAAATCGGTGGTTTCCCGGATGCTTTGGTGCTCCCTTCGGGTGAGCAAGAAGCACGAAGGGAGGTGAACCATGTTCACGTATGTCGGGCTGATTCAGCTCACGCAGGAGGGCCGCGAGACCCTCGAGAAGACTCCCGAGTATCTGGAGAAGTTCGGCCAGATCATCAAAGAGGAGGGTGGAATCCTCGAGGAGACGTACGCGGTGATGGGGCCGTGGGACTTCCTCGCGCTGGCCCAGTATCCGGACAACGCGGCCGCGTTCCGCGCACTCGCGAAGATCGGCGGACTCGAGGTCCTGAAGACCGAGACATTCCCGGTTCAGAAGGTCGACGTCTTCTTCAAGGCGCTCGTCTGACGCTTCAAGCCGCTCGTCTGGAGCACCCGAGGGCCGGCTCTGGCCGGCCCTCGGCGTTCGCGGCCCGCCAAGGATCCCAGGCAAATCATGAGAGCGGACGACGGGATTCGAACCCGCGACACCTGGCTTGGGAAGCCCGGTGCGCAAGCCGCCGATTCCGCTCAACCAGGCGGCTGCACGGCCGCCAGGTGGGGCTGCGCCCCAGCGCGTGCCCCAGTGGCGCGCGCCTTGCCTTCGCGGAAAAGGGAACGGCCCCGGCGGCAGGCTGGGGCCGTTCAGAAGGCTCTTGGGCGCTTGGCGAGCGTGTGGCGAGAAATTCGTTCGGGGTTTCCCGACCTAACCCGAGCCGCGGACTAACAGGGAGCCATCCCGAACCCCTGTTGACACTAAGCATCGGCCTCCGATGCCATCCAGGCCATCCCCCAAAGAGGGATGGAGCCTGTTATTTCGCCAAACCCTCCACATTATCGGTCAGCCGCGGCGGTTCGAACACAGTGGCTGCGCCCTTCCGGCGACCACGGGCTGCTAAACGCTGAGCGCCTCTCCGCCACCATCCCGAACTCTCCCAGCCCGCACGTCAGCGTTCAAGCGATTGAACCGCCAGACGATGCACGATGAGTACGCCTCGGCCGCTCGGCAAGGTATGCGTCGATGATGTCGACGGCTTCTTTCTGATGCCCGTCGCGGAGGTGCCTGTAGCGGTCGGTCATGTATGCCGAGCTGTGGCCGACGTAGTCGCCGATCCGCTCAAGCGAGAAGCCGACCTCGTGCATCCAAGAGACGTAGGTGTGACGGCACTCGTGCAGCCCGATCGGCTCGAGCTCCGCCTGGAGCGGCTCGCGGCGGAAGAACGCGCCGACCGCGGCGGCCGCCCACGCACCGAGCGCGTGCTTGCGCACGGTCGACGGCGTAAACGCCGCTGATGCCGTGCGCCCGAAGAAGAGATCGCTCCCCCGCCGTCCGGTCCGAGCGCGCTGCTCGAGCAGGTAGCGGCGAAGCACGGCCGCGACCGGAACGTCGCGGGCGCCCTTCTTGCTCTTCGGGTCGATCTCTCCCTCGACGTCGTCCCAGCCGTGGCGGACGTGGATCACGTTGCGCTCGAGATCGACGTCCTCGTCGCGGAGCCCGCGAAGCTCCCCGCGGCGGAGACCGGCGTAGAACGCGGTCGCCCACAACGCCTGCTCCTCTTCAGGCAGCGAGTCGAGCAGCACCTCACGCTCCTCGTCTGACGCCACACGATCACGCGTGCCATTCGCCGCCGGCAGCTCGAGGTTCGCGGTCGGGTTCACCATCAGCTCGTCGTTGCGGATCGCCCGCCGGCAGATCGCGCGCAGCGACATCACCGCTCCACGCACACGTGAACCCGAAAGACCGAGCCCGACGAGACGATCGACGACACGCTGCACGTCGCGCCGCTGCAAGCTCGATAGCCGCATCCCGCCGATCAGCGGGAGCACGTACCGGTCGAGATCCGACTCGTACGTGCGCAGCACGGACGGCTTGTAGCGGCCACCGTCGAGCTTCAGGATCTCCCCCGCCTTCGCACCTGCAAGCCAGTCGCGCGCCGCCTGCTCGACGGTCTGCCTATTCGGCGCCGCCATCGTACCCTTGCGCACCGCGCTCGACGCGTCGCTACGCCAGCTCTTCGCCGCCGCATGCGTCGGGAACGACCGGTAGAGCTTTCGGCCGTCGCGGACCGACCACACCCACGCCTCAAACGCCGGCTCGCAGTTGCAGCCGCCGCCGCCGCGCGACCGGCAGCCGCGACCGTGACGCGTGCGGATGCCCGGCGTCACCCGTTTCGACTTCGCCGGCTGCGTGGCGCGCGGGGGCCCGATGGTCAGCCGCCCGACCAGGCCCTCTTCGTTGGCGGCGTCGGCCATCACTCCGCCTTCCTCTTCTTGCGCCACGCGAACCCCATGAGTGCGCCTATCGGGCCGCCCAGCAGGCCGCCGGCCGCGACACGCGTCACAGTCGGCCGGCTCGACGTCTCCGCGACCGTCGACGACGGCGAGCGCGGTCCCCCGGATGCGGCGCGCTGCTTCGCCCGGGAGACCTGCTCGTCCTCTGTGAGCTCGTGCTCGCGGGTCAGGTCGAACAGATGCGGCTTTCTCAGCATCACGTCACCTTCCGCGTGTTGTCGACGACGAGCTCCAGCTTCGGCCGGTCGGCCTCGATGTGACCGAGCTTGGCCTCGATCTCGTACAGAGCAAGCCACGCTTCAGCGAGCCGCGAGCCCTCGACTACTTCGTAAGCGGCAGCCATCAGGAGCCGTCCGCTGCGAGCTTCGCGTAATACGCCGCCTGCGTCGCGCAGTAGTCGCGGCCCTTGTCAGTCGCGAGCAACGCGAACACGCGAGCCACAGCCGCGCTGCTCCGGCGGGGGCCGGTTGCGGAGTTGTAATCGCCCTCGGTCGGCCACAGTTCGTCGCCCAACTTGGCGGCGCCGAGGTCGACCTCCCCGACTTCCCCGTCCAGAGTCGACATCGGGAACGCCTCCTCGTCGTTGTCGGCGTCGAGGTTGCAGAGCGCCTGCACAAACACCTCGACCGCGTCGTAATGGACCCACCGGTCGATCAACTTTGTCCGCTCTTCGGTTGCAGTTGCGGCCGTCATCACGAGGCCATCCGGACGCGGGAGCTCCCGACGTACTCGAGGCGTGTCTTCACTTCGACGATGTCGTGCGCCATCTTGGTTGCGGCGATCGCTCCGAGGGCTGGCCCGTCGAAGTTGCTCCGGATCTGGTCCTCGAGTACGGAGCTGCGCTCTTTCATCGCGTCCCACAGCGGGCCAGCGAGGTCGTCTCCGCGCTTGCGCCCCAACGCGTCCGTCAACGAGTTGAAAACCGTCTCCTCGATCACGAAGAACGGCTCGGGCTCGCCGTCGAGCCGGAACTCGGCCGCGGCTTCGGCGTACGCGTCGAGCAGAGCGAGAGCCTCGAGCGCGATCTCGCCTGGGATGGTGACGCTCTCGGGCGGCGAGAACGTCGTCTCGGATGCAGCTGCTCCGTTCACGGGCATCGTGCCTCCTCCATTTAGACAACTAAGGACTCGGAGTGTATAGTTGATCGTGGATGGAGGCAAGCCCCGAGGAGCACGATTCTCGACCGGCGCCGCTGGTAGCGTCACCAGCCGTGTCGCCCGAAATCGGACTCTCCGAGGTTGCCACGCTGCTCGGCTGCAGCAAGTCCGCGGCCGCGAAGCACACGCACCGCAAGGGTTTCCCCAAGCCGCGCCAGCTCGCCCGTATGCGCGTCTGGGACCGCGACAAGGTCAAGGCGTGGGGAAAGAAGACCCTGCCGCTCCAGGAAGGCCGACCGCCCAAGCAGGACTGAACCGTCGAGCAGCTCCTCGGCCGCTCACGCACGCCCCTGTAGAACGGTGTAGAAGCGGGACGGCGCGCCACGATGGGTGAGATTCGGGGAAACGGTCGCACGAGTGCGTCGCGGCCGAGAGAAGCGATCACGGCCGCCCTTCACAGGCCTGCACAGGCCAGTTCACGGGCGCCGGAGCCGAGCAGAGAGAACGACACCGCAGGACCGCGGCCGGTAGCGGAGAAGCGGCCAGAAGCGTCCGCGGTGATCCCACGTTCGACGGCTCGGGCGTCATCGCGGACGCGTGCTCGTGCATCAGGAGCGGGCCCCGATGCGGCCTTGCCACTCGAACGTGCTCTCAGCGATCTTCTTCCCGTCGAGGTTGATCGGGCCGGGGACGGCGGTCAGGTGGATCGCCATCCCGGAGAGGGGGTGGCTCGTGGCTGCGGTCGGCTTCACCTGGACGCCACGCGGAAGCGACGCGGAAGGGCGCTGCGACCCGCGCGACCCGGTGCGCGTGAACGACTGCCCGACGGGGTCGCCGGAACCGAAGAGCCAGCCGACGAAATGGGAGAGCCAGCCCCAGGCTTCGCGGGCCCAGTGGGTGAGGTCCTTGAAGTGCTTGACGAGCAGGTAGGTGCCGGCGATGAGGCCGGCGACCGCGACGATCACGAGCCCTATCGGGTTGGCGTCCATCGCGAAGTTCAGCTCCCACATGCCCGCCGTGGTGATGGCCTCGTAGAGCGCGAAGAGGCGCATCACGGTCAGGCCGCCGTACATGACGCCGTTCCAGACCAGTTGCCCGGCCGCGAAGAGCAGCATCGTGCCGCGGGTGAGCGTGTACCAGGTTGAGAGCGCGATCATGGCGCCCTCGAGAAGCCACGTCTGTTTGGCGGCGAACCTGAGCACGGTGCCGAGTGGCGGGAACAGTTCACCGAGCGTCGTCACGATCTTCCCGATGAACACAAGGGGCGCGATCAGACCCTTGACGGCCGCGGTCAACAGATGCCAGCCGAGGATCAGCGTGCCGGACGGGTCGAGGGTGGAGAGGAAGCTGCCGCCCTTCGACTGCGCCTTGAACGCGGCGTTCAGCTGCTGCAGGCCCTGGGTCGCGAACGAGAAGATGCCGCCCTCGCTGCCGCCGAGGATCGACGACAGCCACGAGTGGGCGATCCCGACCTCCTGTGAGAGGTTCGGCCCGAGCGCGGACGCGCGCGCACCGATCCCCGCGGCGAGCGCCGGAAGCGCGAACTGCGCCGGCACGATCAGCTTTCCCTTCTGCAGCGCGAGCGCTTGTCCCTGTGTGAGGCCGAGCTGCTTCGTGAGGATCTGCAGGCCCGAGATCCCTTGCGTGTTGAGCGTCCGCAGGTCGAGGCTGGTGAGCTTCCCGGACTGCCGGATCCGGTCGAACACCTCCACGAGCGACGAGAGGCCCGACGCGCCGCGGCCGGACCGCTCCGCATAGTTCGCGAGCGCGGCGAGGTCGGTGTTGACCTGGCGGATACTGAAACCGAATCCCTGCATCTGCTCGGCCGCGCTGGTCAGCGTCGTCAGCTGCACCCCCGTCTCGTGGGTGAGCCCCGTCAGCGTCTGCATCTCGCGGCCGGCAGCGGCCGCGCCACCGAGCAGGGCTGTGAAGGCCTGTGTACCCTGCATCCTGGCTTCGTCGAAGGTGAAGCCGAGCTTCAACGTGGCGGCCCCGAATGCGAGGATCGCGGTCGTCCCGTAGAACGCGTACCGGCGCAGCGAGTACATGCCCTGCTGCATCGCGCGCATCTCGATGTTCGACAGCTTCGTCTTCGCCGCCGTCTCCTGAGCCGCGACACCGAAGCCCTGAACCGACTTCGCGGCCGCCATGGTTTCCACCATGAACTGGCGCGCACCGATCAGTCGGAGCCTGGCAGTGAGCCACTCGTCGTTGGTACTCACTGTTCGTCACCTTCCTTCCAGTCCTCGGGCCAGCCGCGACGGACGCTCCGCGGCCGGTTGATCGCACGATTCAGCCACCGAAACTGAAGACGAGATAGAGGCCGGCCAGTGACAACGGCGACCTCGATCTCGCGGACGGCGGGCGCTTCCGCGTGGATGGTGAACCGCTCCCCGTCGCTCGTCGTGCACAAGATCAGACCGACCGGGCCGTCATACGTGAACGAGTGCGTGTCCCAGCCGGGCTCGAGCTCCGACCCGTTGGCGAGCTGCGACGACGTCACGGCTGACTCTCTGCTGTGGTCATGATTTTTCGTTTTCTCCTTGGCTAGTAGAGGGCGATTGGGCAGTCGGCGCTTGCGAGGCACGACGCCACCGCACGCCCGACCGCGACACCTGAGGCGAGCGTCTTGACGTGGCCGGTGGTGTCGGCGATCTCGACCTCCTGGCCGGCCGTGATGGCCGCCGCGGACGCCGTGACCGGGACGATCCCGCTCCGGAGGATGGTGACCTTGCCGCCTGCCGGGGCGTCATAGGCGGCGACACCGAACCCTTTCGCGGCCGCGGTGGGTGCGCCGACGACGATGTCGCCGCCGATGGGACCTACGGGGAGCGGGTCGGGGGTGAGGCCTGAAAGGCCGAAGCCGGCCTGCGAGTCGGCGGTGATGGCGCAGAAGCATTTCCCGGTTACCGCGACCGACGCGTGGCCGGTGACACGGTGGCCTGGCTCGAAGATCGGTGTGCAGTCGTTAGCCATTGACGGTCTCCTTCGTGCGGTCGAACTGCGGGTTCGTCCAAATCAAGAACGGCGGCTCGTCGAGCGTCGACGTCTCACCGCACTCGGGGCAGACGAGGCCCGACGGATGCTCGAGCCTGAACGCTTCGAGGATCGGCCTCCACGCGCTCTCCGTTATGGCCGCGAGCTCCGGCACGCTGAGCTCGGCGAAGTTCAGCTGCAGAAGGGTGTCCGGCTGGTACAGGTGCAAGCACGGGCAGGCGATTCGGACGTAGTAATCGCTGTCGTCGTCGTTCCGGGTTGTGGTCAGCTCGATCATGTCGTCGCTCCTTTTTCGTCACACGGTGAGGGTCTTCTTGGCCTGCTTCGGGACGGTCGTCGCCTGCGCCTGGGTTGCGGAGAGCGTCTTCGGGTTCGTGGTGCCGCCGGCGAGCGTGAACGCGATCGCTTGCGCGGCCCAGTTGAAGCTTCCGGGTAGCGTGAAACCCGGCGCGGGGGCGGTCGCGACGGTCGTGTCCTTCTGCGCGATCACGATCATCGGCAGCGTCCCGGCGGCGCGGCTCTGCGCGTCAGCTTCCGTGAAGCCGTCCAGGTAGCTGGTGCGCGCGTCGTTCGTGAAGCTGTCAGAGACGGCGAAGAGGATCGCGAACTCGATGGCGTGCGCGAGTGACCCGCCCATCGTCGAATGAGGTGTTGAGCTGAACGCGGACGTGCTGCCACGGATCGCCGATTCTTCGGTCGCCACAGCAACAGCCCACTCCTCGACAACCCAAGCGAACCCGATCGAGGTTGTCCAAGTGATTGTCGCGGTCGGCCCATTCGCGTCAGCGGTGTTGTGCTCTGTGCCATCCGCAACTCGCCAGTAGAGCGCCCCGGACACATTCGTAGAACGAGCGATCGTCGGCAACTTCGTCCAACCCGAGGGTGTCGAGTAGGAAGGGTCGGCTTCTGCGCCGCAGATCGCCATCAACAGCAGATGACCGGACACGGGTCGGCTCGCGAAGACGGGGGCCGCTGTCGCAGCCGCTCCACCACCTCCTGCCGACTGCGTCTTTACGCTCACGACTCCCTCGTCTCGGCGAGCATGAGCGTTCCCGGCGCGGCCGCAAGCGCGTTCACAACGTCACGACTCCGGTCTCCTCGAGACTGCCGACGTCACCGTCGAGCACCACGCGTATCCCGTTCTGCCGCCGCCACAAGATCTCGAACTCGTCGAGCACCCGCGTCGGCGGGGACGCGCCGAACACCTCCACACCGCCGCTGGCGGCGGCCGCCTGGAAGCTCGCTTCGCTGCGCTCGAAGTCAAGCTCGACCGCGGCGAGATGGTCCAAGACCAGCGCCTCGCGCACGGCGACGATGTCGGCTCGCCGATCTTCCAGACCATGCTCTTCGAGCACCCGGTCGATCACGTCGTCGAACGGCTCGTCGACGCGGAGACGCGGCGTCTGGAGAGTCTCGAGCGCGGCCTCGCGGATGAGGACGCGGTCACGGTTGGCTAGCTCGTGATCGTCGCGATGCAGTCGAGCTTCGGCGTCCGAGACCGGCGTCGACGGGCCTGCCTGCAGTAGCACCGTTAGGCGCTCCCAGCCGGCCGGACGCCAATCGGTCTCGTCGGCAAGTGCCTTTACCGTGAACCTCTCGTAGATCGGAGCGTCGCCCGGGAACCTTCCTTCGTGGCCGGCGAGGCGTGCGGCACGCGTCACCTGCTCTTCGAGTTCGGTGACGGCGGCGCGCGCCTCAAGCAGCTTGACCGCCTGCTTCACGGCAGCCTCGAGGACGCCGGCGAACTGGCGGCCGGCGAGTGCTGCCGCGGCCTTCGACGCCTCCGCGAGCTCGCCGGTGACCGCATCGAGATCGTCGTCGGCGACCTGCTGGCGTGCGTCTGCGAGCTTCGGCTCGAGCGCCGCCAGTGTCCCGCGCATCCGCTTGATCGTCGCCGCCGCCTCGCCGCGCTTCGTCTCGCACTCCGCCGCGTGCGCCTCGACCTCGTCAGGGTCCAGGTCGCCCGCGACCGCGCCGGCACGCATGTCGTCGAGATCGACGAGCTTCGCCTCGGCCGCCTGCAACTCGAGCTCCGCCGCGTCGAGCTTCGCGCGCGTCTCCGCGATCCCCGCCTCGACGACGTGCACCCTTTCCGCGGTGGCGTTCACGTCGTCACGCCCTTCCGCGTCGGCGCGAGACCTGGGGACCACGGCAGCTCTGCGACACGGGCTTCCTGCATCGCGATCTTCGGCGACACCAGCGACGAGAGCACGCGCTCGGCCTCCACACCGTCGCGGGCGAGCGTCGTCATCCACCCCGCGCGCGACGCCTCGACCAGGCGGCCGTCGGCGACCGCCGCGTCGATCAGCCGGCCCCTGCGAGCCGCGACGCGCTTGTCGACCTCGGCCAAGAGCTGCGCCGTCGTCGCGTCCTTCGGCAACCCGAGAGTCGCCCTGATATCAGCCATCGTCAACGCCATCAGATGCCTCCTTCGTCGTTTGCGGCGCCCGCACGGGCGCCGATTCAGTTGCGGCTTCGACGATCCGGCCGCCGGCCGCGGTGCGGTACCGCCGGTTCGTCACCGTCAAATGCGGCCCCTTCCCGTCGTGCGACGCCGTGCTCTCGGTCACCTCGACCGGCGCTACCGTCACCGGCGGATGAATCAAGATCAGCTTGCGAACGCTGCCGTCGCGGAGCGATTCGACCTCGATGGGCAGCTGCAGCGCATAGCGCTCGCCGCCGTAGGCGAACGCGGCTTCGAGCTCGATCGTCTCCTCCGGGCCCGCCGCCGCGAACACACCCTTGTCGACGTTCAGCTTGAGATCCTCCGTGATGATGCCGAGCGGCTCGCCGCCCTGCGTCTGCAACGGCACGCGCACGACCACCTCGAACACGCGCGGCTCCTGCGACTCGCTCACGCCGCCTCCTCGTGTTGGTCCTCTGACCCGACAGCCCACGCGTCCGGCGACAACGGCCGAAACAGTGTCAGCACAAGCCAGCCCGACTCGCCCGACGGCTGCCGGACGCGCTTCACCACGAAGATCAGGTCGAGCTGGGCCGTCCACGCAAACCGCGCCCGCCCCCACGACCGGTGCGCACGCGGGCGCCGGCCGACGCGATGCCTGACCGTACGCGGCTGCCGGCACGCGACACGGCCAGCCACGACTGCGGCCGCAACCTCGTCGACGACGTAACGTGCAGACGTGTTGCAGGACTCGACGGCGCGCTCGCGCACGTTGTCCGTCAGCCAGACCCGTTTACTCACTACGGCCGCGGTCACCATCGCAGCCCTCCACCGTCGCCGTGGCCGAACTCGCGCGCGGCAGCCCTGTCCATGATCTCGGTCAGATGCCGCTCGGACGGCTCGAGCGTCGAAGTGGGGAACAGCAGCCGCTCGAGCTCGCCCGGAGCCAACCGCACAGGCGGCCGCGCCGGATACGCCAACGCAGCATGCAAAGCCATCGCCAACGCGATCGCGCGATCCGAGTAGCCGCCCGCGCGGTGGTCGATGCGCCATCCGCCCGCGCTCTCTTTCACGACAAGGCCGAGCACCTCCCGCTCGAGCTCGACGTCAGGGAACACGCGCAACGTCGCCGACGTAATCGCGTGATAGAGCGTCTGCGACAGCCGCTGCACCGACCCCGTCCCGAACGAAAACTCTTCGACGAAGATCCCGAGACTCCGCAGCCGCTGAATGCTGCCATGCAACTGCCACGGGTCAGCGACGACGCGAAGAGGCCGATACTTGCGCGCTGCAGCGACGAGCGCACGCTCGACCGAAGCGATCGACACCGGCTCCGCCTTCGACCCCTGCCACACCAAAAGCTCGTCGAGCAGCACCTGCTCGTCGTCGCGATGCACCACCGCGAGCGCCGTCCTGTCCTTCACAAGCCCCAGGTCGAGGCCGGCGACGAACCCGTTCAACGCCCGACCCGTCCGCGAGAACCATGGCGCCTTCGCAGCCGGCGCGAGCGACTCCTCGACACATGCCCGCCACTGCGCCTCCGACACGAAGTCGCCGACCCCGGCCGACCAGCGGTTCATGATCACGCGCTCGAACGCGGGCGGCGGGAGGAGCGCGCGCATCTGCTCCACCCACCCGGCCGTGATCCATGACGCGATCACACCGGGCGCCGAGAACAGGTAGCCCCAGGGCTCACGCTCCGCCGACTCGCGCACCTTCCACTGCCACGAACGGTCGCCAGGATCAAAGCCCGCATTCGAGAGCACGACCGTCTGCGCGTCAGCCACCTTGCCGGTCGCCGAGATCAGCGGCTCCCACATCGCCCCGGTCTTCCACACGGTGAGCTCGTCCGCGATCACCCGGAACCGTCGATGCGTCCCGCCGAGACCCCAGGCGGACGGCGCATCGGACGCGATCACCTGGATACGCGAACCGTTCTCGCCGACGATCCGCTCATCGCCGCGGACATGCACGAGCCCGGCGAGGCGAGGGTTACGCGCCACGTACGAGTCGATGTTCTCGAGCACGATCGCCGCTTGATCGCGGTCGGCTGCAGCCACGACAACGTCGGTCGGCTCGTCGTCGAGCGTCGCCTCCGTCAGCGCGATCGCGGCGGCGCCACCGGACTTCCAGTGGCCGCGCGGCAGCTCCAGGTACACCAGGCGATACGCGGGGAGGCCGGCCGCGTCGCGGGCGAACACCGGCGCGAGCAGGTCACGCTCGAGCCAGCCGTCGACGCCGACAGCGGCACCGAACCGGCGGCCATCAGCGAGCGTGATCTCCTGACGCACGAACTCGAGCTCGCCGCTCACGCCGCATCCCCTCCTGACTTTCCGGCGGCGCGGTAGCGCTCGACCAGCGCTTCCCGCTTCGTCTTCGTCACGGCCATCCCGGTGAGCGCGAGATCCAAGCCGAGCTTCGCCCGCGACTCCGTCGTCAAGCCGAGACTCGCCTCGATCTGGCCGGCCAGCCGGAGCCAGCCCTTCAGGTCGTCACGCATCGCGCGATGCCCGTCGCGGAGTTCGGCGGCGGCCGTGAGGTACGGCGTCGCCGGCTCAAGCGCCATCCCCTCGAGCTTGTCCAAGGCGGCCGACGCGTTCTCGATCCGCGCCCAGACGAGCGCGAGCCGGGCGATCGCGAGCTCGAAGGCGGGCGCGTACAGCCGGTCCTCCTCCAGCTGGTCGCGGATACCGGCCGCAATCTCCTCGGCGCGCGGCGCGAGCTTCAACGGCGCATAGGCCCCGTGCTTCAACGAGAGCTCGTGGCCTGGCTCGAACGGCGGCCGCTGACCCTCGAACTCGGGGACCCATTCGCCGCTCGTCACGTCGTAGACTCCAGGCGATGGTCAGGTGGCGGATCAGCGACGGACCTAGCGCCGTTCCCGACACGAAGTTCACCGACGGCGACATCTGGGGCGCGACTCTCGAGAAGGTCGACGACCCCGAGCAGCGCCGGCTGATCCAGGTCGTGATCGCCCGCTCCGTGCTTCAGTCCCGCCCTGAGGGCCTGCTCGGCGCCGTGCGCGACGCGATCGAGTCGAACGGGAAGACCGCGATCGAGCAGTTCCTCGGCGATGAGGAGCCGCCCGCACGGATCGTCGTCGGCAGCGGCGGCGTGCACATCGCCGAGTCCGAGTAGCTCTGCTGGGGCACGACTGGGGCGCACCCCCACGCGTGCAGGCACTTTCACCGGAGCACTGGTTGCGTCAGCCAGGGTCACCGCCACACCTCGGCGAGCGTCAGCGCCGCGTTCTCGACAATCCAGCGCTCGAGCTCCGCGACAGGCACCAGGACGAGCGCCCCGCGGCGCACGACCCGGATCTCAGGCAGCACGTACCGCTCGAACGAATCGACGGACATCGACAGCGACGCGGCCGCCTCCGCCTTTCGCAGCGCGACCCGAGGCTGTGCCGCCGCGAGCGACCGCGCGAGACCGGCGAGCAACTCCTGCAGCTCCGTCACGACGCGCCACCTCTCGCGCGCGGCATTCTCGCCGGAGCGGCATCGAACAGGCGCGAGCCCGGCTGGCGGCTGTTCGTGTGGACGCGCGCGGTCACGATGGCTCCCACGCGAACTCCTCGACGGTTCCGAGCGGGTCGGTCTCCGGCTCGTCGGCCGTTCCGTTCCCACTGCCGTTCCTACTTACGTAGGGAACGGCGGAACGGCTCGGCTCCGACGCCCCGTCCGGAGAGGTGAACGGGAGCCGTTCCGGGCCCGTTCCAGGTTCAGAACGGGGACAGGCTGGATCGTCGGCTCGCCAGAGGTTGTAGAGGCCTTTACGGGCCGTGTTGACGATGACGCCTTCGGCGAGGAGGCGGTCGCGGATCTTGGCTTTCTCGGTCGTGTTGCCAGCGATGATCTTCTTGCCGTCGTCGTCGTTGAGGTCGCGGATCTTCGTCCAGGAGGCGCCCCCGTTCTCGCCGATGGCTGCGAGGAGGTTCTCGGCGATCGTGTCGGGTGTGACGTCGGGTTTCTTCTCGACGGTGTACGACTCGCCTTCGGCCCAGAGAAGGTGTGTGCTGGTCTCGTGTAGCGCGCTCGACCAGCGGACTTTCTGCCAGTAGATGCGTGTGCGTCCATGGCCTTGGGCCTGGATGTGCATGAGGGTGTCGGGGGCACGTTCCCAGGCGCCGCTGATTTGGCCGGCACGGTTTTCGTGGTGGACGAGCAGCGCCGCGAACTTGCGCGTGCAGCGGTTGCGGACGTCGCGGAGGAGCTTGACGAACTCCTCGATCTCTTCGGGTGTGCCGCCGCCTTTCGCGCCGACGCTCGCTAGCGGGCCGACTACGAGCAGGTCGATGTCGGCTGTGTCGATCGCGGCTGCGATCCAGGCTCGGTGCTGCTCGAGCGCGAAGCTGAACTCGGCCCACGGGTCCTCGAGGATCACGATCCGCCCGTCGAGTTGCGCGTCGGTCGCCGCGATCTTGCGCTCGAGCTTCTTCCGGAACTCTTGGCGCGGGCCTTCGTTCTCGATGAGCGCGACTCGGAGTCGCCGATCGACGCCGACGATGCCGAGCCATGCCGTCTCGGTTGCGAGCGCGAAGCAGAGGTCGACGACGAGCGTGGTCTTGCCGGCTCCGCCGTCGCCGTAGACGATGACGAGACCTTCGGCGGCGATCACGGTCCCCTCGCCGTCAGTTGCCCGGGCGAGCGCTTCCGCTCCGGGCTCGTCGACGGCTGCGAACTCTTCGAGCGTCCGGAAGACGAGCTCGCTCATCGCCGCTTCTCTCCGAGCAGCGTGCGAAGCTGGCGTGCCCGCACGTCGACGAGCTCGACCGCGCGCTCGACCGTCTCGCCTTCCGCGACGAGCTGGCCTGCGCTGAAGCAGACGATCGAGTCGATGCTCTCCACGCGGTCTGCGATCCGTTCGAGCGCGTAGGCGATCGACGTTTCGGGTTCGGCGCGGCGGCGCAGCCGGCCGACGTCGGCTGCGATTTCTTCGAGCTGGTAGAGGATCGCGCTCACGCCCACGACCTAGATTCGGTAGCGGTCGCGTTCACGCTGCGCGTCCCTCTTGCAGCTTCACGTAGAACGGGCAGCCGTCGTCGTGGTGGACGTGGATGACCCAGACACCGGCTTCGAGGGGTTCGACGGTCTGGTCGGCGTCGCAGTGGTCGCAGCCGCCCGGTACGCGGGCGCCTTCGAGCGGGCCGAGGATGCGTGCAAGCGCCGCCTGCGGTGAGAGCGGCCTGCTCATGCGGTCTGCTTCTCGAGGTTGGCGGCGCGCAGCTCCGCCGCAACGTCTTTCGCGATGACCACGACGTCGGAGACGATGTCGGCCGCGGCTTTGATGTCGCCAGCGAGATAGCGTCTGCCGGCGTCGACGAGCGCCGCGTCCAGTTCGGCCAGCTCGGCCACGATCATGTCGCCGGCCGCCACTTAGAGCGCTCCTCGTTCAGCCGAGATCGACGCGACCCGATGGAGAAGCAAATCGTCGAGGCCCATCCGGGCCTCGAACGCGACGATGAGGCGTCGAACGCAGCGCCGGAGCCAAGGCCTCTCGATCTCGTCGAGGAGCTGCTCGAGCGCGTCGATCGCTGCGCCGAAGTCGCCCGCGCTCACGCGCGGCTCCGCGCTAGGTCTAGTGGGTCAGGGTCGTCTGATCGTCGTGGTCGAGGCGAGCCACGCGAAACGCGCGAGACGCGCCTAGCGCGCGAACGACGGCGGACGGTTCGGCCGCGATGACCTACGCGCCTGATGCTGCTACGCGGGATTACGCGCCGCCTCTCTGGCGCCCACGGCAAAGGCCACGTGTCCAGGCCGGTCGCGGACGCGTCGATCTCGTCGCTGGTGAACACGACCTCGCGCCGCGCCTTCGCCTGCGGATGAGGGCTACCCGCTAGTAGAGGGCGCATTGCTGTCGGCGGTTGAAGGTCGCGGCGTTCATCTCGTGCGGATACTCATAGCAAACGCATCGGTGGTCGCTCATATTCGCGCCTTTCAACGACGAAGCCCGCCGTTTCCAGCGGGCCGCGTCCGAGATGTAACGCCGCCGACGCTCCGCCGAGAGCGCGACAGTCGGGCATGCTACTCGCGAGGTCGGTCGGAGTCGTCGTCGCGGCTGCAGCGCACTCGTCGCCACCGTAGGGCCAGCTACTCGGATGCCTCCTCGCGCGACTCCAACATCTGGGAGAGCGTTACACGAATCGCATCTTGCATTCGCTTTGCCTCGAGCGCCGCGTCTCGCTCGCCGCGTTCGCGCTCCGCTCGCTCGAACGCGGCCTCGACGGCGACGTAGCCGCCCATGAGCGCGCTCCGAAGAACCTCGATCGGCGTGGACTTGTCGATGTTGGCCATCGGGTTGTTGTCGGTCACCCCCACGAGACCGGGATAGACCTTCTTCAATGGATCGACCAATGCGCGCGCTCTCTCAGCGCGAAGGTCATCGGTACGCCCATGCGCGAACTCGTTTCGAATCCGGCCGAGCTCGTCAACGAGTCTCTTCGTATTCGCATCGATGAGCCCGAGCGAGCGAGCGAGCTCGAGTCGCCGACTGAACTGCAGCTTCATGATGTCCGAAGAGGCGCCGCCGATGAGAGCACCGCGGAGTCCGGCGTCGATGAGATCCTCGATCATCGCGTGGCCGCGAATCGCGAGCCTGAATACATCACGCTCGCCGATCCGCCTCTGGAACGGCGTCTGCTCTTCCGAACTCACGGGCCTTGCAAGTCTACGGAGCTGCTATGCGCCAGATGTGTGTAGAGCCGTGTAGAAGCGCCCTCCCTAGAGCGCTCGGGCCCGGGATAGGGTTGCGGGTCGTGTACCGCTACAAGCTCCACACAGCGGACGGGAGCGACGCAGGCGAAGCGCACTATGCGGTCATGGTCGAGCCGGGCGAGACGATCCGCACCGGCGACGGCCGAATGCTGCGCGTACTCGACGTCGTGCCGGTACTCGAGAACGACTCGGCGTTCGTCGGCCTGCTGCAGGTCGAGCCGGCCTAGCCGGCGGCTTGCGAGGTGCGGCCAGCTCGAACGAATCGAATGATCGCCTCGAGAGTTGGATCGACGTCGACGAACTCGATGAGGCCCTGCTGCACGAGGCTGTCGTCGACCTTTGCGAAGATTTCATCCGCGAACGACGGCGACATCGCCTCGACGCCCGCGAAGCTGACGACGACCCCCTCTCCAGCAGCGGCCGCGGAAGTAATACGTTCGCGCACCTGCTGACCGATCGACCGGCTCGTCAGCACGCTTCCGAGCTCTGCGGCTAGATCAACTGTCATCTGGGGGGCCGAATTCGCGAGTAAGGATCTCATTGATATCCAGGGGATTGTCAGTTCGAGCCCTCAGCGCGACCATCGTTCCGGGGAAGTAAATTTCACGTTCGAAAGCGAATTCCTCTACTCCGGAAAAGACAGCCCCGTGTCCGGACCGGATGGCGAGCGTACCACCGTTCGCCTCCATCAGCAGGTTGGCAACGAACAACCCGGTGCCGCCATTCCTCTCCGGCGTGGCCGAGACGTACTTCTTGAGGGCCAGCCTGATCGCGTCCACATCGGAGGAAACGTCGGCATATGCGGGGTTTTGCTTGAGGCTCGCCTGAATTCCGACCCCGAGGTCGACGATCGCAATCTCGAACTTACGCTTCTTCGGATATCCCTGCGCCGCGGCCACCCCACCGATCGGCGAGGCAGCATGGTGAACAACGTTCTCGGCAATCTCATCGAGTGCGATGCGTAGCGAGGCGATGGAGTGGCGGTCTGCCGGCATCCGCTCGCCGAGCGCGGCGACCATATCGGCGCAGACTCGGTGATAGTCATCGGCACCGCTGAACATCCGCGCAGGCCGAAAGCCGACGTCGTCGCGCCGCTCGAAGGGCTCCTCCTGCTCTTCCCGCGTGATCAGGCGAACGAAGTCCATGCGCATGAGATATCTCGCCGTCAACGGTGAACGCGGCCCGTCGACCGTGCTTCCCTCTTCGAGCAACCCCTCCTCCACAAGACGGACAGCGACAGCGGTTAGGAGAGCTAGCGCCGCAGGGCATACGTGTGCCAACCGAGCGAGGTCGATCGTGACCCGCGCCGGACTGTCCATCTCGATCAGGTTTTGGAGTTGCCTGACGAGCCGGTCCATTTGCTCGATCGGGTAACCGCCCGAAAGTTCGGCCCGAACCTCTTCAACCGCCATCGTGTCAATCGTATGTATGCGCCCCAGTCGTGCCCCAGTCGCTGCCCGGATGGTGCGGTTCAGAGCGGCCAGTAGCGGCAACCGCAGCGCACCGCGAAACGCCCGGAATCCCGCCGTCTTGTTGGGATCCCAGGCGTTTCACGAGAGCGGACGACGGGATTCGAACCCGCGACACCTGGCTTGGGAAGCCAGTGCTCTACCAACTGAGCTACGTCCGCGTGCGGCGGAGGCGGATTCTACCGCGCCCCAAGAAACCACCTCGTCGGCCCGCTGCCGGAATACTTCCGGCTGATGACCAAACCGGACCGAGGGAGAAGGAGAGCGATGGCCACCGAGCTGCACGAGACCGCCAGGGCGCTCGTCGCCGAGGGGAAGGGAATCCTCGCCGCGGACGAGAGCACCGGCACGATCACCAAGCGCTTCGACTCGATCGGGCTCGAGTCGACCGAGGAGAACCGGCGCACGTACCGCGAACTCCTCTTCACGACCCCCGGCGTCGAGGAATACATCAGCGGCGTCATCCTCTACGACGAGACGATTCGCCAAAGCGCGCTCGACGGAACGCCGTTCCCGAAGCTGCTCGCAGCGAAGGGCGTCATCCCTGGCATCAAGGTTGACGAAGGCGCAAAGCCGCTCGCCCACGCCGAGGGCGAGACGATCACCGAGGGTCTGGACGGGCTTCGCGGCCGGCTCGAGGAGTACTACGGCCTCGGCGCGCGTTTTGCGAAATGGCGCGCGACGTACACGATCACCGATTCGCTCCCGAGCGAGTACTGCATCTGGACGAACGCGCACGCGCTCGCACGCTATGCCGCGCTTTGTCAGGAGGCCAACATCGTCCCGATCGTCGAGCCGGAAGTGTTGATGGACGGCACCCACACGATCGAGCGGGCATACCACGTCACGTCGCGTGTTCTCTTCGCGCTCTATACCGAGCTCTTCGACCAGCGGGTCGACGTCGCCGGCAGCCTGCTCAAGCCGAACATGGTGCTGTCGGGCTACGAAGCATCGAACCGCGCCGGCATCGACGACGTCGCCGACTGGTCGTTGAAATGCTTCTACAAGCACGTGCCTGCTGCCGTACCTGGCATCGTGTTCCTCTCCGGCGGGCAGTCGGACAAAGACGCCACGGCGCACCTGAACGCGATGAACGCGAAAGGACCGCACCCTTGGCAGCTGTCGTTCTCCTACGGGCGCGCGTTGCAGGCGCCGACCCTGAAGGCATGGGGCGGCAAGCCCGCGAACGTCGAGGCCGGCCAGCGCGCGTACTACCACCGCGCGAAGATGAACAGTGCGGCCCGCACGGGGATGTACGCGCCCGAACTCGAGCGCGAGGCGGTAACGGCCTAGCGGTAGTCGAGGCCGGTCAGCGCTGAGAGCTTCTCGAGTGAGTGCGTCGCCGCCACGCGGCGAACGGTGCCCGAGCGTGAGCGCATGACGATCGAGTCGGTCTCGATGCCGTTGTGGCTGTAGTGCACGCCGCGGAGCAGCGCTCCTGTCGTCACGCCCGTCGCTGCGACAAAGACGTCGTCCCCCGAGACGAGATCGTCGGTGTGCAGCACGCGCTCCGGGTCGAGCCCGCCGGCGATGAGCGCCTGACGTTCTTCCTCGTCGCGCGGCCAGAGCCGTCCCTGGATCCCGCCGCCGACGCACTTCAGCGCAGCCGCGGAGATGACGCCTTCGGGCGTGCCGCCGATCCCGTAGAGCATGTCGACCCCCGTACCCGGGCGCGCCGCAGCGATCGCCGGGGCGACGTCGCCGTCGCGGATCAGCCGGACGCGAGCGCCCGCCGCGCGTAGCTCGGCAATCAGCGCCTCGTGGCGGTCTCGCTCGAGGACGACGACGTCGACCTCGCGCGGCGTCTTCCCCAGCGCCTTCGCGACGGCCTGCACGTTCTCCGTCGGACTCTTCGTGATGTCGATCACCGCGAGCGCGCGCGGACCGACCGCGATCTTCTCCATGTAGAACGCCGCACCCGGGAAGAGCATCGTGCCGCGCTCGGCGACCGCGATCACGGCGATTGCGTTCGGCTGGCCGAGCGCGGTAAGGCGCGTGCCCTCGAGCGGATCGACGGCGACGTCGACCTCGGGGCCCTCCCCGCTACCGACCTCCTCGCCGTTGTAGAGCATCGGCGCTTCGTCCTTTTCGCCCTCGCCGATCACGACCACGCCGCGCATGCGCACCGTGTCGAGCACCACACGCATCGCGTCGACCGCCGCACCGTCGGCGGCCTCCTTCTCGCCGCGCCCGATCCAGCGGGCGGCGGCCATCGCACCGGCCTCCGTGACGCGCACGAGCTCGAGCGCGATGTTCCGATCCGGGGCCCGCCTACTCACGCGCCGGAATCCTACTCCCGTCCTACATCCGCTCGGGTGCTTCGACCCCGATGAGGTCGAGACAGCGTGCGATCACGGTCTGCGTCGCGCGGCAGAGCGCGAGCCGGAAGGCCTGCTGCTCGCTCTCGAGAACGCGATGCTCGTGGTAGAAGCGGTGAAAGTCGTCGGCAACACGGATTGCGTACTGCGGGATCCCCTGTGGCCCGCGCTTCTCTGCCGCGTCGGCGGCGACTGCCGGCAGCTCGGCGAGCCGCTTGATCAGCTCGCGCTCCTCCACCGCGAGCCCACCGATTAGATCCGCAGAGACCTTCGCGTCGCCGGCGTTGCGGATGATTCCCGCGATGCGCGCGTGCGCGTACTGCACGTAGTAGACCGGATTCTTCTGTGACTTCTCCGCCGCGAGATCGACGTCGATCTCGATCGTCTGGTCGGGCCCGCTCTTGACGAGATACCACCGCGCGGCATCGACGCCGATCTCGTCCATGAAGTCGTCGAGAAACACGACGTCACCGCGCCGCTTGGACATCTTCGTCTGCTCTCCACCCCGGGTCAGGTGGACGAGTTGATACAGCAGCACCTCAACGCGGTTCGGGTCGTAGCCGAGCATGCGCGCGATGGCGGCGTACCAATTGCGCGTGCCGTGGTGGTCGGCGCCGAGGACGTAGATCGCGCGATCGATGCCGCGCTCGAGCTTGTCGACGAGATACGCGACGTCTGCTGCGCGGTAGGTCGCCGCGCCTCCGTCCGAACGGATGAGCACGCGGTCCTCCTCGTCACCGTATGTCGACGACCGTGCCCACAACGCCCCGTCCTGCTCGTACGTGTCGAGCCGCGGCAGCAAGTCGGACAGCCGCTCCTCGAGCACGCTCTGCCGCGCCCACGAGTCGAAATGAACGCGGAACCGCTTGAGCGACGCCTCAATGCTGCGCAGCATCTCCGCGACCGGGTCGCCCGGCCGCTCCGCAAGCTCCTTGACGTACGCCCCATGGTAGCCGTCTTCCGGCGGCTCTTCCCCACGCCGCGCGGCTTCAACGGAAGCGCGAAAGCGGTCCATCTGCGCACCGGTGTCGTTGTAGTAGTACTCGCGCGAGACGTCGTGGCCCGCGAAGGCGAGCAGACGCGCGACGGAGTCTCCGTACGCGCCGTTCCGCGCGTGCGCGACGGTGATCGGTCCTGTCGGATTCGCGGACACCATCTCGACTTGCACTCGCTCACGCCGCTCGGGCCAGCCACAGCCGAACTCTTCGCCTGCGTCGAGGATCGCGCGAAGGGCGCCGACGAACCAGGCGTCAACAAGGAACAGATTGACGAAGCCGGGGCCGGCGATCTCTGCGTGCTCGACTTCCGGCAGTGCCTGCGCGGTCTCGACAAGCTCTGTGGCGATCTCACGCGGCGCCTGCCGGCGCGCCCCTGCAAGCCGAAGCGCAGCGTTTGTGGCGTAGTCGCCGTGCTCCGCGTCACTCGGCCGCTCGAGCGTGACGCCAGTGCCGACGAGTGACGCGAGAGCGCTGACGGGATCAGTCGACAACGGTCTGCCGCCGGGCGAACAGGTCCTCGAGGCGTTGCAGTTCTTCGGTCGTGCCGACGCCGACGATCACGTCGCCCGACTCGATCACTGCGTCCGGCTCGGGCGTCGTGTCGAACGTGCCATCGCGCTTGCGCAGGGCGACGATGATCGCGCCGGTGTGGTGGCGTACCCGGATTTCGCGGATGGACTTCCCGGCGTTCGCGCACGTCCCGTGCACCTCGATCTCCGCCATGTGCAGATCGGGCCCGGTCGCCGTCGTCACAGCGTCGAGGAACGCGGTCACCTGCGGCTTCAGGACAAGGTTGGCCATCGTGCGGCCCGCCGCCGTGTACGGCATGACGACGCGGTCTGCGCCCGCGAGCTTGAGCTTCTTCTCCGCGTCGGTGTCTGATCCGCGCGCGACGATCTGGATGTCCGGCCGCACGGAGCGCGCCGAAAGCGTCACGTACAGGTTGTCGGCGTCGTCGTCGGAGGCGACAACGATCCCGCGCGCGCGTTCGATTCCTGCCTTCTGCAAGTCCTCGTCTTCGGTCGCGTCGCCGAGGATCAGAAGCTCGTCGTGCTCCTGCGCAGCGTTGACCGCTTCCTCGCTGTGGTCGAGCACGACGAACGACACGCGCGCGGCGCGAAATTCGTCGGCCACCTGACGGCCCACGCGGCCGTAACCGCAGATGATGAAGTGGTCGCGCAGGCGCTCGATCGTTCGCTCCCTTCGCCGTTCGGATAAGACGCCGGTCAGGACTCCGCCGGCGATCGCCTCGACGATAACGGCGCCGGCGTACGCGATGATCGTCAAGCCGCAGAGCACGAGCACCATCGAGACCACCCGCGCGCCATCGGAGGCCGGGATCGTGTCGAGCCCGGCCAGGGTCGCGGTCACGACCGAGCGATAAAAGGCCTGGAACCAGGATTCGCGGAGCGTCTCGTGGAAGCCGAGCGTGCCGCCGGAGAGCGTCGCGGCGATCGCCGCGAGCACCCGGAGCGTCTGGCGGATGCGGAGGCTGGCCTGCACGCCTCTAGTATTCCGGCGTGGACGACGAGAACGTTCCCGAGGTGGAACCCGGCGAGCGCCGGCTGAACATCCATCTCGACCCCGCGGACATCGCCGGTGGCTACGCGAACTTCGCGAACATCAGCTTCTCGCGCTACGAGTTCACCCTGACGTTCGCCCGCATCGAGCACGAGGTCGAGGAGGGCGATGTCCCCGGAGCGGTCGTCGCGCGGATCAACGCCTCGCCACGATTCGTCGAGGAGCTCATCGCAGCGCTTCAGGATTCGTGGTCGAAGTTCCAGACGACCGAGGGCATCCGCAACCTCCCCGAGACACCCGGGCCCTGAGCCTCGCCCCGTCGTATGCCGTCCTGTGCGCGGTGCAGGCGGCGATTGTCTTGCTGCCGCGCCGTGCCGGCCGTCCTCGCCGGCGCGGTTGGATCGGCATCGTGCTGCCCGCGGCCGCGCTCGCGATCGGGATCGTCGTGCTCCGCGCCGTCTCGGGTGGGCCGCACGCCCTCGCGCTGCTCGCTGCGATCGCGACGCCGCTCCTCGCGGCTGCACGGCCGAAGCGCGCCCCGCTGGCTGTCGTCCTCTGGCTCGTCGCGTGGCTCGCGGACGGGCTGCTTGCACAGGGGGCATCGGTCGCGCTCGTCGCACTCGCTGCGGTGACGGTTGCCGAGCTCGCGGGAGCGCTCGCGCCGCCGTGGTCGCTCGCAGCGGGGCTCATAGCGCTTGCGATCCTCGACATCGTGCTCGTGTGGGGCACTGCGCAGGTCGGGCCGGCGACAACCGCGCTGCACCATGCAGCGGTGCCGTCCGCCGCAGGCCATCCGCTCCCACGCTTGCAAGATGCGACGTTCGGGTCGGCGACGATGGGCTGGCTCGACTTCGTCGCGGCTGCACTGCTTGGCGTCGTCGCCCGTGCGCGTCTGCGTGCGGCCGCCGTCACCGGCGCCGCCGCGGGCGTGTGGGGACTGCTGCTCCTCGTGACACCAACAATCCCAGCGACGGTGCCGGTGCTCGCCGGGCTTCTTGTCGGCAGGCTGTAGCGATGCGTGTCGCCGTCATCTCCGACATTCACGCGAACCTGCATGCACTCGAGGCAGTGCTCGCTGCGCTCGACGCCGACCCGCCTGACGAGCTGTGGTGCCTGGGTGACCTCGTCGGCTACGGCCCGAAGCCGAACGAGTGCTGCGCGCTCGTCCAGGCGCAAGCAGCCGTCTGCCTCTGTGGGAACCACGACCTCGCCGTGCGCGGCACGATCGACCTCGCCGAATTCAGCGGTGACGCCGGAACGGCCGCGGCATGGACGCGAGACGTGCTGGGAGACGAGGCGCGCGCCTTCCTCGACGGCCTCGAGCCATCAGGAAAGGCCGCCGATGTGGCGCTCTTCCACGGGAGCGCACGCGACCCGGTGTGGGAATACGTGCTCTCGGACGAGGCGGCTGTGACAACGCTCCTGCTGACCGAAGAACCGCTCGTGCTCGTGGGGCACAGTCATGCCGCACTGCAGGTCGCACTCCGCGACACGGTGCTCGAAGGAGGTCTCGCGCCGGATGGAACAGAGCTGGAGTTTCGAGATGCGCGCTGGTTGCTCAACCCCGGCTCGGTCGGCCAGCCTCGCGACGGCGATCCGCACGCCGCCTTTCTCCGCCTCGACCTCGTTACGCGGCGCGCGAGCTTCCGTCGCGTCGCCTACGACATCGAGTTGACGCAGTCGGAGATCCGGGACGCAGGACTGCCGGAGTCGCTCGCCGAGCGGCTGGCGGTCGGCCAGTGAGGCCCGCGGACTAGGCGATCTCGGCGGCGGCCGCGACGGCCGGAGCGGCCGGCTCGGCGACGTCGTCGCCGTAGAGGTGGATCCCCTCGCGCGCGAGCGCGAGTTGGACGTCCTCGCGTGCTTTGTAGATGCGCCACTTGACGGTGGCGAGCGTGATCTCGAGCGAGTCCGCGATCTCGGTGTACGAGAGGCCGACGATGTCGCGAAGGAGGAGCGCCATCTTGAGGTCGACGTTCAGAGCCTCGACGGCCCGCCAAACCGCGTCGATCGCCTCGAGCCGCTCGAACGGCGCGTCGAGGACCTCGAGCGGCGGAACGTCGTCGATGTCGACGACGGCGCGGGGTCGTCGTTCGACGGCGCGGAGCTCGTCGAGCACGCGGTTCTTCGCAACCTGGAAGAGCCACGTCGTGAACTTCGAGCGAAGCGAGAAACGCGGCAGACCCTGGAAGACGCGCAGGAAGATCTCCTGGGTCAAGTCCTCAGCCAGCGCCCTGTCGCCGACAAGTCGCAACACGTAGTTGAAGACAGGCACCTGATAAGCGCGCACGATGATCGAGAACGCGCGCTCATCACCGCGCTGTGCCTTCCGCAGGACGCCAAAGTCAGGCTGGGGCAGCGACAAGAGGCCTCATGATACCCGGGTTACTTGTCAACCAAGAGATTTCGGCCGTCCATTTGTAAGGGCTGGGCAAAACCGAGCAGCGCGAGCACCGTCGGCGCGAGATCGGAAAGCTCGCCATCTTCGCTCAGCTTTAGTCCCTTTTCGCTCAGGATTAAGGGAACGAGGTTCGTGGTGTGGGACGTGAGCGGGCTGACGCCGTCTGCTTCGAGCATCTGCTCGGCATTTCCGTGGTCGGCAGTGATGAGGCAGACGCCTCCCCGTTCCCCTACCGCCGCGACAACCCTGCCGAGGCAGGCGTCCGCAGTTTCAACCGCTTTCACGACGGCCGGGATCACGCCGGTATGACCCACCATGTCGGGGTTCGCGAAGTTGATGACCGCGAACGCGTAATCGCCGGCAAGCTCCGCGACAAAGCGATCCGCGAGCTCGTCCGCGGACATCTCCGGCTTGTGGTCATAGCTCGGGACGTCCCGAGGCGAAGGAACGAGCACCCGGGTCTCGCCCGGGAACTCATGCTCTCGGCCGCCGTTGAAGAAGTACGTGACGTGCGCGTACTTCTCCGTCTCCGCCATGTGGAGCTGCCGGACGCCGTGCTGGGCGAGTGCTTCTGCGAGAACCATCTCAACGGTCTGCTCCGGGAATACGACGGGAAAGTCGAAGTCCTCCCGGTACTTCGTCATCGTGGTCAAGTCGGTTTCGAGCTCGCCCAGCTTCTCGCTCAGCTGGCGGGTGCGGTCGGGCCGGAAGTTGAAGAAGACCGCCGCATCCCTCGACGGGTCGAGCGGCGGCCGGCCTTCCCGCCACAGCGGGACGATGAACTCATCGGTGAGGCCGGCGTCATAGCTCTTCTGGACACAAGTGTTGGCTGTGTATGTAGCCAGCACCATCGGTGTACACCGATGGAAGATCGCATCCAGAGCCAGCTGTGTCCGCTCCCAGCGGTTGTCCCTGTCCATTGCGTAGTAGCGCCCGGCGATCGTGGCGATGCGAGCGTCGGGCAGCTCGGCGAGGTCTCGCGCGGCCGAGGTCGGAGACACGTCCCGCCCGTCGGTGAACGCATGGATCCAGGTGCGCTCGGCCATACCTTCGCGCTGCGCGAGCTCGAGCAGGGCACGCAGATGGTCGATGTGCGAATGGACGCCGCCGTAGGAGACAAGACCGAGCAGATGCATGTCCCCGCCCCGTTCGCGCGCACGCCGGAACGCCGACACGAGCGCCTCGTTCTCGAAGAAGCTGCCGTCAGCGATCGCACGGTTGACTCGCTGGAGGTCCTGATCGAGCACCCGCCCGGCGCCGATCGTCAGGTGGCCGACCTCAGAGTTGCCCATTTGCCCCGGGGGAAGCCCGACTGCCTCACCCGACGCCCCGAGTCGCGCGTGCGGGTACTCCGCCCACAGCCGGTCGAACACCGGCGTCGACGCAAGCTCGACCGCATTCCCCGGACCTGGCGGCGCACAGCCCCAGCCGTCGAGGATGACGAGCGTTACGAGCGGGAACGTGCGGCCGCTTCGCATATCGATAGGAACGAGTCGATCTCGAGAGATGCGCCGCCGACAAGTGCACCGTCAACGTCCGGCTGCGCCAGCAACTCCGCCGCGTTACCTGGCTTGACCGACCCGCCGTAGAGCACGGGGCGATCGAGCAGCGACTTGATGAACGCGTGCGCTTCCTGCGCGAGTTCCGGCGTCGCTACCTGGCCTGTGCCGATTGCCCAGACGGGCTCGTACGCGAGCACGAGCCCGTCATCGATGCCGCACTCCTCCCGGATGACCGCGAGTTGCACGCGGAGCACCGTCTCCATGTCGCCTGAATCGCGCTCCTCTTGAGTCTCGCCGACGCACGCGATCACGCCGAGCCCTGCCGCGAGCGCCGCTCGCGCGCGCCGAGCGACCGCCGCGTCGGTCTCTCCGAAGTACTGGCGTCGCTCCGAATGGCCGACGAGCGCGCCGCGCACGCCGAGCGCGAGGAGCATCGGCGCGGAGATCTCGCCCGTGTAGGCACCCTCCGGCTCCCAGTGGACGTTCTGGGCGTACGTGGTCAGGCCGGCCTCGACGCACGCCGCAAGTTCCGTGTACGGCGGGCACACGATTGCGTCGACGCCGTCCACACCGGCGAGCCGTTCCGCGAGCATGCGGGGATCGGGCCCGGCGAACATCTTCCAGTTCCCCGCCACGATCACGGGATCGCCGCCACGCCTGGAAGCTCTTTGCCCTCGAGCAGCTCGAGGCTGGCACCGCCGCCGGTGGACACCCACGAGATTCTGTCCGCAAGGCCGAGGTCGTTCAACGCGCGCACGGAATCTGCCCCGCCGACGACAGAGAACGCATCCTTGTTTGCCGCGACGGCCTGCGCGACGGCCTTCGTCCCCGCGGCGAACCGGGGCCACTCGAACACTCCCATTGGGCCGTTCCAGAAGATCGTCCGCGCGCCGGCGATCGTGCTTGCAAACCGCTCGCACGTGTCCGGGCCGATGTCGAGGCCGAGCCAGCCGTCGGGCAGCCCGTCGAACGGGTAGATGCCGGACTCTGCGTCCTCGGCGAACGCCGAAGCGCCGACGACGTCGCTCGGCAGCTCGACTGCGAAGTCGAGCGGATTCTCGACGCGCACCTGCTCTGCCATCTTCCCGCCGATCAGCACCGCGTCCGCACGACCGCCGAGATGCTGCAAGACCGCGAGCTTGTCGTCGACCTTCGCGCCGCCGGAGATCAGAACGAACGGCCGCTCGACGTCTCCGAGCAACGTGCCGAGATGCTCGAGCTCCGCGAGCAGCAGCAGGCCCGCGTACGCCGGGAGCAGGTGCGCAACTCCCTCGGTCGAGGCGTGCGCACGGTGCGCGGAACCGAACGCATCGTTCACGTAGAGGTCGCAACCGTCCGCAAGCTCCCGCGCGAACGCCGGATCGTTCTTCGTCTCGCCGGCATGAAAGCGCGTGTTCTCGAGCACGTGCAGCCGCTCGTCAGGAAGCAGCTCGTGCAGACGATTCTCGACCGGTGCCATCGCAAAGGTCGCGCGATCCTCCTCCGACTTCGGCCGGCCGAGGTGCGAGCAGACGCGCACCTCCTTCGCCCTCCCGTCGAGCAGCAGAGCGAGCGTCGGCAGCGACGCGCGTATGCGCGTGTCGTCCGCCACCTTGCCGTGCTCGAGCGGGACGTTCAGGTCGGAGCGGACCAGCACGGTCTTGCCGGCGACGTCGGCGTCGCGCACAGAACGCGGCAAGCGCATCAGCCAGGAACGGCGGCCGGCATCGTCGCCCCGATCTTCGCGACGAGATCGACGAGACGGCAGCTGTAGCCCCACTCGTTGTCGTACCAGCCGAACACTTTGACGAGGTTCCCGTTCACCATCGTGAGCTCGCTGTCGAAGATCGACGAGTACGACGAGTGGATGATGTCCGTCGAGACGAGCGGCTCGTCCGAGAACAGCAGGATTCCCTCGAGGTCGCCGATGTCCGCCTGCGAGCGGAACAGCTCGATCACCTGGTCGCGACTCGTTTCTTTCGCAACCTGCACGACAAGGTCGACGATCGAGCCTGTCGGCACGGGCGCCCGCATCGACATGCCGTCGATTTTGCCCTTCAAGTCGGGGAGGACAACGCCGATCGCCCGCGCGGCGCCGGTCGATGTCGGGATGAGATTGATCGCTGCTGCACGGGCGCGCCGCAGGTCGGGGTGCGGCAGGTCGAGTGTGCGCTGATCGTTCGTGTACGCGTGGATCGTCGTCATGAAGCCGCGCTCGATCGTGTACGCCTCGTGCAGCAGTTTTGCGAGCGGCGCCACACAGTTCGTCGTGCAGGACGCGTTCGAGATGATGTTGTGTTGTTCGGGGTCGTACTCGCGGTCGTTGACTCCGAGCACGATCGTGATGTCGGGGTCGCTCGCAGGCGCAGAGATGACGACCTTTTTCGCGCCTGCGTCCAGGTGTTTCTGGGCGGACTCACGGTCGGTGAAGAGACCGGTGGACTCGAGCGCGACGTCGACGCCAAGCTCGCTCCAGGGCAGCTGCGACGGATCCCTCTCGCTGACGAACTTGATCTCGTGGTCGCCGGCGCGAATGAAGCCGTCACCGGCCTCGACCGGCAGGTCGAGCGTCCCGAGCACGGAGTCGTGTTTCAAGAGGTGCGCCATCGTCTTCGTGTCGCCGATGTCGTTGGCGGCAACGAGCTCGAAGTCGCCGCCCCGCTCGAGGGAGGCGCGGAAGAAGTTCCGGCCGATGCGCCCGAACCCGTTGATCCCGACCCTGATCTTCGCCATGAGGTGATTCCGCCTTCCGTCTGGGTTGCGCAGGCGAATCTACCCAAGCGGGCGCGGGCGCGACTCAGCTCACGTTCTGAAAGGGATGGCGAGCGAGGACGACTCGCCGCTTGGGGCGAGCGCGTGCACGACGATTCGGTACTGGCCGCCCGGCGGCGCCTTCAGCCGGAGCCGAAGCGGGACGCTTCCGCTGCGGTCGATCAGCCTGGGGAGCGCCATGTGCGGGTGGCCCGAAGGGACGTAATCGACGCGGCTCCCGGTGAGCAGGGTCACCGGACGCCCGGACCGGTCGAGAATGCTGACGGAGATCGCTGCTCCTTCGTCGAGCGTCACCGAGGCGGTCACCACGCGCGCTCCACGTTCGGCACGCGCGATCAGCGGAGGCGCGAACGAGCCACCGGGCGCCGACAGGATGGGCGCGCCCGCGTGACCAGGCAGCACCACGGTCTCGACACGGCTCGAGTTGTTCGCGGCCTGCGGATCGAGCTGGTCCGCCCCGGCGACCGCAGTGCTCGCGATCGTCGTCGCGTTTGCCGGCGCCTCGACCGTCAGCGTCAGGACCGCCGACGCTCCGCTCGCGAGCGAGCCGAACGAGCAACTGACGCTCGCCCCGCCTGAACATGAGCCTGTCGAGGCCGCCAATGTGAGGAAACGCGCACCGCCGGTCGTGTCGTCGACCAGATGGACGCCGGTCGCAGCCGCGGAACCGAGGTTCGTGACGACGGTCGTGTAGGTGACGTCCTGGCCGGCGAAGACACTCGAGACGGCGCCGAGTGTGAGCACGGCGATGTCAGAGGACGGCGGAGCCGGAGGAGGCGGTGCCGGAACGTTGACCGTCGTCGTCGACACGGCCGTCGTCGTCGACACGGCCGTCGTCGTCATCACCACGGTGGTCGTCGTGGGCTGATGCTTCTCCCACCCGGGCTTCTCCTTCAACGGCGCTGCGGTCGCACCGAGCGCAAGAACCAGGCCCGCAACGCCCATGAAGGCAAGCAGCAACGGCCCGCGCAGAGCGCGCCACGACCTTCCCCGCAAACGACGCCCCCGCCGTCCGACCCAGCCCACAATGTCCCCCCGCCGCAAATAACCGTTCCTACTCGTTGTAGCGTGCGCCGCGAAAAACGCAAGGGCGGGCGGACCGGGAAGCTCCGAGGACGACCCTCCCGGTCCTTGCACCACACCCGAGACCGTGGCGACGGACGGGGTCTGAATCCGTAGCCGGACGAGCGCGGACCCGCCGTTGCCGAGTATGACGACGCCCCGATTCGCGCGCTAGACGAGTTGTAAGTCGTACGCGATTCACTCCGCGAGCTGTTGTAAGCGGCGCAACCGCCGGTAGGCGGAGGCCTTCGTGGTCGGCGGGCGACAGCGCTTGGCAAGGTCCGCGATCGACGCCGTCGGATGGCGCAAGCGCAACGACGCAAGCTCACGCAGGTCGTCTGGCAACGCGTCGAGGTTGAGCTTCCGGACCGCCTCGAGCTGCGCGTGCGCGGCCCTGCTCGTGCGCACGAGATTCGCGTGGTCGGCGTTCGCAAGGCGGTTCGCATCGGCCCGGGTCGCCGCGAGCACCGAGTTTTCCTCGAGCATGAGCACCGTGTCCGTAGCGCCCGCGGCGACGAGCGCATCTGCAATGGACTCCGCTCCTTTTGCATACGCGACCGCGTGACGGCCGCGATCGAGCACGCGCAACTCCGCCCCTTCGCGTGCGGCAACGGCCGCGAGGAAGCGCGCCCCTTCAAGCTCGGCAGTCCGAACCTCCAGATGCAGGTCGCGCGGCCCGCTCAGCGACCCGGCGCCGAGGAGCGCTCCCCGGAGATAGGCACGCCGGCAGCACTTGCGCGCCAGCACGCGGTGCGGCGGGTGCTCGAGCGGCCGGTGCGAGGAGTCGAGCACGCCCGCACGGTGGAGCGTCTCGTGGGCGTGTGGTCTCCCCTCGACGTGCAGCTGGTAGCGCGTTGCGCGATCGAACGCATGCTGCTGGTACGTGCGAATCTCCGACTCGACGTCGAAGGCGCGTAGAAGAGCGAAGGCGCGGCGCGCGACCGCGGAGCTCGTGAGATCGAGATGAAGCGCGATCTCGCCCCGACCGCGCAGGTGCACGCTTCCTGCGACGTGGAAGAGCCCCGAGAGCTCGGCAAGGCGATCGCAATCCGCGTCCGGCGCGATCTGCGCGAGCTCGTTGCGCAGCTCTTCAGAGAGTGACACCCTCGACCTCCAGCAGGCGCCGTTTGTACTCGACTCCGTACGAGCCGTACGAGCCGAGGCCGTCGGCGCTCACGACGCGATGGCACGGCACGAAGAGGCCGAGCCGGTTGCGCGCACAGAACGATCCTGCCGCCCGCGCCGCTCCCGGCGCGCCCGCCAGCGCCGCGAGTTCGCCGTACGTGACGACCTCGCCGCGCGGGATCGCCCTCAGCTCGTGGGCGCAGCGCTCGAGGAACGGCGTCTCGTACTCGAGGTCGAGGTCGACATCGTCGAAAGAATCCGGCCTGCCTTCGAAGTACGCCTGAAGGCGCTCGACGAGCTCGCCACCGGCCCCGTTCGGCGTCGTAACGCGCGGAAACGGGAGATCGTGCCAAACCACACGCCCTCGATCGAGCCAGAGCTCCCCCACGCCCCAACCCTCGACCTCGTAGGCAACCTGCGTCACGGCCATGCGCGCAATCCTAGAATCGACGGCATGAGCTCCCACGGAATCTTCCGCGTCCCCGACCCGCTCAACGAGCCTGTCCTGAGCTACGCCCCGGGGACCCCCGAGCGCGAAGAGCTCCGCGTCCGTCTCAAGGAGCTGGAATCGCGCCAGCTGGACATCCCGCTCGTCATCGGCGGAGAAGAGGTGCGGACAGGCGAGACGTTCGACGCTGTCGAGCCGCACGACCGCTCGCACGTGCTCGGCACGGTGCACAAAGGCGGCGCGAAAGAGGTCGAGCGCGCGATCGCGGCGTCGGCGGACGCATGGGAGGACTGGTCGCGCACGCCATGGGAGGAGCGCGCCGCCGTGTTCCTGCGCGCGTCGGAGCTCCTCGCCGGCCCGTGGCGCCAGACGCTGAATGCCGCGACGATGCTCGGGCAGTCGAAAACCGCGCACCAGGCCGAGATCGACGCGGCCTGCGAGCTGATCGATTTCTGGCGGTACAACGTCAAGTACCTGACGCGGATCTACGAGGAGCAGCCCACCTCCTCGCCGGGCGTCTGGAACCGGCTCGAATACCGTCCGCTCGAGGGCTTCGTCTTCGCCGTGACGCCGTTCAATTTCACGGCGATCGGCGGCAATCTGCCCACCTCCGTTGCGCTGATGGGGAACACCGTCGTGTGGAAGCCGGCCTCCACCGCCGCCTACTCGGCGCACTTCCTGATGAAGCTGTACGAGGAGGCGGGACTGCCGCCGGGCGTGATCAATATGGTCACCGGCCGCGGCGAGGCCGTCTCGCGCGTGGCGCTGGTACACCGCCGGCTGGCCGGCGTGCACTTCACCGGGTCAACGGCCACCTTTCGCCACCTATGGCAGAGCGTGGCGGGCAACCTCGCACAGTACGTGAGCTATCCCCGACTCGTCGGCGAGACCGGGGGCAAGGACTTCGTGCTTGCCCATCCCTCCGCCGACGCCGACGCGGTGACGGTCGCGCTCGTCAGGGGAGCCTTCGAATACCAGGGTCAGAAGTGCAGCGCGGCGTCTCGTGCCTACATCCCGAAGAGCCTGTGGCCCGCCGTGAAGCGCTCGCTTCAGGAGCAACTGCCGGAGCTTCGCGTCGGCGACGTTGCACGGCGCGACACCTTCATGGGCGCGGTCATCGACGGCGCTTCCCACGGGCGGCTCGCACGCCGGATCGAGCACGCGCGCGAGGACAGCCAAGCGATCATCGTGACGGGTGGCAAGACGTGGGCCGAACCGGGTTGGTTCGTGGAACCGACGGTGATTGAGGTGGCCGATCCACGACACGCGCTGATGCGCGACGAGTTGTTCGGGCCAGTTCTCACGGTATTCGTCTACGAGGACAGCGCGTGGGACGACACTCTCGGCCTGGTCGATTCCACGAGTGACTATGCGCTTACCGGGTCCGTCTTCTGCACCGACCGCTTCGCCTTGCTCCAGGCGGAAACCGCGCTGGCCCATGCGGCCGGCAACCTCTACATCAACACCAAGCCGACCGGCGCGGTGGTCGGCCAGCAGCCGTTCGGCGGCGGCCGAGGGAGCGGCACGAACGACAAGGCTGGCTCCTGGATGAACCTGCTGCGCTGGATCTCGCCGCGCGTGATCAAGGAAAGCTACTTGCCGCAGACCGGGTGGCGCTTCACCGGCAATTGACTCGGTCCGTGTCGCTGCCGGCGCTCGTCGCCGCCCCTCACCGCGGCCTGAACCACACCGCGCGTGCGCTGTTGTGGATGGCCGCCTCGGGAGCCCTCTACAGCCTGCTGAACGCACTGCTGCGCAGCATGTCCTTGGGCATGAGCCCGTTCCAGACGCTGAGCCTCGCCTACGGCTGCACGTTGCCGCTGATGCTGCCGCTGGTGCTGCGCTTAGGGCCACGGCGCTTCCTGCCGCGCGACACGAAGGGCCTTCTGGTGCGGGGCACCGTGCACTGGCTCGGCATGTGCCTGTGGCTCGTTGCCGTGACAGGCATCACTCTCGCGGAGACCACGGCGATCGGTTTCACGACGCCGCTTTTTGTAATGATCGGCGCCGCGACGCTGCTGAAAGAGCCCTTTCGCTGGCCACGCGCAGTGGCCACATTGGTGGGCTTCGCCGGAATGATCGTCATCCTCGTCCCGCGCCTCGGCGGCACGAGGTCAGGCAACCATGCTCTGCTTATGCTCGCCGCTGCCGGCGTGTTCGCGGCGTCATTTCTCCTCAGCAAGCGACTCACTCGCACCGAGCGACCGTCGGTGATCGTGGTCTGGCAATCGCTCATCGTCACCATTCTTAGCATCCCGCTGGCCGTGCTTTCCTGGCAACGTCCTTCGACGACGGCACTCGTCACCGCCTTGGGTTGCGGCGTGCTCACCACGGTGGGCAACTATTGCCTGACGCGGGCGTTCACCGAGGCCGACATTTCCGCTTCACAGCCCGCGAAGTTCCTGGACCTGATCTGGGCGTGCCTGCTGGGCTGGCTGTTTTTCGGTGACGTCCCTGAAACCACGACGCTGGTCGGAGGGGTCATCATCCTCGCCGCGACCGTATGGGTGGCGCATCGCGAAGGGCGTTCGACTTACGTGCCCTGAGGAAGCTCCCGCGACCGAGGTAGCCGCGTCAGGTGGCCCGCTGGGCGAGGGAGTGGCTACGTCTCAGGTTCTCCGAAGAAAGATTCCGAGCCTCAGGTTCCCCGAGAAACGCCAACGTGCGCTCGAGCTCGTCGCGCAGCAGGGCGAGGACATCAACGGCTCCCGCTTCGCCGCCCGCGGCGATTCCGTACAGCAGGGCGCGCCCGATCATCACGGCCTGAGCGCCGCTCGCCAGGTACTTGACGATGTCGCTGCCGCGCCGGATGCCGCTGTCGGCGAGCACCGTCAGGCGTGCGGCCAGTCGGTCGGCGATGGCGGGAAGCACGTCGATCGGTGACGGAGCGCTGTCCAGATTGCGGCCGCCATGCGAAGACACCACGATGCCGTCTGCGCCGCAGTCGTGCGCCCGCTGCGCGTCGTCCAGCCCGAGGATGCCCTTGACCACCAGGCGGCCAGGCCAACGGCGCCGCAGCTCGCGCAGGTCGTCCCACGTGAGCCGGTTGTCGATGCGCAAATCGGATGTGACGGCGCTGCGGGTGATCCGGGTCTTGAACGCCTCGGGGTAGTGCGCGTACGTTGGCATGCCGGTGCGGAGCAGATGGCGAAGCAGCACGCGGGCCAGCCACCGCGGATGCAACGCCACGTCCATGCCGGCACGCAGGCTCGGTACGATGGGTATGCTGAAGCCGTTGCGGACATTCCATTCCTTCTTGGGGCTGGCCGGCGTGTCGGCGGTCAGGACGAGCGTCTCGACGCCGGCGCCGCGCACCCGTGAGAGCAGGTCCTGGGTCAGGCCGCGGTTCTCCCAGACGTAGAGCTGGAACCAGAGGTCGGCCGCTGGCGCACTCGCCGCGATCGCCTCGATCGAGGTGATCGACTGGGTCGATATGCAGAACGGAATGCCGGCATCCCGAGCCGCGCGTGCGAGCGCCACCTCGCCGTCGTACCAGAGGAGTCCGGCCATCGCGGTCGGCGCGACGATCACCGGCAACGCCTGCGCCTTTCCGAAGACCTGTGTCGAGAGGTCGATGGAAGCGACGTCGGCAAGGACCTTCGGGACCAGCTTCAACGCATCGAGCGAGTCGCGCAGGGCGCGCATCGCGACCTCGTCCTCGGTGCCGCGATCGACGTACTCGAACACGCCGCGCGGCAGACGGCGCCGCGCGAGCTCGCGATAGTCGCTGACGTTCAACGGTCGCACGCCACGGCGACCCGTCAGTCGTGGCGCGGCAGAACCCGCCCCGGGTTCATGATGCCCTTCGGGTCCAGCATGCGCTTCACCTGCCGCATGAGGTCGACCTCGACCGGATCCTTGTACCGCTCCATCTCGTCTACGTGCAGGCTGCCGATGCCGTGCTCGGCGCTGAAGGTGCCCCCCATGGGCACCGCGATGTCGTAGAGATCGTGCGCGAGGCGCTGCTGGTATCCGGGCTTGTCTTCGACCCCTTGCCAGGCCTCGTGAGACAGCATGCCGATGTAGTGCAGGTTGCCGTCGCCGATGTGGCCGACGATCACGACTTCCACGCCCGGGTAGCGGGCCTGCAGCATGGCGCCGGCCTGCTCGATGAACGCCGGGATCCTGTACACCGGGACCGCGATGTCGTGCGTCAGGCCCATGCCTTCTCGTTTGTTGCCCTCGGTCACGTGGTGTCGTACGTGCCAGAGCTGGGCGCGCTGTTTCTCGCTGCTGGCGACGACGGCGTCGAGCACCGCGCCGCCGGCGAGGGCGCCCTCGAGGCAGGCGTTGAGCTGTTCCGTCAGCGTATCGGCATCGGCGGCGGAGGTCAGCTCGATCAGCAGCTGCCACTGGCCCCTGTCGCCCAGGGGGCAGTGGCTGCCGGGGATCTGTCGAAGCACGATCTCCAGCTCGGAGCGCGACATCAGCTCGAGCGCGACCAGCTCGCCCGCGAACTGCTTTTGCAGCCGCTCGCCGAGCAACACCACCTCGTGGATATCGTCGAGGGCGAACATCGCCGTCAGTACCGTCTTCGCCAACGGGAAGAGCTTCAGCGTCGCGGCCGTGACGATGCCCAGCGTCCCCTCCGCGCCGATGAAGAGGTTCTTCAAGTCATACCCGCTGTTGTCCTTGCGCAGCGCGCGCAGGCCGTTCCAGATGCGGCCGTCCGGGAGCACGACCTCGAGCCCGAGGACAAGGTCGCGCGTGTTGCCGTAACGGACGACCGACGTTCCGCCGGCGTTGGTCGCGACGTTCCCGCCGATCTGGCAGGAGCCTTCAGCGCCCAGGGAAAGCGGGAAGTAGCGATCTGCCGCGCGGGCCGCTTCCTGCACTGTGGCCAGCACGCAACCGGCTTCGACGGTCATCGAGTTGTTGCGCGGATTCACCTCACGCAGGGCGTTCATGCGCTCGAGCGAAACCACCACGCCTTCTCCGCCTTCGGAAGGCACCGAGCCGCCGCACACGCTCGTGTTGCCGCCTTGCGGGAACACCGGCACGCCGTGTTCGCTGCAGAGGCGAAGGACGGCGGCGACCTCCTGCGTCGAGCGGGGCAGCACGACGCATAGCGCGCGCCCGTGATGCCGGTTGCGCCAGTCGTGAAGGTAGCGGTCCTGGTCGGCGGCGTCGATCAGGATCGAGCGTTCGTCGAGGAAGCCACGCAGCCGCGCAACGAAATCCATCAGTCCAGGACGACTGCGTTCGCCCGGCTCCAGGCCAGACGGACTGTTTGGCCGGGTTGGATCGCGGCGTCGTCGCGTGCCGAGATGCGCGACGCGAGCAAGCGCTCCTGGCCGGCCACTGCTTGCACCCGGGTGCGGCCGCCAACGAAGGAAAGCTGTTCCACCAGGGCGTCGACAAAATTCTCTTCCACGGGCGTTTCGTCCGGTTGCAGGACACGCACGTTCTCGGGCCGGATCAACACCTCGACCTGGGCGCCGGCTGCCGGGTGGCGGCCGTGCACCTGCATGCGCAGGCCGCTCGCGGTCTGCGCCAGGCCCGGCTCGAGCAACGTGCCGCCCAGGATGTTCGATTCGCCGACGAAGTCCGCCGTGAAGCGGTTCGCCGGGTCGAAGTACAGCTCCGCCGGCGTGCCTAGGTGCTCGACGCGGCCATGGTTCATGAGGCAGATCGTGTCGGAGAGGTTGAGTGCCTCTTCCTGATCGTGGGTGACGTAGATCAAGGTCGTGCCGATGTCGCGATGCAGGCTCTTGATCTCGCCTTGCAGCTGATCACGCAGCTTCTTGTCGAGCGCGCCGA
>PLZU01000017.1 GCA_003152275.1 Actinomycetota bacterium
CGGCTACGGCTCCATCCTGTCTAGCCCGACGCGAACGTGTGCTGCTGCATATTGAGAATCGAGCGTGCGATCACGAGCCGCTGGATCTCGCTCGTGCCCTCGTAGATCTCCGTGATCTTCGCGTCGCGGTAGTAACGCTCGACCGGGAACTCCTTCGTGTACCCGTAGCCGCCAAGTATCTGGATCGCCTCTCCCGTTTGGCGCCGCGCAACCTCTGACGCGAAGAGCTTCGCCTTCGCGCCGGCCTCGGTTACGGGCTCGCCGCGATCTTTCAGCGTGGCTGCGCGGTAGACGAGCAGGCGCGCGGCGTCGATCTCGGTCGACATGTCAGCGAGCTTCGTCTGAATCGCCTGGTGCTCGGCGATCGGCTTGCCGAACGTGTAGCGCTGCTTCGCGTATTCGCGCGCCACGTCATAGGCCGCTTGGGCGATGCCGAGCGCCTGCGCGGCGATGCCGATGCGACCGCTGTCGAGCGTCTGCATTGCGACGCGGAAGCCGTTGCCCTCTTCGTAGAGGAGCCGGTCGCGGCCGACAAGGGCACCTTCGATCACAAGGTCGTTCGTCGCCGACGAGTTGAGGCCGAGCTTCTCCTCGTCGCGCGTGATACGGACGTGATCGGCGTCGAGGATGAACGCGCTGACGCCGCGCGCGGCAAGCGAGTCGGGGTCCGTGCGTGCAAAGAGCAGGAACGTTCCGGCATAGCGCGCGTTCGTGATCCACTGCTTCGCGCCCGTGATGCGCCAGCCGTCGCCTTCCGCTACCGCGCGAGTTCTGAGCGAGCCTGCGTCCGAGCCCGCCTCGGGCTCGGTGAGCGCGAACGCGCCGAGATGCTCGCCACGGGCGAGCGGCGGGACGAAGCGCGCCTGCTGTTCCTCGGTTCCGAAGTCGAGCAGTGGCAGCGTGACGGCGCTCGTGTGCACCGCCACCGTGACCCCTACGCCGGCGTCGGCGCGCGAGAGCTCCTCCAACGCGAGGATGTAGGACACGAAATCGGTGCCGGCGCCGCCGTATTCCTCCGGCACGCACGTCCCCATCAGGCCCAGCTCGGCGAGCTTGACGAAGAGATCGCGCGGGAACCGGTGCTCGCGATCCCACTCGGCTGCGTGCGGCTCGATTTCAGCTCGCGCGAAATCGCGCGCGAGTGTCTGCACCTCTTTTTGCTCTGCCGAGGGTTCGAAATCCACGAACAGGACTATATTGCGGGCAGGTGAGACGGCTCGTGCTCGTGGGAGCCGCGCTCGCTCTGGCGGCAGCGGGCACGGCGCAGGCGGCGGCAAAGCCCGCCCAGGTGGCGCGCGCCTGGAGCAAGGCTCTGAATGCGAACAACAATGTCGCGGCCGCGGATCTGTTTGCGCTCAACGCCCGCGTCATTCAGCCAGGCTTGGACGTGCGGTTGAATCGCATGCACTCGCGGTCGCGTTCAACGAGTCGCTGCCCTGCGCAGGCCGGATCGTCGCGGTGCAGGTAAATGGCAATCGCGCGACGGCGACATTCGTCCTCGGCCAGCGGCCAAAGCATCGCTGCGATGCTCCGGGCGCGAAAGCCGCCGCGGTCTTCACCGTGCGCGACGGCAAGATCGTGCGCTGGCAGCAAGTCCCGGTGCCCGCGCCGAGCGGTCAGACGGCCTAACGAGCCACGTCCTAGGCCACAGCGAGCTCGCGCCGCACGTTGCGTAGCTCTTGCTCGCGCTCGCGGAACGTGTCGACGACCTCGGGGTCGAACTGCTTGCCGGCCTGCGCGACGATCTCGTCGTGCGCGGCCGACCAGTCCAGCGCACTCCGGTAAGCACGATCGCTGGTCATCGCATCGAGCGTGTCGGCGACCGCGAACACGCGTGCTCCGACCGGGAGCTCCGAACTGCCCATCCCGTCCGGATAGCCCTTGCCGTCCCAGCGCTCGTGGTGCGAGCGCACGACACGGAGCCCTTCGCCTTCCAGAATCGCGACGCCGCTGAGCATCTGCTCGCCGAGCACCGTATGCGTCTGCATCCGGAGCCGCTCGCCAGACGTCAGCAGACCCGGCTTCTGGAGAATCTGATCCGGAATCCCGATCTTGCCGGTGTCGTGGAGCAGGAAGCCGTACCGGACGCCCGGATCGAGGTCGAGCACTCCAGGGTGCAACGCCTCGAAGAGTTCCACGGCATAGCGCTCGACACGGTGCGAGTGGGCGCCGGTGCGCGTGTCGCGCGACTCGAGTGCGCCGGCGAGTGACGTGACGGTCGCGAGATACGACTCCTGCAGCAGGGTCCGATGCCCTCGCTCCACCTCGAGCAGATGCTGGAGATCGTGCGCGTACAGCAGCAGTTCCTCGTCACCCGGCTTCACGTGCCGCGGCGGACGCGTCACCGACGTCTTCCCCGCCACGCGGTGCACGACCGCGAGCAGGTCGAGCGGACTGAACGGCTTGCGTACGAGCGCAGCCGCCCCCGCCCGTTGCGCACGCCGCGCGTCCTCGGGTTCGGCGCCGGTCAGCAGAACGATCGGGATCGACTTCGTCCCCTCGTTCGCTTGAAGGCGCTCGCACAGCTCCGTCCCTCCCATGCCCGGCATGCGCAGATCGAGGACGATCACGTCCGGTCGGCGGCGGCGAATGCGCTCCTCTGCCTCCTGGCCCGAGGACGCCTCGTCCACGCTGACATCGGCCCCCTCAAAGGTCGCTCGGAGGAGTTCCCTGAGAGCAGGCTCGTCATCGACGAGCAACAGTTTCATAGTGCGGCGAATCCCCTCGACCACGTGCGTGGATTGGAAAGAGGAGGGACTCCACTATCCCCGCCCATGCCTTTTGGAAACTTCCTAGGCCGAAGGGTAGTCGTAGAAGCCACGGCCGGTCTTCCGGCCCAGGCGGCCGGCCTGGACGTACTGCCGTAAAAGCGGGCACGGAGCGTATTTCTGGTCTCCAAGCCCCTGGTGGAGCACGTCCATGATCGCGACGCAAGTGTCGAGCCCAATCAGGTCGGCAAGGGCGAGGGGACCCAGCGGGTGCGCGAACCCGAGCCTTGCGATCGTGTCGATCGCCTCGGCGCCGGCGACGCCCTCGAGCAGCGCGTAGGCGGCCTCGTTGATGAAGGGCATCAGGATCCGGTTCGAGACGAACCCCGGCAGGTCGCGGGCCTCGGCCGGCGTCTTGCCGAGATCGATGGCGAGCTCGATGATCCCCCGCGCCGTCTCGTCGGACGTCTCGAGGCCGCGGATCACCTCGACGAGTTTCAGCACGGGCACCGGATTGAAGAAGTGCATGCCGATCACGCGCCCCGGCCGCGAGGTCACGGCGCCGAGCGACGTGATCGGGATCGACGAGGTGTTCGACGCGAGAATCGCCTGCGCAGGCAGCACCTCGTCTGCGCGCCGAAAGATCTCTTCTTTCACCGCGCTGTCCTCGACGACCGCCTCGATCAGGAGATCCGCCGGAACGAGGTCGCCAACGGGCTCGATCCGTCCGAGAACCTCAGAGGGATCCGCGCCACCTTTCTCCGCGAGCTTCGTGAGCGAACGCTCGATCGACGCGAGGCCACGCTCGACTGCGCCGGGCGCAGCGTCGTGGAGCGAGACGCGGCGGCCGGACGCCGCGACCACCTGCGCGATCCCGCCGCCCATCTGACCTGCGCCCACGACCAGGACATGCTCGAACGCCATCGCGCCGCAGGCTATCGTCGGGCGCATGGCGTACGCCGATGTGAACGGCGCTCGGCTGTGGATCGAGCAGGAGGGTGAAGGTCCCGCGGTGCTGTTCGTGCACGGCGGTCTCGGCGACTCGCGCTTGTGGAAGCCGCAGGCGCACGCCCTCGCCTCGCGCTTCCGGACGATCCGCTACGACCTGCGCTTCTGGGGCCGATCCGAGTCGCCCGGAATCGAGTTTTCGCCGGTCGACGACCTGATCGGGGTGCTCGATGCGACCGGCGTCGAACGGGCCGCGCTCGTCGGGCTTTCCCTCGGCGGCGGACTCGCGCTCGATGTGACGCTCGCGCATCCGAACCGCGTGTGGGCGCTCGCGCATGTCGCGGCAGGCGTGACCGGGATGCCCGTCAATCCGTACACCGATGAGCAGGATGCGGAGTTCGAAGGCGCGATCGAGCGCGGCGACCTCGACACGGCGATGGAGATCGATCTCAACGTCTGGGCGCCGCTCGGCGCCGACAACACCATCCGTGAGCTCTGGCGCGTCACACCCGATGCCCGCGGCCTCCCCGACGGCGCGCAATGGCGCCCGCAAGACCCGGCCCACGACCGGCTGGAAGATGTGACCGTGCCGACGATCGTCATCGTGCCGGCGCACGACCCGCCGCAGCAGCGCGACGTCGGGGCACAAGTCGCGCAGCGCATCGCCGGCGCGCGACTCGTCGAGGTCGACTCAGACCACTATCTGACGCTGAGAAAGCCCGCCCTCGTAACGAGCCTCCTCGAGGAGTTCCTCATCGCGGCTTCGACACGTGCCAGTTCGCCGTGTTGACGAGTCGATAGCTTGAGCCGCCCTGCCGCTTGACAGTGAGCGTCTTGCCTTGAAGGTCGAGGGCGAGCGAGAAGTTGAAGACCGAGTTCTGGCTGCTGTCGTATGAGGGCCAGGGCAGGCCGACGCAGTGCGCGACGCCTTTGACGGTATCGAGTGCATGGATGAACGGATATCCGCCCGGATTCGCGTACAGCGTGTACACCCAGCGGCCGTTCGCGCTCGTGGCGCGGCTGACCGCCCAGCCCTGCATGACCCAGCTCTTCTGCGTCCTGTCGGCAATGCGGCCGGGTAGCAGCTTGTGCGCGTTCAGGTCGTACGCCCTGACGACGTAGTGCTGGATGTCCTGCGTCGAGCTGTGCTGGATCAAATACAGCTTCGACCCGTCGGGCGAGAGTGCATCGAAGCCGAACGTTCCTTTCAGGCTGATCTGGTCACGCGTCGAGAGATCCTGGGTGCGCAGCAACACGAACTGCGTCGATGTGTTCAGCCCGATGCTCTGCAGGACGAAAGTGCTCCCGTCGCGGAACATGCCCCCGGCGGGACCGACCTGCGTGATCATCGGCACGCCGAACGAGCCGGGGATCGTCTGCGACATCGCGGTCGAGCCGTCGCTCGCCTTGGACGCGCGGACGAGCGTCGATTCGCCCGCGCCGATCGCGACGAAGCGCATCGAGCCGTCGTTCGATAGCACACCCTTCCCGCCTTGGGCGGCGTATGGGGCCGGATACGCGGCGGAGGCAACCGGAACGGCCCCGAGCGCTCCGAGGACGATGAGAGGTAGGCCGAGCCGGCGGAACATCACTCCTCCTTCGACGCTGACGGAGTATTACGCCGCTCGGGCCAGAAGCGTTCCATCTGGAAGCGAGATTCTTCGGCGGCGGAGCAGAAGCAGGAGAACTGCGGCCGCCGCGAGCACGCCTGCGGCGAGGCCGAGCCAGCGCCACGGGAAGCCGGGCCCCGCCGCCGGGGTAACCCGCCAGGTCGCGGTATCGACGTTGAGCCAGCTCTTGCCGCTCCGCCAGTGCACCGCCAGCTGCTTGCCGTGGAGAGTGAGGACAACATTCAGCAGGCCGCTCTGGTCCTGCGAGGCCCACGGGATTCCGATGCAATGCGCGACGCCCTTCACGGTGTCGAGCGCATGGATGAACGGCGTGCCGCCGGAGTTCATGTACAGCGTGTACGCCCAGCGTCCGCCAGGGCTCGTTGTGCGCGTTACGGCGTCGCCCTGCATCACCCAGCCCTTCTGTGTCCGGTCGGCGATCCGGCCGGGAAGGAGCGTGTGCGTGCGCAGATCGTACGCGCGCACGATGTAGCGGGAGTAGTTGCTCGCGTCGATCCGCTGGATCAGATAGAGCATCGACGCGTCGGGCGACAGCGCATCGAACGAAAAGTTGCCCTTGAGCGTGAACCCATCGCGCTTGCGGAACGTGCGCGTATCAAACAGGAGGAAGCTGGTCGGTGCGCCGAATGTGGTGCTCTGGAGAACGAGCGTGCGCCCGTCGCGCGACAGTCCCCCGGCGTCCCGGTAGCTGACCATCGGGATGCCCCAGGAGCCGTTGAAACTCGGCCAGTTCCAGACGGAGCCGTCGCGGCCGATCGACTCGATCGCCGTCCTGCCATTTGCCCATGGGACCGCGACGTAGTGCACGCTCCCGTTCGACGCCGCGACGCCGGCGCCACCCTGCGCCGCGTACTGCGGCGGCCCGTCGGCATAGGCCGCGGGTGCGGCCGCGAGACAGAGGAGGACGATCGCAAGAGTCTTCATGCCCCGAGTACGGGGCGGGCACGCGCAGAGGTCCCTAGGAGGGTTTGGCGGAATGGTGCTCGTTGCACGGGTGCGATGGGGGTCGCGATGCAAGGACGCAGGGAGCCTCGCTAGCGGTTGCTAGCGAGGCGACTGAGGACGCGGCAGCGCGGCGCCCAGCGCGGCCGTGCGACACAGCCACTATTTCGCCAAACCCTCCTAGACCTCGATCAGGAGTGCGTCTCCCTGGCCGCCGCCCGAGCAGATCGCCGCGAGGCCGAGCCCGCCGCCGTTGCGGCGCAGCTCGTGGATCATCGTGCCGAGGATGCGGCCGCCGCTTGCGCCGAGCGGATGACCAAGCGCAACGGCACCGCCGTTGACGTTCACACTCTCCGGATCCGCGCCGAGCGCCCTCATAGAGTTGAGGGCGACCGACGAGAACGCCTCGTTCACCTCGACCCGCCTCACGTCGCCGATCGACTTGCCGGCTTTGGCGAGAGCCTGCATGCCTGCGTTCGCAGGCGTGCGCGCGAGCCAAGCGAACTCGTCGGCGACATAGCCCTGCGCGACGACCGTTGCGAGCGGTTCGAGGCCGCGGCGCTTCGCGAACTCCTCCGAGCACACGACCACGCACGACGCGCCGTCGTTGACGCCCGGCGCGTTGCCGGCAGTGATCGTCCCGTCCGGGTCAATCACCGGCTTCAGCGAGGCCAGCCGCTCGAGCGACGTGTCACGGCGGATGCTCTCGTCAGCTGCGACCTCCCCTACCGGAACGATCTCCTCCGCGAAGAAGCCTTCGTCTTGCGCCTTCGCAGCGCGCTCGTGCGACCGGAGCGCCCAGACGTCCTGCTCCTCGCGGGAGATGCCGAGCTCGCGCGCGACCCGCGCCGCCTGCTGCACCATGTGCTGTTCGTCGAACGTCGAGCGCAGCCCGTCCCAGATCATCAGATCGACGAGCGTGGCGTCGCCCAACTTGTAGCCGAAGCGAGCCTTCGGCAGGGCGTACGGCGCGTTCGACATCGACTCCATGCCGCCCGTCACCACGACCTCGACATCGCCGGCGCGGATCATCGAATCGGCTATCTCGACCGCGCGAAGCGACGACGCGCACACCTTGTTGATCGTGTCGGCAGGCACCTCGATCGGCAGGCCCGCCCCGATCGCGGCCTGACGGGCGGGCGCCTGGCCTGCGCCGGCCTGTAGCACCATGCCCATGATCACGTACTCGACCTCGTGACCTTCAAGGCTGCTGCGCTCGAGGCCCGCGCGAATCGCGATCGCGCCGAGCTCGGTCGCGGAGTGGGGCTTGAGGCCGCCGCCAAGCTTGCCGAAAGGCGTGCGGACGGCCGAGACGATGACGGTGCGGCTCACGTCGACCAGCGTAGCCTGCGGCCCGCGCGATACCGTCCGGCGGTCGTGAAGCTGTTCGTGCTGGACGAGCTGTACGCGGTGGTGAGCTGCGACCCGGACGCGCCCGTGCCAGGCTGGGTGAGCGGCGGCCACTTCTGGTCCGTGACACGCTCCGACTCCGAGCTCTCGGTGGTCTGCCGGGAAGACGACGTGCCCGCGCAGGCGAGCGCCGAGCGAGGCTGGTGCGCGCTCGAGCTCGCCGGCCCGCTCGACTTCTCGCTCACCGGCGTCGTCTCCGCGCTCGTGACCCCGCTCGCCGAGGCCGAGGTGCCAATTTTCGTGCTCTCCACCTTCGAGACCGACTACCTCCTCGTCCGCGAGCTCGACCTCCATCGCTCGGTGGAGGCGCTCAGAGCCGCCGGGCACGAGGTCGACAGTTGACGCTCGGCGGCGGCGCGCCTACCCTCCACGGAGATGACTTCCGTCTCCCGCAGCTGGTGGGGCTGGCGCTCCGAGCGGGGCGGGAGCGTGCGCTGACGTAGAGGCGCGCAGCAAGCCCACTCCGCTCGACCCTAGGCTCCGATGAGGAGCCTTTTCCAGGCCTTCGCTGAAGCCTCCAATATTGACGGGAGAAATCGCCACCGACCTCCTCACCCCCCTCGGGGCCTACCTTCGCCTGCGCGACGGCGCCCGCGCGGCTTTTCTGCTCGAGTCGGTGGAGCGTGGGCGCCTGGGGCAGCACTCGTTCGTCGGTCGCGGCTCGCGGCTCGTTGGTTTCGATGAGGCCGAGGCGCTCGGCGAGCCGGTCGTCGGCTACCTCGGCTACGACATCGTCGCGCGCCTCGAGCCGACGGTGCCGCTGCCCGCGCAGGGCCCGGGCTTCGAGGAGAGCCGCTTCGTCGTGCCCGAGCTGCTCGTCCGCTTCGACCACGCGCGCGGTGTCGCCGAGGTCCTCGTCGGAGACCCGGACGAAGCGGCGCGCCTGCTCGAGGGGCCTCAGCCCGACGCGCCACGCGGCACAGGCGCTCGCGGCGAGCTGCAGCGCTTCCCCGGCCGCGACGAGCATCTCCGCCGGATCGAGCTCGCGAAGGCACATATCCGCGAGGGCGACGTGTTCCAGGTCGTAATCGCGCAGCGGGCGGAGCGGCCAACCTCCGCGTCGGCCTTCGAGCTTTATCGCGCGCTCCGGCGGGTGAATCCTTCTCCGTATCTCTTCCTGCTCGAGCTCGGCGACATGGCGCTCGTCGGCAGCTCGCCGGAAACGGTCGTCAAGTGCGAGAGCCGGCGCGCAGCGGTGAACCCGATCGCCGGCACGATCGCGCCCGGCGAAGGCGACGCGGAGGCGCTCTTGTCCTCGGTGAAGAACCGCGCCGAGCACACGATGCTCGTCGACCTCGGTCGCAACGATCTCTCCCGCGTGTGCGTTCCTGGCACCGTCAGCGTCGAGCGGTTCATGACACCGGAGCGCTACTCGCACGTGACGCACCTGGTCTCGGAGGTGGTCGGCGAGTTGCGCGCGGACGTCACGCCGTTCGACCTGCTGCGCGCGTGCTTCCCGGCGGGAACGGTGTCGGGCGCTCCGAAGGTGCGCGCGATGCAGATCATCTCGGAGCTCGAGGGCTACCGGCGCGGCGTGTACGCAGGCGCGGTCGGTTACGTGTTCCCGCGAGAGGACGCGCTCGACACGTGCATCGCGATCCGCACGCTCGTGCTGCGCGACGGTGTCGCGTACCTCCAGGCCGGCGGCGGGATCGTCGCTGACTCCGACCCGGCGGCAGAGCACGAGGAATGCTTGAACAAGCTCGCCGCCCTCGAGCGCGCGATCGAGCTCGCGGAGGCGGAGCAGCGATGATGCTGTTGATCGACAACTACGACTCGTTCACGTACAACCTCGCGCACCTGTTCGGCGCGCTCGGCGTCGACGTGACGGTGGTGCGAAACGACGAGATCACGGCGGAGGAAGCGGAGCGCCTCGCGCCGGCGCAGCTCGTGGTCTCCCCCGGTCCCGGCAGACCAGCGGACGCGGGAGCGTCGATCGAGATCATCCGCAGGCTCGCGTCAACGACACCGATGCTCGGCGTCTGCCTCGGCCACCAGGCGATCGTCGAGGCGTTCGGCGGCGAAGTCGGCTACGCGCGCGAGCTGCTGCACGGCAAGGCGAGCCCGGTGCGGCACGACGGGACCGGCCTCTTCACCGGCCTACCCGAGCCGTTCGATGCCGGCCGCTACCACTCGCTCGCAGCAACGCGGCTGCCCGACGAGCTCGAGCCGACCGCATACGCAGATGACGGCGAGGTGATGGCCGTGCGCCATCGCACGCTGCCGATCGTCGGCGTGCAGTTCCATCCGGAGTCGGTGCTGACGCCCGATGGCCCCGCGCTGGGCCGAAACTTTCTGGAGGGAAGGTTGTGATTCAGGAGCTGCTCGGCTCGCTGCTCGACGGACGCGACCTGACCCGCGACGAGGCGCGCGACGCGATGCACGAGATCATGCGCGGCGAGGCGACGCAGGCGCAGATCGCCGGCTTCCTCGTCGCGCTGCGGGCCAAGGGCGAGACGGCCGACGAGATCACGGGCTGCGCCGAGGCCATGCGCGAGCACGTGCTGCCCGTTCAGCCGAAGCGCTCCGATCTCGTCGACACCGCGGGCACGGGCGGAGACGGCAAGCACACGCTCAACATTTCGACGGCCGCCGCACTCGTCGCGGCCGCGGCGGGCGCGGGCGTCGCGAAGCACGGCAACCGCGCCGCCTCGTCGCAAACCGGCTCTGCGGACGTGCTCGAAGCGCTCGGCTTCGAGCTCGATCTGCCGCCCGAACGAATCGCGAAGTCGATCGACGATCTCGGCTTCGGCTTCATGTTCGCGCAGGCGCACCATCCGGCCATGAAGCACGCCGCGCCGGTCCGGCGCGAGCTCGGAACGCGTACCGTATTCAACGTGCTCGGACCGCTGACGAACCCGGCCCGAGCCCGCGCGCAGGTCGTGGGCGTCTACTCGGCACGGCTCGTGCACCCGATCGCCGAGGCGCTCCTGCAACTTGGCGCGCACCGCGCGTTCGTCGTGCACGGCGCAGACGGGATCGACGAGCTGTCGCCCACGGGGCCGAACCTCGTCTGCGAGGTCGTCAACGGCAGCGTCCGGGAGCGGACGATCGATCCCGAGGAGCTTGGCCTCGACCGCTGCCGGGTCGAGGAGCTCGCCGGCGGGTCGCCCGCTGAGAACGCCGCGCTGATCCGGCGTGTGTTCGAGGGCGAGCAGAGCGGCAGGCGAAGCGCGATCCTGCTGAACGCGGCGGGCGCGATTGCCGCAGGCGGACACGCGGACGACTTGCGCGAGGGTATGGAGCTCGCGCGCGAAGCGATCGACTCGGGCGCCGCGACCGCACGCCTCGACGAGCTGATCGCGTTTTCGAGGGCGGCCGCATGAGGTTCGCCGATGCGCTCGGGCAGCCCGGCCTGCGCGCGATCGCCGAGGTGAAGCGGCGCTCGCCTTCCGCGGGCGACCTTCGCCCCGACGCAGATCCGGCGCAGCTCGCGGCACAGTTCGCGAATGCGGGCGCAGCGGCGGTCTCGGTGCTCGTCGACGAGCGCTTCGCCGGGACGATCGACGATCTCCGGGCGGCACGCGCGGCGACCGACGCGCCCTTGCTCGGCAAGGGTTTTTTCTCGACGGAAGAGCAGCTGCGCGAACTACGCGAGGCGGGCGCCGACGCAATCTTGCTGATCCTGCGCGACCTCGACGACATGACGATGGCGCGGCTGCTCGTGTACACGCAGGAGCTCGGCATGGACGCGCTCGTCGAGGCACACGACGCCGACGAGCTGCAGCGCGCCATGCAGCTCGACGCCCAGGTGATCGGGATCAATGCGCGCGATCTCACGACTTTCGCAATCGACCGCCGCGAACAGCTCGAGCTCGTGGCACGAGCGCCGCGCGACCGCCTGGTGATCGCCGAGAGCGGCGTGCACACGCGTGCGCAAGGTGCTGCTGCCGAGCTCGCAGGCGCCGACGCGATCCTCGTGGGCTCGGCGCTGATGCAGGCCGCCGACCCGCAGGGGAAGCTGCGCGAGTTGCTCTCGCGGCCGCTCGTGAAAGTGTGCGGTCTGACGCGGCAGGAAGACGTCGACGTCGCGGTCGAGGCCGGCGCCGACCTGCTCGGCTTCATCCTCGTCGAGAAGAGCCCGCGCCGGGCCGAGGCGGTGCTCGACGTGCCCGAGACGGCGCTGTCGGTTGCGGTCTTCGTCGAGGACACGACCGAGACGTCCGCCGACCTCATCCAGTTCTATCCCGACGACGGCGGGACCGTGCGGGGCCGCGAGGCGACACTGCTACGCGACGGCAGGGCCGTCGCGCGCGTGCTCGACCAGCCGTGGCAGGACCGCGATCCGGTCCACTGGAGCACGGCGGCTGCGATCGAGGGCCGCGTGATGCTTGCGGGCGGCCTAGGCCCCGAGAACGTACGCGACGCGATCGCGGCCGTGCGCCCGTGGGCGGTCGATGCATCGTCGTCGCTCGAGCGCGAGCCCGGCATCAAGGATCACGAGCGCGTGCGCGCCTATGTCGAGGCAGCAAGAACATGAGTACTGACATCTTCGGCGCCTACGGCGGGCGCTATGTCCCCGAGACGCTGATCCCCGCGCTCGACGAGCTCGAGGCCGGCTGGCGCGAGGCGCTCGCCGACGACGCGTTTCACGCCGAGTTGCACCAGCTCGCGACCACGTACGCAGGGCGTCCGACGCCGCTGACGCTCGCCGAGCGATTCGCGCCCGGCAAGCGCATCTACCTCAAGCGCGAGGACCTCCTCCACACCGGCGCGCACAAGCTGAACAACGCGCTCGGTCAGGCCGTGCTCGCGCGCCGGCTCGGCAAGCGGCGCATCGTCGCGGAGACCGGTGCCGGCCAGCACGGCGTCGCGACGGCGACCGTCTGCGCACGCTTCGGCTACGAGTGCGTCGTCTACATGGGCGAGGAAGACATGCGCCGGCAGAAACCGAACGTCGAGCGCATGGGACTGCTCGGCGCCGAGGTTCGCGCCGTCGACTTCGGAACGAAGACGCTGAAGGAAGCGACCAGCGAAGCGATCCGCGACTGGATCACGAACGTCGAGACCACCCATTACCTGATCGGATCGTGCGTCGGCCCCGCGCCGTACCCGGAACTCGTCGCGGAGCTCCAGTCCGTGATCGGCCGCGAAGCGCGCGAGCAGCTGCTCGGCAGCGTTGGCCGGTTGCCTGAGGCCGTCGTCGCGTGTGTTGGCGGCGGCTCGAACGCAATCGGGATCTTCCACGGCTTTCTCGAGGACGCGGACGTTCGTCTCATCGGAGTCGAGGCGGCAGGTGCGGCTTCGCTCGGAAGCGGGCGGCCCGGTGTGCTGCACGGCGCACGCTCGTCGATCCTCGCCGACGAGGACGGACAGATCGCAGACGCCCACTCGATCTCCGCCGGCCTCGACTATCCAGGCGTCGGTCCCGAGCACGCGTACCTGCGCGACATCGGCCGTGCCGAGTACGTGGGCGCAACGGACGAAGAGGCGCTCCAGGCGTTCGGCGACCTCGCGCGCACCGAAGGGATCATCCCCGCGCTCGAGCCGTCACACGCGCTCGCACGCGCCCGCGAGCTCGACGCGGAGCTGATCCTCGTCGGCCTGAGCGGCCGCGGTGACAAAGACCTCGCCGAGGTGCTCGCGGTGCAAAAGCGGGGTCAGACCCCGTGACGGGGTCTGACCCCAAAAAACTCGTCATCTATCTGATGGCCGAGCCGGAGACGCCGGAGCTCGCCCGCGCGGCCGTCGACGGCGGCGCGGACATCGTTGAGCTCGGCTTCCCGTTCTCCGACCCGCTCGCAGACGGGCCCGTGATCCGGCGCGCCGGCGAGCGGGCGCTCGCGCGCGGGATGCGGACGCGCGCGTGCCTCGACGTGCTCGCGCAGACCCGGGCGCTTGTCGGAGATACGCCGCTTATCCCGATGACGTACTCGTCGCTGCTCGAGGCGTACGGCTGGGAGCGTTTTGCGCAGGACGTGACGACCGCGGGCGCGACGAGCATGATCATTGCCGACCTGCCGGCGGGCGAGCGGCCGGAAGCGCGCCGCATCCAGCTCGTTGCACCGACGTCGACCGATGAGCGGATCGCGCTCGCGGGCCGCGAGACAGACGGCTGGCTCTACCTCGTCACACTGGCCGGCACGACCGGAGCGCGCGGCGACCTCTCCCCCGCGCTTGCCGGGCTCGCCGAACGGGCCCGGCGCCTCGTGGACGTGCCGCTCTACGCCGGCTTCGGCATCTCGACGCCGGAACACGCGCGAGCGGCCGCGGAGCTCGCCGACGGGATCGTCGTCGGGTCACGCGCTGTCCAGGTGGCCGAAGGCGGACCGGATGCGCTGCGCGACTACGTCGCGTCGCTCCGCGGCGCGCTCTAGTGCATCCGGCCGTGAGTTCAGTCGGTTACACCCGGCCGAACTCACGGCCGGGTGTACTAGCCGCGCGAGTCGGCCGAGAGCGGCGGCGCCAGCTGCGAGAGCGGCGGAAGCGCCGGCGGCTCGACGAGACGGGGAACGGCCGGGAGGGCGGCAGGCGTCTGCTCGGCGCGAACCGCCGGAGCGGCCGGAGCCGTTGCGGGAGGTGAAGCGGGTGGCGCCGGCGCAGCGGGGACAAGCGGGGCCGGCGCGGGTGCAGACGTGGCGGGCGCGAACGTGGGC
>PLZU01000083.1 GCA_003152275.1 Actinomycetota bacterium
GGCGCCGGGCCCGGAGCAGCGGCCGCTGTCGCTGTTTAGTGGAAAGGCGACAGAGCTCGTGCTCGGCGCGGCGGCTGGTGGCGCGGTCACTGCAGGGAGGCGCGGCGGAGAAGCTCTTCATTCGAGTAGATGAGCGGCTCGGCGCGATCGGCGCGCGGTGCGTCCGTGAGTGTGACCTCGTTCAGCGGATAGGAATCCAGAAGTCGCGACGGCGATTGACAGGTTTGTGAGTCAGCCGCTGCGTCGCGCCGCGAGCGCTATGCGAGAACCTACTACTAGGAGTCGCTAGCGAAGAACCCGTTGGGCCGAGCCGCTGGGCTCGTGCTGCGCGGGGGAGGTAGTCGTGTCTGAGAATGGCGGCGACAAGCTCGCGGCGGCTGCGGACGCCGGTCTGGTTGACCAGTCGCAGTCGCCCACGGAAACGTCACGGGAGCCCCGATTTGCCAGCTTTTTGTGTGACGGCTTAGCGCGCGCTGATGTACTCGTGCAGGTACTGGATCTCGTAGCTCTGTTGGTTGGACTTGAACTTGACGACGTCGCCGATCGACACGATGCCCACGACCTGGCCGTCCTCGACGACCGGGACGTGGCGGATCCGTCGGTCGGTCATCAGCGCCATGCATTCGTCGATCGTCATCTGGGGCGTCGCCACAATCAGCGGCGACGACATGATCTCGCGAATGGCAGTCTCCTTGTCCGTGCGTCCCTTCAGCGTCACCCGGCGCAGGTAATCCCGTTCCGTGACAATCCCGGCGATGTCGCCCTCATCGGTCACGAGAAGAGCGCCAACGTTTGCCTCGACCATCCGTGTGATCGCCTCGAACACCGAGGCGTCGGCCTCGATGGCGAGCACCTCATCGCCCTTCTCCTCGAGAATCTTCGCAAGCTGGTTCATACGGCCTCCTTATCCTTAGCCGGGATAGGGGCGAGCGAATCCTGTCCGAGCCGCGCGTAGCCACGCATGCGCGCCGCAGCGTTCTGTGCCGATCCGATCAAGCCAGGGCGGGCGCGGCTTCGGGAACGGCTTTGCCCTCGGTCCGCGAACCCTCGCCGCCGAGGGCGACGCGGTGAAGGGTGCCAAAACTCCGGTTCGGCGCGGAACCGAGTTTCGACACCCTTAAGGCTCCACCGTGTCGCTCGTGACCGCAATCGCGTAACCTCCGCTCGCGTTGTTAGCAGTGCGGCTGTGAGAGCTTCGATTGTCCCCCGCGGTCGCGCGGACGCCATCGGGGTTTCCGCGGACTAGGCGGGCTGGTAGGCGCAGGCCGGGTCCTCGGCGAGCGGATCGCCGGCGGATGCGTAGGCGCGGGCACGCGAGCCGCCGCAGAGCTCCCGGTACGGGCATGTCCCGCAGCGTGTGGGTGCGTAGATTCGGTTGTACATCACAAAACATTCGATTTGCAGGCAAAACCGAGTTTACGCACCCCACACCCTCAGGCGGTGAACATCCGATCGCGCCGATCCGCGCCCACAGGCTCGTGCCGCGCAGAGCGAGCGCACTGGCGAAACCCTCCGCGGAGTGGGAAGGGAGTACGCTTATTGGTCTGGCCCTGCGGCCAGGATTCCGGCTGAAAGCCCGAAGTCCGTCGATCGCGCCCGCTCGAGTTCGGGAGACGACAAGAGCCTAGGCAAACAGAGTTCGAGTTGCAGGGCCAGTCGCTTGGTTCTTCGCGGACTCGAACCGGTCGCTCTCCACGCCGACCTCTGCATCCTCGCCACGCTCGCGTCCGCGCTCGCCCGCGCGCGAGCCGCCCCACTCGCGGCTTAGCCCTTGGGCCGTGAGCTTCTGAACTTCGAATGCGGTTTCCCGCACGGCATTCTCGAGCGCCTCGGTCTGTGCGGCGAGTTCTCGGACCGCGACTGAGGTCGGTGTTGTGTACAGAAGCGGCACCTTGCTGGCTTGGATCAGCTTGTCCACCCGCTCGATCAAAGTGTCGGTCAAGGTTTCCCAACGGGGCCCTTCAGGAGGTGAGAGAGTGCTAGCCCTGCACTGGAACTCTGTTCGCCGAACAGCTCCATCCGTCTCGCCCGCTGACGCGCGTTGACGGCCTTCGGGGTTTCGGCCGGGTTCTGGCCGCACGGCCAGTTAAGCCGAAGCGGCATCCAGGCGGCCGTCGCCTCGGACAGAAAATGTTGCGCCGTCGGCTCTTACGAACTACTCGCGCGCGCTGTCTCCGAGCACTTTGCGTGCCAGTTGCGACGGACGCCACCGGTGCGGGCACCGCGGGTCCGCGATGTTGCCGTCAGTCAGGTCAGCCCGCTGAGCCAGACGATGAGTGTGACAGCGAGTGTGATCAGCAGCCCTATGAGGAGAAGTGCGAGGTTGGCGCCGACGAACGCGACGAATGGTGTGGCGCTGCTTCGACCGGAGGCGAGTCCGCGCACGGTGTCTCGCAGTCGGCGGCGGCTTCCGCTCGTCGGTGGCGATTGACCAACCCAGGTGATCGGCAGGCCCAGGCGTCGAAGCGACGCTGGGAGGCTGCTGTCGGTGGCCCCGCCGCCGACGAGGAGGATCTCGTCCGCTGGGAATCTCCGCAGCGCGTCCTCGACGGCTAGCGTCGGGTCGGCCTCGCCCGGCTCGCCGCCGACCGCGGCCTCGTCGCTGAGGATCCACTCCGCTTCGAGCGCGCGGACTGCCGCTTCTTCGCGGGCAGCCTGTTCGTCGGTCGCGAGCCAGTGCAGCGGCCCGACGTGAGCGGGCGCGACGGCATAGACGTTCGGCATCCCATCCCCGCGTTCCTCGACCGCCGCACGAAGCTCAGAAAGAGAAGCATCGTTCAGCAGCACGACAAGCAGGTTCCGCGTCACGACAACACCTTAGGTCTCTGCACCTGTCCGCCGTGTCGGTGCGCTGTCCTTATCGTTCGCCGGTTGATGCCTGCCTACGAGCAGGAGCTGCGACGCCGTGAGGACGTAGTTGCGACCGCGTAGGGGTGCACAAATTCGATTGTGAGACTGAAGCCCGGTCGCCTGGGGTGTTGCGTCGTGTTTGCACGCCCGTAGAACTCGCTCCCTCGCGTCGGAGGAAGCTTAGGAGCCCGTAGACGTTGCGTTCGGGTTAGTGCCCGCGCACGAGCACCACGGCGGCACCTCAGCCCTCGGGAGGCTGGTCTACGTCTTCGTCTTGGGCGGGCAATGGATGCTCCAGGCCTTCGATCTGGACCTCGCCAACTGTGGTGCCCAGTATTGGCCCGGCCAGACCGGCCGACGGCGGCTCGTTCTCCCCCTGGGAGGCCGCGGCCTGCTCGCGCTTCAACTCATGGTCGAGCAGGTGCTTGCGATGAACTGTTAGCCGATCGCGCAGTGTTTGCAGTAAACCCAAGTCCGCTCAGCTTAGAGCGAATCTGGGCCGCCTGCGGGACGAGCACGGCGCGGAGGTGTCCGAGCGGCAACTGTGCCGCTACGTGCGCGCCCGGAGGCGTCGGCTCCTCCTAGCCGTCGGTGGCGAAGAGCGGAAGAACGTTGCCGCCGTGCCGCGTGAAGAGCCGCCCCGCGGTCGCCGCCTTGACCCGCTCAGTCGTGTCGTCGCGCACGGGGTGTGCGGCGGCATCCTTGCGCGCGGCGTCGCTTTCGGCGAGTAGGAGGTCGTCCGTCTTCATGAGTAGCTCGGGATCGCGGGCGACGGCCTTGGCGATGTGCGGTGATTGATCAAGAAGCGCCTCCAGGCGTACGACCTTCTCGGTCGGTGCACCGATTGTTCGGCGTTGCTTCTCGATCACAGTCGTCGCGTCTCTCATGAGTTGCTCTGTTGAAGTGTTGCTCATCGTGGCAACAGTGAGTAATACCGACTGGGTAGACTCACCCTGAGATGCGCAGAGGCAGCAAGCACACACATGAAACGCGCGCGAAGATCGCTAACGCTCGCCGCGGTCGTCGGCACTCGCTGCGGACCCGGGCAAGGATGCGGACCGCCGCGCTGCGGACGCGCCTGGAATCGGCGCTCTACAGGGCACACTCGGTGCGCCCGTTGATGAAGCGCGACGTGAGAACTGACGCGTGCGCAAGCGCCTTTACGCGTGACGTTCAGAGATGCTCAACCGTCGAGGCTGTGGTCGAACACACCGTCTCCGAGCGTCTGCTAGAACCCGCTCGCGTTGATGATTAGCGATGGCTCGTCGGGGACCATTGGCAACGCGTCGGCGCTTTCCTCGCGAAGCGACCGCACGCGCATCGCTGGACGCTGCAGCGACCGAGCCGGACGCTGCCGCCGGCCTCGAGCGATTCCGATAAGCCGCTGATAGTTCGTCGCTATCAGCGCGCCGACCGCTGCAAGGATGGCCGTTCTCAACCCTAGGGTCGTCCAGATGAGGACGAAACCGGCACCCGCCGCACCGAATACGTACCGTTGTACTTGCTGCTCCATCACGACCCCTTCCGATCTAGTGTGCTGGCTGACGCAGCTTCGCGGCCGCCACTTGTGCCTCCTGCGTTTGCTGCTCGATCCTGGAGACCGCCGTGTTCGCGCTTTCGGCGGAGGCGACGAGGTATTTGATCTGTGCGTCTAGAAAGCCGCGATCGGCGCCGGCCGGCGACGCGCTTTTTAGGTACGCGCGCAGTGCCGCGATCTCGGACTTGAGCGTCGATGTGTCATGCGCGAGCGTTCCGGTGGTACCCCCCAGGGCCTGCAGCTGAGGCCGCAGCGAGTCCCCGACCGCGCGGTGCAGCCGACGCAGCTGCGTCAGCTCGGCTGCGGCGGCAGCCTGCCCGAGGCGAGCTCTCGCGAGCGCCGCTCGTTCGCTTGCTCGCGCCGCCTCGACGGAGGCGAGCTTGTGCTGCGTCGCAAGCAGCTGCTGCCTGTCCACCAGCTGCGCCGCCCGCGCGCGCTGTCCATCGGAAGCCGTATGACGCCAGATTCCCACGAAGAGCAAGGAGGTCAACACACCGCCAAGCAGGAGCGCGGAGATCATCAGGACAAGCTGTGCCTGCAGCGATGGCGGCGCACTAACGCCGGCGAGCCAACGCCGCACGCCGCGCCGGCCCGACGCGATCTGCGTCACGTCCGTGACCTCCACACCATCTCGTTTGGCGGTGACGCTCCGACTCCTGCCACACGGCTGAGCAGGCGGACGGTCCTCTTGCAGCAGCGCTCGTCTCCTCGCCGCCGGCCCTGTCGGCTGCGGAGAAGCCTTCTTTGTTTCAGTTTTCGATGGTGACGAGCGTGCCGATCGGCGTGTAGGGCCAGACTTTGGCGGCGGCGGCGAGTGGGAGCTCGACGCAGCCGAGGCTTTGTGGTGTTCCGAAGGAGGCGCGGTTGAAGGCGTGGATGGCGTCGCCGCTGTTGAAGTAGCTGATGTAGCGGATGCCCGGATCGTGGTAGTGCGAGCCGTCCGGGTTGCGTCCGCTCATGGTGCCGACCGGTATGTGTTCGAAGACGGGAAAGGTGCCGAGCTGGGTTGGGGCGGCGGGGACGCCGGTGTTGCCGGGCGAGCTGAGGATGGTGCGCCCGTTGTGCCACAGGTTCAGCGATTGCGGGGTCTGGCGGTGCACGTAGACGTAGCTGTAGCCGCTGTCGCGGCGTTTGCCCGCGATGGCGTCGGCGAGCAGGGCGGCCCAAACCTGCGCGCCGGCGACGGCGTCGACGGCGAGCCTGTGGTCGTGTTGGAACGTCATCACGGCGCCGCGTGTGATCTGGTTCGGCTGGCCGACCCTCCAAAGCGCGAGCAGTTCGGGCGGGATATTCGGGTAGCGCCAGTTGAAGCGGCCGGAGGGCGGATCGATGGCGGCTTGTTCCTCGGTTTGCGGCGTGCGTGCAACCGGATCGGCGGAGGGTGTCCAGTCGACCGGGAGATAGCCGGCCTGGGCGAGTAGTTGCTGCAGCCGCAGTGTCGAGCCGGGCGGCACCGTCCAGTCGATCCGACGGGTCGTGTGCAGGTTGTGGCCTGAGCGCGCGCTGATCGCAACCGCGTCAGGCAACGTGATTCCCAGCTTGGTGGCAAGGGGGACGCCGCGTCCCGCGGGGACAAAGAGGAGGGTGTGGCTGTCGGTCTGACGCCAGTGGCCGGGCGTGCTCGGCGAGAGCTTGGGTAGCGCCGAGCCGAGCACGTCGGCGACCGGTTTGGAGAAGGTGAGACGGATCGGCGTGACCGGTGTGATGCGTGCGCCCGGTGCGGGGCTGCTGATCAGCATGGGCGCACGGGTGGCCGGGAACCAGCTCACGGTGACCGGGGCGCCCAGCCGTTCCCAGGACCGCGCGGCCGCGGAGACCTCGAGCGAGCCCGTGGCCGCGCGGCGGCCGAGCAAGATCGAGCGGCGCGTGCCATGCAGCACCCGGCGCACCAGGCTGCCGTCGACGGCGTAGGCGACCGCGCTCACCGGGCGCTCGAACACGACTCGGACCGCTGACCCAAACGGAACCGTCAACCAGCGCGCGCTCAGCTGCGCCACGGGAAGACGCAGGGTCAGCCGCTCGCGCCGCTCGCTCCCGAGCAGCCAGCCCAGCCAACCGGGCCGCCGCACCACGACAACGACCGACACCCGCTCACCCGGCGTCAGCATCGCCCGCGGCGTGAGACGCCCGCCACGCACCAAGAGCGGAATCCGTCGGCCGTCCGGCCCGAAGGCCCGGGCGCTCTGAAGCGCCCCGCCGAACGGCTGCACCTCAACCCGCGCCAACGCCGTCGCGTCCCCGCCAAGCGTCACACCCGACCAAACCAACACCGCTACCGCGAAGCCGAGCAAGGTCAGCGCGACGAGCGCGCAGAAACCCCACAGCGCGCGCCGCCGCCCGCGGCGAGGCGAACCCACATCACGCCGAGCAGGAAAGCCCGAGGGCGCCGATCCAACCGTCACCCGATCGAGGATACGGAGGAACTGGTCGAAGGCAGCAGGCGGAGCTGCCGTCCCGCGCTTGACCTACCCTGATCGAGCGATCGCGATGACGGCGCGATCGCCGTCAGTGCCGCGGGAACCAATTCGGTGTCGAGATGCGGTAGCGTCGGACGCTTCTTCGGTGGTTCATTTTCAATTTGATGCGTCTGCGACGACTCACGCTGCCCGCCGCTGCCTTCTTCGCGGTCTCTTCGACTGCAATCGCGGCTACCGGTCTTCCCACGCAGCGACAGCACGCGAAGCGGGTCGAGGCGCAGATCGCCGCCGTCAGCGTGCGGCTCGAGCCGGTCGTCAATGCGTGGGAAGGCGCGCGTCTGCGGCTCGCGACGGTCGACACGCGGCTGCAGGAGAATGTGGCGCGCTTGCGCCTCGCACGCGCGAACCTGCGCGGCGCGCAGACCCGGATCGAGCATCGGCTCGCGGAGCTCTACGTCTCCCCGAATCCGACCGTCGTCGACGTGCTCGCGGGTGCGACGAGCATCTCCGATCTGATCGACCGGCTCGAGGCGTCGCAAGTGCTGTCGAGCCAAGACGCAGCAATCGGCCGTCAAGCGGTCGTGTACCAGCGAGCGGTGACACGGCGCGAAGCACTGCTCGAGCGGCAGCGCCACGCGCGTGCCGCAACGGTCGCGCGGCTGGCAGCGAGCCGGCAGACGATCGAGCGCGACCTCGCCACCCAGCGAACACTTCTTGCCTCGATCCATCAGAACATCCGCACCCTCCAGGCGCAGCAGGCCGCCCGTGAACGCCGCTTCGCCGTGCAGGCGCGCGCGCGGATCGCCCGCCGAGTCGCACGCGCGCGGGAGCGCGCCGCCGCCGCCGCGCTCGCACCCACACCAACAGCCGTACTACCCGCCCCGCCCGCCGCCC
>PLZU01000054.1:0-5060 GCA_003152275.1 Actinomycetota bacterium
CACCGATCCCTGGGGTCCCAACTAGGTTCTGGCACCCGGCGGGCGGGGGCTTCGGTCCCCGCCCGCTGTACCCTCGGCGCGTGACGGTGGTCGAGCTCGGCCTCTACGCGCTGCTCCTGGCCGCCGCAGCGATTGCCGTCTGGCGGCGGCCGCTGATCGCGCTCTATCTGTTCGTCGTCGGGCTCGCACTCCACAACGCGGTGATGGCCGCGCTCTACGCCGCCGGCGTGCGCGGCACGACGCTGACGGCGATTGCGGCGTGGAAGGAGATCCTGTTGGCCGTCGCGCTCGGCCACGTTGGCCTCGATGCGTGGCGCGCGCGCCGGCTTCCGTTCCGGTTCGGGGTCGCGGACTGGCTTGCGCTTGGCTTCGGGGCGCTCGTCGTGCTCTACGCGCTTATTCCGCAGTCGGCGCTCGACGGACTCGCGGGGCATAAGGCGGTCGCGCTCGCTCTGCGCCACGATCTAGTTCCTGTCGCCGCGTACTTTCTCGGGCGCACGCTGCTCATTCGCGGCGACGATCTGCGCCGGCTCGGCTGGACGCTGCTTGGCGTCGCCGCGCTCGTCGCCGGAATCGGCTTGATCGACGTGTACGCGGTGTCGATCGGCTGGTGGCGGACGAACGGAGTCATCGACTACCTCCACCGGCAGCTGGGCTACAACTACCACGGCACGGGTGTGCGAACCGAGCCCGACGGCTCCGTGTACGGGCTGCCGGAGAACTTCATCTACAACGTCGGCGGCGACAAGCCGTTTCTCCGCAGGTTGGTGTCGACCTTCCTCAGCCCGCTTGCGAGCGGGTATCTGTTCGTCGTAGCGCTGCTCGTCGCCGCTCGTTTGCGCTGGACGGCGCTTGCGCTCTCGGTCCTTATCGGCGCCGGCTTGCTGTGGACGTTCTCGCGATCGTCACTCGTCGCGCTTGCCGGCGGGCTCGTCGTGCTCGCCGCGATCCGGCGGCGTCCCGCCGAGCTTGCTGCGGCAGTCGCCGTCATCGCCGTCGCGATCGGCTGGGCTCACCTGTTCCCGAAGATCGGCCCGACCGGCACGTTCACCAAGGTCGACGTGACGTATCAGCAAGCAATAGGAAAGGGCGGGCCGACCGGTTTCTCTGCGTCGAGCACCAGCGAGCCGTCGCTGCACGAGCATTGGCTGGCGCTGAAGGACGGCCTGCGCACGATGATTCATCACCCGCAGGGCTACGGGCTCGGCAACGTGGGGCAGACCGCGTCGCGCACGGGCACGCCGTTGAAGGCGGGCGAGTCGAACTACACGGAGCTCGGGGTCGAGCTGGGCGTGCTCGGTGCGCTCCTCTGGACCGCGTGGGGGCTCGCAGTGCTGATCGGGCTCGTCCGCAAGCGCGAAGCCAGAATGGCCGCCGCGTTCGCGGCGATCCTCGCGCTGGCCGTGCAGACCGACGTGATCGGCGATCCCTGGGTGGCGTACTGCATCTGGGCGCTCGCCGGCGCCTTGCTGACGCGTCCGCAAGAGCGCCTTGTGCCCGGCCCCGCCGCGGCCGTAGCGTCTGCATGAGTGACGACGTATCGGTTTCTCGTTGCGGCAGCGGTCGCACTTGCCGTCGTCGCCTTCGTGCTGGTGCTCACGCAACGCGCGAGTGTTCCTGCGGTCGTCGCAGATCCCGTTCGCACGCCCGGCGTGCTGAACCCCGACGTACAGCAGGCAACGATCGGAACCACGATCTGCGTCCATGGGTGGACGCGCTCGGTTCGTCCGCCGACCGAATACACCAATGCGCTGAAGCTCCGGCAGATGCGCGCCTACGGCGAGAGCGGTCCGGCGTCGGCGTTCCAGGAGGATCATCTGATCTCGCTCGAGCTCGGCGGCCACCCGACCGATCCGCGCAACCTGTGGCCTGAGCCCTACCCGCGGGCGGCGCAGGTCGACGCGATCGAGAACGAGCTGAACGCGCAGGTGTGCGGCGGTTCGCTGACGCTCGCCCAGGCGCAAGAGCGGGAGTCCGCGATCAAGCACAATCAAGGCTGACGGCGCTATCGTCGAGCGCATGGGGGAGATCGCGCCCGACACACACATGGGGGCCGTCGAGCTGTCGGTCTCCGACCTCGATCGCTCGCTCGAGTACTGGCAGCGCGTCGTCGGGCTGCGCGTGCTCGCCCGCGAGAACGGCGTCGCCTCGCTCGGCACCGACACCGAGCTGATCCGCTTCGTCGAAGAGCCGGGCTCGAAACCGGCCGACGGCCACACCGGCCTCTACCACGTCGCGCTGCTCGTGCCCGACCGGCCGAGTCTCGCGCGCTGGCTCGCGCACGCCGCGCGCGACCAGACCCGGATCGAAGGGCTTTCCGACCACTACGTCAGCGAGGCGATCTATCTGCGCGATCCCGATCGGCATGGCATCGAGATCTACGCAGACCGGCCGCGCGATTTGTGGGAGGGACAGGTCATGGAGCGTATGACGACGCTGCCGATCGACGTCGAGAACCTCCTGGGAGAGCTCGACGATCCCGCGACCGAGCCGTTCGACGGGCTTCCCGACGGGACGACGGTCGGGCATGTTCACCTGCGCGTCGCAGACGTTCAGGCGACGGTCGAGTTCTACCGCGACGTGCTCGGGATGGGGCTGATGGCGCAGCTCGGCCCGATGGCCGCGTTCTTGAGCGCCGGCGGCTACCACCATCACGTCGGCGGGAACACCTGGGAGAGCCACGGCGCACGGCCCTCGGGTCCGGGGTTCGCCACGCTGCGGCACGCCACGATCGTCGTTCCGGACGCGGCGGAGCGCGATCGTGTCGCCGCGAGGGTGGCCGACTCCGGGCAGGAGCCGGAGGCCCTGGACGGTGGCATCCTCGTCCACGACCCGTCGCAGAACCCGCTGGTCCTCACCGCCTGACCGATCCGCTATACCTGTAACGAGGCCCGTGAGCATCAAGCCCGTCGAACAGCTCTCCCAGGTGATCGTCCGCTTTGCGGGCGACTCCGGCGACGGCATGCAGCTCACCGGCTCACAGTTCACCTCCGAGACGGCGCTCCTCGGCAACGACCTCTCGACGCTGCCCGACTTCCCGGCCGAGATTCGCGCGCCTGCAGGCTCGCTCCCGGGCGTCTCCGGCTTCCAGCTCCACTTCGCCGACCACGACATCCTCACCCCGGGGGACGCGCCGAATGTTCTCGTCGCGATGAACCCCGCAGCGCTGAAGACGAACATCAGTGACCTGCCGAAGGGCGGCACGCTGATCGTCAATTCGGACGCGTTCAACGAGCGCAACCTGCAGAAGGCCGGCTACGCGGCCAATCCTCTCGAGGACGGCTCGCTCGACGAGTTTCAGGTGCATTCGGTGCCGCTGACGTCGCTGACGGTCGGCGCGCTGAAGGAGGTCGAGGGCGTCACGTCGCGTGAGGCCGAGCGCTCGAAGAACATGTTCGCGCTCGGGCTGATGTCGTGGCTGTACGGGCGGCCGCTCGACGCGACAGTGTCGTTCCTGAACGTGAAGTTCGCGAAGCGGCCGGAGATCGCGGAGGCGAACATCAAGGCGCTGCAGGCGGGCTACGCGTTCGGCGAGACGACGGAGACGTTCGCGGTGACGTATGAGGTGAAGCCGGCGAAGCTCGCGCCGGGGATCTACCGGAACATCACCGGCAACCAGGCGCTCTCGTACGGGTTGATCGCGGCGTCGAAGCTGTCGGGGTTACCGCTCTTCCTCGGCGCGTATCCGATCACGCCGGCGTCGGCGATTCTCGAGGAGCTCGCGGGTTACAAGCAGTTCGGTGTGCGGACCTTCCAAGCCGAGGACGAGATCGCGGCTGCGGGCGCGGCGCTCGGCGCATCATTTGGCGGCTCCCTGGCCGTGACGACATCGGCCGGGCCGGGCGTCGTACTCAAGGCCGAGACGATCGGCTTGGCGATGCAGCTCGAGCTGCCGCTCGTGATCTGCGACATCCAGCGTGCGGGCCCGTCGACCGGCATGCCGACGAAGCCGGAGCAGGGCGACCTGCTCATGGTCATGTTCGGGCGCAACTCGGAGTCGCCCGTTCCCGTCGTCGCGGCCATGTCGCCTTCCGACTGCTTCCATGCGGCGATCGAGGCGTGCCGGATCGCGCTGAAGTACCGCACGCCGGTGTACCTGTTGTCCGACGCCTATCTCGCGAACGGATCGGAACCGTGGCTTCTGCCCGACGTGGCGACCCTGCCGGACATCTCGACCTCGTTTACGACCGAGCCCAACTTCGAGGGAGCCTTTCTGCCGTACCTGCGCGACGAGCAGACGCTCGCCCGGCCGTGGGCGGTGCCGGGCACTCCTGGTCTCGAGCACCGCATTGGCGGCCTCGAGAAGGAGGACCGCACGGGCAATATCTCGTACGACCCCGACAACCACGATCTGATGACGCGGCTGCGCGCGCAGAAGGTCGCCGGCATCGCGGGCGACATCCCGGAGCTCGAGGTCGACGATCCCGACGGCACGGCTTCGGTGCTCGTGCTGGGGTGGGGCGGAACCTACGGACCGATCGCCGCCGGGTGCCGGCGTGTGCGCGACGGCGGCCGGACGGTCGCTCACGCGCACCTTCGTCATTTGAATCCGTTCCCGCGCAATACGGGCGAGGTGTTGCGGCGGTACGAGCGCGTGCTCGTGCCGGAGATGAATCTCGGGCAGCTGCTGAAGCTCGTGCGTGCGGAGTTCCTCGTCGACGCGGTCGGTTACAACCGCGTGCGCGGGCTGCCGCTGCGCGCGGCGGAGGTTGCGCAAGCTATCGAAGCCCTAATAGATCAAACAGGGGTGGATCAGTGAGCACGATGAAGAATTACAAGACGGATCAGGAAGTCCGTTGGTGCCCAGGCTGCGGCGACTACGCGATCCTCGCGGCGATGCAGTCGTTCATGCCGGAGCTCGGCATCGAGCGCGAGCGCACGGTGTTCGTGTCCGGCATCGGCTGCGCGGCGCGGTTCCCGTACTACATGAATACGTACGGGATGCACTCGATCCACGGCCGCGCGCCGGCGATCGCGACCGGGCTCGCCGCGTCCCGTCCCGACTTGTCCGTTTGGGTCGTAACGGGAGATGGCGACGCGCTCTCGATCGGCGGCAACCA
>PLZU01000054.1:5161-41852 GCA_003152275.1 Actinomycetota bacterium
CGTTCGTCGAGATCTTCCAGAACTGTCCGATCTTCAACGACGACGCGTTCGACTTTGTCCGCGACGACAAGGAAGGCGTGAACCGGATCGTGCTGCGAAGCGGCGAGCCGATCCGCTGGGGCGCGGATCACGAGAAGGCGTTGCGGCAGAAAAGCGACGGGTCGATCGAGGTGTGCGCGGCCGGCGATCCGGACGTGTTGGTGCACGACGTCGCGCACGAGTCGCCGTCGCTCGCATTTGCGCTATCGCGCGTGACGCAGGAAACGCACGGTGGCACGCCGGTCGGCGTCTTCCGCGACGTGCAGCGCCCGGTCTACGACGACTTGATGGCCGAGCAGATCGCGACCGCGACCGAGAAGCAGGGCGCCGGCGAGCTCGAGGCGCTGCTGCACTCGGGCGAGACCTGGACGATCTCCTAGGCGGCGCCTTCTTGCTCGTCGAGCGAGAAGTGAAAGTGGTCGCCGTGCGAGTGCGCGTCGAGCGTCATGTCGGCCAACAGCTCGGCCGCGGTTTGGTCGAGAAAGACGACGGCGGTGCCTTCGCGCACGACCTCGTCGCCCTCGGTGGGCTCCGGCGCCGGTTCGAACTCGAACGCGGTGTCGCCGTCCCCATCCGTCGAGCCGACGATCCGTAGGCCGCCGTTCGGTCCGACCTCGCTCTCTTCGACGATCTTGCGGATCGCCGCGACCGCCTCCTCTGTCAGCACGAGCATGAAGCCGACCCTAGACGACAGAGAGATAGACCGGGCGCGCGCCGCAGCGCGCCCGGTCTATGCCGTCTACCGAGCTTGGGCCGCTTCGGCCGAAGGGATGAGCGCTTGCTCGAGTGCACGCTCGAGCTGCGTCCGGCGGAAGGGCTTCATTACGTGGCCGACCGGGCCGAGCTGACGAGAATCGTCGTTCGGACCGTCGATGCTCACGCAAAGGATCGGCAGCTGCGGAAAACGGCGTCGCACGCCGCGGGCGAGCCGCACACCCGGGCGCGATGCCGGTTCCAGCAGTAGGAGGTTGGGCTCCTCGCCGTCGACCCACTCACGAGGGCCGATCGGGGCGTGACCGAGTCGCAGGCACAGAAGCTCCAGCAGCGACCGGGTCGCGGGGTCAGGATCCACGATGAGGATGGTCGCCACAGAGGAACCTTCGGCCCGAAACGAGGGAACCAAGGATGCTCCTAGTATGAAAAGGGTATGAGCGAAACCCGGGTCCTCGTAATCGACGACGACGACGATATTCGCGGCCTCGTCCGAGCCCTGCTCGAGCGTGGCGGCTCGACCGTCCGGGACGCGCCGAACGGGCGCGAAGGACTCCGCGAATTCCATTCCTGGCGGCCTGATCTCGTCATCCTCGACGTCTCGATGCCCGAGCTCGACGGCTGGAACGTCCTCGAGCGAATCCGCGACATGTCCGACGTCCCCGTGCTCATGCTCACCGCCCGGGGGGACGAGCTCGAACGCGTCCGGGGGCTCCAGGCCGGCGCCGACGACTACGTCGTCAAGCCGTTCGGCAAGCAGGAGCTCGCTGCCCGCGTCAGCGCGCTCCTCCGCCGCGCCTCGCTCGGCGGCGCGCGAGAGCAGGAGTCCGACTCCTACGCCGACGCGTACCTCGCCGTCGACTGGGCGCAGGCGCGGGTGACCGTCGGAGAGCGGGAGGTGCAGCTGACGCCGCTCGAGTTCCGGCTTCTGTCGACCTTTGTCCGCCACCCGCGCCAGGTGCTGAGCCGGGAACAGCTGCTCGAGCTCGTCTGGGGCGACGCGTACGGCGTCGGCGGCGACCAGGTGAAGCTCTACGTCGGGTACCTGCGCCGCAAGCTCGAACCCGGCGCACCCGACGACGTGCCGATCGAGACCGTACGCGGCTTCGGCTACCGCTACAAAGCCCCGAGCTAGGCTCCGGCCTCGTCCAACAGCGCGCGAACGCGCGTCGAGAGCTCGGCCGGCGAGAACGGCTTCTTGATGTACGCGTCTGCGCCCGAGTCGTAGCCTCGACGCACGTCGGACTCCTGCGCCTTCGCCGTGAGGAGGAGCACGAGCATCCCGCGCAACTCCTCGTCGGCGCGAATCTGCTCGAGCACCTCCAGGCCGTCGAGGCCCGGCATGCCGATGTCGAGCACCGCCAGGGTCGGCTTGTGCTCGCGCGCAAGGTCGAGCGCCTGATCGCCGCGTGACGCAGACACGACGTTGAACCCGTCGCGCCGGAGACGTGTCGTCACGAGGAGCAGGATGTCGTCGTCATCGTCGGCGACGAGAATGAGCGGCTCGCTCACGCGACGAGCTCCTGGCTCGCGGGCTTCGGCACGACCAGCGCCGGCAGCTCGATGCGGAACGTCGTGCCACCGACTTCGCGACTCGACGCAACGATTGTTCCGTTGTGCGCTTCGACGATCGCTCGCGCAATGAACAATCCCAAGCCCGTTCCGGGCACCTGCTGCGCGACGACGCGCGCCGAACGGAAGAAGCGGTCGAACACGAGCTCAGCTTCATCCGGGCCGAGACCGATTCCTGTATCGACCACTTCGAGCACCGCGTTGCCCCCTGAGGAGGCGGCACGCACTTCGACGCGCCCACCTTCGGGAGTGAACTTGATCGCGTTCGAGACGAGATTGTCGAGCAACTGAAAGAGCCTCCCCTTGTCGCCGTCGATCAGCACAGGGGAGTCCCCGATGAACTCGAGTGCGAGCTGTCTGGCTTCCGCCCGCGGCCGTGCCTCCACGACCGCCTGCGCAGCGATCGTGCACAGATCCAGGTGGGACCGCTCGAGGACGAGCCGCCCCGCCTGCAACCGCGCAACGAAGAGCAGGTCGTCGACGAGACGCAACAGCCGCTCGGAGCTCCGCGACACGATCTGCAGATAGCCACGGCGCTCCGCATCGAGCGGTGGCTCGACATCCTCGAGCGAAAGCTCGACGTATCCGATGATCGACGTCAGCGGCGTGCGCAGATCGTGCGAGATCAGGGCGACGAACTCGTCCTTGAGCTTGTCGGCCTCGACGAGCTGATCGTTCTGCAAGGCGAGCAGCATCTGCGCCTGCTCGGCATCCGCGCGCGCAGACCGCTCACGCTCCCGCGACTGTTCGAGTGCGCGCAGGATCCCGTACAGCCGCAAGACCACAAAGATCGAGATCGCCGTCGCTGCGATCACGAGCGGCGGAGCGCCGAGCGGCGCGTGGCGGAGGCGCTGCACGAGCAGAACGAACGGCGCGCTCAGAAGGGCAGCGGTCAGCAGCGCGATGCGCGCTGGGTGCACGTGCAACGACCGGCTGCGGTGCGGCTGCGAGAGCCGCGTCATCGACGGATGGAGTGCCGCTGCAGCCCAGAGGATGTAGCTGAGTAGCCAACCGAGATCGGTCCAGTCACCGCTGCGATACGAGTTCGAGCTGACGCCGTATACCTCGTCCGATACGAGGAGAGCCGCGATGCTCGCCACGAGAAGAAGGAACGCGGGCGTGCGCCATGCCGCCGTGACGAAGAAACCCGCCAGGCCGGCCAGCAGGACGACGTCCATCGAGGGGTATGCGGCGTCGACCGCCCGCTGCGCGACGGAGCCGCTGCCGTCGACGATTCCATCGACGATCCACACCCACTGGAAGAGGGCGAACGCAAAGGTGACGATCGCGGCCTCGAGGAGCCCCGCCCGGCGGTGAAGTCCGCCGGCGTGAACGACCAGGAGCACGAGTCCGGCCGCGAGCACCGGGTAGCCGCCGAGGTAGAACCAGTCCGCGACCGACGGCACGGGCGGATTCACCAGATGGTTGAAGATGATGTCCGCGACTGCGAAGAAGAGGTTCCCCGCCGCGAAGAGCAGCCAGGGCAGCGGATACGCCGGGCGGTTGAGCCTGACCCCGAGGACGATCGCGAGTGACGAGCCGACGCCGATCAGGTCGTAGAGGTCGTTTTGCGCCGCTCCGCGGGGGATGGCGAAGTACGCGGCGGTTAGCGCAAGGCCGGCAGCGAGGAAGATCGCGTCGGCGCGGAATGCACGGGCGGCAGGTCGCAGGAGCACGGCTTACCGTTCACTGTAGGCAACGCCAGGCCTTCCGCGCGCGTTAGGAGGCGATGAAATCGCGAATCGCCTTCGCCACCTCGTCCGGTTTGTCCTCCTGGAGGAAGTGGGATGCGCCCTCGATCAGCACCGGGCCCTGAGCGCCTGGAATGAGCTTGACGAACCCTTGCGCGTACTGCGGCGGGAGGACGGCGTCCTCCGCCCCCCAGACGACGAGCGTCGGCTTCTGCCAGTCGCGGAGCGCGTCTCGGACGCGGTTCATCGGTGCGGTGTTCGGGTGGTCGGGCTCGGTCGGGACGAGCTCTGGGAAGGCGAGCGCCCCGGCCTTCGACTCGGGCGTCGGGAAGGCTGCGTCGTACGCCTTGCGGACCTCGTCGTCGAGTCCTTGCGCCGTTCCGGCCTCGACGAGGCGCCCGATGTCGAGCGCGCCTCCGAGCTCGCGCACGACGGCACGGAAGCGCAACCAGGTTTCGCTCGGCGGCCGGCCGCCGCCGATTCCGGTGTTGAGAATGACGAGCCGCTCGACCCGCTCCGGCTGCTCGACCGCGAAGCGCAGTCCGATCGGGCCGCCCCAGTCGTGCACGACGAGCGTCAGCTCCGTCAGGTCGAGCTCCTCGACGAGCCGCGCGATCGAATCGACGTGGCGGTCGTACGAGTACCAGCCGATCTCCGTCGGCTTGTCCGAGCGGCCGAACCCGATCAGGTCCGGCGCGACCTTTCGCCCGGGCAGCAGCGGGATGATCTTGCGCCACAGAAACGACGACGTCGGCTCCCCGTGCAGCAGCAGGGTCGGCTTGCCGTGGCCTTCGTCGACGTAACACATGCGGCATCCGTCGAGGTCGAGCCAGTGAGGGGCGAACGTCTCGATCCGCCTATCTTGAGCGAATTGGGCCGGACGGGCTGCGGCCCACCGCCCGGCCCAGGGATTAGAGATGCCGGGGGACGCGAAATCTTGCGTTGAGCTCAGGCGGGCGTGCGCTCAGGCACGCGCAGCTTCGGCACGGTGATCGACGGCGCCTTGCTGCGTAACTGTTGCGCGGCAACTCCCGTGCCGGCCAGGCCGATGATTCCCGCGACGAGGAACGCCGCCTCTGTACCGCCAGTCGCGCAGAGCCAACCCGTGAGCAGGCCGCCGAGCGGGCCGGTGCCGTTGAACGCGTAGAAGTAGATGCCGATGATGCGGCCGCGCAGGCGGTCGGGCGCAGCGAGCTGCATCGAAGTGTTCGAGTTCGCCGACCAGACCGTGAAGCCCGCGCCCGTGAAGAAGAGGAGCGTGCCCACGAGCACTGCTCCATGTAATGGCGCGAGCAGGAGCTCCGAGCTCGTGAAGACGAGCGCGCCGATGATCATCACCTTCGCCGACGCGCGCCCGCGTGAGGCGGCAACAAGCGCCCCCGCGAGCGCACCGGCGCCGAACACCGCCGACAGAATGCCGAACACGAAAGCGTGGGCATGCAGCGTCGTGTACGCGAGTACCGGCAGCGTCACGTTGAAGTTGAAGCAGAACGTGCTGAGCACGAGCGTCAGCCCGAGCACGATCCGCATCCGCGGCTGCTTGCGCACGTACGAGAGCCCTTCGCGTGTGCCGCGCAGAATCGCCGGGCGATCGAACTTCTCGACCGGGAAGAACTCGCTCGTGCGCATCGCGAAGAGCCCGAGCAGGACGGCGAGGAAGCTGATCGCGTTCACCGTGAAGCAGACGCCGACGCCCGCAAAGCCGATGATCATTCCGGCCAGCGATGGGCCGAAGATGCGCGATGCGTTGAACAGGCTCGAGTTGAGCGCGATCGCGTTCGGCAGCGCTTCGCGGCCGACCATGCGATAGGTGAGCTGCTGGCGGGACGGGACGTCGAGAACAAGGATCACCCCGTTGACGAACGCGATTGCGTACAGCATCCACGGCTGCGCGAAGCCGCCGAGGGCAATCCACGCGAGCGCGACCGCGGTGACGAGCTGCGAGACCTGCGTTCCCATAACGAGGCGGCGCGCGTCCATGCGGTCGGTGATCACGCCGCCGAAGAGCCCGAACAGGCTGAACGGAAGGAATTGCGCGACGGCCATGATTCCGACCGCAAACGAGTCGCCATGCGTCAGTTGCAGTACGAACCAAGCGAGCGCGATCCGCTGCATCCACGATCCCGACTGCGAGATCGCTTGTCCGAAGAAGAAGAGCCGGTAGTTCCGGTACCGGAGACTCGAGAACGTCCGCCTCACGGGCGCTCGTCCTCGCCCAGGAGATGCCAGAGCGGTTCGACGGCCGCCTCGACGGCGTCGAGCTCCTCGGGCGAGAGGCCGCGCAGCCGTGTCGCAAGCCATGCAGTGCGGCGCGAACGCACGCGACGGAGCACGCGCTGGCCCTCGTCGGTAAGCGTAAGGCCCACGCGGCGCCGGTCGGTGGCGCTCGGAGTGCGGCTGACGAGCCCGTCGCGTTCGAGCCTGTCGACGTGGTTCGACAGCGCGGGCGGCGAGACGCGCTCCCGCGCCGCAAGCTCTCGGACACCGATGCCGGGCGTGTACTTGATCGCGACGAGGAGCGAGACCTGCTCGGGTGAGACCCCGACCTTGCGCGCCTCCCGGCGGAGCTCGCGGCCGACCTGGAGCAGAACCGGCCTCAGCCGGTCGGCGATGGTCAGCGTGTCGGTGTCGGTCTTCGGCATATCGTTAACTCGGTTAACGATAGCTGAAGCACGCAGGTCACTGTGGAACGGAGTAGACCGTTCCGTGGCCGGCGATCCGATCCCCGACGAGCACCGTGTAGGTGTAGAAGCCGCCGCCGCTCAACTTGACCTCGAAGCGGTACACGCCGCCGCCAAGCTCCTTGGCGCGGAGCTGCTGGGTTCCGCGCGGCCCGGTGATCGTCACGACGGCGTTGTAGCCGTCGATCCCGCGCCCGCGCCGGGTCACCTTCACGATCGCATCCCACGGCTTCGTCGCGGCGACGACCGGCGGTGCCGTGGTCTCGATCTTCAGATGGTCAGACCAGGCGCCGACAGCCGCGACTGCAGCCACGACGACGAGGAGCAGAGGGATTGTCCGGAGCCGCATTCCGTGAGTCCTTGACTCAGTAAAGACGCAACGCGAGCGCGGAGGTTGCGCTCGAGCGGAAAGATCCCCCGGAAGGGTCAGACGGCCGTACAGACTCGCCAGGACGAGCGCGAGACGATCACGCTTCAGAAACCGGTGCTCGTCGGGACGCCGCCGGTCGCGAGCTCGGGGGGAGGCGGCGGCGGTGGAGGCACGATGCCACGGCGGCGGCGCACCTCGAGCAGCGCGAGGATCGCCAGCGCGGCGGCGGCGATGGCGATCGTCGCGATCCCGAGCTGCTGGGCAGTGTGTCGCGCGGTTCCCTCCCACTCGCCGCGGAGATAGATGTCCTCCGATCCGGCTGACGGCGGGATGAGGTCGACGCCGACCGGATAGCGCGCCGTGTGGTCATGAACCCAGCCGTCGAGCGGGACCAGGAGCCCGACCGTCAGAGCGATTGAGGTGAGAGATGTGAGGATCACGCCACGCCGCCCGAGATACATCGCGCCCGTGCCGACGACGACGAGCGCCACGACCGGCACGAGGGCGAGCAGCCAGATCTCCGCTTCCGTCGTGCCGGACGGGTCGCCGAACGTCGTCAGCGACTTCCCGTGCTTCACGATGTGGTGGACGGTCGGCTTCTCAACGGCGAGTGACATGGCCATTAGCGCGACGAAGAAGAGAGGCGTCGCGAGGATGCCCGCGACAGCGAGCGGCGCCCTGGGCGCGGTACGCAGGCGGCGCACGGCTACAACCTTCCCGCCTCGATGATCCGCGAGAGAAACTCGCGCGTTCGCGGCTCCTTCGGCGCGGTGAAGATCTGCTGCGGCGGCCCCTCCTCGCAAATCACCCCGGCGTCGAGGAAGCACACCTTGTCGGCGACTTCCTGCGCGAAGGACATCTCGTGCGTCGCGAGGATCATCGTCATCCCCGTCTGCGCGAGCTCGCGCACGAGGTTGAGGACCTCGCTCACGAGCTGGGGGTCGAGGGCGCTGGTGATCTCGTCAAGCAGCATCAGCTTCGGCTCCATCGCGAGTGCGCGAACGATCGCTACACGCTGCTGCTGGCCGCCGGAGAGGCGATCGGGAAACTCGTTGGCCTTGTCGACGAGGCCGATACGATCGAGGAGCTCACGCGCCTCCGCGTCGGCCTGCGCCTTGGTCAGGCCTCGGGCCTTGCGGGGTGCGAGCGTGATGTTCTGCAGCACAGTCATGTGGGGAAAGAGATTGAACGCCTGGAAGACGATCCCGATCTTCCGGCGCAGGACGTTCACGTCCACAGGCCCGTTCGTGATCGTTTGGCCGTCGATGACGATCGTTCCGGCGTCGACCGGTTCGAGCAGGTTGAGGCAGCGAAGCAGCGTCGACTTCCCGGAGCCCGAGGCGCCGATCAAACACACAACCTGGTGCAGGTCGACCGAAAGGTCGATGGTGTGCAGGACCTCGTTGTTGCCGAAGCGCTTGCTCACACCGGCGAGGGTGACGAAGTGGCCGTTCTCGGTCACGCGAGCTGGGCTCGCTCGCGCCGTTCCCGCTGTTTGATCAGGTTGTCGGTGAAGCGGGCGAAGGGGATGGTGAGGAGCACGAAGAAGATCGCGGCGACCATGTAGCCGGCGTACGAGAAGAAGTCGTTCGAATAGAACCCGGCTTGCGCCAACGCCTCGGTCACGCCGACGACGGTGATGATCGCCGTATCCTTCTGGAGGCCGATGAAGTCGTTCAGAAGCGGCGGCACGACCCGCCGAATCGCCTGAGGCAGGATGACGTAGCGCAGTGTCTGAGCGTAGTTCAGCCCGAGCGAACGGGCGGCCATCCGTTGACTGGGATGGACGGATTCGATCCCGGCTCGATAGACCTCGGTGACGTACGCGGTGTAGACGAGCGTCAGGGAGAGGACCCCGTAGACAAACAGCGACTGGTTCGAGACAAACGAGAGTTGCAGGGAGGGCAGGCCGAGCGCCGTCACGTATGCGACGAGAATCAACGGCGTCCCCCGGAAGAAGTCGGTGTACGCGATTGCGAGGGCTCGGAGCGGGAAGGTCGAACGCCCTGGAAGCCCGCGCACGATCGCGATCAGCAGCGCGAGGGCGAGGACGAGCACTTCGGCGACCACCATCAGCTTGATGTTGGTCTGGAAGCCGTCCCAGACCTGCGGGACGGCTCGGCGGAGGCCGAGTGGGCTGAAGAAAGCGTGCAGAAACCTCCCCATCTCGACCTCCGCCGTCCGGACTAGGAGCGTCCTACTTCAGGATCGGCACCTTGGTGAACGGGAGCCACTTCTTCTCCAACCGACCGAGCGTCCCGTTCGCACGGAGGGCCTTGATCGCCTTGTCGATGAAGGGCTTGAAGGTGCTGCCCTTGTCCATGACCGCTCCATACGACTCGTGCGTGACGATCTGCCCGATCACGCCACCGTAGGCGCCCGTCTTCTTTTTGCTCTGCGCGACGACGATGGGCACGTCGAGGATCAGGGCGTCGCACTTCCCCGCCTCGACCGCGTCGAAGGCTGCGCTCGACGATGCCGAGTAGACGAGCGCGGTCTTCGAGGGCCTGAGCGTGTGCTGGATGTAGGCGAGCCCGGTCGTGTCCGCCTGGGCGCACAGCTGGAGGGACTTCAGAGCGGCGATGCTGGCAGGCTTCGCCAGGCCCTTGCGGATCAGGACGCCTTGGTTCGCATCGAAGTACGGCCCGGAGAACGACACGACCTTCGCGCGCTGCGTGGTGATCGTGACCTCCTCGAGCGCGAAGTCGTACTTCTTCGGAGCCGGCGAGAACAGCCCGCCGAACGGCGCACGGACGTAGACGATCTTCGGGATCCCGAGCTGCTTGGCGATCGCCTGTGCCAGCCCGGCCTCGAACCCCGTCGGATTCCTGATCGTGGTCCCGGTTACTCGGCCGTTCCAGAAGCCGACGGCGGGGACGTCGAAGCCCACGGTGAGAGTGCCGGCCTGCTTCGTCGGAGGCGACGACACGGCGCCGAAGGCCACTGCCGTCGTTGCGACCAGGCCGACCACGACCGCGAGCGTCAGTAGTTTCTTCACTGTGACCCTCCTTGAGAGCTTTCGCGGGGAGCTTTCGCGACTGGCGCAACTGTAACCCTCGCCCGGCGATAAAGTCGGCTGACATGTCGGAGCCACGCGACGGAGCCGGAGCAGTCGGTGTCGAGGCGACTTACGGCTGCCAGAGCATGACGGCGAAGCTGCGCCGAGTGCTGCTGCGCAACCCCGACGAGGCGTCGTGCGCTCTCTGGGGCGACTACGGCTGGCGCGCTGCACCGGACTTCGCCCGGTTGCTGCGCGAGCAGGAGGGGCTGTGCGAGCTGCTCGCATCGTCCGGCGCCGAGGTGATCTTCGGCGAGCCGGTCGCAGGCGGTCTCGACGCGATCTACACGTTCGATCCTGTGATCGTGTCGCGGCGGGGTGCGATCGTCCTGTGGCCCGGCAAGGAGCTTCGCCGGCCGGAGGCCGCGGCGAGTGCTCGGGACATGGCTCGGCTGGGGATTCCCGTCGCGTCGACGCTCGCGCCGCCTGCGACCGCCGAAGGCGGAGACCTGCTTTGGCTCGACGAGCACACGCTCCTCGTCGGCCGCAGTTACCGAACGAATGCCGCCGGAGTCGATGCGCTGCGAGCGGCACTTCCCGACGTCGAGGTCGTCGAGTTCGACCTCCCGCACTACCACGGCCCCGCGGAAGTCATGCATCTGTTGTCGCTGATCAACCTCGTCGCGCCCGACCTGGCGGTCGCGTACCTCTCGCTGATGCCGGTTCGCCTCGTCGAGCTACTGCACGAGCGAGGCATTCGGATCGTGGACGTGCCGGATGACGAATTCGAATCGATGGGGCCGAACGTGCTCGCGCTCGAGCCGGGCGTCGTGATCGCGCTGGAACGCAACCGCGAGACGCAGCGGCGGCTGGAGAGGTTCGGCGTCGAGGTGCTGACGTACGAAGGCACCGAGCTCTCGAAAGGAGACGGAGGCCCCGGCTGCCTGACCCGGCCGTTGCTCCGAAGCTAATCCGCCGGCTGGGGCTCGACCGCCAGCGCCTCGCGGGTCAGTTCCTGGAAGTGCCCGATCAGCTGTTCGCTGTGCCCCATCAGGTAGCCATGCTCGAGGGCCCCGCTCGCGATTCCGCGGTGGACGCCCTCGACGAGGGCCCGATCCTCGATCCCCACCTGCTCGTCGAACGCCATCAGCTCATCGATCCATGGTTGGTCGACGTCGGAGCCGAAGAAGTAGTCGAGGAACCGGTGCGTCCGGTCGGGTGAGAGCGGCACGATCGGCCCGATCGAGATGTTCGGCCTCCCGGGGAAGATGTTCACGCCGAGGTTCGGCCAGAGGAAATGGAACTGGCTGCGCGGGAGCTCGCCGTCGAGATGCATCCTCGTGGTGGAGGTCTCGCGGGTCGGGCCGTGCTGGCTCGACAGCCGGCCGTCGGTCGAGAGCGCGTACGCAGCCGCGGATACGTCGAGCATCTGCGCGAGCTGCGGATGCGCGACGGAGCAGTGGTAGCACTCGAGGAAGTTTTCGCAGACGACTTTCCAGTTCGCCTCGAGCTCGGTCTGCCAGCGCGTGTAGAAGACGAGCTCGTCGACGTCGAGGCCGAGCTCGGCGACCTGGGCGGGCATCGAGCCGAGCGCGTCCTCGAGCGGCTCCGGATCTGGAGCGATGTTCACGAACACGAATGGGCCCCACGTATCTACAGCCACGCGGCAGAGACCGAGTTCGCTTTGGTCGAAGTCCGCGAGCTCCTCCGCGCGCGGTGCTGTGCGCAGCGAGCCGTCGAGACCGTACGTCCATGCGTGATAGGGGCATTGCAACGTCTCGCGCTTGCCTGCTCCCTCCACGACCGGGAACCCGCGATGGCGGCAGACGTTGAGGAAGGCGCGCAGCTCGCCGTCGCGTGCGCGGGTGACGACGACCGGCGTGCGGCCCGCCTGCGTCGCGAAGAACGTTCCTGGCTCCGGCGCTTCTCCGACGTGGCCCGCGTACTGCCAGGCTGTGCGGAAGATCCGCTCTTGTTCGCGTCGCAGGATCTCCGGATCGACGTACCAGCTGTACGGGAGCGTCTTCTCCATAGCCCGAATCTACCGGCGTACCATGGACGGTGTGAAGACCGTGCGGCGACTCTTCGCCTTCGCCAAGGCTCACCCGCGGGTCGTGATCGCGACACAGCTCGTGATTCTGGCGGTGTTCTTCGTGTCGGTCGGCTCAGCCCTGCAAGGCTCGTTCAAGGACGCGGGCAACGACCTGCGGAACGCGAACCCGGTGCTCTTCGTGCTCGCATCTGCGGCGCTCGCGGCCTACTACCTCGTGTTCGTCTTCGGTTGGATGCGGATCCTCGCCGACTGGGACATCCACATCTCGTATCCGGCGGCGCTGCGCGCGGAGATGGTCTCGATGCTTGCGAAGTACGTGCCGGGCGGCGTCTGGACCCCTGCCGCGCGCGTCGTGGCAGCGCGGCGCGCCGGCGTCACGAACGCAGCGCTCGTGACGGTGTCGATCATCGTCGAGGCCGGTATCTCCGCCGTCGCGGGCGTCGTCGTGTTCGTCGTGTCGCTCGCCTGGGTGGACGGTGTCGACGCTCCGATCGCCCCGCTGATCGCGTTCGCGGTCGTCGTCACGGTGCTCCTGCATCCGAGGATCTTCTGCCCGGTTGCCTCCCGGGTGCTCCGCAAGCTCGGGTACGGGTCGCTGCCACCCCTCCGGACGTCGACGATGGGCTTCCTGCTCCTTTTCTACAGCGGGACGTGGGTGCTCGGCGGCGCGGCGCTCTGGCTGCTGCTGCGTTCGGTCGGCGCGCATCCGGGCCCGGAGTCGATCGTCTACCTCGGCGGCGTCGCCGCCGTGGGCGCGATCGTGGCGGTGCTCGCGGTCTTCGCGCCGTCAGGCCTCGGGCCGCGAGAGGCGACGATGTACGGCCTCATGCTTGCGATCACGTCGCAGGGCGCGGCGCTCGGCGCGACCGTGCTGAACCGCGTCGCGATCACCATGGTCGAGCTGTTGCTGCTCGTCGTCGGCGGGTTCGTGCTCCGGCGATCCGAGCGTGAGCTTGAGCCGACGGCCCAACCGATCGAGGGATAGCCAAACGCCGCGGTCTGTGGGACGATGCCCGCAGCAATACTTGGGGAGGGCCATGGGGATCAATCCGAATACGCGCGCGTTCGTGCTCGCGACCGCGTTCATGACGTCACTCGCGTTCGCGATCTTCGCGATGAACGTCATCGCGCTCTGTCTGTACTACTACGACAGCTAGCAGCTGCGGAGCGAGATACAGAGCTTCGCGATCGGTACCGCGAAGTTGAGGTTCTCGCCGCCGCCCGACACGAGGATGCCGACGACGCGACCCTGCTTGTCGACCGCGGGGCCGCCCGAGTTGCCGGGGTTCGCCGCGGCGTCTGTCTGGATCGTCTTCGAGGTCACGCGGCTGACGACACCCGTCGTAACCGTGCCCTCGAGCCCGTAGGGACTGCCGATCAGGAGTAGCTGGTCGCCGGCCTGCGGCTTCGGCGGGAACGGCTTTTGCCAGAGTGCGCGCGCGCCGGCGGGATGGCCGGAAACGCGAACGACCGCAAGATCGTCGTGCAGGTCGGTCCCGACGACCTCGCCGCTCCACGATCCGCCCTTGCGCATGACGGTCACGGCGTCACCGGTTCCCGACCCCGCGATCACGTGATTTGCGGTGACGAGATACGTGTTGCCGCCGGAGAACCAGCCGACGAAGCCGGCGCCGAGCTTTCGATCCGTCTCGATCGTGAACACACTCTTCAGGACGCGCGAGGCCAGCGGCGCGAATCCAGCGTCGCGCGAGCGCAGCTGCTTCTGCGCGGCCTCGACCGACACGGCCAGCGACTTGTTGTCCTTCGCCACCGCCTGTACCTGCGCGCTCAGCGTCGACACCTTGTTCATCGCCGCAGCGACGTCGCTCACGGCTTTCAGTGCGTGTGTGTGCGCATTCCAGGCGAACGCGAGCGATCCCGCGGCGATGAGCGCCGCGACGACCGAAACTGCGCGCATCAGGCTCCCGGAGCTTTGTACGTCGGCACGATCGAGATTCCCGCCGTCGTCGCCTTTTCGGTCGGGACCGACTGGAACCCAAGACTCGCACTCATGTATGAACGAGTTCCCGGGGGAAGCGTCGCAAGCAGGAAGCCCGAGCCGCCCCCGACAACGTTGCCTGCCGAGTCGAAGAGCACGACGAAGACCTGCGCGCTTGTCAACGTGTCGGTTGGGTCGTCGTTGATCACGTCGCTGTCGACTTCACCGACCCAGTCGGGCTCGAACGAGCTCGGGACGATGTGCACGTTCTCAACGGCGGGCTCGTGCGTCGCCGCCTTGACGTACGCGTCCGTCTGTACGACAACCTCGAGCTTGACGACAGGCGTCTGCGACGGCAGCGTTTCATAGCCGCCAAGATTGAAGGTTGACGCCGCGCGCACCGACCCGATCCGAGTCGTCGTGGTCTCAAGCGTGTGATTGTTCGAGTCGATGAAGTTGACCTGCACGCTCACGTTCTGCGCGTCCTCCGTGTTCGAGGGGTTGTCGAGGACGACGCCGTAGCTCACCGAGCTGCCGGAGCCGTAACTGGCCGGCCGCTGGGAGTAGCCGGTGTTCACGATCGACAGTTTCGAGTGGCGGACGGTTCCCCCGACTACGGTGAAGATGCGCGACAGGCTGCCGGAGCGGCCGCACGCGACAACTGCACGAGCTGGGCCGGCGGGAGCAGCCTGCGCGAGGCTCCACTTCCACGAGGCGCTACCCGACTTGGCGCGGAGCATGCCGAGACCGCTCTGGAGCGAGCCGTCGACGTACTTGACGCTGAGCGAGCAGCGCGCGCTGGACGGCTTCACGAGCACGGACACGGCAGCCGGCTGGCCTTGGTACGCCCGCTGCGGCACGAAGCTGAAGCGAAGCGTCCACTGACTCGCGGCCGAAGCCGAACCGGCCGCGATCGCCGCGAAAGCGACGACGACGGCGATGAGACCCCTGCGGTTGCTCATATGCTCTCTCCTCATCTCAGGCCGCAGAGACCGTTTCCTCGGAACCGAGCTGCTTCGCCCACCACTCGCCTTCGTTGGCGAACTGGTTCTGCAACTGGCCGACATACGTCTGCAAGTGCGTCTCGCGCTGGCTCAGCCGCTCATCGCGGTCCTGGCCGTCGCGCTCCCGGTCTTCGAGGCGTTGCTCGCGGATCTCGTGCTCGGCGATGAATCCCGCTTCGCGGCGGTCGAGTCCAAGCTCCTTCTCGTCGAGCTCTTGAAGTCGCAGCTTGAACTGTTGCTCGAGCTCTTCGCTTCGCCTCTCCTTTTCCTCGAGGCGATGCCGCGACGCGTCGGCAAGCGCCTCGAGTTTCTCGAGCCGCGCCTCACGCTCCACGAGAGCGCGCTCCTGATCGTGTAATCGACGTGCGGCCAGCTCGTCAACCGGCCGTACGGCGGCCGGTTGAGCCGTCGCGAGCTCCTGCTCGGCACGGCGCAGAGACGCTTCGAGCCGGTGTAGCTCTGCCTCGTGCGCTGCCAGCTCGAGCTCGCGCTTGTCGAGATCGGCGTAGCGGGGCGCCTCTGCGGCGACGGCCGCGTTCTCCGACTCCAGCTCGAGCCCGCGCGCCTGGAGGCGTGCGGTCTCCTGTTCGAGCGCTGAGGCTTGCGATGCGACATCGTCACTTCGCGTGGAAAGCTCTGCCTGCGCGGCGGAAAGCGCGCGCTCGGTCTCCGACAGCGACTTGCGCTTGTCGTCGAGCGACTTTTCGGCGACGTCGACAGCGCGCTCCCGCTCGACAACTGCGAGGTTCGCGGCTTCCGCTTGCGCCTGCAACTCCTTGACGCGGGAGGCGGCCTCTGCCTCTGCCGTCGCGACAGCCTTTTCGCGGTCGGCAATCGTGGCGACCTGCTGCGCGAGCTCGGCCGTCGCGGCTGCGCGCTTGTCGTCTGCCGATTTCAGCTCGTGCACCTTCAGCGCGACGGACTGCTCGCGCTCGGAAACGCGGACGGCCGTCGCGTCGATGTCGACGCGAAGCCGCTCGAGCTCCGCATGGCGCTCGTCGAATTCGGCCAGGCGCTCGTCGACTTGACGCTCGTGCTCGACGAGAGCCCTTTCGCGCTCGTCGAGCTTCGAAGCTCGCTGTTCGAGCGCCGCGAGGCGCGTGCCGATCTCGTGCTCGAACTCGACTTCGCGCGCGGACGCGTCCAGCTGATCGCCGAGCGATTCTCGCAGCGCGCGCTCGCGCGAAAGCGAAGCCTCGAGCTCTGCGCGGAGCTCAGCAAGCCCGGCGTCTGCCGGCGGCGACGGCGTCGCCAGGGCGACGGCTTCGCCGGGTGAGCGTGGGGACTCCTCGACCGCGTTGTGCGCTTCCATCTTTGCGCGCAGGCCGCTGCCGAAGCCTCCCTCCATCTGTTGGCGTTCCTCGGCCGCCATCTAGAACCCGAACAGCTTTCCGAGGCTGAGCAGTGCCGGCCCGAGGATGACGATGAACATCGCCGGGAAGATGAACGCGACGGTCGGGAAGAGCATCTTGATCGGCGCCTTCATGGCGCGCTCTTCCGCGGTTGCCTGCCGCTTGAGGCGCGTGTCGGTCGCCTGCACGCGCAGGATTCGCCCGAGCGACGTGCCGAGCTGATCCGCCTGCACGATCGAGCGCACGAACGCCGACACCTCCGGGGTCCCTGCGCGCAGGGCGAGTTTCTTCAGTGCGTCTGCGCGGCTTTCGCCGATCCGCATCTCGCCGAGCGCCAGCTCGAACTCCTCGGAGAGCGGGCCGGCCATGTACTGCGTCAGCTTCGCGACGGCTCCGTCGAAGCCGAGGCCGGCCTCGACGCTCACCGCAAGCAGGTCGAGCGCATCGGGGAGCTGCCTGACGATGGTCGACTGCCGTCGCTTCGCGCGATGCGAAACGACGAGTGCCGGTGTGATGTAGCCGATCGCGCCCAGGACGCTCGCGTACACGAAGACCGCCGCCAGGGACGAGAAGGCGCCGAGCAAGACGCCGAGCAGAATCCCCGCGCCGGCGGAGATCCCCTTCGCCGCAAGGAATGTCTGCGCCGACGTGGTACGCATACCGGCCGACATCAGCAGGAGCGAGAGCGACTCGAGGTTCTGCTTTGCGTTGAGCCGGAGCATCGCGCGTGCGAGCCACGTGATGAACGGACCGATGACCCGCTCCTGGAACCGCGCACGTTCCGGGCCCGACGACACACGAACGTTGCCGTACGTCGCCGCCGCGCGGATGCGTGCGCGCCGGTTGCGTGCCGGGAGTGTTGCCACGTTGCCGACGCAGAGCGCCGAGAGCGAGAGGCATACAGCAGCAAGGATGAGCAGCATGGGCATCGGTATCAACCTTTGAAGGAGACGATCTTCTGGAGGAGCGCCGAGCCGACGACCATCATCGCCAGCCCGATGCCGAGGAGCATGTGTCCCGTCGACGAGTGCAGCAGCGGATGGAGATAGCCGGGGTTGAGGACGCTGATCGCAAGTGCGAGAAAGAAGGGCAGACCGATCAGGGTGTAAGCCGACATGCGCCCCATCGCGGTCAGCGAGCGGATCTTGCGGGCGAACTGCTGTCGCTGGCGGACCGTGTCGGCCACCATGTCGAAGAGGCTTGCAAGCGAGCCGCCGACCTGGCGCTGGATTGTGACCGCGGTGATCGCGAACTCGAAGTTGTCCGAGCCAACGCGATCGGCCATGTCGGTGAGCGCGTCGTCCATCGAGCGGCCGAGACCGGTCTCGGTCAGGACGCGGTGGAACTCCGACGACGCGGGCGGCGCCCCTTCGTCGACGACCGCCTGCAGGCCCTGCTTGAACGAATGGCCGGCCTTGAGCGACGCGGCGACCGTGATCAGCAAGTCCGGAAGCTGCGTCTCGAACGCGCCGAGACGCTTGCGCATCCGGTACCAGACGAAGCCGAACGGTACGAGCGCACCGATCGCCATCGCCGCCAGGATCACGAGTGGAGCGGAGCCGGAGACTGCCGTCAGCATCCCGAGCAGCAGTGATGATCCGAACACGATGTACGCGAACTCGGCCGCCCGCAGAGGTGTCTCGCCCCGTTCGAGCATCTTTTGCACCCGCTTCCAGTGGCGCAGGTGGCCGAACGCGTGCTCGGTGGCGCGGAGCAGGCCGGTCAGCGCGGCGAGCCGCTGCTCGCGGGACACGCGCTTCGTGCGCCGCGCGCCTCCTGTGTGCGCCTCAAGCCGCACGCGCAGCCAGTTGCTGCGGCGTGACCCGAGGAGCAGGAGGAACGCAACGAGCACGAGCACGCCCGCGACGAGTCCGACGACGATCGACCCAGCCGCTCCGTAGACGAACTTCGGCAAGAAGCGCGACGGCGCGGGAGGCGTGCTGACGTCGCCCGGCTGCGGTGGAACGACGAGTGAGAACGAGGATGATCCCGCGCCGGGAACGGAGGCCTCGACGTTGAGGTGGTCGCCAGGCCGCGCGGCTGTGACGTAGGAGATCGTCCACGTGTGGCCGAGGCGCTTCGCGATCGAGCTGTAGACCCCGGCGAACGCTGCGGTCGAAGCGGCGCCGTAGTACCGGCCGCCTGTCTCCCTTGCGAGCTGCTCGAGCGGGCCCGGATCGAAGCCCTTGCTCTCGATTCCGATCGCATAGATCGAGACGGCTGCTTCACGCGCGATTGCGACCGCATTGGCGAGCGTCGCTTTGCTCGAGACGTCGCGTCCGTCGGTCAGCACAATCAGCACGCGGCCGACGAGCGGGCTTGCGCGCAGTTGGCCGGCGCCCGCCACGATCGCGTCGTAGAGGGCAGTTCCCGGGCGGCCGGCCAGGGTGACGTTTCGCAGCGCGGCGTCGGTATCGATCGTCGCGGTGGACAGGCCGCTCAGCGAAACGGGGTGCGGGCCGAAGGCGAGCACGGCAACGGCATCTGCGCGCGGCTTCGAAGCGATGAAGCTGGCGGCCGCTGCGACGGCGGCCTTGAGCGGCCCGCCCACCATTGACCTCGAATCGTCGATCGCGAGCACGACCGCCTTGGCATGACCCAGGTTCTGGGCGATGAGGCCGGCGACGGGTCGGCCGTTCTCGGTCACGCTGGGGGTAGCAGTCGGTCCACCCGACGAGACGACGGTCGCGTGCACAGTCGGGAAGCCGCCGGTGTTGACCGACGTGATGGAGACTCCCGCCGCCGCCGGCGCCGCGACAACGAGCGCAGCGACAGCGATGGCGAGCGGCCGGATGAAGCGGATCATTCGTAGCCTCCGAACTTCGGCGTCTCCTGCGTGTCGCGCATTCCGGGAGTCGCGTCGTCTTCCGGCGTGAAGAAGGCCGAGTGCAGGGCGACGCCGTTTGCAGCCATCTTGTCGAGGAACATCGGCTTCAAGCCTGTGCACGTCAGGGGCGACATGAGCCGGTTGCGATTGCCGAACTGATGCGAGTCCTCGTCCGGTGGCTTCGCCACGAAGACGTCCTGGAGCGTGATCACATCCGACTCCATGCGTAGCACCTCGGTGATGTGCGTGACGCGACGGCTGCCGTCCACGAGCCTCGAGATCTGCACCAGCAGATCGAAAGCGCTCGAGATCTGTTCTCGGATCGCTCGCAGCGGCAGGTCGACGCCGGCCGTGAGTACGAGCGTCTCGAGGCGGCTGAGCGCGTCCCGCGGCGAGTTTGCGTGAATCGTCGTCAGCGAACCCTCATGGCCCGTGTTCATCGCCTGGAGCATGTCGAGCGTCTCGCCGCCGCGAACCTCGCCGACGATGATCCGGTCGGGACGCATGCGGAGGGCGTTGCGGACGAGCTCGCGGATGCGCACCTCGCCCTGGCCTTCGATGTTCGGCGGGCGCGACTCGAGTGTGATCACATGCTCTTGCTGGAGCTGGAGCTCGGCTGCGTCCTCGATCGTCACGATGCGTTCGTCGTCCGGCACGAACGCCGACATCGCGTTCAGCGTCGTCGTCTTACCGGTGCCGGTACCGCCTGAGATGAGAACGTTCAGCTTGCCCTTGACACAAGCGGCAAGGAACTGTGCCGCCTTCGGGGAGACGGACCCGAAGGTGATCAGGTCGTCCATCGTGTACGGATCGCGTGAGAACTTGCGGATTGTGAGGGTCGGGCCCTTGAGCGCGAGCGGCGGAATGATCGCATTGACGCGCGAGCCGTCGGGCAGGCGGGCATCGACCATCGGCGACGCCTCGTCCACACGGCGTCCGACCTGGGACACGATCTTGTCGATGATGCGCAGCAGGTGCGCGTTGTCGACGAACGCGGCGGTCGTTCGCTCGAGTTTGCCGGCCCGCTCGCAGTAGATTTGGTCGAACGCGTTGACCATGACCTCCGTGACGGAGTCGTCGCGGAGAAGCGGCTCGATCGGGCCGTAGCCGAGGATGTCGTCGGTGATCTCGCGAACGATCTGCCGGCGCTCTTCGCGCGTCAGCGGTGTTCGGTCGAGCACGAGTTGCTCGGTGACGGCGCGGAGGACGCGCTCATGCAGGTCCTCCGTCATCTCCTGTTTGAAGAGCTCCACGCCGACAGTCGCGATGACCGCGTGATGGATCCGTGTCTTCAGCTCGGCATACGGATCGACCGCGCCGGAAGCACGTGGTGCCCGCTCTCGCGGCGCGGCCGGAGTCTGGGCGTCGGCATCCGCGACGGCGAGCGATCCGTTCGTGGCTGGACGGTTGAGGCGATCCTGGAGACCCATCGCCTTACGTCCTCGCCAGCGGCCGGAGCAGGCTGCGCTTCTTCGGTGCCTCCGGCTTCGGCAACACGCCCTTCGCAAGCTCGCGTAGCGCCCGGGCGAAGTCGGAGTCCTCGTCGTAGAGGACGACCGGCTTACCCTTGTTCACGCCGAACGGAACTGCTCGGTCGGAGGGTATGTGGTGACGGATCTTCATCCCGAGCGCGTCCTCGACCTCGCTCGGCTTCATGCCGACCTTCGAGTTGGCGCGGTTCAGGACGATGCGGATGCGATCGCGTGGGAACGAGAGCATCTCGAGCGTCTGCAACGCGAGCTTCACGTTCTTCAGCGTCGGGACGTCGAGTCCGCACAGGAGGAACAACTCGTCTGTGCGGTCGAGCGTCGCGAGCATCGGCCCGTGGAAGAACGGCGACGTGTCGACGACGATTGCGTCGTACGATTCGCGCGCGACTTCCAGCAGTCGTGCGAGCTTCGCTTCCGTCACGAGCTCTGCATCCTCCGGGCGCAGCGGCGCCGGCAGGATCTCGAGACCGCACGGATGGTGGGTCGTATAGCCGGAGAGCTTTTCCGAGTCGAGCTCGCCGGGGGCGACCACGAGGTCGAAGATGGTCTTCTCCGGCTCGACGCCGAGCATGATCGCGGCGTCGCCGAACTGCAGGTCCAGGTCGAGGAGCAGCGTCTTCTTGCCGGCGACCCTCACGAGGGCTGCTGCGAGGTTCGTCGCCATGACGGTCTTGCCGGTCCCGCCTTTCGGTGAGAAGACGGTGATGATCGTCCCCTGCCGGCCGCGGACGCCATCGCTCCGCCGCGCGGTGTGCGCGGCCTTGCGGAGGGCGAACACGACGTTATCCGCAAGCTGCGGGAGCAGCAGGACGTCGGAGACGTCTGCGTCGAGCGCCTCGTCGAGCAGGCGCGATGCCTCACCCGATGCGACGAGCACGATCGGCGCGCGCGTGTGCTCGCGGATCGAGGCGAGCTCGTCCGCGGGCAGTGACGACGCACGCGTTGCGTGGAGCACGACCTGCAGATGTCCGCCGGCGAGTGCCGCTGCGGCATCCTTGATCTCTTCGCTCGCTCCGACGAACTCCACATCCGGGTGGGAGGCGAGAGCCGCACGAAGCGTCTCCGACCCGTCACACCCGCCCGTCATGTAGACGCGCAGAGCGGGGCGGTCGTTCGTGTTGTCGTGGGAGGTCATCATTTACCCCCGATCACGCGCGCCCGCTCTGCCGGGCTCAACCCGTCGAGCAGGATCGTATTGATGCTCTCGATGTTCTCAGGGCTGTCCGCCGCGTTCGTCACGGGGCGCAGCTGGAGTGTCCAGCCGCCGTCCTGCGACGCGTTCGGATCTGCGTTGTCGGTAACGAACAGCAGCTTCGGCGCCTGCGAGTCCGTGACGGCGAGCATTACGCTGTACTTCTGCGTCGAGCTGAGACTCGCGCTGTTCGCGTTCGGCGGAGTCGGTGCGCGGAGCACGAGCAGGTCGCGAAGCACGACACGGTCGTAGTGCACCGAGCTACCGCTTGCGCTCGACTCCACCTTCATGTTTCCGACGACATCGACATGATCGCCCGCCCGAAGCGTGCCGGCGAGGATCTGGTTCGGATCGGCGGCGATCTGGATCGCGCGGAGCGTTCCCTTCAGCTGTGCGCGGACGCCCAGCTCGTTGGCGCCACCGAAGCGCGACTTCGTCACCTGCTCGCCGACCATGACCTCCTGCGTCGAGACGAGGCGGGCGATCTGGTCAGGGCTCGAGATCGCGCCTGGAACGAGCGCGGTGCGCGGAATCGTCTTCTGCACGAGCATGTGACCGGACACGATCGCCGCACCCGACGTCCCCGCCGGGATGTCCTTCGAGGCGACCAGGACGCCTACGTCCTGCTGGCCGTGCTGCACGTTCTTCCTGTAGTTCGTGACATACACGGTCGTGAGCACCGCGGCGAGCAAGCCGAGCACGACCGCGATCACGACGTTTCTCAGTTGGTAGGTCATCAGATCCCTCGCGTCGTTAGTGGACTGGTCGTTATTGGACTAACTGGATCGTCCGAACGCCGTAGTTCGGCTCGTTCGAACCCGGTGCTGCCTGAATGCCTTTGGCGATGTACTCCGTGAAGTAGCCGGTCAGCGTCGCGGTGTTGCCGTGGACGACGTAGCCGTCCAAGTGGAAGCCGACCCAACCGATGATCAGGTACTGGGCGTTCTGTCCGCTGCCGGTCAGTGTGTCGAACACCGGAAACAGGAGCACCGTCCCGATGCGGTCGTCGAGCGCTCCGCGCACGTTCGCGGAACTGAACTTCGCCCCCGGATCAGACTTGTAGTAGCCGAGCGGGAGGTACTGGTTGAACCCCTGGTCGATCCACTGGCCCTCTGTCGAGGCGCCGACGGTTCCGCTGCCACCGTCGAGGTTCAGCATGCCGAAGGCTCCCGGTGCGCCCATCGACCCGTAGTCGAGCGACGTCTCCTGGCCGAAGCACGGGCAACCCGTGCCGCCGAGCAGCGGGTGCAGCTTGCTCACGACCATGGGCGCGACGTACATCGCCTGCGCAGCCACTGCTGAACGTGCTGCGGCGGACGCGCCGACGTTCACGGTGTTGATGCCGAATAGCTGGCTGAAAAAGCCCGGCGCATTGGAGTGCGCCTGCACGGTGATGGTGTCGTTCGAGCTGAGATCGCTCGAGATTGCGACGTCGTTCGCCACGAGCGGGCGACCGTTCGTCGTCGCGTACTGGAGCGCAACCGATGTCGCGCTCGAGGGGCTGTCGGGCAGCGACTGCGCGCCGGCAAGCGCTGCTGCATCGGCTGTGAGCTGGAGCTGGCGCTTCTCGCGGAACCACGACCCAACGTCGAGCACGAGTGCCGCCATCCCGAGCAGGCCCGCGAGGAACAGGACCGTCAGCACCATGGCCTGGCCGTTCTCTCGCTTGGTAGTCATTCGACTGCCTCCGTCGTCTTGGTGGTGAGGCTGCCCGAGCTGATGACCCAGCCGAGCAGGTTGATCGAGTACGGGTAGGTCGCCGTCACGGTCACCGGCGCGCCCGGCGTCCACGCCGAGGAGACGCTGACCCCGAGGTTCGCCTGGGTGAGATCGCTCGCGGACGACCGCACGGCCGCGGTCGCTGTGCCGGTCGGATCCGTGGCTTGGCGTGAGACGGCTGCGGCGCGCGCGCCTGCGCGCACGGCGTCCGTTAGCGTCACGTAGTTGTTGAACAGGATCCCGAACTGCACGATGCCGAACAGCAGCACGACGAGAACCGGCAGGACAATGGCGAACTCGGTCATCGCCTGACCGCGTTCCTCTCTGATTCGGTTTCTCTTCGTGTTCATCTTCATCTCGGTTCCTCCGAGCCGGGTTCGGGTGGAGCGCAGAGAGCTGAGCGCTCCACCCGATTCCGACCGCTAGGGCAGGTAGCCCACCACTTGAGTGAGCACTTCAGTGACACGGCCGCCGAGCTGGGCCAGGAGAAACGCGGAGCCTGACGAGACGACGGCGAGCACAACTGCGTACTCGGGCATGGTCTGCGCCTGGTTGCGGCGAAAAAAGTCTTTCGCGCGGCTGATGGTGCGGCTCATTGCGTTATCCCCCAATCCGGTTGCGGCTTCCGGTCTGCCATCCGACGTCTCTACGGAAGCAGCTTCGTCACGTTTCCAATTGCCGCCGAGATCCCGCCAGAAAGCGCGGTGAAGGCGACGATCGCGCCGATGGTGATCACGGCGAGAACAACGCCGTACTCCGCCATCGTCTGGCCGTCATCCTTGCGCCAGTTCTGGCGCGCGAAATCGAGCCACCAGGAAATGAACATGTGCTTATTCACCTCCTCTCGCGTGTCCGGCCCGCCCTGTGTTCGGGCGCGCTGCTGCCGAATGAACTACGAGAGTCGTCCAACCGAATGCGTCAATCTGCGCCACGCGTGCAATCCCCCGATACATCTTTGGCGTGGCCGAGACGCCAGTTGGTCGTTGTGCGCTGATGATCGAACCGTTCCGCCTCTAGCCGAATCCCCCGCGTAGGTGATTCGAGTCTCAAATCATCCGTTCGAGTGACACCGATACGCACGACACGCCGATATGCGGGTCACAGAGTTCACGCTCGGTGTTGCGGCCACCGCTACGACAGGAGTTCCACGGTGGCAACGCACGGTTCGGGCGAACGAACGCTGGTGACGGCGGACGGCACAGTCGTCTGCCCCCGTTGCCGCATCGCGAAGGACCCGTGGTCGCGGATGCGCGGCCTGCTCGGGCGCAGGCAGCTCGACGACGGCGAAGGCATCCTGTTGCGCCCCGCCTCGTCCGTGCACACCTGGTTCATGCTGTTCCCGATCGACGTGGTCTTCCTCGACCGCGATCTCTCCGTGCTGCGCGTGGTGCCCCGGCTCCGTCCGTGGCGCGCCGTCTGGCGGCGCGGGGCCGTGGCCGTGCTGGAGCTCGCCGCCGGCGAGTGCACGGCACGCGGTGTAGGAGTCGGCGACCGCCTCGATTGGGTGACTGCGTGAGTGCGGTCGCCTTCGCGACGCGCCGCCCGGTGGCAACTCGCATCGCGACGTCTGCGCCTGTCGCCGTGCTGTGGCTCCTCTTTGCGGGGGCGAACTTCGAAAACTGGCGCGCAACCCATCGGCCGACCGGGCTAGGGGCGACGGCCCTCGAGCTCCTCGTCGCAACGCTCTTCGTCGTTCGCCGCTCCCCGTGGGTCGTCAGCCGTTCGCTTCGTGCCTGGGGGGCGGCTGCCATCGGCACCTTCGGGATGCTCGCCGCTCGGCCTGCCTACCACCCGATCGGGGGCCTCGGACCGCTCTACGGCGGTATGCAGGCGTTCGGGGCGCTTGTCGCCGGCGCCGCGATTCTCTCGCTCGGCCGGTCCTTCGGCATCGTCGCCGCCAACCGCGGCATTCGGACGCGTGGTGCCTACCGGTTCGTCCGGCATCCGCTCTACAGCGCTTACATCCTTACCGAGACGGGCTATTTGCTCGAGAACCCGTCCTTGCGGAACTGGTGCCTCTTCGGGATCGTGATGGCGTTCCAGGCGGTACGGATCGTCGAGGAGGAGCGGACGCTCGCAGGGGATCCCGCGTATCGGGACTACTGCCTGCGGGTGCGAAGCCGCGTCGTGCCTTACGTGTTCTGAGTGACGGCTACGGCAGGATCGACGTGACGCTGTCGATCGCGTTCGTGATCCCGCCGGAGAGCGCTGCGATCGCGACGAGAATCCCGAGCGTGATGACGGACAGCACGACGCCGTACTCCGCCATCGTCTGACCCTCCTCGAACCGGAATCGCGCACGGATGCTCGCGCACAAGGTTGCGAACTTCATAAGGTTTTACCCCCTCTCGCAGGCCGAGAGCTCCCTGCCAGGGAACGGGCTGGAAGCGATGGAAACGACGGGTGCAGCACGCCTGAGCTCCTTTGCGTCCGGCGTGCCGCGCGCCAGGATCGTTTGATCCATCATCGTCGCGATGGCGCGAACTGTCGCCCCTCGGCCGAGGGAATGTACGTCCTACTTGACGGTGAGCGTGCCCTTCATCCCGGCTGCAGCATGACCGGCCACGGTGCAGAGATAGGCGGCTTTGCCTTTCTTCAGCGTGACGGTGAGCTTCGCGCTCTTGCCAGGCTTGATGAGCGGCGTCTTCTTGCCACCGATCTTGAAGTCGTGCGGCAGCTTGCCCTTGTTCACGACGGTGAACGTGACCGAGCCGTGTGGGACGCTTGTCTTCGAGAGCTTGAAATGAAACTCGGTCGCCGTGACTGTCACCGCGGTGCCGGTGGCGTGGGTGCGCGCGCCGAGCGCGGGTCCTGCGACGACGCCGACGACGGCGAGGAGTGCGGCGGCCGAGCCGAGGCGGGCCGCGAGAGAGAGCGGAAGCATGTGTGAGACCCCCTTTTCAGCTGGCCAGGGGCGCGCCCTTGACCCGGTTTGTGACAAGGCAACGTTCTCGACTCTTCTACCTTAGCCTCGGGCTGAGCGCTGCGGCATCAGTCGGCGTCGCGTAAGCCAAACGCAACGAGCTCCGGCAGCGGTCCTCCGGGTCGCCTGATCCCGGAACCGACGATGAGCACGTCACCGACGACCGTCGGGCAGGCGTTCACATCCGCTCCCATGCGAGCGTGCCAGAGGAGCGCTCCGTTCCGCGCGGCGAACGCATACACCGTTCCGTCGAGCGTGGACGTGAAGACGACATCGTTCGAGACCGTCGCACAGCCGAAGTCGGGCGACGGAAGCCGCCGTTCCCACAGTGTGCGGCCGGTCGCGGCGGCGAGTGCGACGAGCCTCCCCTTTCCGGTCGAAGGGTTGAGGGCGGCGGCCTCCTCCCGCGAGTCGGCGCTGCCCCAGCCGCAGAGGTCGACGACCGGCACGAAGAGACGCCCGTCTGCGTAGGCCATCGGGGTCTCGACCCCGCCGAGCAAACTGGGGCAGACGGTTACGCGGCGCGGCGGCAGGAGGCCGATGTCGTTGCGATGCACGCCGACGGCGACGTTCCAGAGGCGCCGCTGCGTTTGGCGATTCCACGCGATCACGTGGCCGGCTTTGCCCGCGCCGAACACGACGCCGGCGCCGTCGAGTGTCGCGAGGATCGGCGTCGCGTCGAAGCCGTAGTCGCGGACGTCGTGCGGGGTCACCTGGTCGTGCCACAGCAGCCGGCCCGTGCGCGCGTCGAGCACAAGCAAGGAGTCGGTGTACGGGACCGGGCCCGGAAACGCGGCGCCATTCGGCAGCTCGGGCGTTCCGCCCCACGGCGTCGGATTCGAGTTCCCGGCGTAGAGTCGGCCGCTCGAGTCGACCGAGACCGGATACCAGAGCCCGCCACCGCCGGCCCCCAACGGATGCGCCCACGGATGCTCGATCGTCACGAACTTCCAACGCACCGTGCCCGTTGCGGCGTCGAGCGCGTAGATCGTTCCACGTCCGGACGGCGTGTCGCCGATCGTGCTCAGGAAGACGAGCCCGTTCCACGCCACCGGGGCGACGTCCACGAACTGCTCACTGTCGCTTCCGAGCTGCCGCTGCCACAGCTTTCTGCCGTTGGACGCGGAGAGCGCGAACGCGTCGGAGCCGCTCTCGCCGTACACGCGCCCACCGTCCACGGCGAGCCCGTTCGGGCCGTCGTCCCGCGTGCGTAACCGCTGCGCCCAGCGCAGCGCCCCTGTTTTGCGGTCGAGTGCGAAGACGTTGCTGCGAAGGTCTTGCACGTACACCGTCGTGCCGTCGGACACCGGAGTCGAAGCAAAGACGCCCGAGAAGCTCGGCTTCGCTTTGAACGTATACCGCCAGCGCACGCGGAGCCGGGCAACGTTACGCGCGGAGATGGCCGAGCCGGCCGCGGCGCGTGTCCCTTCGAGGTTGCCGCTCGACAGGGGCCAACCGGGTGGTGCGCCGTGCCCTCCGCAGCCGCAGAGCACGCTCGCAACGAGTGTTCCGGCCGCCGTGAGGGCGATGCCCGATCCCGGTTTGGAAGTCACGTCGTTGCTACAATAAAGACGTGAAGTCGCGCCACTTCGCGCTCGCAGCAGTATCGGTTGTCGCTACTTCAGCAGACACCGACGGGTGAAGCCCGCCGCGGCGCTCGCGGCAGTCGCGCTCGTCGGCGGCTTGATTCTTGCGGCTGTCCTTCTCCGTCCAGGCGTGAGTGCGCCGGCTGCAACCGACCTGTCGACGGTGCCCGCGTCCAAGCGTGCCGGGTTTCCGGCGCCGCCGCGAGGCGCTGTCGTCTTCAGCCGGGAGCTGGGAGGGGACGCACTCGCCCTGGGCGTCGTCGCGCAGCACAGGCAGGTTCTGCTGCAGGCGTCCGTCGTCGGCCCGCAGGGTGAGGGTGTCCCGGGTCTCTCGGTCGACTTCACCGTCCAGAGCGCTGCGAAGAAGGCAACGGCCTGCGGCGCGGGATGCTACCGAGCGACGCTCTCGACAACCGGCCGCCCGTCGAGCGTTGACGTGGACGTCAGCGGCGGCCCGGCGATGCACTGGCGCGTCGCGCTGCCGGTCACCTGGCCTCCGCGTGACGCGAGCGCGCTGCTCTCCCGGGCCGGACATGTGTGGCGCTCGCTGCGCTCGCTGAGCTTCAGCGAGACGCTCGCCTCCGACACGCGCCACCGGGTCGCGAGCACGTGGCGGCTGCAAGCGCCCGACCGGCTTTCCTACCAGGTGAAGAGCGGTTGGGCCGGCATCGTCGTCGGAGACCGCCGGTGGGACCGTTCACCGAAGGGCGGCCGCTGGGTACCGTCCGCGCAGTCGCGACTGACACAGCCGATCCCGTTCTGGATCTCGGTCGTAGACGCCCACGTCCTCGGAACCGCGATCATGCGCGGCCGTTCCGTCTGGCTCGTCTCGTTCTTCGATCCGGGAACGCCCGCGTGGTTCAACGTTGCGCTCGACCGGCAGACGCTGCGCACGCTCGACCTACGCATGGTCACGACGGCGCACTTCATGCACGACGTCTACAGCTCGTTCAATACGACCCCGGCGGTCTTGCCGCCTGGCTGAGCCAACGGACGAAGCAGTTCCTCTCGAAGATTCTCGAGACGAGGGGCCCCGGCTTGGGGCCCCTCGTCATTGACGCTGCTACGGGAGCAGCGAGTTGTAGCTCGGTGGCGCCGAGTCGATCGGCACCGAGCCGGCGCCCTGGTCGTGCGGGACGCCGACAGTGACGAAGCCGGTGCACGTAGCGCCGTGGGTATCGGTCGCGGTGAAGTGCAGCCGGTAGACCCTGCCGTCGCCGAGGCCGCTTCGCTCGGCACGAACTTGGGCCGTGTTGGTGAGCGGCGAGGAGAGGAACCCGTCCGGGCTCGTGTCCCCGTCGCCGAGGCCGTTGACCAACTCGTCCTGCGTGATCCCGTCGACCACGAGGGTGGCCGAGTCGCCGATGTCCGAATCGGTAGCGCCGGACACGGTGATCGTCCACAGCTTGTGGTTCGGCGGCCAGAGCGTCGTGATGTTCGCCGTGACGCCGGAGCAGACCGGCGGCGAGTTGTTCCACGTCTTCGACGCTGTCGCCGACAAGCTTCCGTCGGTGGCCGTGATCGTGTTCGTGCCCGGGTTCGGCGGCGTGTTCGAGAACGTGAACGTCGCGTTGCCCGAACCGTCGGTCGTTCCGCTGCCGCTCGACGGCACTGCGACCGGACCGCCGGCAACCGAGAAGTTGACGGTGTCGCCGACATATGGGCCGAGACTGTCGAAGACCTGCGCGGTCACGGTATGCGACACCCCGATTGGGTTCGTGCTCGTGGCCGGGGTGAGCGTGAGCATCTTCTGCGGCACGATGACAGTGATCGTCTCGTGGCCAATGTCGATGCCGTCAGCTTTCGCGACCAGGTCGAAGGAGTACGTGCCGGCGGGCGTACCGCCGGGGACCGCAATCCCGATCGGCCCGAACGTGTACGTGCCCGGCGCGGCCACCGGCCCGAGTGCAGGCGGCAACGTGATCCAGGAGGCGTTCGCCGGGGCCGGGCTCTCGGCGGCGACCTCGAGGTGGATGTTGTTCACGGTCGCGAACGCCGCGTTGATCAGGGTGATGATGTCGGTCGCGAGACCACTGCCACCGGAGTCGACTGCCGCGCCACCCGAGAAGGCTTGCGCGGCGAGCGTTTGGTAGCAACCCAGCGACGTGCTGTTTCCAGGATCGGTCTCGTGGATCATCAGCAGCGTGCGTTCTGCCGCTGCCATCCCGGCGAGCTCGGTCGAGGTGACGAGGCCGTGGGGATCTGCCGTCGCGTCAATGCACGGGCCCAGGCCCTGGGTCGCGAGATCGCCGTGCGGCTGAGCGTCGCCGATGACGACCACGAACTTCCGCGTCCCGGTGCGCCACCCGATCGATGGATCGGTGACGCTGTTGTGGAAGACGAGGTTGTACGCTTCCGGTGCGTCGCCCCCGCCGTTCGCGGAAAGGGTGCCGAGTGCGCCCGAAACTGCGCCGGCACTCGGTGTCATCGCTTGCACGACTTGATACTCCGGGTAGTCGCCGGCGAAGACACTGCCGCCCGGATACGTGCAGCCGGCTCCACTTGTCGGCGACGTCGACGTGCAGAAGTCTTTGAACTGCACGACCGCGAAGTTGGTGTCTGGCACCGCGCCCTGGACACCGGTGACGATCGCGTTCGCCTCGCTCGTCGCGTCGTTGATGTCGCCCTGCATACTGCCCGTGGTGTCGATCGCGATCTCGACGTCCGCGCTCGGCGGCGTCGCGGGGACGTTCACCTGCTTGCCGATTTCTGACGTGCTCGTGCCTGCCCTGAGCGTGAACGTCGCGCTCGAGGGTACGAGGATTGCGCCGGTAGATGCTACGAGCACCATCGCCGTCGTTGCCGCGCCCATCACGAGCGCTACGGCGGCGCTGAAGCGCCTCTTGGTCATAGCGTACCTCCCTGTCCTGCCGCAGGGTTTCCTGACCGGATTGGAAGGGTCCTAACGCAATTTGGGGGCCGATACAAGTGGCGGGCGCCCCTGGCGAGAGGTTGGCAATCGCGTTCGCGGGTAGAACGGACAAAACAGCCCAGCCGATCGAGAAAAGGTGACGCCATGACGACTTCCTCAACGCTTTCCCGTGGCGCGCTCCGGGATGAAACCACACTTTCGGGCGTGAGCCCGACGCCGACGCTCGCCGGGCGGGTTGCACTCGTCACCGGCGGTGTTCGCGGTATCGGGCTCGCGATCAGCCGCGATTTCCTCGAACGGGGCGCAACCGTCGCGGCCGGCTACTCGCGAAACGAAGAGGCAGCGGGGGCGTTCCTCGCAGAGGCGGACCCCGACCGGGTCAGCGTTCACCAGGGCAACATCTCGAACCACGCCGACTGCGAGCGCGTGATTGAAGAGGTGATCGACCGCTACGGGCGCCTCGACATCCTCGTCAACAACGCGGGGATCACGGTCGACAAGAGCGTCCGTCGTATGACGCCGCAGGAATGGGACCACGTCATCGAGGTCAACCTCAACGGCGCCTTCTACATGTCGCGCGCGGCGCTCCAGCACATGATCGACCGCGGCTACGGCCGGATCGTGAACATCAGCTCGGTCATCGGCGAGACCGGGAACATCGGGCAAGCGAACTACGCCGCCGCGAAGGCGGGATTGTTCGGGCTCACGATGACGATGGCACTCGAAGGCGCGAGATCGGGCATCACGGTCAACTGCGTCGCACCCGGCTTCATCGCGACGGAGATGGTCGCCGCGGTCCCCGAGGAGATCCTTGCGCGGATCGTCGAGCAGATCCCTGCCGGCCGGCTTGGGACGCCGGAGGAGGTCGCGCGCGTTGTCGCCTTCCTCGTCGACCCCGACTCCTCGTACATCACCGGACAGGCCTACTCGATCAATGGAGGGCTGTACATGTGACTCGCGCGACGCAGCAGCGCGACGCGAGCATGAACGGCAGCGACACGACGGCCGCCGGACCCGGGCCTGACGCCGTCGGCCCCGAGCCTGAGCTGCTCGCGGCGGTCGACCCGCTCGCGCTCGGCGAGGCAACTGCGCAGCTCGTCGCAGGGCTCGCTCGGAACCCGCTCGGCGCGCTGCAGGCCCTCGGCACCTACGCGTCGGGCCTCGCCGCCGCGACGTCGGCCAGCGTCGCCCGCGCGCTTGGCCAGGATGCGCCGGGGCCCGTCGAGCCGGGGCGGAAGGACAAGCGCTTCGCCGACCCGACGTGGCAGGAGAACCCGGCCTACTTCTGGCTCCAGCAGAGCTACCTGCTGTTTGGCCGGCTGGCGCAGGATCTCGTCGAGGTGGGCGCAGGGTCAGGCCCGGAGGCGAAGAAGCTGCGGCTTGCGGCCGAGATCCTCGTGGACGCCATGGCGCCGACGAATGTGCTTCCCGGCAACCCGGCCGCACTCAAGCGCGCATTCGAGACCGGCGGCGCCTCCTTACTCCGCGGTGCGCGGAACTTTGGGATCGACCTCGCGACCAACAAGGGGATGCCGCGGCAGGTCGATCGCAGTGCGTTCACGATCGGGAAGAACCTCGCAGCGACCCCGGGGAAGGTCGTGTTCCGCAACGACCTGATCGAGCTTCTCCAGTACGCGCCGCAGACCGAGACGGTCTACGAGGTGCCGCTGCTTTGCAGCCCGCCGTGGATCAACAAGTACTACGTGATGGACCTCGCGCCGCAGCGGAGCTTCATCGAGTGGGCAGTGCAGCATGGTCACACGGTCTTCGCGATCAGCTATCGCAACGCCGATGCGTCGATGCGCGACGTCACCCTCGACGATTACCTCGTCAACGGGCCGAGCGTCGCACTCGACGCGGTCGAGGAGATCACCGGCGCCGGCGAGGTCAACATCGTCGGCCTCTGCCTCGGCGGCACGCTCACCGCGATGCTGCTCGCCCACCTCGAGAAGACGGCTGCGCACCGCGTTCGTTCCGCGACGCTGCTGAACACATTCATCGACTTCAGCGAGCCCGGCGTCCTCGGCGCGTTCACAGACCCGGCTGCGATCGACCGCCTCGAGCGCACAATGCGCCGGAAAGGCTTTCTTGCGAGTGACGATCTTGCGCGCACCTTCACGTTCCTGCGCAGCAACGACCTTGTTTGGAACTACGTCGCCAGCAATTGGCTGCTGGGCGAGCCAGTGCCGAAGTTCGACATCCTCGCGTGGAACGACGACGCAACGCGGATGCCGGCGGAGATGCACGCCTTCTATCTGCGCTCCTGCTACGGGCGCAACGAGTTCGCACGCGGGGAGCTCGAACTCGCAGGCGAGCGAATCGGCGCCGGCGACATCCGGACCGACACGTTCATCCTCGCGGCGGTCGAGGACCACATCGTCCCGTGGACATCGTCGTACGCGTCTACGCGGCTGCTCTCCGGCAACGTCCGGTTCGTCCTCTCTTCCGCCGGTCACATCGCCGGGATCGTCAACCCGCCGAGCCCGAAGAGCCGCTACTGGACAAACGACGAGCTGCCATCCGATCCCAGCGCCTGGCGGACCGGCGCCGAGCTGCACGAGGGGTCGTGGTGGGAGGAGTGGACTCGCTGGGCGGCCGAGCGCAGCGGCGGGCAGCGCGAGCCGCCGCCGCTCGGGAGCGAGCAGCATCCGGCGCTTGGCGAGGCCCCCGGGAAGTACATCCTCACCTAATTACCCAGTCGCTCGCTCGATAGCCCATTTGCGTGGTATAGTTACCAAGCAACCATCGAGAGGAGCACCAATGTCCACCGTTACCGAGCTCACCCAGACCGCGCAGGAGCAGACGCTTGCCGGGATTCGCCAGAGCCAGCAGTTCGTCGTCGACGCCGCCCGCACCTGGGCCGAGGCCGTCGAGAAGGCCGTCCCCGCGGTTCCCACCATGCCGTTCGCGGAGGAGCTTCCCACGCCGAAGCAGCTCATCGAGTCGAGCTTCACCTTCGCCGAGCAGTTGCTGAAGGCGCAGCGCGAGTTCGCCGAGCAGGTGCTCGACGCCGTCGCGCCGGCAGTGAAGACGAAGGGCCCCAAGCAGGCCTAAGCTGGTTTCCCGCCTTGACTGAGAACACCTGGAAATCACAAGTCGAGGCGCTGGGCGAGGTCATCCGGACTCAGCGCAAGCTCGCGAAGCTCTCGCTTCGCGAGCTTGCGCATCTCAGTGATCTGTCGAACGCCTACCTGAGCCAGCTCGAGCGCGGCATGCATGAGCCGTCGATCAGGGTCGTCAAGTCGCTCGCTGCTGCCTTCGACCTGCCCGCCGAGGTGCTGCTCGAGCGCGCCGGCCTCTTCGAGGAGAACGCGAACGACGGGCCGCAGCCCGACCCGATCGAAACCGCGATTCGCGCAGACAAGCGGCTGACCGACACCCAAAAGCAGGCGCTGCTGGGCGTCTACCGCAGCTTCGACGTTTCGCCGTCCGCTTGATCAGACACGATCTGCGGGTGCCTGCGACAGCGGAGGCTGGGCGAACGGTTTCGGTCCGCGGGCTCGAGATCTTCGTGCGCGAGCGCGGCGAGGGCTTCCCGCTCCTGATGATCAACGGCATCGGCGCGAATGTCGACATGCTCGATGCCACGGAGACGGCGCTCGCGCGGCGGTCGCGAACGATCGCGTTCGACGCGCCGGGGACGGGCCGCTCGTCGACCCCGATCTTCCCGTTGCCGATCGTGTCCATCGCAAAAGTCGCCCGCGACCTGCTCGACGAGCTCGGTTACGCGCAGGCCGACGTGCTCGGGTTCTCTCATGGGGGTCTCGTCGCACAGGAGCTTGCGCGCATTGCGCCCGAGCGCGTCCGCCGGCTTGCGCTCGTCAGCACCGCGTGCGGCTGGGGCAGCTGCGTCGGTGAGCCTGCTGCGCTGTCGGCGCTCGCGACGCCGTTCCGCTACTACTCGCGGTCGTTCAGTGCGAAGACGAGCGAGCTTCACGGCGAGCGCGACCGCATGGTCGACGCATCACTGCGTGAGGCGCGCCTCGGTTCGCCGCCGTCGCTGCTCGGCTACGCGTACCAGCTGCTCGCAGCGGCGACATGGTCGAGCCTCCCCTGGCTCGGGACGCTGCCGCAGCCGACGCTCGTGATCGCGGGCGACGACGACCGGGTGACCGTGCCGGCGAACGGCGTTCAGCTCGCGCGACTGATCAAGAACAGCCGGCTGCACCTCCTTCCGGGTGAGGGCCACCTCGCCCTGTTCGACCCAACGAGCGGTGCACAACCGCTGCTGGCCGACTTCTTCTCGGCTCGTGACCTCGCGACGGCGATGTCGTGGGAGAGCGGGCAGCGGTTCGGCGATGACGCCGACACGCTGGCTGCTTGAGCGCGCGGGCCTGAGCGTCAGACGTCGAGTGCGTACGCGGACTCGCCGTGCATCGCCGCGTCGAGCCCTTTTTCGGCCTCGGTCCCGACGCGCACGGGAGTGATCAGGTCGATCACCCGGAGCATCGCGTAGGTGAAGCAGAACGCGTAGGCCGAGCAGCCGACGCCGGCGGCGAGTTGCTTGCCGAAGAACGTCGTTGAGCCGTGCACCAGGCCCTGGGCCCCGTTGGGGTTGATCGCCGTGCCGGCGAAGACGCCGAGCAGCACGATTCCGAGGAGCCCGCCCATTCCGTGGACGCCCCAGACGTCGAGCGCATCGTCCCAGTGCAGCCGGTTCTTTAGCTGGATCGCGTAGTAGCAGACAAGCCCCGCGGCGATCCCGATCACCACCGCGGCGTAGATCGGCACATAACCGGCGGCCGGTGTGATCGTGGCGAGGCCCGCGACGGCACCGGTGAGCAGGCCGACGAAGTGCGGCTTCTTCGCGTACCACCACTCGACGAACAGCCACGTTACGGCCGCGAACGAGGCCGCGATGTCGGTGTTGAGGAAGGCGATGGCGGTGATGTCGTCGACCTTGAGCTCGCTGCCGGCGTTGAACCCGTACCAGCCGAACCAGAGCAGGCCGGTGCCGAGCGCGATGAACGGGATGTTGTGCGCGGAGTCGATGAACTTGCGCTTTCCGACGTACAGCACCGACGCGAGCGCGGCCCAGCCGGCGCTGGCGTGGACAACGATGCCGCCGGCGAAATCGCGGGCGCCCCAGTGCGCGAGCAGACCGCCGCCCCAGAACATGTGCACGAACGGGTAGTAGACGGCGAGCTGCCAGACGACGAGGAACAGCAGGTACGCCTTGAAGGTCACGCGGTTCGTGAACGCGCCCGTGATCAGCGCGGGCGTGATGATCGCGAACATCATCTGGTACGCGATCAGCACGACTAGTGGGATCCCCGACGGCTTGTACAGCGTGTGGACGCCCACGTGGCGGAGGAACGCGAGATGGAAGTTGCCGTAGATCCCGTCCGCCCCGCCGTTGAAGCAGAGCGAGTAGCCGACCGCCCACCAGAGCACGGTCGTGATCCCCATCGACGCGAAGCNNGCGTCATCAACATCACGAGGCTCGCGGCGACAAGCATGAATCCGGTGTTTGCTCCGTTGAACATCGTCCGTCCTCTCGACGCGGCGGCCGCGACTGGATCCGTACGGACTATCTCACCTTGGCTTCTCCGAATGCTTAGCGTTCAGGAAGGGCACATTCTCGAGAAGCACCCCGACATGGTCGGGACGAAGTCGCGCGAGGACATCCTCGCGATGGCACATGAGGCCTAGACGGTTGATCGGTAATTCGC
>PLZU01000086.1 GCA_003152275.1 Actinomycetota bacterium
AAGCTCAATCTGAAATGAGTTCTAAAGCGGCACCCGCCACGAACGGACCGGCGTTGTACGTGGTGAGGACGCGCTCGCCTCGGGTTAGGCCGGACGCCGCGTAGCTGCGCGCGGAGCCGGTTACCCAGTTGTCCAGGTCGCTCTGGGTGAGCGGTATGTAACTCGGCGTGCCGGTCGTCCCGCTCGTCGAGTAGATGCGGACGAGCTTCGACGGTTCGCTGCAGAGGTGCGCGCCGAACGGCCTCGCCGGCGTGCACGTCGCCTTCACCTCGGGCTTTTCGGTAAGCGGCAACTGCGCGATCTCGTCGAGCCCGATGTTCGCGTCGAATCCGGCAAGCTTCTCGCGGTAGAACGGTGAACGCTCGAGCAGGTATGCGAGTTGCTGACGGAAGCTCGCATCGTCGAGCGCGAGTTGCTCAGCCCATGGCACCCGCTCGGCGTCAGTCATCGCGGTACTCAACCGCTTCCTCCGCCTTTGCCGCCAACAGGAAGCCGACAGGATGCTCCTGCTCCTCGGCGAGATGCGCGAGCAGACTCGCCGTGCGCGCGAGGATCGGCACCGCCTTCACGACCGCAGGCGAGTAGCCGAGGTCGAGCATCACCGCCGTGATCGGTAGCGAGACGTTGAGCGTGAGTGGCTTGTCCCACGTCTCGGCGACAGCGTCCCGCAGGTTTCGCGCGAGCGCGACGTGCGGGCCGCTTACGCCGCGTGCGTCGGCCAGTTCGAGGATCCGCTCCGCCCGGGGATCGACGGGACGGTGCAGCGGGTGCCCGAAGCCGGGCACCTTGGCGCCGGCCGCGTGAATCTCCCGCGCGACCTGCGCCGCATCCCTGCCCTCCACGTGCATCGTGGCGAGCAGTCGGGCGCACTCCTCTGCCGCGCCGAGGATCACGGGCCCGGCGCCGAGGATTCCGGCGGCGACGGCCCCCTGCAGAGACTCGGGATCCGCCGCGAGCGTCATCCGCGCGGCGATGTTGCTCGGCATCAGCCCATGCTCGGCGATCGAGACGAGCAGCAGGTCGAGGAAGAAGCGCTCGTCGTCACTCGGCTCGCGACCCGTCAGCAGCAGGTGGAAATACTCGGTGAAGCTCAGCCGGCCCATCAGATCGCCCGCGAGGTCGCGTCCGCGCACCTCGATCCGGTCGGACGAGACGCGACTGATGCGCGTGACGGGCTCGCACGCCTTGCCGATCTGCATGTGCCGATACCTATGCGCTGCGCCCCGTCCACGTCAAGCGCCGAGGAACGACTCACGCGTGTCGCGTTCGCCGACTCGGGAAGCCGGCGTAGCGGGGCTCCTCGAACGGGGGCGGTCAAGGAACAAAAACGAGAAAGGCCCCGTTTCCGGGGCCTTTGAAGTGGCCGGGGCAGGATTTGAACCTGCGACCTCCGGGTTATGAGCCGTCTGTTCCAAGATTAGATAACGCTCGGGCGGCTTCGCTCAGTCATCTTAGGTCGCCTAGGATCGCGTCAGATCGGCTCAGTGGGGCAAAAGTTTAGGCAAAAGTTTCATCTGCACTGAGCACGATCCGTGCCCAGTCGCGCGCGCCGAAAGCGATGAAGGGCAACAGCAGCCCAGACGGCCTCGACACCGCCGAACGGCCAAGTGCCAGCGAGAAACCCATACACGCTTGCGAGGAGGCAGCCGCCAGCGAAGGCGAGGATGAAGCGGCGGCCGCGTCGCTCGAGCGCGTACATCAACATCATGAACGTGAGAGCCGCGACGCCAAAGACCGTCAACATTGCCGACAGTTTGCTCGCCCGCTCCTACGCCGGCTGGGGAACCTGGAAGGGTGAGGGCTGTGGCTGCTTTTGAGACGCTGGAGCCGTCCCCAGCCGAGGCCCCTCTGGCGCCGGCTGGTGGTGGGCGGACCCGCTTGCCGGCTTGGTGATCGTCTTCTACGGCTTCCGGGAAGGCTGGGCTTCCCTGCGCGGGGAGAGCGAATGAAGCGACCACGACCACGAGGGCCCACTCGCATAGCCGCGGCGTCGGTGCCGACGCGGCCTCGAAGCGCTTGGCGATCGGTGCTCGCGCTGATCGCCGGCTGCATGCGATGAGCTAGGGCGGACCGCTGCCATCGAGATCTTCGACATGCACCATCTCGCAGAGTTTCAGACGTGCGTGAGCACGCTGCACTGATCCTCGCGGAGGCACTCGCGTATACGCCGCTCAGCAACAATCAGGACGAACGAGCGTACCGGTGCGTCGTCGAACTCGTTCAGGATCGCGTCTGCACAGGCGCGGACCTCCTCAGGTGTCTTCGTGTCCGCGAACTCTTGGGCGAGAGACGGCAGAAGCCGCGCGAGCCAGCGCTGATGGCTGCTTCGGTCGGCGCGGATCTCGTCTGCACGAACGTCGACCAGCTCACGCACGCGCTGTTCGATGTAGTCGCGGATCTCCCGCACCTTCTCGAGCGGCTGGCCGGCCGGATCGTCCACGTCCCAGTCCTCGACCGTGCCGATCAGGTAGGGGCATTCACCCTCGCAATTGAGCGTGATGCCCCTGTCCGCGTGGAGCTGCATCTCCAGGTCGATCTTCTTCGGCTTGCGGTTGGAGATGTCGATCCCGACCTCGCGCATCGCCTCGATCACGTTCGGCCAGATCGCATCGGCGGGCTCTTGACCTGCGGACTCGGCCCGCAGATCGGCGGGCGCGTATCGCTCGAAGAACGCCTGCGCGATCTGTGAGCGGCCGGCGTTATGGGTACAGACGAACAGCACGTATTTCATCGCGGCTTCCTCCTACGCAGCAGTGGCGGCTAGATATGCATCTCACTCGTAGCGTTTGCTGCAGCGCGCCGCCGCTGACATCGGCCGCCGAGTCCGACAAGCGAGCCGAGTCGGTCAGACCTCCGCGCTCTCGACCAGCCATGTCTGGGTGCCGTCGCTTCTGTTCCAGAACCGGCGTGCCCAAAGGGCGACATAGACGAGTGAGACGAGCACGGGCACCTCGATCAGCGGCCCGACGACACCGGCGAGCGCCTGGCCGGAGGTGGCGCCGAAAACGCCGACCGCAACCGCGATCGCGAGCTCGAAGTCGTTGGAGGCGACGGTGAAGGCAAGGCTGGCTGTCTGCGCGTAGGGCAGCCCGGTCAGCTTGCCGATCGTGAACCCGGCGACCCACATGACTGCGAAGTAGGCGAGCAGCGGCAGCGCGATCCGTGCAACGTCGAGCGGGCGGGAGGTGATCGTGTGGCCCTGGATCGCGAAGAGCAGCACGATCGTAAAGAGCAGCCCGTAGAGCGTGATCGGGCTGATCCGCGGAATGAACTTGCGCTCGTACCACTCGCGCCCTTTCTGCTTCAGGCCGATGCGGCGGGTGAAGAATCCGGCGGCGAGCGGGATGCCGAGGAAGATCAGCACGGTGCGGGCGACCTCCCAGATTCCGACCTGGAAGCCCTGGGTGTCGAGGCCGAGCCAGCCCGGCAGAACCGTCAAGTAGAAGTAGCCCAAGAGTGAGAAGGCGACGACCTGGAAGACGGCGTTGAAGACGACAAGGATCGCGGCGCGGTCACGGTCGCCCTTGGCGATGTCGTTCCAGATCAGCACCATCGCGATGCAGCGGGCGAGACCGACGATGATCACGCCGGTCCGGTAGGCGGGCTGGTTGGGGAGCAGCAGCCAGGCCAGCGCGAACATCAGCAGCGGCCCGACCACCCAGGAGAGAAACAGCGAGACGCCGAAGAAGAGGCGATCGGAGACGCCGTCATGTTTTCTCCGTCCGAGCTCCTCGTAGCGAACCTTCGCGAGCACCGGGTACATCATCAGCAGCAGCCCGAGTGCGATCGGAAGCGAAACGGTGCCGACGCGGAGCTTGTCGAGGCCGTCGTTCAGGCTCGGGATCAGCGAGCCGAGCCCGAGCCCGGCGCCCATCGCGAGCGCGATCCAGAGCGGCAGGAAACGGTCGAGCGTCGAGAGCTTCTTCAGCACCGCCGTGTCGTCCAGCGCCAGCTCGACGGCCGGGCGGACGGTCTCAGGTGCAGCCATCTGTGTTCACGTCGACGGCTTCGGCGAGTAGCCCGCCGATGAGCTGGTGCAATTCGCCGAGCCGGTCGCGGTCGGCCCAGTAGCAGGTGTGCAATCCCTCGATCTTCCCGACGATCAGCGCGGCTTCTCTGAGCACTTTCAGGTGCTGAGAGACGGTGGCTTGGGCGAGCGGCAGCTCGTCGACGATCTCGCCGCAGTAGCAGGCGTCGCGTGCGAGCAGCAGGCGCAGGATGCGGACGCGGGCGGGGTGGCCAAGTGCCTTCGCGAGCAGCGCGAACTCTTGGTCGTGCTGGTCGGCGGCGACCGCGGTTGTCGAGACAGTGACGGTCACGAAACGCCGGCGATGTGATGGCGAGCGCCGGCAGCGATCCCGGCCGGAACACTCCGGAGCGGCTTCCCGCCAGGTAGCTGATGCTGGCAGGCGTAAACGGTGCCACCGACGTGAAATTCGTGCGCCTCAACCAGGTGGTCAAGGCAGAGTCCGACGCCGCAGTGCCGGCAGATACCGACTGCGGCAATCTCGTCGTTGGTCTTTGCACACTCGAAGCAGTTCATGGCGCGCCTCCTAGGTCCGCTGATCGTTGATCGCAAATCAACGATGGCGCACGCAGGGCCAGGTGGCGACAGGGTTTGGCCGCTCTTCGCTGGATGGTTTCTACGGATTGGCAGTCTCCGACTCGCTCGGAGCGCAACCAATGCCCTTGGAGATCGTGGTGCGACGCGAACAACACGCTCAGCGCAGAAGTCAGTGCGAACCCACAACGAGAAACGCCGCGATTGCGAGGTTTCTTCTCTCTTCTGCTGCTCCGCTGCGAGCGGAAGAGCGCGGTCGATCAGCAACAGCCTGCCCGCACCGCCGGCTGGATCACCGGCAGGCCCTTCGCCTCGGGCGTCGCTGTCTTCACGGCCTTGACGATCGCGCCGTGCATGCCGTCGGCGACCTGGTGTGTGAACTCGACCGAGATGCCCTCGAAACCGGCCGCCTCGAGTCCTGCCTCGTACTCGCCCTTCGAGAGGGCGCCAGCGATGCAGCCGACGTAGCTGCCACGTTCTGCCCGCTCTGCAGTCGAGAGGCGGTCTTCGGCGACGACGTCGCTGATCCCGATCCGCCCGCCCGGCCGAAGCACGCGCGCGATCTCGGTCAGCACAGCCGGCTTGTCGGTGGAGAGGTTGATCACGCAGTTCGAAATGACCACGTCGACCGAGTCCGCCGACAGCGGGATCTGCTCGATCACGCCCTTCAGAAAGTGCACGTTCGCCACGCCCGCCTCGCGCGCGTTCTTCTGCGCAAGCGCAAGCATCTCGTCGGTCATGTCGACGCCGTAGGCGATTCCCGCCGACCCGACCCGCTTGGCCGAGAGAATCACGTCGATCCCGCCGCCGGAGCCGAGATCCAGCACCGTCTCGCCCGCGTGCAGGTCGGCGACCGCGGTCGGGTTGCCGCAGCCGAGCGAAGCGAGGGTCGCTGCCTGCGGCAGTTCGCCGCGCTGCTCGGCGTCGTAGAGCGCCTCGCCGAACTTGGCGGCGTCGCTCTCACCGTCCGCGCAGCACGCACTGCCCCCGCAGCCGCCGGAACCCTCGACGACCGCGCGCGCGGACTCGGCATAGCGCCGGCGCACCTCCTCACGCAGCTCGTCAGCCGTCGTTGCCATCAGCAGCACGCTCCTTTCAGATCAGCGACAGCCGCGAGCTTCTCGACGGCGTCGCGCTTCAACGAGAAATAGGCCCACTTGCCGCGCTGCTCGCGCTCCACGAGCCCTGCATCGAGGAGCTTCCTCATGTGATGCGAGACCGTCGGCTGCGCCAGGCCGAGCGGCTCGATCAGCTCGCAGATGCAGACCGGCTTGCCGCGTGTTGCAAGGAGGTTCACCGCGCGCACACGGGCGGGGTCGCCGAGCGCTTTGAAGAGCTCCGCGGTCGCGGTCGCCTCCGCGTCACTCAGTTCAGGAGCATCAAGCGGCGCGCAACACGCAACCGGCTCAAGCGTCGCGCTCACAGGAACCTGACCTCGCTCACGTTCACGGCACCCAACCTCGTATCGACAAACGTGAATATATCGAACGCCGTCGATGCGTGTCAAGACGTCGAGCTGCCCCGCTCGAACTTCGCGCGGCGCGAGCGGCGAGTGGTTACGGTGCGCGCGTGCCCGAGCACCCCGCTCCCAGACGCGAGCTGTGGCAGCTCTGCACGCGCCTCTCAATGACCTTCGCGGTGGTCGGTGTGCTGCTTGGGCTTGGTGGGCACTGGCCGCTGGCCTACGCGCTCTTCGGAGTCGGGGTCGCGCTTGCTGCGACCGGCGGCATGCGAAGGAGAGCCGCTTGAACTTCTCGCTTGTCGCAGTCGTCGCCGTCGCGTTGTTCTTCGATTTCACCAACGGCTTTCACGACTCCGCCAACGCGATCGCCACCAGCGTCTCAACCCACGCGCTCTCACCCCGGATCGCGGTCGGGTTCGCCGCGGTCCTCAATTTCGCCGGCGCCTTCATCTCGCTCAAGGTCGCGACTACCGTCGGCAAAGGGATCGTCGACCCCAACGCTGTCACCCTGAAAATCGTGCTCGCCGGCGTCGTCGGCGCGATCGCCTGGAACCTCACCACCTGGCTGCTCGGACTCCCAACGAGCTCCAGCCACGCCCTGATCGGCGGCGTGATGGGATCGGCGATCGCCGCGCACGGCTTCGGCGTCGTCAACGCGCGCGGCCTCTACGAGAAAGTGCTGCTCCCCTCGCTCGCCTCCCCCTTCCTCGGCCTCCTACTCGCCGCAGCGATCGTCGTCGCGATCATGTGGCTGTTCAAGAACCGCGGCTACGGCCGCACCACGCGCAGCTTTCGTCGGCTGCAGATCGTCTCCGCCGGCTTCGTCGCGCTCACGCACGGCACCAACGACGCCCAGAAGACGATGGGCGTCATCGCGCTCGCCCTCGTCGCCGCACACCCCACGCAAAGCTTCCACGTTCCCTTCTGGGTGATCCTCACCTGCGCGATCGCGATGGCGCTCGGCACCTACTCCGGCGGCTGGCGAATCATCGGCACACTCGGCCAACGCGTCACTCACCTCGACCCCCACCAAGGTTTCGCCGCCGAAACCTCAACCGCGATCCTCCTCTGGGCCACAGCCCACTACGGCTTCCCCGTCTCGACCACGCACACGATCAGCGGCTCCGTACTCGGCGCCGGCGCCGCCAAACGCATCTCCGCGGTGCGCTGGGGCCTCGCCGGCAACATCTTGATCGCCTGGCTCGTGACGATCCCCGCCGCCGGACTTGTAGCCGCGCTGATGCAAACGATCACCCGCGTCAACGGCGGCGAAGCGATCGTGCTCGCGATCGCGATCGCCGTGGCCGCCACTGCATTCGCCGCCGCAGCCGGCCGCTTCCGTCGGCCGAGCCGACAGCGCGGTGCCTCGGCAATCGTCGCGCGGCCTGCGTAGATCAGGAGCTACTCGCGGCCCGAGGCGTAGGCCTCGACCGCGGATCATTCAGGCAGCTGCGCGCGCCGAAAGCGATGAAGGGCAACAGCAGCCCAGACGGCCTCGACACCGCCGAACGGCCAAGTGCCAGCGAGAAACCCATACACGCTTGCGAGGAGGCAGCCGCCAGCGAAGGCGAGGATGAAGCGGCGGCCGCGTCGCTCGAGCGCGTACATCAACATCATGAACGTGAGAGCCGCGACGCCAAAGACCGTCAACATTGCCGACAGTTTGCTCGCCCGCTCCTACGCCGGCTGGGGAACCTGGAAGGGTGAGGGCTGTGGCTGCTTTTGAGACGCTGGAGCCGTCCCGGGCCGAGGCCCTTCTGGCGCGTGGTTTGCGGCTCGAGTACGCGACGCTTGGATGGAACGTGGTCGGCAGCGTTGTCGTGCTCGCTGCCGCTGTCGTCGCACGTTCGATCGCGCTTGCCGGCTTCGGGCTCGACTCGCTGATCGAGATCGTTGCGTCGCTTGTCGTCGTCTGGCAGCTGAAGGGCGCCGACAAGCGCCGTGAGCGGACGGCGCTCCGGGTCATCGGCTTCGCGTTCCTGCTGCTCGCGTTCTACATCGCCGTCCAATCGCTGGTCGTGCTCGTGACGGGGTTCCGGCCGCATCACTCGCAGGTCGGAATCGGCTGGCTGGCCGCGACTGCCGTCGTGATGTTCGCACTCGCGTACGCGAAGCGCATCACCGGTCGTGCACTCGACAACCGAGTGCTGGAAACCGAGTCGCGAGTCACGATCATCGACGGCTACCTCGCGGTCGCAGTCCTCGTCGGCCTCGTCCTGAACGCGGCCGCCGGCTGGTGGTGGGCGGACCCGCTTGCCGGCTTGGTGATCGTCTTCTACGGCTTCCGGGAAGGCTGGGCTTCCCTGCGCGGGTGAACCTGGTCCCCGCCCGCGCCATGTCGGGCGCGCCGGCAGCCCTCGAAACGACCTCCGGGTGATCCGCCCGGAGTGGAACTCAGCGCCATCCTCCCTCAGATGCTCCTCGACTACTTGCAGGGCCTAAGAGAAGAAGGCCCCCGGGGAGGCCGCCGGACTGGCGGCCTCCCCGGGGAAACGCGCGCGGAACGTTAGCCCGAGATCGCGATCGTCGCGTCAGAGACCTTCTTTCCGATGGCGCTGATCGTGATCGTGTTCCTGTGTCCCGGTCGCATCGCCGCGGAGACGTCGATCACGACCTGCCGGCCGTCTGCCAGCGTTGGAACAGCGAACGTCTTGCCGTTGACCTTCAGCGTGAAGCCGCGGAGGCCCGGCTTGCCGTTCACGATCGTAACTCTGCTCTCGGTCGAGACCAGGTTCTTGAACGTGCGGCTCACGGGCCCGGCGCGCGGGCCGCCGGTGAGACCGCTGAGGATCGGGTCGCACTTCATCACGTTGCCTGCCGCATCGGTGACGGACAGCGCAACGGACGACCCCGTGCTCGGGTTTATCTTGGTGGCGGTCACCACCACCGGGCCGGTCGTCCCCGATGCGAACGGCGGCACCACGGTGGTGGCATTCGTCGACGTGGTGACCTGAACCGAGCCAAGCCCGCTGCCCGAATCCTGCACCGTCACCTGGATCTGCTTCGGCGGCCCGTTGAGCGTGGCCGTGAGGGCGCAGGCCGGTGGTGTTGTGTCAACCGGCGGCGGCGGGCTCCCGGTACATGTCGGCGTGTTGACGGTGTCGTGGATGAAGGTCACGTCGGCGTTTTGGGCCAGGACCCTGCCGTTGACGGTAATGGCGTCGGTCAGCGTGATCTGGGTCAGGGCGAGGATCGTTCCGTTGAACGTGGCGTCGGTGTTCTTCAGGAACGCGGAGCTCCCGACCTGCCAGAAGACGTTGCACGCCTGGGCTTTGCCGGTGAGGGTTACCGAGGAGGTCGGATCCACGGTCAGGAAGCTAGCGGCCTGGAAGATGAAGACCGCGTTCGGGTCGCCTCCCCCGTCGAGCGTGAGCGGGGTGGGGCCGCTGATCAGAATGCTCGAGGTGGAGTTGTAGACACCCGGGACCAGCGTCTTGCCGGCGAGATTGGCTCCGGTGATCGTCGGCTGATCTGGCGTCGCCGCTGCGGCGGCGCCGTAGGCGGTCAGGAGACTGGCCTGGGCGTTCGCCAGCTGAGACGAACCGGCACCGTAGGCGCCGAATCCGGGATGGGTCACGCCTGCGCCGATCGAGGTCGACGAGCCGATGTTGCCGTGCACCACGGTATTGGAACCGGCATTGGTCATTGCCGTAGAGGAAAGCGCACCGAAAGTGGCCGCAGCCCCGAGTGGCACGGCGGTCGCGCCCAGGGCGTTGCCCGCGAAGGCGAGCGCCAGCAGCAGCCCGAGCGAGAACAGCACGGGACGTGTGTGGAAGCGCGAGATCGCGCCGAAGCCGTACACGAAGTGTCTCATCGGTCATTCCCTTCCAAAGCAATTTGACGTCGGATCGTCTTGCTCCGACCTGCTCTGCCAAGAGCGACGGCGGCTCCGATCATTGAGATACCGCAGAATGCGCATCTGCAAACAACACCGACACCAAGCGACGCTCAGCCACCAGCTGACGCCGTTGACGAGCAGCGTGAGCCGAACCGACGTGCGCCAGGCGGTCTCGCAACACCGGAAACACAAAGACCCCGTTTCCGGGGCCTCTGAAATTGACCGGACCCCGTTTTTCGGTCCACCACGACCGAGTCCTCATCGGCTTCCGACAGGAGCTCGCCGGCGAGCAGGGCACCCGCGTCGGCGCAGTCGTCGAACGGAAACACCGAAAGCTGCTGGCGGCGCCCGGACATGGCCCGATCGTCGCAGCTGCGCCGCCCGCGGGCATCGGGGCAGCCTCGGATCGCGCCGGCGCGAAACCCGCAGCCCAGGCTCAGTGCACCACGAGCACGTCGCAGTGCGCCTGTCGCGTCACCCCCTCGCTGACGCTTCCGTGAAGCAGCCGGTCGAGGAATGTCCGCTCGTGCGTGCCGACGACGATGAGGTCCGCGCCGCGGCGCTCGGCCAGCGCCACGATCGCGTGCGCGGGCTCACCAACCTCGATGTCGAAGTCGGCCTTCGCGTGGTAGCCCTCGAGCAGCTCGCGCGCGTGGACGAGCTCGGCGCGGTGGACGTCGGGCGAATCGACGGGGTCGAACGGCCCGACGCCGTGTGCCGCGGCGCCGCTCGGAAGGACGGGCGCGATGCTCGTCACGATCAGAGTGGCTCCCGTATCGCGCGCGATCCCTGCCGCGCGCTCCAGCGCTCGATTCGACGCGTGGTCGCGCTCGTACCCGACGACGATCGTCTGCCAGCTCATGGGTCCTCCTTTGCCGGGCGCGGTGCCGCGCCGAGAGGTAGTTGATGGTCGCCGGGATCCTCTCACCTCGCGGCTGCGCCGCAGATCAGCAGACAGCCGCAGCCCCCGTCCGAGCGTTCCCCGATGCCTGCCGCCACTTCGGGGCGGAGCGTGGGGTACCAACGTCCGAAGGAGGAGAAGTCCCGTGGGACGGGAGCTCAAGCGAATGCTGATCGCTGTCGAGGATGGAACATCCGACGAGCAGGTGGTCGGCACCGAACTCGACTTGGCGGTCGACGATGGGGCCGAGGTCAGCTTCGTCCACGTCGTGTCGATTGCGGGCGAGAGCTTCGTCCCGACCGACGATGTGGCTCGGGTGTCCGAAGGCGCCGCGAGCGACGTGCTCGTCGAGTCGTGCGAACGGGCGCTCCAGATCATCCAACAGCTCGGGTGACGTTGCCGAACACTCGCGCAAGCGAGCGTCAGCGATTTGCCGAGCGCCGTCGGTACGCGGCCGCCGCGACTACCCACGCTGCGCGTAACGCATCAGCTCGCTCCGACGAAGAACCTCTGACAGCGAGGATTCGAGGAGGTGCGAGTGCAGGAGCTGGCCGAGATCACATCCGACCCGGACGCGTTCGAGCGCTTCTACCGGCAGCACGTCGAGGCGGTACAGCGGTTCGTCGCCCGGCGGGTGGACGATCCCTACCTAGCTGCGGATCTAACCGCGGACGTGTTCGTGGCGGTGATCGAGTCGGCCAGCTCCTACCGGCGCAGCCGGGGCGAGCCTGTGGCGTGGCTATTCGGGATCGCCCGCAACGTCGTCGCCGGTGAGCGCCGGCGGAAAGCGAAGGACCTGCGGAGAGCCGCGCAGATCCGCGGGCGCGAGCTGGTCGACGAGGACGACCTGGCCGCGCTGCACAAGCGGATCGACGGCGAATCAGCCGCGCGAGAGCTCTACCAGGAGCTGACTAGGCTTCCGGCGGGCGAGCGGGCGGTGCTTGAGCTGGTCGCGCTCGATGGCCTCTCCCCAGGCGAGGCGGGGCGGGCGCTCGGCATCGGCGCCGTCGCCGCTCGCGTGCGGCTGCACCGTGCCCGCCGCCGGCTGCGGAGCCAGCTCGACCCCCTCGACCTCGGCACAAACGACCTACCGGAGGTCACGACATGAGCAACTTCGAAGAGCGTCTGCTGCGGGAATTACGGAGCCAAGTAGTGGTTCCGCCGACCGACCGCGGGCAGCGGCGCCTGCTCTGGCGTAGCCCGCGACTCGTCCTCGCGGGCGGGCTCGCGGCGGTGCTGGCGGCAGCCGCGAGCGCCGGGGTGTTCTTCCTCTCGGCGGGCACGCAGGCGGCCTACGCCGTGACCAAGAACGCAGACGGCACGGTGACGGTCGAGATCGACTCACTCAGCGACGCGGCCGGCCTACAGGCGAAGCTGCAAGCGACTGGCGTGAACGCCGTCGTCCAGTACCTGCCGGCGGGGAAGGCCTGCAAGCAGCCGTGGTTCACCCCGGCCGGCGTCGGCGCAGCCGGCGAGACGCACGGAAGCGAGGTCCAGCGCACGAGCGACGGCACCACCCGCTTCACGATCAGCGGGAACCTGCCCTCCAGCACCACGCTGGTGGTCACCACCCAGACCGGCCCTGGCAACGAGCGGGCCCTCGGCATCGCCTGGGCCCACGGCGACGTCCCGCCCTGCGAGGTCGTCGACGCCCCTGCCGGGAGCGGCCCACTCGGCGGCCCGCCGGCCGACGGCAGCGCACAGTCCGGGCAGGGCTAGGCGGACCCCAGTCGGGAGCCGCGGGCACCACGTCCGCGGCTCCCGTCGCGTCGCCCTCCGGGTGCCTGGCAAATCAGGCTTCTCTCTGGATTCATTCGTGAACACTCGCCCAGGCGGCGCTCCTAACGCCGCCGGTCACCGGCGACGCAACCAGGCGCGCAAGCGCGGTCGGCGCGCCACCAGGATTCCGACGATTACGACAACGATGGCGATGAGCGCGACCGGCCACATCGGCTGGTACCCACTCAAGGCCGCTGGGATGACAATCGCCAAGACAACCGCGCCGAGAATGAGCCGGTAGATGACGCCGTGCAAGGTGAAGGCGAACCGGTCTCGCACGTGTCGAGGCTATCGTCAGCGCACGCTCGCTCGCCTTCGCGGTCCTGCGATCCGTCCGGCTCCCGGTTAGGACTCTCCGAGGCGCTGAGGTTCTGGCGTCATTCCGGAACTGTGAGTGTGTGAGCTGTCCCGTCTGGGGCGTTTGTCAGGTTGGCGTCGGTGCTCTTTGGTCGTGACGACGCCCTTCCCTTCGAGTTCAGCGCGAGTCTCGGCAACATCGGCCACCCTCACTGCGAAGCCAGCCTGGTTCGCGACGAACGGCATCTCGTCACGCTCGGGCTCCCAGAAACTGAGTGTGGGTTCGGCGTCTCCAGTTCGCCCTCGGACACGTCGCTCTCGGGCAGTCCGAGAACATCGCGGCATCACGCGATCGCACGCGCGACACGTCCCGCTCCACGGCGGAGAAGTTGAGTATGACCTCGGCCTGACCTCGGCGCGCGCGCAACACCTTCGTGTGCTGGGAATCTCGACCTACCTCGGCCACGCACGGGACCGGTCAACCCGCAGCATCGCGATCGGCGTTCCACCTCTACCTGGCCGCCCGATCGTTCTTGCGTCCGACCGAAATATCGGTCAGTGTCGCAACATAATGAACCGGGTCGAAGTGGCCGTCGTGGGCGCGGGCGTGACGGGCCTTGCTGTCGCGCGCGAGCTCACGACGCGCGGCGTGAGCGTCGCCGTCGTCGACCGCGCGGGGATCGCCGCCGGCGCGTCGGGCGTGCAGCCGGGCGGCGTCCGCCAGCAATGGGGAACGCGCGTCGCGTGCCGGCTGGCCCGCGAGTCGGTCGCATTCTGGCGAGAAGCGAACGAGTTGCTCGTCTCGCAGGTGCCGCTCGATCTGCGCGCGTGCGGGTACCTCTTCGTCGCGGAAAGTGCAACAACGCTCGAGCGTCTCCGCGCGAACGTGGCCCTTCAGAACGAGGAGGGAGTCACGTCGCGGATCGTCGGACCTGAGGAGGCCGCTGCGCTCGTCCTCGGGCTCGACGCGGACGCGCTGGTGGGTGCGGCCTGGTGCGGCGACGATGGCTACTTCGACCGGCCGCAAGCCGTGGTCGAGGCATTCGCGAATGGGATCGACGTCCATCGCGCGGACGTCGCCGAGCTGCGCCGCGACGGAAACGGCTGGATCGTCGGGCCGATCGCAGCTTCGGCAGTCGTCGTCGCCGGTGGCGTGGACACGGCCGCGCTGCTCGCACCCCTCGGGGTCGAGCTCCCGATCATCCGTGAGGACCGGTACCTCTTCTTCAGCGAGCCGATTCGCGAGCGGCTCCTCGAGCCACTCGTGGTCGCCGCCGAGCGCGCATTCGCCGCCAAGCAGCTCGCCGACGGGCGCGTGCTCGCGAGCGACCTCGGCGCGCGCGGGGATGCGGACTCCGGCCGCGAGCGCTGGCGTGCGACGATCCGCGCCGCGAGCGAGGCGCTTCTGCCGCAGCTCGTCCACGTCTCGTATCCGCTGCTCGTTCGAGGTGTCTACGACGTCACTCCCGACCATCAACCGATCCTCGGGCCGGTTGACGAGGGGCTGTTCGTCGCCGCGGGCTTCAGCGGTCACGGCTTCATGATCGCGCCCGCTGTCGCGCGCATCACAGCCGACGCGCTTTTGGGTGAGCGCGATCCGGTGCTCGACATCCTCGGCGCCGATCGTTTCGCGGCCGGTCGGCTCGTGTCCGAGCCGCAGCTCGTCTGACATGTTCCTGCAGCTCGTCGCCAACGGTCTCGTCACCGGTTCGGTCTACGCGATCGCGGCGGTCGGGGTCTCGCTCGTGTACGGCATCCTCCGGCTCGTCAACTTCGCCTACGGAGACATGATGGCGTTTGGCGCGCTCATCGCCTACGGGGTCGACGGGCCGCTCCACCAGTCGATGATCGTCGCCGCACTCGCCGGGATGGCCGCGACTGCGGCGCTCGCGCTCGCGCTCGACGTCGTGCTCTGGAAGCCGCTCCGCGCCCGGCGCGCGGGCTTCATGAGCCTGTTCCTCGCCTCGATCGGGCTCGCGCTCGTTCTGCGCCAGGCGCTCCTGCTCGCCGCCGGATCGCAGCCGCGAAGCTACCGCGTGAATCCGTACCGCGTGTTCGTGCTCGGCAGCGTCCGCCTATCGGAGCAGCAGCTCATCGCCGTCGCCGCCGCGGCCGCGACGATCGTCGCAGTCGGGCTCTTCCTTACGCTGACGACCGTCGGGCGCGTGCTGCGCGCGATGGCGGACGACCGCGCGCTCGCGGCCGTCGCAGGCATCGACGTCGGACGCGCAACGCGTGTCGCCTGGTTGATCTCCGGTCTGCTCGCCGGGCTCGCGGGCGTTCTCGCGGCGCTCGTCGAGTATTCGTTCGACCCGAACTTCGGCTTCCAGCTGCTGCTGCCGGTCTTCGCCGCCGTCGTGCTCGGAGGGATCGGCAGCGCGTACGGCGCCCTCGCCGGCGGCCTCGCCCTCGGAGTCGCGCAGGAGGTCTCCACCTGGTCCGGCTTCGCCGGAGGCGTGAACCCGGTCTACAAGCCGGTGGTCGCGTTCGCGGTGCTCGCGGTCGCGCTCATGATCCGGCCGCAAGGCTTCTTCGGACAGGCGCGCGTCGGGTGAGCATCCTGTCGAGCGGGAGCTTCTGGGCGTTCGTCGGCGTCGTCGCCGGCATCTACACGATCCTCGCGCTCGGGCTCCAGGTGCAGTTCGGGTTCGCCGGGTTGCTGAACTTCGGTCAGGTCGCCTTCATGGCGATCGGCGCGTACACGATGGCGATCCTCGTCGTTAAGGAGGGTTGGAGCACGTGGCTGGCGGCGCCGCTCGCAGTCGTGGCGGCCGCCGCCGGCGGCCTGTTCCTCGGCCTGTTCTCGCTGCGGCTGCGCGCCGACTACTTCGCCATCGTCACCATCGCGTTCAGCGAGATCGTCCGCTACGTGGCGACGAACGAGACGTCGCTCACTGGCGGATCGCAGGGCACGATCGCGCTCGGTCCAATCGGAACGGCGAGTCAGTACAACGGTCAGTGGAGCCGCTTCGAAGGCCGGGTACAGCACGCGTTCGGCTTCTCGTCGAGCGACGCGACGATGCTCGCCATCGTGTGGACAGTTGCCGTCGTCCTCCTGGCGCTGACCTGGCTCGCGATGCGGACGCCGTGGGGGCGCGTGCTGCGCGCGATCCGCGACGACGAGGACGCGGCGGCATCGCTGGGCAAGAACACCTTCGCGTACAAGCTGCAGGCGCTCGCGCTCGGCGCGGCGCTGGCCGGGATCGCGGGCCTCTTCTACGCGTGGGAGTTCTCGTTCTTCAGCCCGGACGACTTCCAACCGCTGCTGACCTTCTTCGCGTGGATGATCCTGCTGCTCGGGGGCCTCGGCCGCGTGTGGGCGGTGCCCGTCGGCGCCACGGTCTTCGGCTTCATCTTCGCCGGCACGCGCTTTCTCAACTTCGCGCCGTTCACGTGGTTCGCGTCCGACCAGCGCGCATACCTGCGCTTGATCATCGTCGGCCTGATCATCCTCCTCCTCGTACTCGTGCGGCCGCAGGGACTGCTCGGGAACAAGCGGGAGATGGTGCTCGAGTGACGCCGTTGCTCGACGTGCAGGACGTCGTCCGCACCTTCGGCGCCGTCCGCGCTGTCGACGGCGCGTCCTTCGCCGTCGAGGAGCGGTCGATCACCGGCCTCATCGGCCCGAACGGCGCCGGCAAGTCGACGCTGTTCGCAACGATTGCCGGCTCGCTCAAGCCGGACTCCGGCCGCATCGTCTTCGCGGGCGCGCGCATTGACGGGCGAGCGGCCTATCGCGTCGCGCGCGCCGGCGTCGTTCGCACGTATCAGGCGGCCCGGGTCCTGACACGGATGACGGTGCTCGACAACCTGCTGCTCGCATCCACGGGGCATCCCGGCGAACGGCTCACGGGCGTCCTCCTCCGGCCGCGCGCCGCTTCGGCCCACGAGCGGCGCACGCTCGAGCGCGCGCACGAGATGCTCGCGCTCGTGCGTCTCGAAGCGCACACACACGAGTACGCGGGCACACTCTCGGGCGGGCAGCGCAAGCTGCTCGATCTCGCGCGCGTCCTCATGCTCGAGCCGTCGCTCGTGCTGTTCGACGAGCCGATGGCCGGTGTCAGCCCGGCGCTGCGCGTCGAGCTCCTCGAGCACATCCTCGCCGTCCGGCGCGACCGGAAGATCACGTTCCTCATCGTCGAGCACGATCTCGACTTCGTGATGCAGGCGGCCGACCGGGTCGTCGTCATGAACGAGGGCCGTGTCATAGTCGTCGGCACGCCCGAAGAGGCGCGGACGAACGAAGAGGTCGTCGACGCGTATCTCGGGAAGGCGCATTGACGACGCCGCTGCTCGAGGTGAGTGCGCTCGAAGCGGGCTACGACGACGCGCTGATCCTGCGCGGCGTCGACCTCGCCGCCGATGCAGAGCAGATCGTCGCGATAGTGGGACCGAACGGCGCGGGCAAGTCGACGCTGCTGAAGGCCGTCTACGGGCTCGTGCGGGCGCGCGCGGGCTCGGTGCGCTTCGACGGCGAGGACGTGACCGGCGTGCGCGCCGACCGGCTCACTCGACGCGGCATGAACCTCGTGCCGCAGGTGGACAACGTCTTCCCGACGTTGACCATCGCCGAGAACCTGCATGTCGGAGCACTCGTGCTGCCGCGCGCAGAGCGGCAAGCGGAGATCGTCCGCGTGCTGGAGCTGTTTCCCCTCCTCGCCGAGCGTCACCGGCAGCGCGCAGGCTCGCTCTCGGGCGGGCAGCGGAAGCTCGTCGCCCTTGCGCGCGCGCTTGTCGCGCGGCCGCGCCTGCTCCTTCTCGACGAGCCTTCCGCCGGCCTCTCGCCGATCGCGATCGACCTCGTCTTCGAAAAGCTCGTCGAGATCCGCTCGCTCGGGATCGCGATCGTGATCGTGGAGCAGAACGCGCGTCGCGCGCTCGCCCTCGCCGACATCGGCTACGTCCTCGACACCGGGCGGAACGCGTACAGCGGCCCGGGCCGCACGCTGCTCGACGACCCCCGCGTCGTCGACCTCTACCTCGGGGGCTCGAGGTCGGGCACGATCGCATCGAGCTCGACCTCGACGAGCACTCCGTCGGGGATGAATCCGGCCACGTAGTAGGACGTGTTCGCCGGATCGATCCCGGCGAACGCCTCGCGATGCGCGCGCACCGCCGCCTCCCAGTCGGAGCCGACGGCGAGCAACAGCCGCGTCCGGATCACGTCGTCGCGCCGCGCGCCGAGCTCTGCGGCCGCAGCGAGGGCCTTCGCGATCGCCGTGGACGTCTGCGCGTAGGCGTCGCCCAGGTGGAGGACGACGCCGTCGTCCGTCGGCGCTGTACCGCTGACGGCGACGTGCGAGCCGATTCGTACCGCGCGGGAGTAGGCGGCGGCTTCCTCGAAGCCGCCGCCGTCCCGCCAGGTCAGGCGATTCACTTGCTCTTGAAGGTGAACGTCTTCAGCGTCGTGAACTTGCTGTTGCCGTCATAGCGCCAGATCTCGTACACGGCCGAGCTGATGTCGCCGTTCTTGTCGAAATCGACCGGGCTGAACGCGCCCTCGTAATTGATTTCCTTGTGCTTCTGCAGCAGCGAGATCGCCTTCCCGAACTGCTGGAACGTGATCTTCGTGCCGGGCGGTCCGGAGACGGAGATCAGGTTGTCTCGGATCTTCGCCGGCGACGCCGAGCACGCCTGCATCGCCGCGAGGAACGCGACGTTCGCCGCGTCGAAGGCAGTGCCCTCGAAGCCGGTGTACGGCTGCGCGCCCTTCACGTCCTTGTTCCAGAGCGCGTGGAAGGCGTTTCCGGCCGGGCCGCCCGCTGCGCTGGCCGCGGTGCCAGAGAGGCCGAGCACGGGCTGGCCGATGCCGTCGAGGGTCGGGCCGTCCTTCAGCGCCTCGGTCATCAGCGTCTTCGTCGCGTCCCACTTCCCGGTGCGGACCAACGCGGGAGCGAACTGCTGGAACGTCTGGGGGAAGTCGATGATCACCCAACCTGCCGGGTTACCGGAGACGAGCTGGCCTGCCTCGGTGTCGAAGGTCGGCTGGGAGGGGTTCCACGAGATGTCGATGCCGACCTTGCCGCCGAGCTTCTTCCACTGCGCGACGAAGAGTTGCTCGAGCGCGGTGCCGAAGGCGTCGTTGCGCGCGCCGACGTTGATCGTCGCACCCTTGCCGAACTTCTCCAGCGCCGCCTCGGCGAGCACCCTGCCCTGAAGCGTGTCGGACGGGTACGTGCGCCAAACGTAGCCGTTGTCCTTCAGGGTGGTGATCTCAGGGGCGCTCGCGGTGGGTGAGATAAGGACGATGTGGTTCGGGATGGTCACCGACTGCGCCATCGGGATGGTCGCGCCCGACGCCATCTCGCCGATGATCACGTTGACGTGTTCACCGACCTCCTTCTTGGCGGCCTCGACCGAAGCGGCTGCCTGGGTCTGCCCGTCTTGCGAGTCGACGAGCACGACCTTGATCTTCTTCGAGAGCCCCGCCTTCTTGAGCGCCGAGTTCTGGAGTTGAATCGCGAGCCGAACGGCCTTGTCCATGTTGCCGCCGTACGCGGCGAGGCCGCCCGTGAACGGCAGCACCGTCCCGATCCGCAACGTGAACGAGCAGCTCGTCTTCTGCGCGGTCGCCGTCGATGCGGTCGCCGTCGATGCGCTCGCCGCGAGCGCGGCGAGGATCCCCGCGACTGCGGCTACCACGGCTGCCCGCCTGAGCCTCCTCGACCTGAGCACTGAACTCCCTCCTGTTCGTCGTGCGGCGTGCCGCCGGCGTGCGGCGGTGCACAATGTTGCAACACTGACCGATATTTCGCTCAAAGGCAAGGACCGGGATATGCTCGCCGCGTGGACGTGAGTGCCCCCGCCGGCACACCGGAGGTCGGCGCTGTCATCCGGCGGTTGCGGACACAGCGCGGCATCTCGGTGCGGGCGCTCGCGGAAGCCTCCGGGATCTCCGCGTCATTCCTCGGTGCCGTCGAGCGGGGCGACTCCGACATCGCGCTCGGACGCCTGGCGCTGATCGCGCAGGGGCTCGACCACGACGTCGCCTCCCTGCTCGGCTACTCGCTGCGCCAGTCGGCGCCGCGCTTCGTCGAGCCTGCCCGGAAGGGGGCGCGCGGCGAAGGCGTCGAGTTCTCCGCGTTCAGGATCCCCGGGTCGCACCTCGAGCTGCTCGTCGCGTCCTTCGCGCCCCACTCCGGGTTCGACGACTCGATCACCCACGCCGGCATCGACGCCGCCTACGTCGCGCAAGGCGAGCTCGTGCTCATCGTCGACGGCGTCGAGTACGTCCTCCACGAGGGTCAGTGCATCGTGTGGCCCTCCTCGCATCCGCACACGATGCGAAACGCCTCCGACGCGCCCGCAATCGTCGTCGGCTTCGCGACCGAGATCGTGCACTGATGACGGATATGCGCCTCTACGACCTGCGCGTCACCGTCGAGCGCATCGAGGGCCGGTCGGTCTGCGGACTCGAGGTGGGCGACTACTTCGAAGTGAGGGAATCGAGTCGTGTGCGCATCCCGGAGGACAAGCACTTCTGCCTCTACGCGCTCCAGTCGGTGCTGCCGATGCTGCCCGCGAAGCAGCGCAAGCTGCCGGATGAGGACTGGCTCGAGCGGGACACGCTCGTCTGTTGTCCCGATCCGGAGGAACGGGTCGTCATGCGCATCGAACGCGTGGGCGAGCGAGTCATGCGGACAGAGGAGCTGACCTGACGTCGTACGAGGTCGGACTTGGCCTGCAGTCGGACAAGCGAGTCGAGGAGTACGAGGCCCTGGCGCGTCGGGCCGAGGCGGCCGGCTTCGACGTGATCTCCGTCTTCCACGACCTCTTCTTCCAACCCGCGATCTTCCCGCTGCTCGCGATGGCGCGCGTGACCGAGCGTGTCCGCCTCGGGCCGGCCGCACTCAACGCACACACCCTGCACCCGGCCGAGATCGCCGGTCAGATCGCCGCGCTCGACCTTGCTTCCGGCGGCCGCGCCTATCTAGGCCTCGTCACCGGGTCGTGGCTCGAGCAGCTCGGCCTCGATGAACGCCGCCCGCTCACGCGACTACGTGAAGCCATCGAGATCGTCCGCCGATTGCTCGGCGGCGACCGCACTGGCTTCGCCGGCGAGCGGTTCACGCTCGCGCCGGACGCCGGCCTCGCCTACGAGCCGCTTCGCCGCGAGGTGCCCCTCCTCATCGGCACGTGGCGGCCACGCGCGGCGTCCTACGCGCGTGAAGTGGCGGATGAAGTGAAGATCGGCGGCTGCGCCAACCCCGACATGGTCCGGCTGATGCGCAGCTGGCTCGGCGATGATGGGCCGAGGATCGTGGCCGGGGCCGTCACCGTCGTCGACGAGGACGGCGCGCGAGCACGCGAGCACGCGCGGACGCAGGTGCAGATGTACCTGGACGTCGTCGGCGACCTCGACCCGACTCTCGAACTACGACCGGGCGAGCTTCCGCCCCTCGAGAAGTTCGTGCTTGCCGGGACGCCGGAACAGGTAGCCGCACATGCTCTCGCCCTCTACGGCGCCGGCGCACACCGCGTCGAGTTCGGGACACCACAAGGGCTCACCACGCGCCGCGGAGTCGACCTCCTGTGCGACCGAGTCCTGCCGCTGCTCCGTTGAGCGCCAATTGGCCACGCTTGCTGGTCTAGGCGAGGAGCGGACCGCAGGCGTCGGCGACGTGTTGTTCCGGGTCGGAGATGCGACGTATCCGTTCATCGCCATCCGGGAGGGCGAGGTGGCGATCCTCGATGCGGGCATGGAGCATCTATGGAGCCAAGCGGTCGCAACCCGCGGCAACCGGTCGCAAATGGGATGGCCTCGAAAGCGGCTCAAACGCCCGAATCGGCGACGGGCGGCGATTCGTCTCGCGCCGCGCGTGTACCAGCAGACGGAGCCGCGGCATGAAGCCGCGGCTTGACGCCGGAGCAACCAGTTACGTCTGCGGGCTGAGCCAGCCCGGGGCGGGCCGCCGTCCACCTCGAGCTCGCTCCAGTCGCTTCGTATCTCCATCGTGTTCTCCTCGAGTCGATCGGAAGCGGCGCCTGCTGCGGCTCAGGCCTGCTCGGCGGCGAGCACTTCCGCGGCCGGGGAGGGTGGCTGGCCGTCCGGCTCGGCCGCCTCGTCGTGGACGTACTTGCCGCCGCGCAGCCAGGAGGCCGCCGCCGCGACCAGGGACATGGCGAGGCCGAAGCTGAGGGTGACGGTCAGCCCGTGGTGGAAGGGGCCGGCCATCAGCCGCGGGAAGAAGCGCGTCCCGGTCAGGTAGCGCTCCCGGCCGGGCGGAAGCGCTCCGAGCAC
>PLZU01000027.1 GCA_003152275.1 Actinomycetota bacterium
TCGAACTCGATGTCGTCGTCGTCGTAGGTGTTCATACCGCCACCCCGATTCAGCCGGGGATCGGCCAGACTGTATCCCGAGGTTCGCCTAAAGAGGAAACACCCCTTCGGCCGCCAACGAGTCCGGACCCATGTCCAACGCTGCGCCCGCATTCGAAGGCGCCGGGCTCGTCCTCAACAGATACCGCCCGCTGCGCCCTCTGGGGAGCGGCGGATCCGGGTCGGTCTGGCTCGCCCGAGACGAGCAGACGGGGCTCGACGTCGCTCTCAAGATCGTGGCCCGGGAGGGCAAGGCCGCCGCGCGGGCCGAGCGCGAGGCCGCCGCCGCGGCGCGCCTCCGCCATCCGAGCTGCCTCCGCGCCTACGCCTTCGCCCGCGACTCGCGCCACGTCTACATCGCGTACGAGTTCGTCCCGGGCCAGACATTCCGCGAGGCGCTGCGCGCCGGTGACCTGAACGACGCGGCCGCAATCGATGCTTGCGCGCAGATCTGCGACGGGCTTGCACACGCGCACGCCGCCGGGATCCTCCATCGCGACGTGAAGCCGTCGAATGTGCTGCTCGCAGACGGCGACCGCGTGTCGGTGCGGCTGCTCGACTTCGGGCTTGCGCGCATGGCCGAGGCGGAGACGCTGACGGCGCAGGGCGACGTACCGGGGACGCTCGCCTACATCGCACCTGAGCGGCTTGCCGGAGAGGACGCGAGCGAGGCATCTGACATCTGGGCCGTGGGCGTCATGCTCTGGGAGTCGCTCGCGGGCCGCCATCCGTTCTGGCAGACGTCGATGCTCGATACCGCGCGCTCGATCGAGCAGGGTGCGGAGTCACTCGCCGAGCTGCGCCCGGACCTGCCGAAAGGCCTCATCCAGCTCGTCGATCGCGCGCTCTCGCTCACTCCTGCGCGCCGGCCGTCCGCCGCCGAGCTCGCGCATTCGCTGCGCGGCGCAGCTGCGCCGCGGCGCAAGCAGAAATCACGGAGCCTTGCGGTGCCAGAGCAGGCGTCGCGTGCCGGTGCCGCAGTCCTTGCGGGCGCCTTCGCCGGCTGGACCGCGGCCGAGCTGCCGTTCTATCCGAGCAGTTGGGCGTTCGCTTGTGCGATCGGCGCCGCGTCGGTCACCGCGCTCCGTCCGCGGCTCGGGCTTGCAGTTGCGCTCGCAGTGCCGGTGCTGCCGCTCGGGAACGTGTCACTTGGCCTCGCCGTGCTGTACGCAGCGCTTGCAGCGGCGTGGATCGTCCTCTCCTGGCGAGAGCCGCGCGGTGCGCTGCTCTTTGCGCTCGGTCCGGCGCTCGCCCCGCTCGCCGCGCTTGGTCTCGTCCCGCTCGCGGCGTCCGGTTTACGGTCGGGACCGCGCCGCGCCGCACAGGCCGCCGTTGCAGTACTCGCTGCCGGTCTTGTCGCAGGACTCCGCGGCGCAGCACTTCCGTTCACCGGGGCGCGTCCGCCGCTCGGGATCGGCGTGGCCGGGTCAACCGGCCCGCTCGACGTCGCCGGCACGCTCATGCGGGCCGCCGGTGCGCACCCTGCGCTTCTGATCGAAGCCGCGGCCTTCGCCGCGGTTGCCCTCGTTCTGCCTTACGCGCAGGCGCGCGGCCGGTGGGGGGCAGCCGCCCTCGGGGCGGCCATGCTGGCCGCCACAGTGCTTGCCGTGCCCAGCGCGCAGGCGCTTCCGCTGGTCGTTGCCGCCTGGCTGACGGCAGCCATACTCATGGTGCGCGCCGACCGCGTTGCGTGACGGGCTTGCGGGGGTAATGTCCTCCCGCACTCATGGTCCTCAGGGCAATCGAGCAGAAGATCGAAGCGCTTTTCGAAGGCGTGTTCGGGCGTGCGTTTCGCACCAATGTGCAGCCCGTCGAGCTGGCGCGGAAGATCGCGAAGGAGATGGACGACCACCGGACCGTTTCCGTGTCGCGGGTCTACGTTCCGAACGAATACACCGTCTTCCTCTCCACTGCCGATCGTGAGCAGTTCGAGGGTTACGAGGGCTCGCTGCTCGCGGAGCTCGAGGAGTACGTCGGAGAGCACGCGAAGCGTGAGAACTATGCGCTGCTGACCCCGCCGAAGGTCCTGCTCGAGACGGACGACGACCTCGCGGTCGGCGAGTTCGGCATCGCAGCACGGATGGTGCAGCCGCGGCGCGGCGAGCCGTCGGCCGGCGAGCCCGCAGGGGAGGTCGAGTCCGGCGCGACGATGATCTACAAACCCAAGGTTGCGCAGGCGACGGAGGCCGCGGCAGCCGACGAGCTCGGTGTCGAGCGCGAGGTGGCGGTGCTCACGTGGGACGGGCAGACGAAGCGGGTCGACAAACGCCGCATCCTGCTGGGCCGCTCGCGGGAATGTGACATTCAAGTCGAGGATCCGAATGTGTCTCGCCGGCATGCAGAACTGCGCCAGGAGGGCGCTTCATACTGGATCGTCGACCTCGAGTCGACGAACGGCATCGAGGTGAACGGGCATCGCGTCAAGCGCGCGCAGCTCGACTCGGGCGACAGCTTCACCGTCGGCTCGACCGACGTGACCTTCACCACGGAGCGGGACAGTGCGTAGGCTTGACGGAGCACGCCAAGTAGCGGAGGCGCCGGCTTTGCCGGCGCTGGAGCGGGAATGATCGTCGCCAGTACGACGTACGAGGCCGTCCTCCTCGCCCTGAAGGTCGCTTTTCTCATCTTGCTGTATCTCTTCGTCTGGCGCATCGTGCGCACTGCGGCCTTCGACATGCGCCTGCCGCAGGAGAGCTTCATCCTTCAGCCGGCGCTCGTAGGCGGCGCCGTCGCCGGGCCACCGATTCCCGCCGGCCGGCTCGTCGTCGTGCACAGCCCAGTTCTCGAGGAGGGCGAGGAGTACGAACTCGAAGCGTTGCCGCTGACTATCGGCCGAGCCGGGCAGAATGACGTCTCGATCGATGGCGACGAGTTCGCCTCGGCGCGGCACTCGCGCATCGAGCCCCGCCGCGACGGCGTATGGGTGCACGATCTCGGCTCGACCAACGGGACGCACGTGAACGGCGTGCGCATCGATCGCCCGCGCAAGCTCGTTGCAGGCGATGTGGTCCGCGCCGGCGAGACGGAACTGAGGTTCGAGCAGTGAGCGTCTCCGCATTCGCAGCCGCCAGCGACACCGGTCGCAAGCGCCGGCGCAACGAGGATTCCTATGTGATCGCGCCGCCGCTCTTCGCGGTCGCCGACGGCATGGGCGGCGCGCAGGCGGGAGAGATCGCGTCGAAGCTGGCGGCCGCGGCCCTCGAGGAAACCGATCTCGGCGCGCTGACGGGTGAGGAGCGCGTGACGTCGCTGATTCAGGAGGCGAATCGTCGTGTGTACGAGCGCTCGAACGAGGACCCGAACGCATCGGGCATGGGAACGACGATCACCGTCGCGCTCGTCGAGGACACCGGTGTGACGATCGGTCACGTCGGCGACTCGCGTGCATATCGCTATCGCGACGGCAGCATCGAGCAGATCACCGAGGATCACTCGCTCGTGAACGAGCTGATGAAGAGCGGGAAGCTCTCGCCCGAGGAGGCGGAGACGCATCCGCAGCGATCTGTAATCACGCGTGCGCTTGGAACCGACCCAGACGTGGACGTGGACTCGTTCATAGTAGAGGCGCAGAAAGGCGACGTGTTCCTGCTCTGCTCCGACGGGCTGACGACGATGGTCGACGACGACGGCATCCTCGGCGTGCTCGATAAGCACCACGATGACCTCGATCGCGCGACGAAGGCGCTCGTGTCGGCTGCGAACCGCGGCGGCGGCGAGGACAACATCACGGTCATCGCGTTCGCCATCTCCGATGCCGGCGAGACAGCGCCCATGTCTGCCGTCAGCGAGGACACGATGGAGAACGTTGTTGCGCCGGCCTTCGACACGATGGTGATTCCGCCCGATCAGGTCGAGCACATGTTCGTCGAGCCGGGTTCACCCGAAGCGGAAGCGGCGATGCAGCGCGATCCGATCAGCCGCACCGCTCGCCTTCGTCTCGCCCTGACGATGCTCGCGCTGCTCGTGCTGGCTGCGGTGTTGCTCGTCTGGGGGCTCGTGCGCTGACCGAGAGGTTGTCGAACAGGAACCGCGAGCTCCTCTACCTGATCGTCGTGGGCCTGCTCACAGCGACCGGATTCGCGAGCGTGTACATCGCCGACCAGTCGCGCATCTCAGGCGGCTCACTTGCGTACGCACTCTTCTTCTTCGCTCTCTTCCTTGCAGCCCACCTCGTGGCGCGCTTCGCGGTCCCGCACGCAGATCCGTACGTGCTCCCGATCGCGGCGCTGCTCGCGGCGGTCGGCGTGACCGAGATCTACCGGCTCGGCCCGAAGGACGCGTTCCGGCAGGGAACGTGGGTGGTGATCGGAGTCGTCGTGTTTGCGCTCGCGCTGCTGGGGCTTCGCCGCGACTATCGCGTGCTCGAGAACTACAAGTACCTGTTCGGCCTCGGCGCGATCGGCCTGTTGTTCATGCCGTTGCTGCCGGGGATCGGGCTGAGCGTCAACGGCTCGCGCCTGTGGGTGCATTTCGGCCCGCTGCGCTTCCAGCCCGGTGAGCTCGGGAAGATCGCGCTGATCGTCTTCCTGGCCGCCTACTTGCGCGAGAAGCGCGAGGTCCTCGCGGTCGGACGGTTAAAGGACTGGGGGCCGCTGCTCGTCATCTGGGGCATGGCGATGCTCGTCCTCTTCGCCACCGACGACCTGGGTAGCGGCCTGCTTTTCTACGGGATCTTCCTCGGCATGCTCTACGTCGCGACGGCGCGCATCGCGTTCATCGCCGCCGGAGTCGGGCTCTTTCTCGCAGGTTCCGTCGCCGTCTACCAGACCACCCCGCATGTTCGCGAGCGCGTCTTGAACTGGATCCAGCCGTGGACGACCCACAAGATCTTCTGCCCGCTGAGCGGCGCGCCGGCGTTGCGTCAGGACTGCCAGAGCTACCAGGAGGTGCAGTCTCTCTACTCGATCGCCCACGGAGGCCTGGGCGGAACGGGGCTCGGCAGCGGCACCTTCCTGAACGCGAGCGGCGGCCAGATCATCCCCGACCTCAACACCGACTTCATCTACTCGGCGCTCGCTCAGGAGCTTGGGCTGATCGGCGTTGCAGGCCTCCTCCTCGTGTACATGGTGTTCACGTTGCGCGGTTTCCGCGTCGCGATCTTTGCGCGCGACGGCTTCTCAAAGCTGCTCGCCGCGGGTCTGACGTTCGGCTTCGCCTTCCAGGCGTTCATCATCGTCGGCGGCATCCTGCGCGTGATCCCGCTGACGGGAATCACGCTGCCGCTCGTCTCGTATGGTGGCTCCAGCATCCTCGCGAACTTCCTCGTCCTCGCCGGGTTGATGCTCGTCTCCAACCGTGCGAACGCGGAACTGGCGGGCGCGACGTGAACCGTCAGCTGAACCGCCTCGCGGTCGTTTCGATCGTGCTGCTCGCAGCACTTATCGTGGCGACAACGTACTGGCAGACGTGGGCGGCCGCGGGGCTTCAGGACAAGCAGGACAACGCGATCCAACGCGTCGTGCAGTTCAGCGTCGCGCGCGGGCTCATCCAGGGCGCAGGCGACACGGCAACCTTCGCGGCCAACAAGACGGTAAAGCGTAGCGGCCAGACGCTCTACTTCCGCCGCTACCCGCAACACGGTCTCGCCGCGCAGACGATCGGCTACTCGACGGCGTCGCGCTCGCAGGCCGGGCTCGAGCAATCGATGAACGACTACCTCACCGGCGCGAATACGAACCTGAGCGACGCGTTCGGGCACATCCTCGATCGCCTCGGGAACGCGACCGTGCACGGTGACAACTTGGAGCTGACGATCAGACCTCGCGCGCAGCGCCTCGCCCAGCAGCTCCTCGGCGATCGCTGCGGCGCAGTCGTCACGATGAACCCGCACACAGGTGCGGTCTACGTGATGGCGTCGTCGCCGACCTACGACCCCAACCTGATCGACAAGCCCGGCGGCTACGCGAAGGTGCTGAAGATCCGCGGTGCGTGCGGGGACGCGTCGGCGCTCTACAACCTTGCGACGCAAGGTCTCTTCACGCCGGGGTCGACGTTCAAGATCGTGACTGCCGCAGCAGCACTCGATACCGGGGCGTTCAAGCCCGACTCGAGCTTCTACGATCCCGGTTACTGCACGGAGTACGGGTCGCAGGTGTCGAATGCCGGTAACCCGGATCAGGGCGGCCACGAAGTGTTCGGCCACCTGAACTTCGTCTCGGCGTTCCAGCACTCCGTGAACTCCGTCTTCTGCAACATCGGCAAGCACATCGGCGCGGCGACGATCCTTGCGTACGCGAAGAAGTTCGGCTTCTACAAGACGCCGCCGCTCGAGACGCCGGCGAACGAGCGGAGGCCGAGCGGCCTCTACAAGAACCTCAAGCTCTGGGACCCGAAGAATCCAGCGGCCGAGGTCGACCCTGGACGTCTCGCGTTCGGGCAGTCGAACATGGTGGTGACACCCCTGCAGATGGCAATGGTTGCCGCGACCGTTGCAAACGGTGGCGTCGTGCCGAGGCCGTACGTCGTGCAGAAGATCACCGCGAGCGACGGTTCCACCGTTCGCACCACGAGGCCCTCCAATCTCGGTCGCGCGATCAAGCCACAGACGGCGCAGGAGCTGAACCAGATGATGGTTGCGGTCGTGCAGGGCGGCACCGGCACTGCGGCGGCGATCCCGGGTGTCCAGGTGGCCGGGAAGACCGGCACCGCGGAGACCGGCGTCGATCACATCTATACGGCGTGGTTCGTCGCGTTCGCGCCGGCGGACAATCCCCAGGTCGCGATCGCGGTGGTGCTCGAGAAACAGGCGAACGGCTTCGGCGGCGTCGTCGCAGCCCCGATAGCGAAGCAGGTCATGGAGGCCCTGCTGCACCGCTGAAGCGCCAACTACCCTGTAGAGACCCCCGTGGCCGTCTCGGACACGCTCATCGGAACGCTTTTCGACGGCCGCTATCAGGTCGTGCGCAAGCTCGGCGCCGGCGGGATGGCGAACGTCTATCTCGCCGAGGACCAGGAGCTCGGTCGCCGCGTCGCGATCAAGATCCTGAACGACCGGCATGCAGGAGACGAGCAGTTCGTCGAGCGCTTCCGCCGGGAAGCGAAGAACGCTGCTGCTCTCTCGCATCCGAACATCGTCGCGATCTATGACCGCGGTGAGGCTGAAGGTACCTACTACATCGCAATGGAGTTCCTCGACGGACGATCGCTTAAGGAGCTGATCGTCCAGCGCGGGCCGGCGCCGGTCACCGTGTCCGTCGAGTACGCACGACAGATTCTCTCGGCGCTCCGCTTTGCGCATCGGCACGGGATCGTGCATCGCGACATCAAGCCGCACAACGTGCTCGTTGACGCAGAGGGTCGCGTGAAGGTCACCGACTTCGGCATCGCACGCGCCGGCGCGTCGCAGATGACGGAAGCCGGCTCGATCGTCGGCACTGCGCAATATCTCTCGCCCGAGCAGGCGCGCGGCACCGACGTCGACCAGCGCTCCGATCTCTATTCGCTTGGCATCGTGCTGTACGAATTGCTAACGGGCACGCTCCCGTTCAACGGCGATACGCCCGTCGAAATCGCGATGAAGCACCTGTCGATGATTCCGGAGCCGCCTTCAGCGAAGCGGCCGGACGTTCCGCGCGACCTCGACCTCATCGTGACGCGTGCGCTGGCGAAGGATCCGGACGATCGCTACCAGAGCGCGGAAGAGATGGACGCCGATCTCGAGCGCTTCCTCCGCGGAGCCGCGGTGTCGCCGGTGACGGAGGAGTCCGCGACGCAGATCATGCGTGCGCCGACGGGGCCGCTCGCCGCGACCGCGGCAACGATGATCGTGCCGCCGCGCCGCTCGCCCGTGCTCCCGCCTCCGCCCCCGCCCGTGTACTACGACCTGGAGGAGCCCATTCACCGGCGGCCGATGTGGCCGTGGATCGCGGCGCTCGTGTTTGTGCTCGCCGCCGGCATCGGCGGCTGGTTCCTGTACACGCAGATCTCGAACAAGCTCAACTCGACGAAGCCGATCGCGGTCGGCTTGTACCTGAACCAGCAAGAGCAACTCGCGCGCTCCAACATCAAGGCGAACGGCTTCGTGCCGGTCGTCAACCATCACGCATCGAAGACGACCGACAAGGGGCTCGTGTACAACCAGGATCCGATCGCCGGCTCGCGGATCGCAAAGGGGAGCAAGGTCCGGATCTGGGTGTCGACGGGGCTGCCGAAGGCAGTGGTGCCGGGCGTCGTCGGGCAGCAGTCGACGGACGCGGTCGGCGCGTTGACGCGGCTGCACCTGAAGCCCGACGTGCACGAAGTCAACTCGAACATGCCTGTGAACCAGGTCACCGCGCAGGATCCGCCCGCGGGGACAAAGCTCCCGGTCGGGCAATCGGTGCGGATCAACGTCTCGAAGGGCCCGCAGCCGATCGCGGTGCCGAACGTCCTCAGCCTGCCGATCGACCAGGCGACCTCGACGCTGCAGGCGGCCGGCTTCCAGGTCAGCCCGCGCTTCGTCAACAATTCGCAGCCTGCGAACACGGTGATCGACCAGAGCCCGGCGGCAGGCTCGTCCGCAGGGAAGAACTCCGTCGTCTCGCTGACGATTTCGAACGGCCCGAAGACCTCGACGGTGCCGGACGTATCGAGCACGGATCTCGGCTCGGCGGAGCAAACCCTGCAGGCGTCAGGCTTCCGGTGGACCGTCGTCTACCAGGACGTCACCGACGCGAACTCGGACGGGATCGTGCTCAACCAGACCCCGCAGGGTGGGACCCAGGAACCGCCGCACACCGCGATCACGCTCACCGTCGGGCGGCTGACGAACGGCGGCACGACGACGACCGGCACGACCACGACCACTCCGTGAGCCGCCGGCTCCGCGTCGCACTGCTCGCGGGCGGCCGCTCCAGCGAGCACGATATCTCGCTGCTCTCGGCGCGCTCGGTGCTCGAAGCGCTCGATCCGGAGCGCTACGAGGTCGTGAACGTCGCCATCGGACGCGATGGCCGCTGGCAGATCGAATCTGGGGTCAGACCCCAGTTGGGGTCTGACCCCGCTTCTGTCGCCGAGACGCTGCCCGCCCCGGCCGAGGGGGGCACGCTCGCGGCGCTTGGCGCCGTCGACGTCGTGCTCCCGATCTTGCACGGGCCGTTCGGCGAGGACGGGACGGTGCAGGGCCTGCTCGAGCTGGCCGGCATCCCCTACGTCGGCGCGGGGGTTGCGGCGTCCGCGCTTGCGATGGACAAGGACCTGTTCAAGAAGGTGCTGCGCGACAGCGGCGTCCCCGTCGCGCGCCATCACGCGATTCGGCTCGGCGATCCGGTCGAGAACCCGTTCGGCTATCCGGTGTTCGTGAAGCCGGCCCGGCTCGGCTCGTCGGTCGGCATCTCGAAGGTGCACGACGCGTCCGAGCTCGAGCCCGCGGTCGCGCTCGCGCGGCGCCACGACGAGAAGGTGCTCGTCGAGGAATTCGTCGAGGGAATGGAAGTCGAGTGCGGCGTGCTCGGCAATCGTGTGCCGCCGCCGATCGCGTCGCTCCCGGGCCGCATCGACACGCTCGAGCACGAGTGGTACGACTTCGATTCGAAGTACGACGCGAACGGGATGGAGCTCGTCATCCCGCCGGAGCTACCACAGGAGACGATCGAGCTCGTGCAGCAGCGTTCGGTCGACGCGTTCGTCGCGTGCGAGTGCGAAGGCCTCGCGCGGGTCGACTTCTTCGTGCGCGCCGGCGACGGCGAGGTGATCGTGAACGAGCTGAACACGATGCCCGGTTTCACCTCGACGAGCGTGTACGCGAAGCTGTTCGAAGCGTCAGGTATTCCGTACGCGGAGCTCATCGATCGTCTCATCGCGCTTGCCCTCGAGCGGCACGAGCGGCGCTCGTCGCTCGAGTACTAAGAGCGAGCCTTGACCTCGTTGACGTGCGCGAACGCGGACGGGCCGAGATCGGTGATCCACACGACGTAGTAACGCACGCTCTTCCCGTCTAGCGTAAACGTCGTGCGCGCGCCGACCCGCTTTGACGAGGAGACCGGTGCGAACGAACCCGTAGGTGAGTCGCCAGCTTGGATCTCAGCCGTGTACCCCGGGGTGTCGGTCGCCAGCGTGATGCTCTTCAGCGAGACGGCATGGCCAGCGTCGAGCAAGAGGCCTACGCCAGTCTTCAGGTTGCCGAACTGGGGGGTCGTGTACTGCTCAGTGCTCCAGTACGTGGACAGCTTGCCGTCCGTCGCCTCGGGCGCGTCTTTGTTGTCCTCTCCGGGCGGGCCCGTGCCCTGCGGGTCGTAACCGGTGACTCCTGCGAGTGCAACCGGTGTGCTGCCGACGCCGGGTGTCGCGGGCGACTTCCCTTTCGATCCACTGAGCCCGAGAATTCCGGCGACGATCGCCGCCACCGCGACCAACGCCACGATCACGTAGATCGGTACGCGGCTCCGCGCTGTGCGCGCGCGATGCGGGCGGCTCGCCTTCAGCACAGGGCTCGGTACGATGAGCGTGCGCTCGGCGTCGGGCGAGTCCAGCTCAGCGAGGCACTGGCGCAGCTCCGCAGCAAACTGAGCCATCGTTGCGAACCGGCGAGCCGGATCTTTCTCCAGCGCCCGATCGACTGCAGCTGCGAGCCTCAGCGGAACGTCGGGGCGCTGCTCCAGGAGGTCCGGCGGCGGGTCGTTGATGTGCTTCATCGCGATCGCGACGAAGTTCTCGCCGGGGAATGGCACGTCGCCCGTGAGCAGCTCGTATACGACGACGCCGAGTGAGTACACGTCGGTCAACGGTGTCGTTGGCTTGCCGCCCGCTTGTTCGGGTGAGAGGTAGTTGCTCGTCCCGAGCACCGTTCCGGTTTGGGTCATGCCGTGCTCGACCTCGAGCGATCGCGCGATGCCGAAGTCGGTCACCTTCGCGTCACCGTCCGGCGTCAGCAGGACGTTCTGGGGCTTCACGTCGCGGTGCACGAGCCCGTGCTCGTGCGCGAACGCAAGCGCGTCTGCGATCTCGATCGCGAGCTCGATCGCCCTGCGCGTCGGAAGCGGGCCCGTTCGCTCGACGAGTTGCTTGAGATTCTCGCCCTTGACGTACTCGAAGACGATGAACTGCTGGCCGTCGTCCTCGCCGCGATCGATCACCGTGACAATGTGAGGGTGGGAGAGCTGGGCGACGGAGCGGGCTTCCCGCCGGAAGCGCTCGACGTACTCGTCGTCGGCGGCGTAATGCGGGTGCAGTACCTTGAGCGCGACGTGCCGCTCGAGTAGCTGGTCGTGCGCCCGGTAGACGGTCGACATTCCGCCCGTCCCTACGATCTCCTCGAGCTCGTAGCGTTCGGCGATCAGCTCACCTGTCACGGTGCGGGCAGCGGAAGAGCGTGAGCGCGGGGCCACGGAAACAGAACGCGAAAGCAGCCGAAACGGCTACGCGAGAACCGCTTCGAGCGCCTCGCCCCACGCGTCCAGCGCTTCGTCCAGTTCCGGATCGGTGATCACGAGCGGACAGAGCACGCGGAGGCAGTTCGAATGGACGCCGGCCTTCAGGAGCAAGAGCCCGCGCTGGGCTGCCTCCTCGGCCACCCGCGAGGCGAGCTCGGGAGCGGGCTCTTTCGTGGCGGGATCCCGAACGAGCTCGATCGCGAGCATCGCGCCGAGGCCCCGGACGTCTCCGATCTGCGGATGTCGTTCCTGCCATGCCGACATCCTGCCCCGAATGGTCTCGCCGATGCGCCCGGCGCGTTCGACGAGGCCTTCGTCCTCGAAGACGTCAAGCACGGCGAGCGCAGCGGCCTGAGCGACGGGATTGCCGACGTACGTTCCCCCGACCGCGTTGTCGTCAGGTGCGTCCATGATCGCCGCCTTGCCGAGCACTCCCGAGAGCGGTAGCCCCGCGCCGATCGACTTCGCAACGGTGATCAAGTCAGGCTCAACGCCGAAGTGTTCGATCGCGAACATGCGCCCCGTGCGGCCGAACCCGGTCTGCACCTCGTCGGCGAGGAACACGATTCCCTCGCGGTCGCAGATCTCGCGCACGCCTTGCACGAACTCGCGGGGCGGAACGATGAAGCCGCCCTCGCCCTGCACCGGCTCGAGGATGATGGCGGCGACGGTCTCGCGCGCGACCTGCGTCGTGAAGGCGCGCTCGATCCCCGCGAGCGCATCGGCGGCGCTGATGCCGCGGTAATCGTTCGGGAACGGTACGCGGTAGACCTCCGGGGCAAACGGCCCGAATCCCGCCTTGTACGGGTGCGTCTTCGACGTCAGCGTCAGTGAAAGCAGTGTCCGACCGTGGAACGCCCCCTCGAACGCGATCACCGCCGGCCGCTTCGTGTACGCACGCGCAAACTTGATCGCGTTCTCGACGGCTTCCGTGCCCGCGTTGAAGAACGCAGCCTTGGCGGGCCCGGTGAACGGCGCAACTGCGAGCAGTCGCTCGGCGAGCGTGACGTACACCTCGTACGGGACGATCGTGAAATCGGTGTGGAGGAAGCGCGCAGCCTGCTCCTGCACCGCTTCGACGACATGCGGATGCGCGTGACCGACGTTCAGGCAGCCGACGCCGCCGGCGAAGTCGAGAAAGGTGTTGCCGTCGACGTCCGTCAGCGTGGCGCCGCGGCCTTCCGCGACGACGATCGGCAGGTACACCGAGAGCGGATCGGCGACGACGCGCCCCTTCCGCTCGAGGATTTCACGGGACTTCGGGCCCGGGATCTCGGTCAGGAGGCGGATTGCGCGCGTTGTAGCCACGCGCCCACGATACTGGCACCCTCCTAAAGCTGCGGCGCCGGCAGATCCGGCAGGGGCGGCGGGGAGCCGCGGCGGAGCGCCCCGGACGTATAGAGCCCGGACGCGTTCCAGAGCATGAAACCGCCTACGTCCATGGCCCGCGCCGAGGCGATCTGGGCCGCGACGTCCGTAAAGGTGTACGTCCGGCCGAGCGAAAAGTCCTGAAGCCACGGGACGAGCAGTGCCTTGCGGCCTGCGAGCTGCGTACGGAAGTCGCGCAGCGAATCCAGAACGGTGGCGCCTGGTGCCGCGTTGGGATCCGGGAGGTTGAACTCGCCGGAGCGGTAGTGCGACGGGTAGGTCATCGGATAGATCGCGTCGACGACCTTGCCGACCTGCGCCGGGTACTGGCCAATGCCGAGATCGTGCGTTGCCGCGAGGCCGAACACGTCGACCGACACGCGCACGCCGAGCGGATGCAGCCGCGACGCCGCATAGGCGAGGAACGCAGCGATCGTCGCCTTCATCGGCTGCGGATGCGCGCCGGGGTAACGGATGATCGAGAGGTCGCCGTCGCTCGGGAAGCGCACGTAATCGAACTGGATCTCGTCGAAGCCCGCCTTGGCGGCGGCTACCGCGACGTCGACGTCATACTTCCAGGCCGCTCGCGAATACGGGTTGAGCCATGCGAGGCCGCCGTTCGTGTGCCAGAGCGACCCGCCGCTTTTGTGAATCGCGAGCTCAGGATGCGCGACCGCCGTGATTGGATCCTCGAAGGTCACGACGCGGCCGATCAGGTAGACGCCCGCTTTGTGCGCCTGGGCCGCGACGGCCTTCGCGTTGAAGTACGCGCGAGCCGCGCCGTCCTTGACGGCAATTGCGGGGGCTCCCTTGATGAACGAGACGTTGCCGCTCTCGTCCTTTACGTCGACCTCGACCGTGTTCAGGCCGTACTTCTTGAGCGCCAGGTACTGCTGAAACTTCCCGGGCAGGCTCATGAGCGGCCCGGTCACGTGCACGCCGCGAATCTCCTCGGGCAGCGTCGAGCGGAACGGGCTGGCGGGCATCGCCGAGCGCACCGGCTGCAACACGACGCTCGCAGCTCCGGCCGAACTGGAGAGAAGCTGCGTCAGACCGAAGAGCGCGGCGCCACCGAGCACGACGAGCAGGCCCAGCGCGCTCAAGCGGCGACGGCGGATCTGGCGCTTGCGCAGCTCGCGCTGGTGGCGGCGACGCTCGCCGTAGTCGATGTCCGAGGCGATTGCCACGAGGGTCCAGGATGGTAGCCCGTAACATCGCCCTGTGGTCCTCTCCGACGCGACGATCGCCCGGTACCTCGCGGAGGGCCGAATCGAGATTGACCCGTACGACAAGTCACTCCTGCAGCCGTCGAGCGTGGACGTACGGGTCGACCGGCTTTTCCGCGTTTTCCACAACAACCGGTACCCGTTCATCGACGTGAAGGTCGAGCAGGAGGAGTTGACCGAGCTCGTCGAGGTGGACGACGAGCACCCCTTCGTGCTCCACCCCGGGGAGTTCGTGCTCGGGTCGACGCTCGAGCGCGTGCGGCTGCCGGACGACCTCGTCGCGCGGCTCGAGGGCAAGAGCTCGCTCGGGCGCCTCGGGCTGCTGATCCATTCGACGGCCGGCTTCATCGACCCGGGGTGGGACGGGCACGTGACGCTCGAGCTCTCAAACGTCGCGAACCTGCCGATCACGATTTATCCGGGGATGAAGATCGGCCAGATCTCGTTCATGCAGATGACGGAGCCCGCGGCGGCGCCGTACGGCTCGGCGCAGCTCGGCTCGAAGTACAAAGGACAAAAGGGCCCGACTCCGAGCCGCTATTTCAAGAACTTCGAATGACGGTTCTCGTCACCGGCGCCACGGGGTTCATCGGGCCGCATGTCGCGCACGCGCTCCGGGCGCGCGAGCTGCCTGTCCGCGCGCTCGTCCGCGATCCGAAGCGCGCGGCGCGCCTCGCGGCTTGGGGCGTCGAGCTGGTGCACGGCGACGTTGCCGACGTTACGTCGCTGCGCGGGGCGCTCGCAGGTGTCGACTCGGTTGTGCATCTCGTCGCGATCATCAAAGGCTCGCGTGCCGATTTCGAGCGAGTCATGACGCAAGGAACACGCGACGTCGTCGAGGCTGCTCGGGAAGCCGGCGTGCGCCGCTTCGTGCTCGCGAGCGCGCTCGGTGTCGACGAGCGCTCGAAGGACGCCGTCCCGTATTTCGGCGCAAAATGGGAGATGGAGCGCGCCGTCAGGGATTCCGGGCTCGAGTACGTGATCTTCCGGCCGAGTTTCGTCTTCGGCAAGGACGGCGGCGTGCTGCCCACCTTCGTGCGGCTCGCGCGCTTTGCGCCGGTGACGCCGATCATCGGCCCGGGAACGCAGCGCTTGCAGCCGATCTGGGTCGAGGATGTTGCGGAGTACTACGCCCGCGCAATCGACCTTCCGGCGGCGGCGAACCGGACGTTTGAGATCGGCGGTCCCGACGCGCCGACCTGGAACGAGTTCTGGGACCGGCTGAAGCGCGTGGTCGGTGCGCGGCGGCCGTCCATCCATCTGCCGTTTGCGGTGATGCGCGTGCAGGCGGCGCTGACGGAGAAGCTGCCCGGCGCGCCCGTCACACGTGACCAGCTGACGATGCTCGAGCTCGGCGACAATGTCGTCACGGATCCGGCCGCGGTTGACACATTCCAGCTGCCGCTCGTGCCCCTGGACGAGCAGCTTCGGCGCGCAGCGTCATGACGCGCGGTGTCGTCTATGCCGAGGCCGGTGCGCGACCTGCGATCGAAGAGATCACGCTGGACGCGCCCGGGCCGAACGAGGTACAGGTGCGCGTCGAAGCCTGCGGCGTCTGCCACACCGACCTGCACGTCGTCGAGACCGGTGGTTGGGGAATGAAGTTCCCGATCTTGCTCGGCCACGAAGGCGCGGGAGTTGTGGAAGAGGTGGGCGAAGGCGTCACTTCGGTTACGCCGGGCGATCGCGTCGTGATTGCCTGGCGTGCACCGTGCGGGGACTCGTGTCGCGCCTGTAAGCGTGGCGATCCGCGACGCTGCTCGAACAATCTGCGCGCGAAACGGCGCCTGCATCGCGCCGCCGACGGCGCAGTGCTAAACGCCGTTTTGCGCTGCGGCGCCTTCGCCGACCGAGTGATCGTGCACGAGGCGTGCGCGGTGAAGATGCCCGACGAGTTGCCCGCCGAGCAGGCGTGCCTGATCGCCTGCGGCTTCTCGACGGGAGCCGGTGCCGCGTTGTGGGCGACTCCGGTGCAGGAAGGTTCGTCGGTCGCGGTGATCGGCTGCGGCGGCGTCGGCCTTGCAGTGATTCAAGGCGCGCGGCTTGCCGGCGCGGCGCGCATCGTCGCGGTCGACGTGCTGCCCGAGAAGCTCGCGCTCGCGGCCGAGCTCGGCGCGACGGACACGATCGACGGCTCGAGCGGTGAGTCAGTCGCGCAGGTCCGCGAGCTGACCGACGGTGTCGACTTCGCGTTCTCCGCGATCACGTCGACTGCGGGTCTCGTCGACGCCGTGCGCATGTGCGCCTATGCGGGGACGGCAACGCTCGTCGGTGTGCCGCCTCCCGGCCGCGTGCTCGACATCGACGTCGAGCTCGACTTGTTCCACCCGAAGGTTGCGATTGCCGTCACACATGGCGGCGACACGATTCCGCAGGAGGACTTTCCGTTTCTCGCCCAGGCGGCGCTCGACGGCAGGCTCGACCTCGACCGCTTCGTCACGAAGACCATCTCGCTCGACGAGGTGCCCGACGCACTCGACGAGCTGCACGCCCCGAAGGGGATTCGGACGGTGGTTAGGTTCTGACACGGGGACAGACTGAAGTCAGTCCCCGCGGCTGTTAATGCTTTCCGAACGCCGCGCGCCGCGCGGCGTCGTCCGGGTCGACAAGGTGGCCATCGCGCTCGACGTAGCCGTCCTTGCCGCCGACGACGAAGACGACCGCGTCCTCGTCGAACGGATTCGAGAGCTTGCGTCGCGTCGTCGCCTCGCAGTGGAAGAGCCCGCCTTCGCCGAGCTCTCGTGTCTCACCGTCGACCTCGACGAGTACCTTGCCGCGGTGGACGAAGTACAGCTCGTCCTGCGTGTCGTGGAAGTGCAGGAAGCCGTCGTACCCGGGCGGGTACACGAGCGCGTTCACGCCGAACGCTGTCACGCCGAGCGGCGTGCGAATCTTGCGGAAGCCGTAGCCGTCGCCGAGCTCGTCGAGGGAGGAGAATGCCGGGCTCATGCCGAGCAGGCCGGGGAGGTGTCGGCGAGTGGCAGCCGGCCGAGCAGCTCTCCGAGCTTCTTGCCCTCGGTCCCTGTGAAGTTCGAGCTGAAGAGCTCCTCGATGTCGGCTCGGTGTGAGGCCTGAGTCTCCTCGAACTTCGCGATGCCGGCCGTCGTAAGAACGGCATAGGACACTCGCGCGTCGGTCTTGCACGAGCGCTTCTCGACCCAGCCGGAGCGCTCGAGCCCGTCGAGCAGGCGCGTGATTCCCGAAGCCGTGAGCAGCACCGTCCGGGCGAGGTCGACCCGCCTGAGCGCCTGCTCGGGCGCGAAGTAGAGCTGCACCAGCACGTCGTAGTCGCTCAGGGTGAGGCCGTGCTGGGCCTCGAGGCGCGCCGAGAGCTGTCTCGTGATGGCCGCGTGGGCTCGCAGGAACCGGACCCAGGTTTCGAGTTCGGATCCGGCGGTAACTTGTGTGCTCAATACTTGACTTGTCAAGGTTCTCTCGCTAAGATCGTTGATAGCTCAAGTATACAGACCCCGCCTTAGGAGGCAATAGCCACATGTCAGTCATTGAGGACACCAAGCAGTTTGCACCGGCCGGCAGCTGGAACGCCGATCCGGTCCACTCCAACGTCTCGTTCGAGGTTGGCTACTCCGGCGTCAACGACTTCCGCGGCAGCTTCACGGACTTCTCCGCGTCGCTCAAGGGCGGCGAGCAGCCGACCCTCGAGGGCTCGGCCAAGGTCGCCTCGGTCGATGTTAAGGACGAGCAGCTGAACGGCCACCTGCAGACGCCGGACTTCTTCGACACGCAGCGGTTCCCCGAGATCGCCTTCAAGGCGACGGAGCTCCGGCGCCTCGAGGACAACCGCGTCGAGGGCAAGGGCGAGCTCACGATCAAGGGCACGACCAAGCCGATCCAGCTCGAGGGCGTCATCTCCGAAGCGCCGGCGACCGACCCGTTCGGCCGCGAGCGCATCGGCCTCAAGCTCGAGACCTCCATCGACCGCACGCAGTACGGCGTCAGCTGGAACGCGCCGAATCAGAGCGGCGGCGACTACCTCGCCAACGACGTGAAGCTCATTGCTGAGCTCGCGTTCGTCAAGGCGGAGGGCTGACGTGCGTAGGCTCGACGGAGCACGCCAAGTAGCGGAGACGCCGGCTTGGCCGGCGTCGGAGCGGGGCGTCTGATGAAGGTCCTGGCCGTCTCCGGCAGCTTGCGGGCTGACTCGTTCAACACGAGCCTGCTCCGCGCGGCGATCGAGGCCGCACCGGAGGGCGTCGAGGTCGACCTCCTCGAGCCGTCTGGCATCGCCGGCCTGCCGCTGTACGACCAGGATCTCGACACAGGTGACGTTCCGGAGCCGGTTGCGCGCCTGCGCGAGGCGTGGGGCTCGGCCGACGCGATTCTGTTCTCGACGCCCGAGTACAACGGGTCGATCCCGGGCGGGTTGAAAAACGCGATCGACTGGGCGTCACGCCCTCGGCTGGAGGCGGCGCTCATGAACCAGACCGTCTCTGTGATCGGTGCGAGCACCGGCCAGTTCGGCGCCATGTGGGCGCAGGCCGACCTGCGCAAAGTCCTCGGTGCCGCCGGCGCCCGCGTCGTCGGTGACGAGCTGCCCGTCACGCACGCGCACGAGAAGTTCGACTCGTCGGGCCGCCTGCTCGACGCCGAGCTCTTCGAACGGCTGCGGCTGCTCCTGGAAACGCTCGCTACGGAGGCGGTTCCTGTCTCCGTCGCGGCCTAGGGATAAGAAAGGGGCCCCTTACGGGGCCCCGATCCGGATACCAGCTTGGATTGGTAGAGGCGCTTCCTGCTCCGGCTCGGTAGTTGGCCGGGCGGCGCGAAACGCGTCGTCCCCTACGCTGGCTAGGCGATTCCCCGTAGGTCCCGGGGACGCACCTCTACCCGCTGGTACCTCCACTGCCCGTACTTGATGAAATCACTGCCGGACCACCTCCTTTCCGCGGTTAATGCATATATAGCAATCAGCGCAGGACGACGCTCAACTCGATGCCGCGGTCGAGCGGGATGGTGACCGATTCGAGGGTCGGGTCTGCCTGCCGGGCGGCGGAGTACCGCGCCAGCGGGTCGGCGTGGGAGAGCACGTTGTCGGCCGCGAAGAGCGCGCCAGGCTCGACCTTCGTGCGCGCTGCGGCGAACAGCCGCTCGTAGTCCCCTTTCTCTGCGTCGATGAACACGACGTCGAACACGTCGTCGATCGCCGGCAGCATCTCGTGCGCGTCGCCCTCGACGAGGTCGGCCCATTCCTCGAGCCCGGCATCCGCGACGTTCCGCCGCCAGGCCTCGATCTTGCGCGGGTCGGATTCAAGCGAGAGCACCCGCCCGCCGAGGTGGCGCACCCCCGCGGCGAGCCAGATCGTCGAATAGCCCCGCGAGCCGCCGATCTCGAGCACCTCGCAGTCGGTCTGCGGTGCGACGAGCGCAAAGAGGAACTGTCCGGTCGTGCGCGCGATCTGGCGCGAGCGATCCGTTGCGGGAAGGCCCTGCTCGCGCTCTTCGGCGTCCTCGCGTTCGAGGCGCTCGAGCACGGCGCGCACACGGTCGTCGAGCATCGCGGAAGCTTACGGTCAAAAGCGGTGTCAGACACCCGGGGGGTGTCTGACACCTTCGACTTCGCCGCGAACCCAGCAGGTCGCCAGGTGGTCGTTCACGATGCCGCACGCCTGCATGGCCGCCCAAACGGTCGTCGGCCCGACGAAGCGGAAGCCGGCCGCCTTCAACCGCTTCGACAACTCCTTCGACGCGGGAGTCTGCGACTGCCAGTCCGCCATCGTCTCCGGCGCGTCGTGCGCCTCGGGAGCGTACGACCAGACGAGCTCCTGCAGCGGCGTTCCTGCCTCGCGTAGCTCGAGCACGCCTCGCGCGTTTGCGATTGTCGCTTCGATCTTGCCGCGGTGGCGGACGATTTCGGAGTCAGCCAGCAGGCGTTGCACGTCGCGCTCGCCGAAGCGCGCGACGGCGTCGGGCTCGAAGTGCGCGAAGGCGTGCCGGAAGTTCTCGCGCTTGCGGAGAATCGTCAGCCACGAAAGCCCGGATTGGAACCCCTCGAGGCAGAGCCGCTCGTACATGCCGCGCTCGTCCCTGACGGGGCGACCCCACTCCTCGTCGTGGTACGCCACATAGAGCGGGTCCGCCGTCGGCCAGCAGCGCGGTGGCTCAGCCGACGTCGACACGAACGATGCCGTCGACGATCCGAACCGGGTAGGTCTCGACCGGCTGGTACGCGGGAAGCGACAGGGGCCGCCCGCTCGAGAGCTCGAACGCCGACCCGTGGCGCGGGCACACGACGGTGCACGTTTCTTCGTCCCAGTCGCCCTCGCAGAGGGGGCCATCGTCGTGCGAGCAGCGATCCTCGATCGCGTAGAGATTGCCGCCGCAGTTGTAAACGCCGACAAAGGTGCCGGGAGCGACGGTGACGAGCTTGACGGAGCCGGGCGGGAACTCGTCCGCCGGTGCGACGTCGAGTTCTGGCACTAGCTGAGTTCGAGCTCGTCGAAGCCCGCGAGACCGTCGGGCAGCGGCGTGCCCTTGGCCTTGTGCAGTGCGACCTTCAGCGTCGTCAGCCCGAGCATCGCGCACTTCAAACGCACGGGCGTGAGCGGAATGCCGATCTCCTCGAGCAACTCGTCCTTGTCGAGCCGTGCGACGTCGATTGCTTTCCGACCTCGCACCATCTCCGTGAGCATCGAGGTCGCGGCCTGCGAGATCGCGCAGCCGCGACCGGAGAACTTCACCTCGTCGATCGTCTCACCGTCATCGGCGAACGCGACGTAGATCGACACCTCGTCGCCGCAGAGCGGGTTCTGCCCCTCGGCTTCCGCATCGGCGTTCTCCATTTCACCGTGACCGCGCGGGTTCTTGTAGTGATCGAGGATCACCTCGCGGTACATCTGGTCGAATTCATTCATGCGAACACCTTACGGACGGTGTGCAGGCCTTCGACGAGCTGGTCGATCTCCTCGCGCACCGTGTAGAGGTAGAAGCTCGCGCGGTTCGTGGCTGCGACACCAAGCTTTTGCATCAGCGGCTGGCAGCAGTGATGCCCGGCGCGGATGGCCACACCCTGCATGTCGAGGATCTGGGCGACGTCATGCGGGTGGACGCCCTCGACATTGAACGACACGATTCCCGCGCGCCGGTCCGCAGGCGGCCCGTAGAGCGTAAGGCCGTCGAGTTCGCCGAGACGACCGAGCGCATAGGCGGCGAGCTCGTGCTCGTAGGCCTCGATCGCATCGAACCCGATCGCCTGGAGGTAGTCGATCGCGGCGCCGAAGCCAACCGCCTCGGCCATCGGCGCTGTGCCGGCTTCGAACTTGTGTGGCAGTTCACCCCACGTCGTCTTCTCGAGGCGAACGGAGTTGATCATGTGTCCCCCGAGGAGGAACGGCTCCATCGCGCGCAGCAGCTCGGTCCGCCCCCACAGCGCGCCGACGCCGCTCGGGCCGCACATCTTGTGCGCGGAGATGGCGACGAAGTCCGCTCCGAGCGCCTGTACGTCGACCGTCATGTGTGGCGCGGATTGCGCCGCATCGCACACGAAGATCGCGCCCTGGTCGTGCGCCCACGCAACGAGCTTCTCGACGGGGTTGATCGTCCCGAGCGAGTTCGACACCTGATTCGTCGCGACGACCTTGATCTGTCCTTGCGCGGCAATCGCGTCGAGGCCCGAGAGATCGAGCTCGCCCTCGTCGGTCAGAGGAATCATCGCGAGCTTCGCGCCGGTGCGTCCTGCGATGTACTGCCACGGGACGAAGTTCGAGTGGTGCTCGAGCTCGGTGACAACGACGAGATCGCCAGGGCCGAGATTGTTCAGGCCCCACGAATACGCGACGAGGTTGATCGCTTCGGTCGCGTTGCGGACGAAGATGATCTCCCGCACGTCGGGCGCGTTGACGAGCGCGCGCACCTTCTCGCGCGCTCCTTCGAGCGCGGCCGTCGCCCGTTCCGCGAGGACGTAGACGCCACGGTGCACGTTGGCGTACGACGTCGAATAGAACTCCGTCATCTCCTCGAGCATCTGGCGGGGCTTCTGCGAGCTCGCTGCGGAGTCGAGGAAGGCGAGCGGCTGGCCGTGGATCAGCTGCTCGAAGATGGGGAAGTCGGCGCGGATCGCGCGCGCGTCGAGCCGCTTCTTCGGAGCTTGAACCGCCACCGTTCCATGGTACGGCCTACCGTGCGTGGAACGAGGCGCCGGCGTAGCCAGGCGCTGCAGCCTTTCCGGAGCCTGCCGGGACCTTTGCCGTTCCGGCTGCATTCGCATGGATCGTCCGGCCGCCGATCCTGAAGGTCGCCGCCGGCACGCCGAAGCCGTCGTCGAGCGCCTGGGCGAAACGCGTGACGATCGTCTTCTTGCCGACCCTCTTCACCTTCCTCGTCACCTTCACGGAGAGACCCGGCTGGAGCGCCTGCTGGATGAGATTGGAGCCCGTGTTCACGAGCACCTCGACCGTCCCGGGGTTGCTCGCGGTTCCGGCTGCGGAGACCTGGTACATCGTCCCGGTCACGGGGACGGATACGGGCGCGCCGAAGTGCTGGCCGTGGCTGCGGGAGCGCGCTGCGTGCACTGCCCCTCCGCCGGTCCAAACGATCCAGAGGCGATCCTTCACGTCGACGGTCAGCGCCATGTGCGGGTCACCACCGACGAAGAAGCCTCGGAAGTCGACACCGTCGCCCGCCGGCGAGCCGGCGCGGAACGGGACGACCGTGATGCCGGTGGCGGGATCGCCGGGCGGCCAGGCCATGAACGTCGTGCCGGAGTGGTCTGCGACGAGCGGCACGCGGTCGATGTGCTGCGAAGTCGGCTTGAGCGCGGTTGAGCCGGTGGGGCTGAGGTCGGCGCCGAGCGGCTCGTAGAGGAACGTGCCGTCCGGGTCGGCGTTCGAATAGAACGCGACCTGCACCAGCCCGTTCGTGTCGACTGCGAGCGACTCCGCATAGCCGCAGCAGCGCGTGAAGACGTTCTTCACGCTCTCGCCGTTCAACCCGCGGAACACGTTGACGAAGCCGGTGCCGTCCTGGCTGAAGTACGGCGTCCCGTCGGGGCCGACCGCAGCGCCTTCGACGGGCCCGGCCGTGTGCGACTGCGTCTGGATCGGTCCGGTCCACGTCTGCCCGTCGTCGGTCGAGGTCATGCGCCCCACACCCGCTGCGTTCGGGAAGTAGAGCTGGATCGCACCGTTCGGCTGCTGCACGAGCTGCGAGCGTCCCGCCACGGGATCGCCCGACACGATCGTCTTCCCCGGTGCGTTGTTCCGCGAGACGGAGATCGTCCCGGCGACCGCAGCTTCCCACGAGACGAGCTCGCTTCCGGCCTGCGTGACGATGACCGACGGGACGACGGTGTTTCCCACGCCGCCTGTCAGGGTCGTCCAGGCGGACGCTGCCGGGGCGAAGGCGAGTGCGGCGGCGATGACGGCGAATGAGCGCATGGCTCTGACGATGCCAGGGGAAGCCCTGCCCTTCAAGCGTTGGAGAGCGGCATTAATGGGGTGTTCACACGGGCTCTGGCAGCATCCGCGAGATGCGCCGGGGCGCCCTTCTCCTGCTGCTCGGACTTTCGCTCCTCGCCGGCTGCGGTGGAGGCGGTCACAAGGCCGTGCAATCGGGGACGCCGAAGACCGTCAACGCATCGGATCCAGTTCTTCGAGTCGCAACGATTCGACGCCTGGTGCCGGTCGCCGCCGGCAATCTCGCGAATGCGATTCAGGATGCCGCCGCCGCGCCGTATGCGGGGGGTGCCGTGTTGCTCGGCGGCCTGACGCCGGCTGACGTCTCTTCGGACGAGATCGTCACGGCGACCCGCGCGGGCTCACAACGCGTCGGCCGGATTCCGACGGCGCTGCACGACTCCGCCGCCGTGAAGATCGGTAGCAGCACGTATCTGTTCGGCGGCGGCACCGGCGTCTCGGAGATCGACACCATCTTGATGGTCGACCCACGCATCGGCGCGGCACAGGCAATCGGCCACCTGCCGTCCGGCAGCTCGGACCAGTCTGCGGCGGCCATCGGCCACACGGCGTACATCGTCGGGGGCTACACCGGCACGCGCTGGCTCGACACCATCGTCGCGTGGAGCCCGGGCGGAAGTGCGCACATCGTCGCGCACCTCCCGCACACGTTGCGGTACGCCGCGGTAACGGCAGCCGCAGGACGGATCGTGATCGCCGGGGGCTCGCTCGAAAACGGCACCGCGAGCGACGGCGTGTACGCGTTCGTGCCTGCGACACGCAAGGTGATCCGGATCGGCCGCCTGCCGGCGCCGACGACGCACGCCGCCGCCGCGGCGATCGGTACGACCGCGTTCGTGATCGGTGGCCGTGGCGCATCTGTCGGAACGCCCACCGACCGGATCGTCGCGGTCGACCCGCTGAAGCGAACAGTGCGGGTCGTCGGCTCGCTCGGCCAGCCGCTGTCGGATCTTGCCGCCGTCAGCGAGGCGCGCGGCATCCTGCTCGCCGGCGGCCGCGACGCCACGGGAACCGTCTCGTCGCTGACCGAGCTCGTCCCGTCGGCGCACGCGGCACGCCGGGCCCAGACGGTGGTCACAAACGTCTACGCAGCCGACCGGGTCGGAAACTTCAGTCCGGCGGTGCGTCACGCTCTGCCGTACGTCTACGTTCCGAACAGCGACAGCGGCACGGTCGACGTGATCGACCAGCGCACGTTCAAGGTCGTCGAGCATTTCGCTGTCGGAGCGCTGCCGCAGCACGTCGTTCCCGCGTGGGATCTGAAAACGCTGTACGTCACGAACGATCTCGGCAACTCACTCACGCCGATCAACCCCAACACGGGCAAGCCGGGCCGCACCATTCCGGTCGACGACCCCTACAACATGTACTTCACTCCCGATGGGCGCTACGCCATCGTCGTAGCGGAGCGCCTGCATCGGCTCGATTTTCGCGACCCGCATACGTTCAAGCTGCATCACTCGCTCGATCTTCCCTGCTCGGGCGCGGATCACATGGACTTCTCGGCAGACGGGAGCTACGCGATCGTGAGTTGCGAGTTCTCGGGCCAGCTCGTGAAGGTGAACATCGCAGCGCAGCGTGTCGACGGCGTGCTGACGCTCCGCCCGGGCGCGGCGCCGCAGGACGTGAAGCTGTCACCGGACGGCTCGGTGTTCTACGTCGCCGACCTGAACGCCGGCGGCGTTTGGCTCGTCGACGGCAACACGTTCCGTGTGCTGCGCTTCATGCCGACAGGAGTCGGGGCCCACGGCCTTTACCCGAGTCGCAATGCGCGCTACCTCTATGTCACGAATCGCGGTGAGGGCTCGATCTCCGTTATCTCGTTCGCGACCCGACGCGTTGTGAAGAAGTGGCACATCCCCGGCGGGGGCAGCCCCGACATGGGCAACATCTCCGCCAACGGGAAGATCCTCTGGTTGACAGGCCGCTATAACGGTGTTGTTTACGCGATCAGCACGATCACCGGCCGTTTGCTCGCGAAGATCCCGGTTGGTGCGGGCCCGCACGGGCTCTGCGTCTGGCCGGAGCCGGGGCGCTACTCACTGGGTCACACCGGCATCCTGCGATAGGCGGCCGACTCCCAGAGCCGCCCCGCCGGCTTGCGCCGCTCGAGCCGTAGCCCGTGTGCCTCTGCGACCGCGTCAATCAGCGTGACCGGATGCACGTAGGTACGGAAGCCGCAGCGCGAGAGCCGAAGCCAGAGGTTGATCGCGCGGAATCCCAGGTGCAGCAAGGGCCCGTCTTGCGGATAGGTGAGCAGCAGTAATCGCTGCGCGTGGTCGGCCGCCGTGCCGACGAGCGCGTCGGCGTCCGGATAGCAGCACACGACCCGGTGCATGACGACGACGTCGTGCAGCTCGATCTCGGCGGTGACGAAGTCGCCGACGCGGCGCTCCACGCGGCCTTCGACGCCGCGCTCGGCGATCAACTTTGCAGCCGCCTCTTCGTAGCCGCCGGAGAGCTCGACGTTTGTCGCCCGCTCGGCGCCGGCTGCGAGCAGCTCCAGCTCGATCGCGCCGACACCGCCGCCGACATCGAGAATGCTGGCACCGCGCACGTCGCCGGCGAGCTCGACGAGATCCCGCGAAGTGCCGCGCAGGCCGCGTTGCCGGAACCGATGTGCGTCACGACTCGCGTGCTTGCGGCTGAAGAGCCTGCGGTAGTCGGTCGGATTGCAGCAGCTCGCCACGCTGTGAGCTTAAGAGCCTGAAAGGACATCGGGTACAGTCCGCCGCCAATGGGCGCGAGAAACAGTTGAGCAGCGAATACATCTACACGATGTACCGGGTCGATAAGTTCTACGGCCCGGAGCGCCAGGTGCTGGCGAACATCTCCCTGTCGTTCTTCCCGGGCGCGAAGATTGGTGTGCTCGGCCCGAACGGGGCCGGCAAGTCGACCGTCCTGCGGATCATGGCCGGCAAGGAGGAGCCATCGTCCGGTGTTGCCGAGCTCGCTCCAGGGGCAAGCGTGGGGCTCCTCGAGCAGGAGCCCTGGCTCGACCCGAAGAGAGACGTGCGCGGCAACGTGGAGGACGGCGTGCGCGCGCTGCGCGACCTCCTCGACCGCTTCAACGAGATCTCGACGGCTTTCGCGGAGCCCAACGCGGACTACGACGTCCTGCTCGCCGAGCAGGCGAAGGTGCAGGACGCGATCGACCGCGCCGACGCCTGGCAGCTCGATATCGCCATCGATCACGCGATGGACGCGCTGCGCGTGCCCGAGGGCGAGCGCGACGTCGAGTCGCTCTCCGGCGGAGAGCGCCGGCGCGTTGCACTCTGCCGCTTGCTGCTCTCCGCTCCGGATCTGCTGCTGCTCGACGAGCCGACGAATCATCTCGACGCCGAATCTGTGGCGTGGCTCGAGCGCTTCCTGGCCGACTACAAAGGCACCGTCGTTGCCGTCACGCATGACCGGTACTTCCTCGACAACGTCGCCGGATGGATTCTCGAGCTCGACCGCGGCCGCGGCATCCCGTTCCAGGGCAACTATTCGTCGTGGCTCGAGCAGAAGCAGGAGCGCCTTGCCGTCGAGGAGAAGCAGGACTCGGCACGCAAGCGCACGCTCGCGCGTGAGCTCGAGTGGGTGCGGATGAGCCCGCGCGCGCGGCATGCGAAGTCGAAGGCGCGCCTCGGTGCCTACGAGCAAATGCTCGCTGACGAGCAAAACGTGAAGTTCGACAAGGTGGAGATCCACATTCCGCCGGGCCCACGCCTCGGTGACGTCGTCATCGAGGCTGAGAGTGTCCAGAAGGGGTTCGGCGACAAGCTGCTCGTCGAGGACCTGACGTTCTCGCTACCGCCCGCCGGCATCGTCGGCGTCGTCGGCCCGAACGGCGCCGGCAAGACAACGCTCTTCCGGATGATCGCGGGCGAGGAGCTCCCCGACGGCGGTGTGCTGCGCGTCGGTGACACTGTCCAGCTCGCGTACGTCGACCAGTCCCGCGGCGGGCTCGTTGCGGCGAACACCGTCTGGAAGGAGATCAGTGGCGGTGCCGACAACATCATCCTCGGCAAACGTGAAGTGAACTCGCGGCAGTACGTGTCCTGGTTCAACTTCAAGGGCGGTGATCAGCAGAAGCGCGTCGGCGATCTCTCCGGCGGAGAGCGCAACCGCGTGCACCTCGCGAAGCTGCTTGCAAGCGGCGGCAACGTGCTGCTGCTCGATGAGCCGACGAACGATCTCGACGTCGACACGCTGCGCTCTCTCGAAGACGCGCTGCTCGATTTCGCGGGCTGCGCGGTGGTGATCACCCACGATCGCTGGTTCCTCGATCGTGTAGCGACGCACATCCTCGCGTTCGAGGGGGACTCGCAGACGACCTGGTTCGAGGGCAGCTGGGGCGAGTACGCCGAGTGGGTCACGGAGACCCGCGGCGCCGAGGCGCTCGAGCCGCACCGCATCAAGTACAAGCCGCTGGTGCGCGCGTGAGCCTGCTCACGGGCGTACCGGGGAGGGGGGCTCGGGGGAACCGAGAGGTTCCCCCTTGCGTCGTGCCGTACCTCTGGTACGGCACGACGGGGAATAACGTTCGGGCTTAAGCTACGGCAGCTACGGCAGCTACGGCAGCCGCGGCGACCAGAGCGCTGACAGCACGCCCGAGAGCACGAGCAGGAACGCACCTGCCGCGAGGAACCAACTGGTCACCTCGATGTTGCCGGGCGTGCGGCCGAGCTTCGAACCGAGCGTTGAGTACGCCGCCTCGACCGCGCCGGCCGAGCGGGCGCGGTAGAACTTGCCGCCCGTGCGTTCGGCAATCGCGCGGAGCGTCTTTGGATCGGGTGCGAGCCCACGTGAGCCGAACCCGAAGCCGCCACCCGGCACAGCGCCGCCGCCGCCGTTGAAGCCGCCCGGGAAGCCGCGCATCGTTGTGTTTCCTGTCGTCCCGAGCGCGACGGTGTACACGGGGATACCGGCCGCGCGCGCCTTGTTGGCGCCCGCAAGGGGTGAGAGGACGCCGCGCGTCTGGTGGCCGTCCGAAAGGAAGAGGATCGACACGAGCGTGCTCGCCGCACGCGGCTTCGCCGCGACATAGTCCGCGAGGCTCCGTGGCGCCGCCGACGCCGTGATGGAGCTCCCGGTCAAGCCGGCTGATCGCAGGCCGACCTGCACGGCAGTCGCGATTGCATCGCCGATTGCAGTGCCGCCGAAGCCGCGGAAGTAGCCCGCGTCGTCGACTGCCTGACCAACGAGGGCGTGGTCGGTCGTCGGTGGCGTCGCGACCTCCGCTTCGCCGGCGAACAGGATGAGCCCGACCTTGAGGCGCGCCGGCACCTTGGCGAGGAACGTGTGCAACGCCTGTTGCGCCGCCGCAAGCCGGGTCGGCTTCACATCCTGCGACTCCATCGAGCCGGAGACGTCGAGGACGAGGACGATCGTCGCATTGTCGTTCACGACGAGTCGATGTACGTGTGGTCGCGCAAGCGCGGCGCACAACGTGGCGATCGCGAGCAGGAACACGCCGGCCATGAGCCAGCGCCGCCACGGGCGGCCGGTCGCGACCACCGACGCGAGCACGTCGACGTTGGTGTAGCGCACCGCGTACTCCATCCGACGCCGCGCCGCCAGCCGGTACGCGACGAGCGCGGCGGGGATCACCAGGAGCGTCAGGAGCAGGAGTGGATTGCCGAACGTCATCGAGGCGCACAGACGAGGTCGAGTTGGACGACGGCGCGGCTGCCGGCGATCGCGCGGCCTGCGCGGATCGTCAGCTCCACGCGCCCGGCGCGCACGGTCTGCGCGACCTGAACCGAGCGAGCGAGCGAGACGGACGGCGGCGCGTCACCGAAGAAGCCGATCGCGTGGGTCGCTGCCGCGAGCTTTTCGTTGCGCGCGCAGCGTCCGACGTAGTGCCGCGTCCGACCCGGTCGCACGGCGATCTGGGTTACGTGCCGGATGCTCGGTTTCCCGGGCGCGAAGGCGTGATACGCGGTAGGGCTCCGTTGTCCGCCTCCCGAGGCCGGTACGCAGCCGATGTGCGGGCGGAAGCTTGCCGCCGGGTCGCGACCGCGCACGAGGCGCCCGAGGAAAACCGCATCTTTCGAGGTCGTAATGCCCGGGTTCACGGGACTGCCGAGGTTGCCGACGAACCCGATGTCGATCCCGCGGCTCGAGAGCTCCGCATCGAGACCGCCGACGACGAAGCGTTTGGGGCACGCAAGCTGGAACTCCACCTGCCCCGGCGAGGCGAGCACCCACGGCCCCGCCACCGGCACGCACACCTGTAGGCCGCGGCACTCGTTCGTCGCGTACGCGGGCGCCGCGGCGACGGCGCAGGCAGTCGCGAGCGTTGCGAGGATGAGCAGCCGCCTCACGGAACCGGCCTCCGGAACCAGAGCGTGGAAAGGCCGCCGCCGACGAGCAAGAGGATGATGCCGCCGCCGGCGAAGAGATCCGTGATCTGACGGTTCTCCGTGCGATGACCGATCCGTGTCGCGAGCTTCTTGTAGACCGACGTGAGGGCTGCGCTCGTGCGGGCGCGGAAGAACTGGCCGCCGCTCAGTCGCGCGATCTGCTGCAGCGTGCCGGGGCTCGGAGGCACGCGGATCTGTTCCTCGTAGCCGCCGACGAGCTTGTCCGTGACGACGCCGTTCACGGTGCCGACCAGCACCGTCGACACCGGGATGTGCGCGGCGCGCGCCTGGCGCGCCGCCGTGAGTGGTGCCGTTCGGCCGCCGTCGCGAGTGCCGTCGGAGATGAGGAGCACCGAGGTCGGCGGCATGATCCCGTCAGTCGTCCTTTGTCGCGTCGCGAGCTTCGTGGAGAGCGCGATCGCGTCGCCGATTGCGGTCCCTTCGCTCGGAGCGAGCGAGGCGAGCGCGTCGTGCGCGAGCACGCGGTCGATGGTCGGCGGCAGCGCCACGAACGCGCGCGTACCGAACCCGACCACGGCGATGCTGTATTCCTTCGGCACTTTGGCGAGGAAGGCCTCCGCCGCGTGTCGTGCGGCGTCGAGGCGGGTCGGCCGTACGTCCTGCGCTGTCATGGAGCGCGACACGTCGATCGCGAGCACGACCGTTGCCTCTTTGCGTGGGACCCTGACGTTCGCGTGGGGATGCGCGGTGCCGACGATCAGCGCGACGAGCGCGAGCAGGAGGATTCCCAGCGGGATCGTGCGCCGCCGTCCTGGCCGTCCGGAAACGAGGTTCGGGATCAGCGCCGGCGTCGAGAACGCTGCCGCCTGCGTCTCGCGTCTGCGCTCCTGGAGGCGCCAGAGGGCGACGAGCACCGGCACCACGATGAGCGCGATCAGTGCGAGCGGTTGGCTGAAGCTCACCGGCGCGCTCCGAGGAAGGCCGCGAATGGCCGCAGCCAGTCGCCCGAGGTCGAGAGCACCGCGTGCGGTACGGCGAGCGCCGAGAGGACGCGCGCAACGCCGCTTCGTTCCACCTCGGCCGCCTCGGCGAAGCACTCGCGCAGCGACCGGCTACGCGTGTCGACACGTATCTGGCGCCCTGTCTCCGGGTCGACGAGCCACAGATCGCCGACGTCGGGTAACTCCTGCTCGCGCGGATCGCGGATCTCGACCGCGAGCACCTCGTGCCGGCTCATCAGCTGGAGTAGTGGTTTCCGCCAGTCGAGCGGCCCGCGAAAGTCGGAAACGATCACGACGACGCCGCGCTGTCGCGTGATCGCTGCGGCGCGGGAGATCGCGTCGCCGAGCGACGTTGCCCCGAGCGGCTTCTGCTCCGGTTCCCGCTGCAACGCTTCGAGCAGGCCGAGCAGGCCGACGCGTCCTTGGTGGGGCGGCAGCGTCACCGGGCGCGAGTCGCCGAACGTGAGCACGCCGAGCCTGTTGCCGCGTCGCGTTGCGATGTGTCCGACCGCAATCGCTACTCCGTCCGCGACGTCGGCCTTCCGACGGTCGCTGGTGCCGAAGTGCATCGATGGAGACGTGTCGAGCAGGAGCCAGGTGACGAGGACGCGCTCGGCAAGGTTGACGCGGACGTGGGGCTCGCCCATCCGCGCCGTGACGTTCCATTCGATCCTCCGCACGTCGTCGCCCGGAACGTACGGCCGCACCTGCGCGAGCTCGACGCCGTCGCCGTACTGCGACGAGCGATAGTCGCCGGCGAGCATCCCTTGCAGACGGCGGCCGACCTCGATCTGGAGCGCGCGGAGCGCCTCCGCCGGCAGCGGGCCGGGCCCGGGACGATCCGGAGTAGCTGAGCGGAGGAACGGCCCGGCGTTCACGGCCGCGACAGGCTCACCTCGGGCACAGGCACCGACGCGAGCACGGAGTCGAGGATCCTGTCCGCTGTGACTCCTTCCGCGAGGGCCGAGTAGCTAAGCACGAGGCGGTGGCGGAGCGCGTCCTTCGCGAGTGCGCGCACGTCGTCGGTCGTGACGTAGTCGCGGCCGCGAATGAGCGCCAGGGCGCGCGAGGCCTGCGTGATGCTGATCGGCCCGCGGGGGCTGGCGCCGAAGGAGATGTACTCCGCGTGCTGCGGGCCGGGCCGGCGCGTCGCCGTTGCGAGCTGCACGGCGTAGCTGATGAGGGACGGGTCGACGTAGACGTCGAACACCTGCCGCTGCAGCTCCTTCAGGTCGTCGAGGCTGAGCGCCTCACGCAACTCGGGCGCTGCAATCAACTGGCGCTGGACGATCGTCAGCTCTTCGTCGTGGTCGGGGTAGTCGATGAGGATCTTGAGCATGAACCGGTCGACCTGAGCCTCCGGCAGCGGGTAGGTGCCCTCCGACTCGATCGGGTTCTGCGTCGCCATGACGAGGAACGGATCGGGCACCGGGTACGTCGTGTGCGCGATCGTGACCTGGCGCTCCTGCATCACCTCGAGGAGCGCCGATTGCACCTTCGCGGGCGCACGGTTGATCTCGTCGGCGAGCAGGAAGTTGCAGAAGACGGGGCCGAGCTCTGTGTCGAACGCCCCCTTATCGGGCCGGTAGACCCGCGTGCCGACGAGGTCGGCCGGGACGAGGTCGGGCGTGAACTGCACGCGCGCAAACGTGCCGCCAAGCACACCGGCGGTGGTCTTGATCGTCAGCGTCTTCGCGAGGCCGGGGACGCCTTCGATCAGGAGGTGGCCCTGCGCAAGCAGACAGACGAGCACGCGCTCCAGCATCTGATCTTGGCCGGCGATCACGCGCCGGATCTCGAAGAGCGCCTGCTCTAGCCGCTCGCTTACCTCGGCCGGTTCCACGTCAATCTCCCCTCGTCGCTTGGACCTTAGATTCTGCAGGCTCCTCTAAGTTCTGGATGAGACGGAGACTGGATTCAAGGTTCCCCCGGGTGAGAGGCGGAGGCGAGGGGCGGGATCCCGCTGGCCTAGGCCTGCGGGATGCGGGCCTCGAGCGCGGCCGTGACGGCCTGGCGGACGGGCTCGAGCTCGATGCGGTCGAGCACGTTCTGGAAAAAGCCGCGCACGACCATGCGCTCGGCCTCGGCGCGCGGCAGGCCGCGAGTCATCAGATAGAAGAGCTGCTCGCGGTCGACGCGGCTCACGGTGGCGCCGTGGGTGCAGCGCACGTCGTTTGCCATGATCTCGAGGCCTGGGATCGGCACCGCGTGCGCCGTCGGGCTCAGCATCAGGTTGCGGCACTCCTGGTACGCGTTCGTTTTCTGCGCCTCCGGCTCGACACGGATCATCCCGCGCCACACAGCGGTCGCGCTGTCTCTCAACGCTCCCTTGAACGCGAAGTCCGACTCGCAGTTCGGCGCGATGTGCTCCTGAAAGGTGTCGTAGTCGAGATGCTGGGTGCCGTCGGCGAAGTACGCGCCGGTTACGCGCGACGTGGCGCCCTGGCCGTTCAGGTCGTTCCGGATCCGCGTCTTGCCGCGCTTTGACCCGAAGCCGCCGGCGACCCAGTCGAGCTCTGCATCACGCTCGACGCGCGCGTGGTGTGACGCAAAGTGCCACGTCTCCGTGGAGAGGTTCTGCAACGAGACGTACTCGAGCTTTGCATTCGACTCGACGAAGAGCTCCGTGACCGCGTTCGAATATGCCTCCGTCGCAGCATCCGGCGATGCGTACTCCTCGATCAGCGACGCGCGCGAGCCTTCCTCGGCGACGACGACGAGGCGCCAGAACGTCTGTCCGGTTACCGCGATGCGAACGTACAGGGGCTTCTCGAGCACGAGACCTTTCGGCACGACCACGAGCAGCCCGTGCTTCCACATCGCTGCGTTGTGGGCCGCGAACTTCTCGTCCCAGCCGACGAGCGAGTACAGCCGCTCGTAGTCCTCGGGCAGCGGCTCGAAGCGCACGCCCTCGGGCAGTTGTGAAATGTCGATGCCGTCCGCGGTAACCGTGGCGTAACCGGCCACGTCCAAGTCGAGCATCGTCGTGACGCTCTCGTTACCCTGGACTGTCCAGGGTTGTGGAAAGTTCGCGTCCGGATCGAAGCCGCGCAGATCGGTGAAGCGCCAGTGCTCTTCGGTGGTGTCGGGGATCGGGAGGCTGCGGTAGGCCTCGAGGGCCTCCGCCTTAGCCAACCGAGCCCTCCATCTGCAGCTGGATCAGCCGGTTCATCTCGACGGCGTACTCGAGCGGCAGCTCCTTCGTGATCGGCTCGACGAAGCCGGACACGATCATCGCGCTCGCCTCGGCCTCGTTGAGGCCGCGCGACATCAGGTAGAAGAGCTGCTCCGTGCCGATCTTCGACACCGTGGCCTCGTGGCCGATGTCGACCTCGTCCGCGTCGATCTTCATGTACGGGTAGGTGTCGGAGCGCGACTCCTCGTCGAGGATGAGCGCATCGCAGACCACCTTCGACTTCGCGCCCCTCGCACTCTTGTCCACCTGGAGCAGCCCGCGGTAGCCGGCGCGCCCGCCGTTCTTGGAGATCGACTTCGAGGTGATGATCGACGTCGTGTTCGGCGCGACGTGGACGCACTTGCCGCCCGCGTCTTGGTGCTGGCCCTTGCCGGCGAACGCGATCGAGAGCACTTCGCCGTGCGCGCGGTCGCCCATCAGCCAGATCGCCGGGTACTTCATCGTCAGCTTCGACCCGAGATTCCCGTCGACCCACTCCATCGTCGCGTCCTTGTACGCGACGGCGCGCTTTGTGACGAGGTTGTAGACGTTGTTCGACCAGTTCTGAATCGTCGTGTAACGGCAGCGCGCGCCGTCCTTCACGACGATCTCGACAACGGCACTGTGCAGCGAGTCGGTCGAGTAGATGGGAGCGGTGCACCCTTCGACGTAGTGCACGTAGGCGCCCTCGTCGACGAGGATCAGCGTCCGCTCGAACTGGCCCATGTTCTCGGCGTTGATCCGGAAGTACGCCTGAAG